>PMSQ01000044.1 GCA_003168355.1 Acidobacteriaceae bacterium | reverse complement strand
GGAGAAGATCGAGCACAAGGATTTCTCAATTTCGCGCGCTCTGCTGAAAAAAGCAGGCGACCTGGGCTTGAGCGGCGTGGAAATTCCTGAAGCCTACGGCGGCCTCGAAATGGATAAGGTCACGGCTGCGGTCATCGCGGACCACATTGCCCAGTATGCCGGCTTCGCCACAACTTGGGGCGCGCACAGCGGGATTGGGTTGCTGCCCATCGTTTATTTCGGAACCGAGGAGCAAAAGAAAAAATATCTACCGCGCCTGGCTACCGGGGAAATTGTAGGCGCCTATGCCTTGTCAGAAGCCTCTTCCGGCTCTGACGCGATGAACTGTCGCGCCCGTGCTGAGCTTTCCTCCGACGGAAAGCACTACATCCTGAATGGCGAGAAGATGTGGATTACCAACGCCGGCTTCGCCGATCTGTTCACGGTCTTCGCCAAGGTCGACGGCGAAAAGTTCTCGGCGTTTCTGGTAGAAAGGGATTTTCCCGGGTTCTCCATCGGCGCCGAAGAACACAAATTAGGCATTCGCGGCTCCTCCACCTGCCCGATCATCTTGAACGACTGCAAGGTGCCCGTGGAAAATCTGCTCGGCGAAATCGGCAGGGGGCACGTCATCGCTTTCAATATTCTGAACGTGGGACGTTTCAAGCTGGGTGCGATGTGCGTGGGCGGGGGCCGCGTGTCTCTCGAACACGCCATCTCCTACGCTAAGCAGCGCAAGGCGTTCAATAAGGTGATTTCGGACTTTGGCCTGGTGCGCGAAAAAATCGCCAACATGGCGACGCTGCTTTACGTTGGCGAATCGCTGGTCTATCGGACGGTGGGCATGATGGATAGCGCGTTGAGCGAGGTCGATAAGTCCGGTGCGGACGCGATGAAGGAAACTCGCAAGGCCATCGAGGAGTACGCAGTGGAATGTTCCATCATAAAGGTCTGGGCTTCGGAGATGGTCGGCTACCTTGTCGATGAGACCCTGCAAATCTACGGCGGATACGGCTTCGTCGAGGAGTATCCCGCCGAACGCGCTTATCGCGACGCCCGCATCAACCGGATCTTTGAAGGCACTAACGAAATCAACCGCCTCATTATCACCGGGTTTTTGCTGAAGCGTGCCATGAGCGGTCAGCTGCCGCTGATGCCCGCCATCAAAAAGCTGATGGATGAAGTGCTCTCCGGACCCTCGATGAGCGAAGACCTTGATGGTCCGCTCGCCGAAGAGAACAAACTGGTGGGGCAAGCCAAGAAGCTCGGGCTATTCGCCGCCGGATCGGCGACGCAGAAATACATGCAGTCGATCCAGGATCAGCAGGAGATCATGGGCGCCATCGCCGACATGACCATCGAAACTTATGCCATGGAGTCGGCGGTTCTGCGCGCGCAAAAAATCGCGGAGACGAAAGGCGAAGCAGCCGCCGCTCTCCCGATAGCCATGACGCGCGTCTATCTCACGCAGGCGATGGAGAAGATCGAGTCCGCAGCCAAGAAAGTGATCGCCGCGGTGGCCGACGGCGACATGCTGCGCACTCAGCTTGCAATTCTTCGCCGCCTGGCCAAGTACGAACCGTTCAATACTATCGAACTGCGCCGGCAGATTGCAGAGAAGGTGATCGAGCGCGGGAAGTACACGCTGGTCTAGGGCCTTAACCACGAGGTCGCGGAGCACATGGAGGAATTCAGAATCCTCTGTGCCCTCTGTGTTTCATTTTTTCCCTTTCCCTCTAGTACAAATATCCGCATGAGAACCAGACTCGTTTTCCTCGTCGCCGCGTTTGGAATGTTTGTTGGCTCGGTCCCATCGCTCGGCCAAGATAACAACACTGTATCGAGTGCTCTTGCCCTCACTCCGCCAATGGGCTGGAACTCGTGGAATAAGTTCGCCTGCAACGTCAGCGAAGACATGATCCGGAGCATGGCCGACGCGATGGTCAAGTCCGGTATGAAGAACGCCGGATACGAATACGTCAATATCGACGACTGCTGGCAGGTGAGCCGCGACACGCAAGGCAACATTGTCGCCGACCCGCAGCGCTTCCCTCACGGCATGAAGGCGGTCGGCGACTATATTCACTCGCTGGGGCTGAAATTCGGAGTTTATTCTGACGCGGGCTCGAAGACCTGCGCTGGCCGCCCGGGCGGCCTTGGCCACGAATATCAAGACGCGATCCAGTACGCGGGGTGGAGCGTCGACTACCTGAAGTATGACTGGTGCAACACCACCACGCAGGATGCGAAAGCCTCCTACGCCAACATCCGCGCCGCTCTCGATGGTTCTGGTCGTCCCATTGTCTTGAGCATTTGCGAGTGGGGCACGGCGAAACCCTGGCTCTGGGGAAAAGAAGTCGGCGGCAACTTGTGGCGGACGACCGGCGACATCAATGACCGCTGGGGAGGGTCCGAGAAATGGCCGGATGGCAGTTGCTGCTCCAACGGTATGCTGGCAATCCTCGATATGCAGGTCGGCCTGGAGTCTTACGCCGGGCCCGGCCATTGGAACGATCCTGACATGCTCGAGGTTGGAAACGGCGGCATGACGGATACCGAGTACCGTGCCCACTTCAGCTTGTGGGCAATTCTGGCCGCACCGCTGATCGCGGGCAACGACCTGCGCGACATGCGGCCTGAGATTCACGAGATTCTCACCAACAAGGAAGTGATTGCCGTGGATCAGGATCCGCTCGGGCGCGAAGGCGGGCGAGTGTGGAAGAACGGCGATGCAGAAGTCTGGGCGAAGCAGTTGAAAGACGGCAGTCGCGCGGCAGTGCTCTTAAATCGTGGCAGTGCAGAGAAGGAAATCTCAGTGAACTGGGAAGATATCGGCTATCCCGGGCACTTGACTGCTTCAGTCCGCGACTTGTGGCAGCACAAAGACCTCGGCAACTTCACTGGAAAGTTTTCCGCGTCGGTGGCTTCCCACGGTGTCGTAATGATAATAGTTAAGCCTTAGCGTCGCTGTGGTTGTTCTCTCAGTTCTTTGGAAAATTAGGATCGGCCTTCACTTCCTCGATCTGGGCGGTATGCCGCGCGCTGTGGGCCGAGATCAGTAGCAGCCACTGATAGCCATCCAATGTCCCCAGTATGGGATGGTCGAAGAAATGGTCGCGCAGGTCGTCGTTGGTGGTGCGGATGTATTCCATGGTTGCCGCGCGGCTGTCCTCGAACGCTTTCGTTAAGTCCGCTTCGGTAGCCCAGCGCCCCGTGGGACGAAGGAACTCCGGTGCTTGCGCCTTGTGGCTGCGGTCCGGAACCCTCTCAAGAACAATTTCATCTTTTCCTTTCACCTGATCACGCTTGTCGGGAGTCGCAGGGGACGACATAATCTGCTTCTGTACCAAGCCGAAGAGTCCCGACTCTGAGACCGTAATATGCTCGGCGACTTCCGCCACGGACCACCGGTCAGGAGCCGGTTTGAATGTCCACTGCGCCTGCGAAAGCCGGGCGATGGATTTCAGAAAGTTATCGCGCGTGGTTTGAAAGCTCTTCAGCGCCAACTCGCGTTCCTCTGGCGTGAGCGTGGCGGGAGCCGCAGTTTGCGCCCAACCGGAAACAGCCGTCAATCCCGACAGCAAAAGCAGAGTTGCGGCCAACTTCTTAATCTGCGACGTCTTCATTTTTATTTCTCCTGAGAATTACAGCCGTGCAATTGTAAATCAACTGTCAGGAATTCTTCTTCAGCTCTTCCATCACGCTCTGGATCAGTTCTTTCGCGTCGGTCAAGCTCTTCATGATGATTTGGATATCCATTACCGGCTTGCCCGGCCAGCGCTGGCTCTGGCAATAGACGCTGTGCTGTCCCACCAGTGCCATGGCATCGGTGATCGTGTCCATGGTCACGGCCAGCCGCCCGCGCGGAATGCCCATCATGGTCTCATAGTGTTCCAGCTCTTCCTGCTTCTCATCGAATACCGGCATCGGACGATTGTACCCGGCGCGGCGGATGGAGCATAATCATCGGTCTGCGCGGTAGTGGTGCCGTTTTGAATATCGCACCAGTACCGTCCGCGTGACATGGTCTCCGATTGTGGGCTAAAGAAATGCGGACGGTATGATGGAAGGTATGGAGGTAATGCAGATCTCACTTCGCCCGGCTCGCACCCAAGACTTCGACTATTGTGAGAGTCTCTATTTCGCGGGGATGACGAGAATTATTCAGCAATTGAACTTGGACATGGCCGTTCAAGTCGCTAGCTTCCGGCGGCAGTGGGACTTGGCACAGGTTCGAATGATCACCTTCGACGGCATCGATGTTGGGTGGTTGCAGAGCACAACTCGAGGCGACACGCTCTTTCTTGGGCAGCTCTTTGTGGACGGCTCCTTCCAGCGGCGGGGCATCGGTACCGAGGTAATGAGTCGGTTAATTAGTGAGGCCACGCGCGCCCGCCAATCGGTGACACTAGGCGTAGTGAAAGTTAACCCTGCTTTACGGCTCTATGAGCGGCTCGGATTTCGCGTTACCCATGAGGATGAGCGCAAGTTGTACATGAGGCGCGACGCTGGCGCCGAAGTGCCTATTTCAAACAAGGACGCTGCCGTCTGCTGACGAATCTACTTTCGATCCGTCAAACGTCTTGGCCATCGCGAAGCAATCTAAAGGAGAATCCATGCAAAAACGAACTGTCTTCCTCTCGTTTCTAACCATCCTGTTTAGCGCTACTGCTTTCGCTCAGATGGGCGGAGGCCGGCCCAGCCCCGCAGCGTCAGCTACGTGCGATCTCGGCGGCGGCAAAACTGTCAAGACCGATTACTCCAGCCCCCGCATGAAGGGCCGCAAGATTTACGGCGAACTCGTGCCCTTCGGCGAAGTCTGGCGCACCGGAGCCAATGACGCCACAACGTTCGTCACCAGCGCCGATGTGATTGTCGGCGGCAAGGTTGTGCCCGCCGGCAGCTACACGATCTTTACCGTGCCGGCTGCGGGCAAGTGGACTCTGATCATCAACAAGAAGACGGGCGAGTGGGGCATCCCCTACAAATATGAGAGTGATGAACTGGCCCGAGTGGACATGAATGTTTCGAAGCTACCGTCGCCCGTGGAGAACTTCACCATCGGCTACGGCAAGTCGGGGAGCGGCTGCACGCTGCGGGTCGACTGGGAAACGACGCGCGCTTCGGTGGACATCTCGGCTAAATAGCGCGCGGAGAATAGAAATTGTTGATTTATGATTGTTGATCGTTGTTTGAAAACCTCAAACTGGATCGGTATTCAATCAATAATCAGAAATCGACGATCAACAATTAGAAACCCGGCTTCCACCGCAAAACCGGCCTCCTGGCAGCGGCGGTCTCATCGAGCCGCGAAACCCGCGTGGAGTGCGGCGCATCGAGCACCGTCTGCGGATTTTCTTCGACTTCTTCCGCAATCGACTTCATCGCCTCAATGAATAAATCCATTTCTTCCTTCGACTCGCTCTCGGTCGGCTCGATCATCAGGGCACCGGGAACAATCAGCGGAAATGCAGTTGTATAAGGATGGAATCCGTAATCGATCAGCCGCTTGGCAATGTCCATAGTTCGCACACCTTTTTTCGCCTGCAACTTGTCGCTGAACACGACCTCGTGCATGGTTGGCGTGGAATACGGCAGATCGTAGGTGCCTTCGAGGCCTTTGCGGATGTAATTGGCGTTTAGCACCGCGTCTTCGGTGGTTTGCCGCAAACCATCTGGCCCATTCGCTTGGATGTAAGCCAGCGCGCGTACAAACATCCCAAAGTTGCCGTAGAACGCTCGCACCCTGCCCACAGACTGCGGACGGTGGTAGTCAAAGCCCAGCGTGCCGTCGGCTTTGGTGACCACCACCGGTGTCGGCACGAAGGGCTCGAGGATTTTCTTGATCGCCACCGGACCCGATCCCGGTCCGCCGCCTCCGTGAGGAGTGGAAAAAGTTTTGTGCAAGTTCAAATGCATCACATCGACGCCAAAATCACCCGGCCTTACCTTCCCGACCAAGGCGTTCATGTTGGCGCCGTCCATATAAAGCAAGCCACCTTTGGCGTGCAGAATGTCGGCAATCTTGTGAATCTGCTGCTCGAACACTCCCAGCGTGTTGGGGTTGGTGAGCATCAGCGCAGCGACATCGTCGCTCATCTGCGCTTCCAGCGCGGCGATATCCACCATGCCGCGCGAGTCGGATTTCAAGTTTTCGACGGCATAGTTGACCATCGCAGCCGTCGCCGGATTGGTCCCATGCGCCGAGTCGGGAATCAGAATCTTCTTGCGTGCATTGCCCTTCGACTGGTGATAAGCCCGCACCATCAGCAGTCCGGTCATCTCGCCATGCGCACCCGCCGCCGGCTGTAGCGTGATTGCGTCCATGCCCGTGATTTCGATCAGGCACTCGCTCAACGTCTTGAGGATATGCAGCGCGCCTTGCGAGATCTTCTCCGGCTGGTAGGGATGACCGTTGGCGATTCCCTCGACCCGCGCCACAGCTTCATTTACGCGTGGGTTGTACTTCATGGTGCATGATCCCAAGGGATACATTCCGAGATCGATCGCATAGTTCCACGTGGAAAGCCGCGTGAAGTGGCGAATGATTTCAATCTCGCTCACCTCGGGCATGTTCCCGAGATCCTTTCTTGCAGCGGCACCGAGCAGCGTCGACGTATTCACCTCCGGCACGTCGAGCGGCGGCAGCTTCCAGGCGGCTTTGCCGGCTGAGGACTTCTCGAAGATCAGCCCTTCGTTCTGATTCACCTGAAGGCGGGCCTTGGGAGTCTCGTACTTCATCGCGCCACCTCCTCAAGGCCAGCTTTTTCTCTTGCAGATCGGCCCGGACCTTCGCTTTCGGCCACCAATCCCACAGCCGTGTCGATCGCGCTGCGCGTGGTAAGTTCCGTGCAGCACCACAATGCCGCATTCCCCAACTCGGGATAGAACTTCTTCAGCGGCAATCCGCCGACCACTCTGTGTCCCAGCAGCCGGTTGTTGATGGCATGCGGGTCTTCGCTTGTCTCCACCACAAACTCGTTGAAGCGCGGTGCTCCACTGAACAAGACCCTGCCGTGCTTCGCGAACTGCGCAGCTGCGTATGCCGTCTTTGCCAGGTTCTGCCTGGCCAACTCTTTCAACCCGACCTTGCCATACACCGTCATAAAGATATTGACCATCAGCGCCATCAGGGCTTGATTGGTACAGATATTCGACGTCGCTTTCTCGCGCCGGATGTGCTGCTCGCGTGTGGCGAGCGTCAGCACGAATCCGCGTCTGCCTTGTTTATCGACCGTTTGGCCGACCAACCGACCGGGCATCTGCCGAACGTATTTTTCACGCGTGGCAATCACGCCGCAGTACGGCCCGCCAAACCCCAGCGGCACCCCGAACGATTGCGCTTCCATGGCGATGACGTCCGCTTGGCGCGGCGGTTCGACGATTCCCAGCGATACCGCTTCGGCGATCGAAACCACCAGCATAGCGCCGTGCTTGTGCGCGACCTCGGCGATCGCCGCCACATCTTCAATCGTTCCAAAGAAATTCGGCGATTGAATCAAGACACAAGCCGTTTCCGGCATGATCGACTTCTCTATCTCTTCCAGGTTCACCCGACCGTCAGCACCGAACCCCGCAACAGACAGCGGCATTCCCTGATGCGTGGCGTAGGTAGCGAGTACTTCGCGATACTCCGGATGCAAACTCCGCGCCACCACCACCGACCGCCGGCCCGTGAGCCGCACCGCCATCATCACCGCCTCAGCTGCGGCGGTTGAGCCGTCATACATGGAAGCGTTCGCCACTTCCATGCCGCTCAGTTCGCAGATCATGGTTTGAAATTCGAAAATCGATTGCAGAGTGCCCTGAGAAATTTCCGCCTGGTAGGGGGTGTATGCGGTGAGGAATTCGCCGCGCGAGATCAGCGAATCAATAATCACAGGCCGGTAATGGAGGTAGGCGCCGGCGCCGAGAAAACTGGTGTAGCCTTCGCCGTTTTCCCGCGAACGTTGGCGAAAATAGTCCACGATTTCAGACTCAGCCATCTGGCGGGGGACGTTGAGGTCGCGGCTTAGACGGTATTCCGCCGGAATTGGCGCAAACAACTCGTCGACCGAACGCAAACCAATCGCTCTTAGCATGGCTTCGCGGTCGGCGGGAGACTTGGGTAAGTAGCGCATAGGAAGTTGTTAGATGTAACTCGCGGTCAGTTGGATTGTGACGGCCGTCTGCTGCTTCACGCCGGTCCGGAATCGCACTTTCAGTGTCCTGCTTCTTCCGCCACAAATTGCTCGTAAGCGGCGGCCGAGAGCAGATCCTGCAGATCGGCCGGATTCTTCATCGTCATCTTCAACATCCAGGAGCCATGGGGATCTTTGTTAACTTTTTCCGGCGACGTAGCCAGATCGCCGTTGACTTCGGTGACCGCACCCGACACCGGTGCATACAAATCCGACACCGCCTTCACCGACTCGACTGTGCCGAATGCCTTGCCCGCCTCGAGATCCGTGCCGATCTTCGGCAGTTCGACGAACACGATGTCGCCCAGCGACTCCTGCGCATGGTCGGTGATACCGACGATTGCCTGTTGCCCGGTCACTTTAATCCACTCATGCTCTTTTGTATATTTGCGGTCTGTTGGATAGGCCATGATGACTTCTAGCTCCTGGCTCTTAGCTGCTAGCAAGGTCGTTTATACTGCCCAGTTCGTGGTTACGCGGTCTTCTTCGGCCGCTTATAAAACGGCGTCGGCACAACTTGCGCTCCCACACCCTGGCCACGAATCTCCACTTTCACTGCCGTGCCCACCGCCGCAGCCTCCGGAGGCACATAGGCCAACGCGATGTTCTTCTTCAAGAACGGCGCCGGTGATCCGCTGGTGACGTACCCGATCTCGTGGCCGCCGCCATCCAACACCTTGTATCCATCGCGTGCGATGCCGCGCTCAACCATCTCCAAGCCGACCAGCATCCGCTTCACGCCTTCGGCCTTCGCCTTTTCCAGCGCAGCGCGGCCCACAAACTCCGGCTTCTCCATCTTGCAGAAACGGTCAAGCCCAGCTTCCCAAACATTAATCGTATCGGAAATCTCGTGCCCGTAGAGCGGAAGTTTTCCTTCGAGCCGCAGAGTATTCCGTGATCCTAATCCGCAGGGCACAAGCCCGAATTCCTTGCCCGCGCTTAGAATCTCACTCCACACCCGTGCGCTTGTGGCCTTGTCCGCCGGAATGTAAATCTCGAACCCGTCTTCGGCTGTATATCCTGTGCGCGCAATCAGAATATCCTTCAGCCCACAGACTGATCCGCGCGTAACCCAGTAGAACTTTACCGCACTTAAATCAACGTCAGTCAGCTTCTGCAGTACGTCCACGCCCTTCGGCCCTTGAATCGCAATCTGCGTGAAGTCGTCCGACAGATTTTCCACCACGCAATCGAACTGCCGCGTGTTGTCGCGCACCCAGTTGAAATCTTTTTCGCGAGTGCCCGCGTTGATCACCAGCAGGTATTCGTCCTCACCCAGACGGTGGACGATCACATCGTCCACAAACGTCCCTTGCGGATAGAGCAGGGCGGAATACTGTGCCTGTCCTACCGTCAGCCGCGAAGCGTCATTCATGGAAATGTGCTGCACCGCAGCCAGCGCCTGCGGCCCCGCGAGGCGAATGTCGCCCATGTGGCTGACGTCGAAGATGCCCACGCCCGTGCGCACCGCCATATGCTCATTGATGATGCCGCAGCCGATCGACGCGGGATACTCCACCGGCATATCCCAGCCGTTGAAGTCGACCATCTTCGCGCCCATCTGGCAATGGACGGCGTTCAGCGCAGTCTTGCGGACGGCGGGAGCTGTATTGGCGGGAGTGGCCTCAACAAGAGACAAAGTCCAAACCTCTATCAGGGAGCATTAGCTGATCTGCCAGGATGGTGTGACTGTTTTACCGTATCATGCGGTTTTTCAGGCGGTCAAACTGGAAGAATGTTTACTCCGAGACGCGGCGTTCGCAGCTGGGACAATGAGGAAAATAACGCACTCCTCTGTGCCCTCCGTATTTTAAGCTTTTCTTTGATCTATCGACCGAACTGCACCGTCACATGCGTTCCCGCGGCCACATGCGTGCCCGCTGACGGAGACTGTTGGCGCGCCACGCCGCTGCCCACGGCTTCCAACTCCAGCCCAGCGTCTTGAGCGGCTTCCACGGCGCCACGCACGGTCTTCCCGACGAATGATGGCACTTCTATTCCGCCCTGTTCGACGTCCAGAACCACGGTTCCAGTCGGTAGCAGGGTCGTCGGCACGGCTGCTGCGTCAATTGGGTTCGCGGTCTTCTGCTGCGGTCCACCTTGGCCCGTCGAGGCCCCAGCGGCAGTTCCCGGTACCGGCTCAGTCTCGCGCATTGTGGCCTGGACTACCTTCCCATCGCTTCCGGCAGTTGCGGGCAAAGCCCGCCCTGAGCTTGTCGAAGGGAGTGTCCGCGCCACACGATCCGTCTCCGCTGGTTGCGAGGAATCGCCAACTACATCGGCCGTCTCCAGTGGCTCCCCAGGATGATCCGGCGTGCCTTCCTCCAAATCCCTATCCTTCGCTCGCGATGCCAGCAGCAGTTGATGATTCGGCGCGAGGGGCAGATCATGCGGCGTATGCAGATACTCGAGCACCTGCTGCGCCACGCGGCGAAATACGGGCGCTGAGACTTGCCCGCCCTGGTGCGGGCCCACCGCCGAATCCAGAATCACCGCCACCACAATCTGAGGATTGTTCAGCGGCGCGAATCCCGCGAACGACGCGACATACTTCGTCTTCGAATACGCTCCGGTTGCCGGGTCGACCTTCTGTCCTGTGCCAGTCTTTCCGGCGGAGGTGTAGCCTTCCAGAATCGCTTTGCGTCCCGTGCCTTCGAGTACAACTTTCTGCATCATCGACCGCATCTCGGCCGCGGTATAACTCGAAATCACGCGTCGCGACGCTGCCGGATGAAACGCCACGGTCTGCGGCGTGCCCTGGGCTTCGACTCTCCCCGTCAGAATGCGCGGCGCCACCCACACTCCATCATTGGCAAAGGTCGAGATCAATCCCGTCAACTGGATCGGCGAAATCCCAATCTCCTGTCCCATGGAAATCGCCGCAATCGAAACTTTTGACCAACGGCTCACGGGTTTGGTCAGGCCGCGCGTCTCGCCCGGCAACTCGATTCCCGTCTGCTGCCCAAATCCGTAAGCACGAATGTATTTGTAGAATCGGTCTTCGCCCAGCCGCAGCGCAATCTTGATCGCGCCTACGTCGCTGGATTCCGCCAGCACGCCCCACACCGGCAACAGGCCGTGCGGCTTTGAGTCGCGAATCCGCATCCCGTTATAGACGATCGATCCCATCTGACAGTCGAACACTTCATCGGGATTCGTGAGCTTTTCTTCGAGCGCCGCTGAAATCGTCACCAGCTTGAACGTCGATCCCGGCTCATACACATAGCTCACCGCGCGGTTGGTCAGCGCTGCGGGCGTGATCTGCTTGCGCAGGTTGGGATTGAACGTGGGCCGGTTGGCTAGCGCGAGAATTTCCCCGGTGTGCGGATTCTCGACGATCACCGTGCCCGCGATCGCCTGTGTGTCGTGAATCGCCTGATCCAGTTCCTTCTCGGCGATGTACTGAATATTTTTGTCAATGGTCAGGACCAGGCTCTCGCCAGGTTCCGGTTGCTTCTCTATATCGGAATACCACTGCCGGCGAGCGTCGACCGAGATGAACATCTTGCCCGCGCGCCCGCGTAGTTCATCGTCGAACGCATGCTCGATGCCACTCTGCCCGGAGTCCTCCATGCCGACAGTTCCTACTACCTGGGCCGCCAGATCGCGCGCGGGATAAAAGCGCTTCGGCTCTTTCTGAAAATGGATGCCCTGCAGGTTCAGCGACTGGATGCGCTCGATGGTCTCGTCATCTGCCTTGCGCGCCACCCAGCAAAAGGTTTTGTGGTTGCGGCAATCGGCGAGCACCACATTATGATCCTCACCCGTGATACGCGTAATCAGAGAAACGGCCGTGGGCAGGTCTTTTACTTCGCTCGGCACGGCAAAGGCCGAATCCACGAGCACGGACATTGCCAGTTCGTGACCTGCGCGGTCGTAAATTACTCCTCGCTTGGCGGAAAGCGGAATCTCACGCTGCTGCTGGTGCTCGGCTTGCTTGGCAAAGCTGCCGTAACAGAAGATCTGCAGATAGACCAGCCGCGCGCAAATCGCCACGCACCAGAACAGCAGCATTCCACCCAGCAAGTAAAGGCGGGAGTTCTTGCCGGGATTGGAATTGGTCGTCATGAAGCCGTCGTTAGTCGTTAGATAAACATGGCGGCCCGAGAGCCGCCGCAATCAGCACATACTAGTTGTCAGCCCTCATTCAAATCGAGGGCCATACTTGAGGCTTTGCCTCCGAAGGAACCTCCTATGGCACTCCCGGCGCAGAAATTTTCCAGCTTAACTATTTAGATAAACCCGGGGCCCCGTGGTCCGAATGGCTAGGCGCATCCTTCGCAAGGGTTGCCATGCCGGTTCGATTCCGGTCGGGGCCTCCAGGTCTTTCATAAACCGATGCCTTCGAAGCGCATCGGCGTTTTGATGTGGAAGGCGCAACCCGTTGGGCGTGGAAGCTGCCTCCAAAGCGGTCAACCGTGGTGACACACGGTGGAGTTCGATTCTCCCGTCTTCCACCATCAAACTTTTCAAACTGAGAATTCGCCCTATTAAACTAAGATCGCTCTCTCTGGCCCTAGGCGATGAAGAGGGCACCGGCAGGACGGGAGCCATGACGCGATTCCCGCCGGACAGAGTATAGTCCCGTCTTGCATGATCTGGGAACACACAGTCTCCTTACCGCCTCTGCTGTCCCGCCAGCACCATCACCGGCTCCGCGCTCGCCATCACCGGCGCGTTCGAATCTGTGGACGCGCTATCCATCCGGATCACCTGCCCCGGTTCGGGCGGGACCATTCCCATCCGCCGCGCCATCACATCGATTCGTTCCGGATCGCGCAAGCTGGCATCCTCCAAACGCAAAGCCCGGTTCATCTCCGTCAGGTTGCCGAGCTCGCGCTTCGAGGACTCGATCTGGTAGCCGTATTCAATCGCCCGGAAGTGCTGCCAGGCATAGGTAAACACCAGCAGAAACAGGCAAGCCAGCGCCGTGCCAAACTGCTTCATCTCGCGATTGCGCCCAGGATCTTCCACCTTCACCAGCCGCGAGTTGTCGATCGCTTTGGAGAAGTAGATTTCCGGCGTTCCCGTGAAAAAAGTACTTCGCCGGGCCGAAGGGATCGCACTCCGAATTGCCGCTGCTGCTGCCATTTAGGCTGCTCCTGCGAAAACCGGTTCTCGTTCTGTTTGCATCCGCGGAATCTGCAACTCAAACATCCGCCGCAGCTCCATCTCTTCGCCGCGACGCTTCCGTTGCGCACTCTGTTCCGCCCGTTCAACCGTCGCCATCAAATCCTTAATCAATGTTCCTGTGTACATTTTCCAACCTCAAAATTGGATTCCTACCACGGAACCCTCGTCAGAACCTGAACGCCCGGCACGCTTTCTACGGCTGTGCCGGGGACTCCGGCAGGTTTTCCGGAATCTAAACTCTTTCCGCTGCCCGCAACTTCGCGCTGCGTGCCCGCGGATTGCGATCGCTCTCTTCTTCAGTTGCCGTCACTGGCTTCTTCGTCAGCAAACTGAAGTAACCCTGCTTCGCAGCTTCGCGGAAAGCATCTTTCACAATGCGATCCTCCAGCGAGTGAAAACTGATCACCACTACGCGTCCTCCTGGCCTTAGAACCTGCGGCGCTGCATTCACCAGCGCCCGCAGATCGTCCAGTTCACGGTTTACGAAGATTCGGAGAGCTTGGAAGGTTCGGGTCGCCGGATGAATTCGCCTCTGTTCAGAATTCATTGGCCGGGCCGCGGCTGATATGACATCCGCAAGATGTGCGGTAGATCGTATCGGCCGCGACCGGACAATGGCTCTGGCGATTCTCCGCGACCTCCTTTCCTCTCCGAATTCGTAAATCACATCGGCAAGCTCGCGCTCGTCGAGGTGGTTTACCACTTGTTCGGCGGTACGCTCCGACCGCGGGTCCATCCGCATGTCGAGCGGTCCTTCCGCCTGAAAACTGAATCC
>PMSQ01000066.1:10590-11021 GCA_003168355.1 Acidobacteriaceae bacterium | reverse complement strand
CATCTGAGGATCCGATTTCGGCGCTTCCCATAAGCCCGTTTCTCGGTCGGTGCGTTTACGGCAGCGGCGGTAGAAAAGCCTGACCGGAGCTGCTCACTTGGAAGCCGCAAAGATCGGCCTTCTTGGTTTCCGCACCTGGCGTTAGAAATGTGTAGTTTCCTAATCAAGCCTTTTGGTTTTGATGGCACGGTCACTCGCTCTTGATTCTTGAAGACTTAGATGCAACGTCATAAGACTGCAAAGGCGATCCCGTTCTTGTCGAGCAAGTCGAAACTCGGCTTCGGCGTTTTGTGCTAGCATGCGGGGCACTTCTGAAAGGAGAATCCAATGAGTGGCCCCCGAAGGTTGCTCTCATTTGTGCTGGCGTGCGCTTCGAGCGTAGTCGTGGCTCGCGCTCAGTCTCAGACAACGCCTAGCCCGGAAGTGAAGAA
>PMSQ01000066.1:0-10581 GCA_003168355.1 Acidobacteriaceae bacterium | reverse complement strand
TGGCACTGACGATTGCAGATGGACGGCAGGCGGCTTCGCCGTGATCTGCAAGTCAGCACTCTATAGACCGGGAAGGAAATACTTGGAGGCTTCCTTCGTCTACTACGATCCGACTTCCAAGACATACCGATACCACGCCGTTGACAGTTCAGGTGATATAGAAAACAAGATTGGTACGGTGAGCGGCGACGTATGGACTTGGCTTGGGGACAGCATTTTTGGCGGGAAGATGTATCACACGCGGTACATCATGAAGGTTGTTTCAGCGGACTCCTACGAATATACCGACGAGTCGGGCGAAAGCGAGAACTCCATGAAGGTGTTCGTGAGCGGGAAGGAGACTCGGATCGCGCCAGCCAAGCCCCTGAAATCGCAACCAACGCAATGACGGCGTCGAGTCATGGTTCCAAAGCTAAACGGGCACTTGGAACTCAATGTCAAGTGGCGGTAAGAGGCGATTTCGCAAGTGTGCGCCGTTTGTTCGCCCCTTCATCCGCTTCCCATCTACAAAGCAGCCAAAGCCGAGTACGCGAAGCCGCAATAATGCGGTAGCCTTGCAATCGGGGGTCGCGTCGCATGACTAAGAGAAAACACGTCGCTCCAGAAGTTCTGGATGCGAGCTTGGTGCCCAAGCAGCGCAAGCCTATTCCTCATGCGTTCGTGCTTGATGCGGTTTCCACACTCTCGCCGTACACCCGTCCGATGTTTGGCTGCCTTGCAATCTATGTAAAAGACAAAATCGTGTTAATCCTGCGGGACAAGCCCACGAACACTGCGGATAACGGAGTATGGCTCGCCACTACCCAAGAACACCACCAGAGCTTGCGGCGCGAGTTCCCAAACATGCGGTCGATTCAAGTATTGCGTAAGCAGGTAACGGGCTGGCAAGTCCTACCAGTCGATGCGCCGGACTTTGAATCAGCGGCCGTGCGGGCGTGCGGGCTTGTGCTGGCTGGAGATGTTCGGATCGGCAAGATTCCGGGCGCACGAACGTCGAAGCCCCGATCAAAAGCGGCTGGAAGATCGCCGAAGCAGGTCAAAACCTCGAAGAAACATGGGAGCACGATTAACTTCGATAGCGTGCGGAAGATAGGCTTGGCGTTGCCGGGCGTCGAGGCGAGCACGGCATACGGCGCACCTGCACTCAAGGTTCGCGGAAAACTGCTGGCGTGCGTGCCTACTCATCGTTCGGCTGAGCCGGGTTCGCTTGCCGTTCGCGTCGGTTTCGAGGACCGCGCCGAACTGCTCGCAGCGGCTCCCGATGTTTACTACGTGACCGACCACTACCTCGGCTACAGCGCCGTGCTGGTTCGCGTTTCCCGCGTCACGCCCGATGTCCTGGGGGACTTGCTCGGCATGGCTCACAAGTTTGTGACCGCGTCTGACGCAGGTCGTTCGTCATCTCGCAACCGCCGCAAGCCTGTCTGATTCTGGCTGGCTTCCGAGCAATCCGAGAGGGATAGCGGCTGATAATTTTGCAACAAGCAGTGATCGTTGCGGGTTGAAACCATGACTATGACCGTCGCATCCACTACGAGCGTTAACGTCAAGCAGGCGGTGCCCTTTTTCGGCGTGACCAACATGGAAGCCTCTCTGGGGTTCTATGTTGACGGGCTTGGTTTCAAAATGAAGCGCAGGCGGATTCCGAATCGAGAGCCGGACAAGCCAGACGGTAGGATTCGTTGGTGCTGGCTTGAGCTGGGGGATGCTGCCATCATGCTTCAGGAGTTTTTGCCGGAACGGCAACCGAAGGAGACGCTGGGCACTGGAGCATCGGTCTCTTTCATGTGCGAAGATGCGCTGGCGCTCTATCGCGAGTTCAAATCGCGTGGAATTCAGACGCGGAAACGCCCATTCGTTGGCAATCGTCTTTGGGTAGTACCGCTCACCGATCCCGATGGCTCCGCATTGAGTTCGCAAGCCCAACCGATGCGCCAGAGGAAAGCGAACTAGCAGAATAGCAGCGGAAACATAGGAGGCACCATGCGTCGAGAACGGGTATTGAAGATCGTGTTGGTTGTGGTGGGATTGTTGTTTACGGCGGGAGTTGTTCCGCTGACAATGTTTTTCTCGCGAGAGCCTGCGGTGCCCATGATAATGAGCATCTATGTCACACTCGGAATCTTCTTGCTGCTGGCGGTGCGCGACCCAGCGGCGAACCGCAGTCTGATCGCCTTCGGCGGATGGGCAAATCTTGCGCATGCTGGGGTAATGGCTGCGCAGGAATACCGGAATGTGATCGAGCGCCGAGAACTTGCGGGAGTGGTGGTGTTCGCAATCGTCGGTGTAGTGCTGGTCGCGCTGGCTCCGGCAAAGAAGTCAGTGGAGCGAGCCTCTGCGGTGATGGCGCAGGTCGGCAGTTGACAACCAAGACCCCATGATCGCCGCAGCCATCGTAATCATCGCCATCGCCGCCACGGGCGTCCTGATGATGCGATTCCGCACGCGTTGGCTGGCGAAGATCAACATCATCCTTACGAACCGGATCACCAGCCTATTCGCGGGCTGGCTTCCGGGTTTCGGAATTCTAACGCACGTGGGTCGCAAGTCTGGGAAGGTCTACTACACCCCGGTGAACGTCTTTCGAGCGCCCAATGGATTCATCATCGCCCTCACCTACAGCAGCCAATCGGAATGGGTGAAGAACGTGCTCGCGGCAGGCGCGTGCGAACTGAAAACTCGCGGCAAGAAATGTCAGCTTTCCGCACCACATGTGGTGCATGATCCTACGCGGCGTCGATTCCCGATTCCCGTGCGGCTGGTGCTGAGAATCGTGGGTGCAGACGAGTACATGGAGCTTTCGATCCTTTGATCTGATTGATGTAGCATTACGCTAGAAAAAACGGTAGTCCATTCCAGTTCTTGGAGGAGCCTATCGATGTCTGTCTTGGGAAGCTAGCGAAAAACAAACCGGACTATTCGGGGATTCTCATGAAGCTTAGCCTTGGTGCTTTGCGAACCCGGCAAATGGCTGCGGATTCGAGTCCCGCCATCCCCGCCATCCTTCGTCAATGCTTTACCAACTGGCTCTTTCGGGAATTTGGGTGCATTTGAAACGGCGGCAATCGCCTGACAAAGAGAACCTTGATACAATTCGCACTGCTGATTTACGCGACTCCCGGAAGCCTTTGCGGCACTTAAGAATCAAGAAGACGACGGGTACATCGGACGCTTGTGGCGGGCTTGCTACAAGGCGCTACTCGAAGCGCGCGGCGGCGCCCCCGTTTAAAGGGTTGCTGAACACGATGCTGCCATGATAGATAAACCCGCAAACCCAGACACTTCTAACTGTACAAGGTCGGCAAATGAACACATCAACATTTGATCCCGTGCGTTACAAGGCAACGACCAAGGAGCAGTGGGATACTGCCGCCGAGGCCTGGGATCGGTGGGCGCCAACATTACAACAATGGCTTGGCACAGCCACCGAGTTGATGCTGGACATGGCTAACGTCAGACAAGGGAGCTCCGTATTGGACGTGGCCGCCGGTGCCGGCGATCAGACCCTACATGCCGCCAAGCGCGTCGGGTCAGAGGGATTTGTTCTTGCCACAGTGGTTTTCATCAAATTAAGGAAGAACGGGTCGTCGCGCCGTTGAAGATGCCTTCTGCCTCAGAATGCCTCAGATTCGAGAAAGAATCATTCGGAGCTTTGCACACCATGCTCGCTGGACTCGATGAAGCGAGCAAAGAGGCCGCCTGGAAGGAGATTGAAAACGAACTGCGCAAATTCGAACGCCCTGCCGGGTTCGAAGGACCTTGTGAGCTACTCGTCGTCTCGGCGTCTGCTTGATGAGGATTTCCCATAGTTAGGACCTAAAAATGCCAAACACTACTTCTTTGCGCTACGTAGATCTGAGTCACACGATCGAACACGGAATGGTCACTTACAAAGGGTTCCCTGGTCCGGTAATTTGCGACTTCATGAGCCGCGAGGCTTCGAAGAAATTCTATGCAGAGGGCACGTCGTTCCAGATCGGCAAAATCGAGATGATCGCGAACACCGGAACGTATGTCGACAGCCCGTTTCATCGCTTCGAAAATGGAAAGGACATTTCTGAGATGCCGGTCGAAAAGTTTGCTGATCTATCTGCTGTAGTTGTTCGAGTCAACAACATGACCGGACGGGCCGTGGATCGCGATGCTTTCCTAAAGACCGATGTGCGCGGCAAAGCGGTGTTGGTACATACGGGATGGGCGCGACATTGGCGTACGGAGCAGTATCTTGAAGGCCACACGTTCTTGACTGAAGCTGCGGCTGTACACCTGAAAGAACAGGGCGCGGTATTTGTGGGAATCGATTCGATGAACATCGATGACACATCGGGAGGTACCCGGCCCGTGCATACCGTTCTGCTCGGAGCGGAGATTCCGGTCGCCGAGCACCTCTGTGATCTCGAACGGTTGCCGCTCTCCGGCTTCATCTTCAGCGCAGTACCAGCAAAGGTGAAGGGGTTCGGAACGTTCCCAGTCCGAGCGTTTGCGAAATTGTAGTTTATACTCTCACCCGAAGTATTACTGGTTGGTCTCACCTTCACTGCATCGATGCGGGGACAAAATAGGCTGGGGCCGGTGCCCAAACTCAGATAGAGGCAAGCAGAAAGCTGTGCTGTCGGCAAACAAGAAGTAATTCCGTCCTTTCCGGCGGCGTAGGTTCTTCGCGACCTGTGCAGCAGCGTCAAGCTGCCAAGAAGCGACCTCCGTATTCGAAAGGGTACTGAATTGTCCTCAGAAAATGTGCTACGCTCCATCGCTTGCTTCCAACAACGCGCAAGACCGCATGTTCATTGACTCCAGCGAAGTATAGCAGCATGTCACTGCTCTCTGCCTCGCAATAAGCATGATGTTGCCGAAGCTGTAGTTGCGGAACTTGGCCATTGCTCCGAGATACTGCGTGAGGACTGCACTCTGCCCGGACTCCAGCCCGCCGCTGGTCGTTTACATGTAAACGACGTGTTGAGTCCTCAGTTTCCCTAGCGTACCGCAGGTGGAATCTCAACTTCTGTATAGACGACCACTCCGCAAGACCGCCGAGGGCATAGCCCTGACTGTCTGCGATCTCCTCTACGTAGGAGTATCTCGGTCCAGTGCGTCGAACATGTGGTGTAATCTGAAGCAGCCAATTGCTCGCTTCGTACCGCAAAGAGGATGGAGACTCCGAACACCGTGCACAATCGTTTGGCTCTGGTGGCACTGAAATACGGAATTGCCGCCGTTGCGGTGCGGCCATTTTCTCGCCAGGAGGTCATCGGGCGCTCGTATTCCTCGCACTTGCCTACGGCGGAGTTCTGTTTCAGCAGCCAAGCCTTTGCGCTCTTTGCCTCGACGTAGGCCGCAAAAACGCCGGTGCCGTTTTTGGCTTTATGAACACTGCGGGTAACGCCGCGTCCGCCCTTTCCGGGGTTGTCTTTGGCTACCTGGTGGGCTATTTCGGCAACTACAACACACCGTTCATTCCGATGGTAGCCTTGCTGTGCCTGGGCGCGCTGCTCTGGTCCCAAGTGGACCCTACCCGCGAACTGTTCCCTGAGCCGCTTCCCGCCGAATCCGCGGCGAGCCCTAGAAATCATGCCTGAACTCGATGGCAGAGCCTACGAGAACTTACCGGTCAATCCTCCGTCGACAACCAGCAAGGCTCCGGTAATGTACTTGGCTTCGTCTGAAGCCAGAAACAAAGAGGCATATGCCACGTCCCACGCGTCGCCCATTTTCCCCATGGGAACGGATTCGTCACGGCGGCGGATCATTTCCTCCACCCCGCCCGGGCCATACGTATTCTTCAATGGCTGCTGGATCATCGGTGTGTTCATGAGGCCCGGCAAAACACAGTTGGCGCGCACGCCCTTGGGTGCATACTGTACCGCGATATTTTGTGTGAGTTGGTTGACTGCGCCTTTGGATGCGTTATACGCCACGGACGGATAACCCGTGTAGCGAATCGACGCAATGGAAGAGATGTTTACAATTGCTCCTTGTCTCTGCTTCACCATGAAAGGCAGGACATATTTGCAAGTCAGGAACATGCTCTTTAGGTTCACCGCGATGAGCCGGTCCCAAACCTCTTCGGAAATCTCCTCCGGTCCGCCTACAGCCAGAATTCCGACATTGTTATGCAGGATATCGATGCGGCCATAATTTTCGATGCAGTGCCTCACCAGAGCTTGGACTTCTCCACTCTTGGAAACATCGCCAGCACGGCTGATGCACTCCCCACCCTCTTGCTGGATGATTTCTTTGGTGTCCTCAGCCGCTTCGGGGCGCAAATCGACGGCAAAGACTTTGGCACCTTCGCGGGCAAACAGAACCGCTGTTGCCTTTCCGTTTCCCCAGCCCGGCCCGCCTGAGCCCGCCCCGGTGACGATTGCAACCTTATCCTTAAGCCGCCCTTGATGGTTCATTTTCAAGTTTTCGCAAAGGTCTTTGCCAAGATTCGTCGCATATCAGAACTTACAGAAGCGGCCAAACACAACTCCCTAAGTGCCCGTAGGCCCGCCACATGGGAGTCAACAGACCTTGGTCAACGATTTTCATAAATTCCGCGTACACCTTGCGCCATCTTTCATAATGCTTGGAATATTCAGAGTGAGCGCCTTCCTGGAGTTGGAATTCTTTCTCAACCCTGACCCAGCATTCCACTGACTCTGCAAAGGAATTGAAGAATCTCGCGCCGAGAGCCACACGCATCGCGCAGCCGAAGGCGGTGGCTTCTTTCATCATCGGAACCTCACCGGTATACCGATAACATCTGCGGGGACAGGCGCACAGTTGGGAATATATTCCGATTAGATCGCTGCAGCAAATGTAATCTTGTGAATCGTGCACTTCATGAAGGACTCATGTCCGGCGCGGTATTCCGCTGGACTCTCGGAGGTATTGACGGGCTTTGAGAACTTCTGCCGTAAGCCCAACGTCATCCTCTGCCGGCGCGATCTGCGTTTCGTCCCTATCGAGATCGAGCTTCGGTCGCTGGTATCGTGCTCCGCTTGCGCCGAGGCCGGGCGGGCGCCGGATGACAGCACGCAACCGGCCAGCAGCATGATGCAGAATGCCTTCATCGAGTGACCTCTTTCACCGTGCGCAACCATTCCTTTTCGATCGTCAGCCAGTGAGGACCGTGGGATTGCAACTACGGCAGTTTGATATAAGGGAGGTGATTAATGAGCAGAAAGCAGGCAGCATTTGAGGATCAATGGCTAGATGTCGTTGTCGATGCGTCCGAATATCTAGAGTTTATGGAAACACTGTAAGCGTCCGCCGGAGCCCGCGACGCGTCGCTCCGTGCATCCGACCGATGGGACTGTGAGCGTTATCGCGATATTACGTCAACAATTGGCGTAGTTTCCGGCAGCCGACGATCAGCGGTCTGGATCACGCTGCTCGCCACATACCAAAGTAACCCGATGCTCTCACCCCGTCCTGCCGAAGGTTAAATAGAGTCAGATCAGGAAACGTTCCGCCACCTGCTTCGGCAGTGAATTAAGGAGGGTATCTGTGCTGAAAGGCGGAATCAGGACTCGCATCGATTGCGCGCTACTCATCCTGGCGCTTGTTCCAGCCTCCAGTCGGGCGCAGACGGCCAGTCCCAGCGACCAGGAAACCATTACCCAACTGGTAGAGCAGATCAAGCAGTTGCAGCAGCAAGACCATGATCTGCTGGAGCGGATTAAGATTCTGGAGTCCAAGCAACTGCCTGCTTCACCCGCGGCCGAAGTCGGCCCCTCACTACCGCAGTCTGCAGAACAAACCGCGCCACCACCGACGCCGGAGGCCCTGCCGCACGAGTGGCATGACGTGCACGGCATTCGTTGGCGCGGCTTTGGCGAAGTCGACTACCAGGTTCTCAACCAGCGCAAGCCGGAATTGGGAACGGGCGGGTTCGCCCCGGGTTCGCAGGGGAACTTCTATACAAACGAGTTTGGTCTATTCCTCACTTCAAGACTTACGGACAAAGCCAGCGTGCTCTCCGAGATTATTTTCGAGGAAGGCGACGCCCAAAGCTACAGCGTCGATCTGCGACGGATGTTGCTCAAGTACGACTGGAACGACCACCTGAAATTTTCCTTTGGCCGTTACCAGACCAACATCGGGTATTACAACTGGGCGTTTCGCAGCGCCGCCTGGCTGCAAACAACAGCAGATCGGCCGCTGGTGATGCAATACGCCAGCGATGGCGGGTTGCTTCCCACGCAGGCAATTGGGGTTTCCGTGACTGGCGCGATTCCCTCGGGAAAGCTGGGGCTGAACTACATTGCTGAATACGGCTCCTCTGACACCATTCGGCCTGACCTCAACGGGAGCGGTCAGGTGACCGATGAGAACAATGGCAACCACGTGAACGCTGGTTTCTTCCTTCGTCCGGACGCCGTTCCCGGGCTGCAAATCGGAGCTTCTTATTACCACGACCAGATCAGCAATAACGACCTGCTTTCCGGCGCTCCGGCTCCTCTGCTTCCGGGTGTTCTCGGACCGTCTACGAGGTACGGCCAGACGATCGTCAACGCCTACGTGGTCTACGTGGCGCATGGCATTGAATTTCTGAACGAGGGGTTCCTGATCCGGCAAACCGTTATCGGTGGTTCGCTCCACTTCGACCAACCAGCGTTCTATTCGCAGTTCTCCAAGCAACTGGGGCGGATGCGGCCGTTTTTCCGCTATCAGTATGTGAACGCGAACTCCAACAGCAACGCGATCCTCGACGACGTCGGCTTGCGCTATGGTCCTTCTTTCGGCGCTCGCTTCGACTTGAATAACTACATTGCCTTTAAGGCTCAGTTGGACCACACCGCGCGCGGCGGCGAGCCAGACCTGAATGGCCTGCAATTGCAGTTCGCGTTTACTTTTTGAAGCGGGAGAGAGCATGGGAGTCAAGTCGATAACAACTCTGCTTCTCCTGGGACTGGCTGTTCTCTCCCTGGTCTCCAGAGGGACGGCCCAGGCCGAAGACATCGCGGTAGTAGTCAGCTCCAACAATCCAGCCACTGATCTCAGCCCCGGAGACCTGCGGAAGATATTCGCGGGTGAGAAACGCTCATGGCCGGGTGGCCAGCCCATCCAACTCGTCACGCGCGGTTCGGGATGCCCTGAACGCGTAGTCTTGCTGAAGCTTCTCGGGATGTCGGAAGGAGAATACAAAATGTATTGGACAGCGCAGGTGTTCCGTGGTGAGGCCGATGCCGAACCTCTGATCGTCCCCTCCGTCGGCATGCAAAAAGAGGCCCTGCGTCTCTTTCCCTGGGCCATCAGCTTGGTGAATGTCAGGGACGCTAAGTCTGGAATGAAAGTTATCAAAATCGACGGCCGGATGCCGGGCGCGTCCGGATACCCACTCCACTGAATATCGCAGAGTGTGAATTTCTTTTCCATCCACTCCGCCTAGCAACCTTGTGTGAATTATGGCGGCAGCTCTTCAAAAGAGAACCGCCGCCTGAAATCCGAAAAGATGCTGCCTGGACAGTCGCCCGACCCGATCTTGCCGCGCAGGCCGGAGCAGGGATGGCCGCGCACAATCTGTGCTCGGCTTCCTTCGTAGCAGGTCTCGATCCCGACACGACGTTTCGGGAGCTCGTTCAGCCGCTGGTAGGAGGTCCGATCGGGCGGTTCCTGCGCTATCGGGTAAACCGAAAAGACAAGACCGTGGAGACTTCGTTTGCGTGGACAGCCCATGCCCGTGCACCCGAGAGGCTTGGTTTCGCTCTGGAAGGGATACAGCGGAGGGCCAATTTGCTTCCTGGCGGCAAGGCAGTAGAGTAGGTACTGCTATGCCCGTTTCGATGTCACCGGACTGCCTGAATTAGAAGTGACTTGGGAAAGGCGTTGAGTTGAACAGACGTGACAAGTTCACCAGTCTTCGGACGGGCTTAACCGAAAATTATTCCGGGCCAGAAGTCGGCTTGTAGGAAGTTGGCTGCCTTCCGACGACAAAGCGATCTGAGAGATGGATGTCTCCCTTCCTTAACAATAGGCAGAAGTTGTATAACAAAGTACAAGCAAGAATTATTGAAAATCTTCATTTATTTACCTTTTTGCGAACACAGCCTGCAGAGAGATTTTTCGCTTTGGACTGCGCGGCAAGCACGCAGTCACGTGCAAAACCCATTTGGCCGCTCGGGAGGTGTCGGCAGAGACCACTTTCAGCCACACAATCGCCACGGCTTCGCCTCTAGAAGTTTCCCGAAACCGCACTGTTTAGCATGTCGAATGGGGAGCAGGCGGTCTACTGAGAATTTCTGAACCAGTTGATTCCGCGCAACTTACGCAAACGTCGGCTCTTACGCCATTCAGACCTGTACCGAGGGTTCGAATCCCTCTCCCTCCGCCACGCAGTCTGAACTGCAGAGAAATTCCCCTCGCTCGGCGCCGAAATACGCGAATAATGCCCGTATTTCGCGATTATTGGCAGACAAACCGGACTGCAGAGAACGGACTGCTCGGTAGCAAAGGGGCTACGGTCCTGGCTTTTCTCTGGAGGGCACACGCGCAGTCCGGTTTCCAGTAGGGCGTTAGGCGAATGCAATGCGATCACAAGCCGGGGATTCGGCCACAGCGGGTTGACTTTGTCCACATCTGAGGATCCGATTTCGG
>PMSQ01000012.1 GCA_003168355.1 Acidobacteriaceae bacterium | reverse complement strand
GTGCGCACCTTGAGGGTGCCGTCGATTCCTTGATCACCGCCACGGTTCCTCGGAGTGAAATCCAGATCGCTGATGAAGTGCAGGGTCCGGAGCTGCTCTAGAAAAGGAGTCAATGGAGGTTCAACTCGCATAGCGTCCATTATTATGCCATGTCCATTACTAATGGACAACAATAAAATGTGGACATGGGTCCCTGAAAGGAAACGTGCCGGCAGGACAACCGCCATTCCGTGCGGACTATAATTGGTCAGCGGCGTCGGTCCAGACCGTCATCAGCCCGTGCCTCTTCCATGAGCTCTTCAAGCGTCGGCCGGCTCGCTCTTGCTTGCTGCAGCTTCAGCTCCATCCCCAGCGCCGCGAGAATATTGGTGATCTTGGAATATCCCAGTTCGCCCATCCGTCCGTTTTCCAGGGCGTCGAGCGTGGAGAGTCCGACCCTAGCTTTTTTTGCAAGCGTGGGCTTCGTCAGGCCGAGTTCCTTGCGCTTGATGGCGATCTGTTCGCCTAGTGAGAATAGGGGCAACATAAACCTAATATACGAGGCTATGGCGCGTCATGCCTCAAAATAACCTAATAGAGTGGGTGTCGATACCGCTATCGGGGATCCTACAAAGAAGCTCAGTGCAGCTGCCTGCAGCATTGGCAAGTCTCCCGTGGAATCGCCCACGGCCGCTGTCCGCTCGAACGGCACAGCGACATTCTTCCAGGCGTGGTCGTACTACTGTAAGCTATGTTTACCCACTGGATTGATGACAAGGCTCAAATGAAAATCATCCGCTCCTTATCCTTGGCAGTCTTTCTTGCTCTGCAGCTTGTCTATGCGCAGGTACCAGGTGAGACGGTGCAGCCGCAGCCATCGGCTTTCGAGCAGAAACTGCGTGAGGTCCGCTACGACCTACGCTTGGAGAATGGCAGGTTCGTCGGCAACGCCGCTCCCGTGCTTGAAAGCGCCATCGCGAATGCGCAGTACGTTCTCGTTGGCGAAGACCACATTACACGCGAGATTCCTCAATTCACGGCTGCAGTCTGCGACATCATGGCTCCCCAAGGGTTATCGGCGATGGCCGTCGAGGTCGGTCCAGAGGTTGCGGAGTTTGTCTCGTCGTCATTCGGCAAGCCCGATCGGCTGGCCCGCATGGCCGCACTCACCCAACAATACCCGGACAGCGTCGCTTTTCTGAACATCCGGCAAGAGAATGATCTAGCGGCACATTGCGCGCAAATCGCCCATACCCCTCATTTCGGTCTTTGGGGTCTTGATCAGGAGTTCATTGGCTCGGCGGGCTGGTTGCTGGACCAGATTGTGGGCACGCATCCCGGCCCGACGGCAACCACCGCTATCACACGCCTGAAAGGCGAGGAGCAGCAAGACGCCCTTCGCGCCAAGGAGACAGGCGATCCACTCAAGCTTTTCCAGTTCGCTGCATCTGATTCTGAACTCGCGGAAGTTGCTGCCGCGCTGCAACGCGATGGCAACTCTGCCGCGAATGCACTCTTCCTCGAATTGATTGAAAGCCACGAGATCTATCTCAAAAACATGCAAGGCTCACCCGAATCAAATAACCAGCGCGCCCGACTTCTCAAACGTAACTTTCGGTTGAACTTAGAGAAGGCCATTGCCGATCAACCGCAGAAAGTGCTGGTCAAATTCGGCGAATGGCACCTCTACAAGGGCTTTAACCCAATTCACCAGCGTGATCTCGGCAACTACATCGCCGAAGTAGCGGACGCGCAAGGAAGCACTTCGTTACATATTTGCGTTTTGGGAGCCAAGGGCACGCACAGGACATCTGGAGGCTACGCTCGCCCGACCAAGCTTGAGAAATTCGTTATGGACGAAGACCACGACTATCGCTGGCTAAAACCAGCCGTTGAAAACCAGCTTCTGAACGCTTGGACGGTATACGATCTTCGCAAGCTGCGCTTCATGGAACTCGGTCCGGTAGACGCCGACATGGAACGGATGGTCTACGGCTATGACCTTCTTGTTATCGTTCCGGAGCTGACTCCAGCCGACCCAGTGCAGTGATGCGCATCCTCTCTGAGAGAGATCCTCACTGCACTAAGGCTCCCAACGGAGTTTTTCCGCAACCTAGCGAGTTTGCACAATCCGCACGGGAAACGTAAGGTCTTTCGGCATTTCGTTTACATGTAAACGAAGTGCCGAGCCGCCCGCCAACAAAGAAAACTCTTGCGAACTATAGATAACTCAACGCACTGGGCTTCGATTGCCTCGGCATCGGTGAACTTGACCACGCAGACGGGCACTCGAACGGGGACTTTATCGATCAAAGACTCCGCCCTCACCAGCGTGCAAAAAATCGCGCTGACAGGCAGCGGGACGTAGCCGGCCTCAACGGGAGCAGTCGCGGGCAGTCCGGCGAGGCCAGTACTACCAGCCCGGACAGCGGGGAACCCGTGGCTGCTCAACACACGTGAAGCGCCCTCGCCGATGGGTACGGAACCCCAAACCTGCGACTCGAAAGGATAGCACTCGCAATGAAAACCGGATCGATATGCCAGCAGCCGACAAGAGCGATGCTAGCTCTAGCAATTGCCTCGGCGACATTGGTTGTGGCGACTCAATCGGTGCGCGCGCAGACTCTTAGTGTCCTCTACACCTTTACTGGGGCGTTTCGCACGGGAGGATTGGTGCGTGACTCGGAGGGCAATCTTTACGGCACAACGGGGTTCGGTGGCATCGGCGCCGGAACGGTGTTCAAGCTTTCCTTGGGGAAAGACGGAGCCTGGACGGAAACCGTCCTCTACACATTCGCAGCCACACCCGACGGCGGATTTCCCGAAGGGGGTTGATCCTGGACTCGGCGGGCAACCTTTACGGCACCACGATCCGTGGCGGGACTTCTAACTTGGGAACGGTGTTCAAGGTAACTAAGACCGGCAAGGAGACCGTGCTGTACAACTTCTGGTCCGTCGCAAGCTGTGCGGACGGAGAGTTCCCAAACGGGGGGTTGGTGCGAGATGCAGACGGCAACCTGTATGGCACTACTGCCCTGGGCGGAAATCCAGCATTTTGCGGAGAGGGCTGTGGTATCGTGTTCAAGATAACTAAGACCGGCAAAGAGACTGTGCTCTACAACTTCTGCTCGATTGCGAACTGCGCAGACGGCGCTTTTCCAGTTGGGGGAGGCGGGACCTTTCCTGACGAGTGGTTGGTTCTGGATACGGCGGGCAACCTGTATGGCACCACTCCAACTGGCGGAGATATTGCATTCTGCGCAGATGACAGGGGCTGCGGAACGGTGTTCAAGGTGGACAAGACTGGCAAGGAGACCGTGTTGCACAGCTTCTGCTCCGACGTGAAGTGCGCCGATGGAAGCTACCCCTTTGTAGGTTTGGTCCAAGATGCGGCGGGCAACTTGTATGGCACGACCATCGAGGGCGGCAAGCACGTCCACTACGGAACCGTGTTCAAGGTGGATGTGACTAGTAATGAGACCGTGTTGTACAGTTTCGCTGGGCGTGCTGCCAGCGGCGAAGTTTACCCGTCACCTTTGGTATGGACGTTGTGGGCAATCTTTACGGCACCACCGAATTTGGGGGCACTTTCCACTCAGGTTCGGTGTTCGAAATAACTAACGCGGGGCGGACGCGCACACTGTACAGCTTTAATAATGGTACAGACGGCGATTCGCCCGAAGGAGGTCTGATCCTGGACTCGGCAGGCAACCCGTATGGCACCACTCTATCTGGCGGGAACCTCAATGAGTGTGAAGGATTTGGCTGCGGCATAGTCTTCGAGTTGACCCCTTGATCGAGCGGCGGCATGGGAGGTATGTCAGACGATATTGGTTGTCAAACCCCCGCGTACCTGGCCAGGTGGAACCATTTCAAGTATTCCTGTACGCTAACGAACCGGGCTGCCTTGTGAAGCTCGTTTAGCGAAACCGATGGCGTGTCCGCCGTCTCCGTACCGCTTCCTGTTATTCTCCGTTCATCCATCCAAATTGACCACCTCAATCTATCGAACAGGTGCGTTGCTCGGACGCTTACGTTGCAAAGTCATAGGATTGTACGTTTTCGCAGAATCCCGTTCTTGCTCGCGATCCCAACTAGCCTCGGCAATGCTGGTCTCAAACTGCAGGATCTCTTCCGCGCGCTCGGGTGGCCTAGGCCAGCTGGCTAATGCAAGAAGCTTCGTGATGTAAGTCTTATAGCTATTACGTTGGGGTGCGTAACTCGCATCAAGATAGTAGCCGCGATCGGGTTGGCCCAGAACTGGCTGACTGATTTGAATGGCATAGTGCTCAGGGTCCATGATATCGGCCGAAATATCTAGGTGGAAGATACTGCCAAGGAAGCTAGCATTCTCTCCGCCCATCAGTGCGGCAAGAGCATTTCGCGAACTCGCTCCTTGAATCGACTTCAACTCCAGCACGAGCGGCGTCATGCCAAGATGCTCAATCGCCGACTCGTCCATGAAGGCCGCGTAGTAGTCTCCAGCCATACGCCCAACGGAACCAACTCTACCCTGCGGCGCCGCAGCTTCCAGCAGCGCGCGTACTTTCGCCTCTGCAGCATCCGTCAAAACTGAGCCTGTCGAATAGCGGGACCGATCGACCGATCTGGGGGAATTACCAGCTGATCCAGATAACGTCCGTCGGCATAGCGGAAGTAGTTATCTCCAGGTCGGACCGCAGTGTCCCGCCCACTCAAGTCAAGGCCCCCGGCTCCAAATGCCGATCGATCAGCAGAGCTCCTCCCTGCTTGACCGACCGCGGACTGGAACGTGGCAAAGCAGCAAAGCAACAATAGAAACAAAGAGGTTCTTGTCATTGATTTTCTTTCAATGCATTCTGAATCTTTGTGACGGTTGTGTCCCGGCTGCCTTTGTTTGGGATCGCCTCCGCCGCCTGCAATGCCTGCTGAAGTGCGCGACGAGATTCATCCGTTTGTCCTTTTTGCCTCAATGCGCGCGCCTTGATCTGTAGCAGCCATGCTCGTCCAACCGCACCTGGTTCGCGGGCCAAACCGCGATCACAGGCCGCGATCGTCTCGTCATAGTGTTTTGCTGCGAACTCCATCTGGGCGAGGCGGAGAGAGGGAATGTAATTGTTCGGCATCGCGCGCTCGGACTCGGTCAGAGCCGGCAATATGCGCGCCGGGTCGCCGAAGATCTGTACATTCTCCACGCGTGCAATATCTAACGCGGACCGTTCGTCGTCACTAGATGGTTTTATCGCGTCGAGCTCGGCCAGCCAGCGATCGCCCCACTTAGCGGCTCCCGCATTGTCATGGCGTGCGACCGATATGTACATAAGGGTCCGGTAGATCGAGTCACGATGGTCGCGGACCGTTATGGACAACGAGAGCGCTTCCTCTGCGAGCGGCTTCAGTTTCCCGAGTTCCGCCTCCGCCCAAGGCGCAGGATCGGTCGAGGCGACGCACCACATGCCCGAGACGACGGTCCGTACGAATATCACGTCTCGATTCATAGGGGCCGCTTCGGTTGCCGCGGTTTCGGCGCATTTCTGCCATTGTCTGCTGTCTTCCAGCGCCTGGACGAGTGACGCCTCGACGAGTTCGCGCTGCGGCCAAGTGGCGGGGGCCAGACGAAGCGCTTCCTCATAGGCCTTGGCTGCATCCGCCGGTTGCTGGGCGAGGAGAGCATCGCCTCGCGTTAGCGACGCGACGGCAGGCGTTTGGCTTTTTGCAAGTACGCCGCTTTTTCCCCGCTCGAGGAATTGTGTGAGTTCCGCCAAGGACATGGCGCCGGGTTGCATGGCGACAACATGTTCGTCCTGCGGATCGATCACAAAGAACGTAGGTGTAGACTCCGCGCCGTACTTAGTCATAAAAGCGCGATTTTCAGCCTCATCGTAACTGAGCTCAAGCCAGACAAACTGTCCGGCGTACCTGGCAAGGTCGGCGTGAGCCAACAGGTCTCGCATCAGGTGACACGTGGATCACCATGGAGCCCAAACTTCGACAAAAATCGGCAATTTCCGTTGCTTCGCTTCAGCCAGAGCTTTAGGGTAGTTGTCGTTGATAAACGGCAGGCCAGTCGTTGTCGCCCCAAATGTAGTGCTGACAAGGGTAAGAAATAGAATTGCTATTGACAGCTTGATCTTCATTCGATTCTCCCGAAATCCGAGAAAATTCAGCAATACTCTCGAGTGCCCGGCTCTGAGGAAGACGCACACGAGTCTTGACGATAGCGGAGAGACTGGACTTAGTAAAGATCCAGATCATGGTGTGTCAATGGTACCAGCGTGCTCTTCCTTCTTCAATACCGAGCAGGCTGCCGAAAAAAGCGTGCGACTTAGAACCTCTCTCAGTCTCGCGATTTTGTGACTCGCAGAACTCTTTCTCACAAGCTCTCTAAGACTGACAGCGAACTGCGTCTGCAAGGATTCACGATTATTCCTAATCTAATGCCGATGAGGGTCGTAGGTCGCTTTGACATGGCATTGGCACACTGGATCCATTGATTGATGTGAATCTGGATCTTTACTAGATCCAACATAGCCAGCTATGCTGGACAGGTCGAATGAAAGGAACGTTATGCCTGCGTTGCCGAAAACCAACTCTCCTGTGACCGAGGTTACGGCTGCTGACCCCAGGGATGCTCAGAGACACTTCGAACGATTGTTGTCGCTTGAAACGGACTGCTGGGACGTGCATGCCGCAATCACCGGAGAACATCCCGATTTCGTCATCCTCGATGTTCGGGGCCCAGCTCTCTATGCTACCGGTCATGTTCCCGGTGCGATCAATCTTCCGCACGGACGGATCAATGAGCGCAACTTGGCGCAGTTCCCCGCCGAAATGCTGTTTGTCGTGTACTGCGGTGGGCCACATTGTAACGGCGCCGATCGAGGTGCGGCGCGACTCGCTAACCTAGGGAGGAAGGTAAAAAAGATGATTGGAGGAATCGAGGGCTGGAAGGACGAGGGCTTTAGCCTAACGTCGGATGAAGGAAAAGAACATCAGGCGTGATTCGCAAGGCCGAAGAAGCCACGACACTCCGCCTAGCGCGTATTTACTCTGGCAGAAGTTTCGTTTGAACGCCGCATTTTGTTGGTTTCTACAAATGAAATCGATACTCAAGTTCGATCTGCATCAGAAGCGGTTTCGCGTGGTTGCGAACGAACGAGGGATGTCGAATGAGCTGACGACGTTCGAATACGGGGCGAAAGATGATTTGGTCCTCGGTTCTTATCACGGCGGACCGATTCTCATGGGTCAGATCATCGGAATGGCATGCAACGACGATACTTTGGACCTGCGTTTCCAGAGTGTGGCCCTGGGCGGCGAGTTGAAGTCGGGATGGTCGCGCGCAACCGTATCGATGAAGCTCGACAGTCAGCTCGTCATGTCGTTCGAGTGCTCGTGGCTACTCTCGGACCACGGGACGTGTTCCTATTCCACCCATGTGGAGGTGCAATGACATCGCGGCCGATGATCGCATTAGCGACCTGTCGTCGCCTTGCAGACCTCAACGCGGACGATAGGCTGCTGGCCGCGCAGCTTGAGCAAGCCGGCTTCGCAACCAAGCCCATCGTCTGGGACGATTCGGAACAGACGCTGGACAATGTTGTGGCCGTCATCGTTCGCAGCTGTTGGGATTACCAGTTCAGGCCCAAGCAATTCCTTAGCTGGGCTGAGGGGATTAGATCGAGCGGAGTGCAACTATTCAATCCCGTAGCGACTCTGCGCTGGAACCATGATAAGCGGTATCTCCGCGAGTTGGCATCCCTTGGTGTGCCTGTGCCCGAGACTGCGTGGTTCGAGCCAGGTACATCCGCGGTTTTGGAACAGGTAATGGAGGATTATGGGTGGAAAAAGTCAGTCTTGAAACCGGCCGTTTCGGCAACCGCGTGGAACACGTTTCTCGTAACGCAAGCCAGCGCGGCTTCGCTCCGAGCAAAATTCGACGAAATGCTTGCGTCAGGCGCTGTGATGATGCAGAGGTTTATAGAAAACATAACGACTTCCGGTGAATGGTCCTTCATCTTCTTTGGTGATCAGTTCAGCCACGCTATCTTAAAGCGTCCGCAGGGCGGTGACTTCCGCGTACAAACAGAATTTGGTGGAACTATCGAGCGGAATATCACCCCTCCTCCAGTTCTGATAGAAGAAGCCCGAACGATCCTCAACAATGTGAGCGTGCAATGGCTGTATGCACGTGTCGACGCCGTCGACGTAGCAGGGCACCTCTGTTTGATAGAGATTGAATTGATCGAGCCGGCACTTTTTTTACATAGCAGCCGGACAGCCGCTAAATTTGCCTGTGCAATCGCTTCGGCGGTTGTGCAATCCTGAAATTCAGAATATCAGCAGCTGCAGCGGCTGG
>PMSQ01000049.1 GCA_003168355.1 Acidobacteriaceae bacterium | reverse complement strand
AAACCACTTCGCAGCTAACAATTCGCTAGTAGTAAAAGGGCGGCCAGCGATGGGCGCCTTTTTCATCGGGCGATTGGGTGATCGGGTCATCGCGCAATCGAAAATCACCGAGCTGCGGCATTTCGATTTCCAATCACCCGATGACCCAATCGCTCAATTCTTTAATGGTTCTGTCGGATCAGAACCACGTCGGCGTCCGTGTGGCCGCGGACCAGTGCTAACTGCTTTCCATCGAACGACCAGTGGAAGTCATAGATGTGTTCGGCAGTGAAATCGGTAATCGGTTTGCCCTTGGAACCATCCAGCGGTTGCAGCCAGAGGTTATCCACGCCATTGTCCCGCACAGGATAGACCACACCTTTTCCATCACGACTGAAGCGTACCGGCCCGAACGTAAAGCGCTCAAACTCCAGAAGCCTGGCTTGGCCGGAATCGGTAGGCACCAGCGCCAGTTTCTGCTTGTGCTCTCCGGAATGTTCCAGGGTTGCAAATGCGGCGAGTTTGCCGTCGGGCGAGAGGCCGAAAATGCCGGAGATGGGCAGACCCGAAATGGTTTGCGGGCTCCCGCCGTCGATCGAAACCCGAGCCAGATTTCCCTCAGCTTTTTCCTCGATGTAGTACACCCAGCGGCTATCGGGCGAGCATATGGCGAGATGGTCGCGCTTGCCGGTCGTAAGCTGCTTCAAGTTGCCGCCCGATGAATCGATGCGCCAGACGTTGTCGTCTCCTGTGCTTCCATGAAGCACAAGCTCAAACACGATCGAGCGCCCATCGGCGCACGCCGAGGGATTGCCGTTCGGCCTTCCCTGTTCGGTTGCGATCGTAGTTTTGCCGCCCGTCGCGGGGTCGATCCGATTGAGGACGTTTGCCTGATCGCCGATCAGCTTCCCGTCTGGCGTCCAGGTGAAATTGGTGTTCCCAGTCGCCCACGTGATGGGATGGGCTTGGGCACCGGGGCCGGAACCAGGCATCAGGAAGAGGTTCCAGCGGTCCTCTGACAGGATCGTTGCCAACACCCGTCCGTTCGCCGCAATACTGAGATCCGCGTAGGTGTTGGTATCGCGGGTGATGGGCGACAGTTTGCCATCAGGATAGGAGACAATCGCAATCTGAGCTTGATTGAAATTGGAACTTTGGCCGCGTACCAGTCCCAGCAATCCGCTGCCATCCGGCAACCATGTTGGAGAATCGTAGAATTGTTCGTTGCTGCCGAAGAACTTTTTCAGCCGACCGCTGCCGACATCCACAGCCACCAGGCTCGACAATGCATTTCCCGCGTTCCCCTCGTCGCACACTATCGTCTTTCCATCGGGAGACCATGCGGGATTCGCCAGCGACCGGGCGGTTCCACCGGAATAATAGAGCGTGTTCGAACTGCTCGCCAGCGTGCTTTCCTGTTCTTCGCCGCCCTCGGCTGGGCGAACGATGAGCCGGTATTTTCCCGGCTCCGGATTGTCGTAGCGCATGAAGGCAAACTTCTTCCCGTCGGGAGAAAAAGTAATGTTCGAGTCGACATCGGCTGCTAGTTTTTGGGGCGCACCCCCGAGCAGTGGAGCACGGTACAGGAATTTCAGCTCCGGATTCCCCGGATCGCTGCGCACAAAATAGAGATAATTCCCGTCTGGCGAGAAGCGCAGGCCGGTGTAATACACATCAGCCGGAGGCTGCACCTGAGCATTGCTGTTGGTGGGCACATTTCTCAGCCAAAGGCTTGCCAGCCCGTTGTTTCTTGTCACACTCAGGATGTACTTTCCGTCCGGCGAGATGGCAACGCGCACGGCGTCACCAGTATCGGTAACTTTCGTGACGGAAATGTCTTGGAACGGTGTGGAGCGGCTGCGCGAGACGAAAGAGTAGATTCCGTAAGCCGCTGCCGCCACCAGCACCACTACGATTCCCGCCGTGAGGCTGGTACCGAGTTTGTTTTGCCGGGCAGCGGTGACTACGGCGGAGCTGCCGGAGGTTGGTTGCGCGGTAACCACCGCGGAGGACGACGCCACCGGGACCGTCGACGCGCTCGAAGAGGCCGTCTGCGCAGGCTTCCGTCCCGACTCCACATCGCGCTTCAGCCGCTTCAGGTCGCCGCGCAGGTCGGCGGCCGACTGGTAGCGCAGATCGCGGTCCTTCTCCAAGGCCTTGCCGATAATTTCGTCGAGCCGGGGCGGCAGTGACGAGTTGAGTTGCAAGGCCGGAACTGGATCGAGTTGAAGAAGGGCGTGGAAAATCACGGCCGAAGTGCCACCCGAAAAGGGAAGGCGTCCGGTGGCCATTTGGTAGATCAGCACCCCGAGAGAGAACAAGTCGGTACGGGAGTCGAGTTCTTCACCACGTGCCTGCTCCGGGGACATGTAAGCGATGGTGCCGACGGTTGCTCCGGGACTGGTCAGATGCGCGGAGTTCGGACTGTCCTGCGTAGCTCCGATCGTCTCCATTGACATCTCGGGGCGCGTCAGCTTGGCCAGGCCGAAGTCGAGCACTTTCACTTGCCCGCGTTGGGTCACAAATATGTTTGCCGGCTTGATGTCGCGATGGATGATTCCTTTCCCGTGGGCTGCGTCGAGCGCATCGGCAAGTTGAATGCCCCAATCCAACAAGCGATCAAGCGGCATCGGGCCGGCAGTCAGACGACGGTCCAGAGTTTCGCCCTCCAGTAACTCCATGGCGATGAACGACTGGGCATTCCCCTTCTCAATCTCAAACTTCTCGACCGCATAAATCGTGCAAATGTTGGGATGGTTCAGCGCCGACGCGGCACGGGCTTCCAGCAGAAACCGGTCGAGAGCGTTTTGATCGCGCGAGAGCTGCGGCGGCAGGAACTTCAGCGCAACCTGGCGTCCCAGGTCAAGGTCTTGCGCTTGGTAAACGATTCCCATCCCTCCGCTGCCGAGCTGGCCGGTAATGCGGTAATGCGAGATGGTCTGGCCGATCATATTTGGTCGATCACGGGGACAAATGTCTAGGGAAATTCATCTTAGGAGGGATCAGGAAGGCAGTCAAACCACAAGCAGTGGCTAGTGATCAGTGGCCAGTGGTCAGAAAAAACCGAGGGGTCTTCTGGCCATTGACCACTAGCCACTGACCACTTGTTCCGCCGCGCTGACGGAATCGAAGAAGCGGAAGAACTGCTCGACCCGAGTGACTTTCAGAGCGTTGCGAACGCGCTCGCTGACCCCCACCAGCGCCAGGCTCCGCCCGCCATTCTGGCGCGTAACGTACGCTCCCACCAGCGCGCCGATACCCGCTGAATCCACGTACGGGACATTGGTGAAGTCAACGATCAGCGAGCGTGAAGTATCGGCTCGCACCGTGGCCTGGAACTCAAACATCGTGGTCATGACCAGCGCCCCCTCCAGGCGAAGAATGCGCTGTCCTGGTTGCGTTCCGGGCTGGTCTTCAATACGTAGCGACTCTTGCGGCATCCCGGAGATATTAACTCCTGCGTAATAATCGAGTGTTAATACAGTGTTAATTTGGGAGGTTTCCAGTTTCCGGTTTCGAGTTTCCAGTGGCACGAATACCGGAAACCGGAAACTAGAAACCGGAAACTACCCTAGATCGCCGCTGCCTGTTCGCGCCGTCGAGCCTGAATTTCAATGAAGACGTTCACCAGTGACACCGCTGCCGGCGTCACTCCAGGAATGCGCGAGGCCTGGGCCAGAGTGCGCGGTTGGACGTGGGTGAGCTTTTCCTGCATCTCACGCGAGAGCCCGCTGACGGAGCGATAGTCGAACCAGCCAGGGATTGACCGCTGCTCCGACTTTTTCATTCTCTCAATGGCGCGTTGCTGTTGCAGCAGGTAGCCTTCATACTTGATCTCGGTTTCTACCGACTTGAGTTCGTTGCGGACCTGCGAGGAAAGCGTAGCCACGGATTCGCACGGATTCACACGGATTTCTTCTTTTTCACCAGCAAAGAACTCAGGATCCAGCTCGCGGAGAATGGGCGCCAACTTTTCGATGACGATCTCGGGTCGCTTAAGCAACTGGGCACAAGTTTGGCCGATGGCCGAACTCCAGTCGTGGGCCGGTTCTGTGGCGTCGCCAGCGACCGCAGGTTTCTCGTTGCTTCGCTCCTCGGAATGACAAGGTGTGATCTTCTCCAGCATTTCAGCCGTCAGCCGCGTGCGTTCGAGCAACTTCCTCATCTGCTCCAGCCGCTGCTGCTTGGCTTGAAAATCCTCCCAGGCTCCATCCGCAATTAGGCCCACGCGGCGGCCGTGCGGTGTGAGCCGTCGATCGGCGTTGTCGATGCGCAGGTGCAGGCGGAATTCCGCCCTGGAGGTGAACATGCGATAAGGCTCGTTCGTGCCCTTGGAGATGAGGTCGTCAATCAGGATCGCCGTGTAGGCTTCGGTGCGGTCGAGGATCAACGGCGGCTGGGCCTTCACTTGCAATGCCGCGTTGATGCCCGCCATCAGGCCCTGGCAAGCGGCTTCTTCATAACCGGATGTGCCGTTGATCTGACCGGCCAGAAACAGGCTGGTAATTTTCTTGGTTTCGAGCGTGCGCTGCAGTTCGGTTGGGTCGATCGAGTCGTACTCGATGGCATATCCGGGACGCAGCATCTCCGCGTCTTCCAGACCCGGAATCGACTTCAGGATCGCAAGCTGCACTTCCACCGGCAGCGACGTGCTCATTCCATTGACGTAGATTTCGTGCGTATTCAAGCCTTCGGGCTCGAGGTAGAGTTGGTGCATCTCCTTGTCGGGAAATTTGACGATCTTGTCTTCGATCGACGGACAATAACGTGGACCGATCGACTGGATCTGCCCGCTATACATCGGTGAACGATGCACGTTCTCGCGGATAATGCGGTGAGTTTCGGGTGTGGTCCATGCGATGTAGCAGGGCACTTGCGAATCGTGATGCGCCACGCGTCTGGTGCGGAAGCTGAAAGGTGTGGGGTCGGCATCCCCCGGCTGCTCCGCGAACCGCGACCAATCGATCGTGCGTCCATCCAGTCGCGGCGGCGTTCCTGTCTTCAAGCGGCAGCCGCGCAGCCCCAGCTTCTTCAGCGCTTCGCCCAGCAGAATTGCAGCAGGTTCCCCCGAGCGCCCAGCCGGATACTGCTGTTCGCCGCAGTGAATCAGCCCATTGAGGAAGGTTCCGGTGGTGATGATTACAGCCTGCGCGCCCACGGTGCGGCCGTCGCGGAGACGAACGCCGAGAACCCGGGCTTCGGGCTTCGGCTTTTGGGCTTCGGCGGACCTCTCTTGAAGACCATCGTCCTGCTCCGACGGATTGGCCGAAGCCCGAAGCCCGAAGTCCGAAGCCCGGCTTTCTTCCACAATCAGCTCCGCCACTTCCGCCTGCTTGATCTTGAGATTCGGCTGCGACTCCAGCACTTCACGCATCTTCAGCCGGTAGGCCTGCTTATCGCATTGCGCTCGCGGAGACCACACGGCCGGGCCGCGCGAGGTGTTGAGCAAACGAAACTGGATGCCGACCGCATCGGTGATCTCGCCCATGATCCCGCCGAGCGCATCGACTTCGCGCACCAGGTGCCCCTTCGCGATGCCGCCGATTGCCGGGTTACACGACATCTGCGCAATCAGATCGACGTTGAGAGTGTAAAGCGCGGTCTTCAGCCCCATGCGCGCCGCGGCCATCGCGGCCTCGCATCCCGCGTGGCCGGCGCCTACGACGACTATGTCGAATTGTTCGGTAAATTGCATCTCAGCTTTCATTCTAACAAGTCATCAGCCGATCACTTGCCGACCTGCGGGCCTCGTCCGTATAGTAATGGGTCATAACTGAACCAGGAGGCCATCATGAATCCCACCCAGTTCTTCGACCAACTGGAAGCATCGATAGCGAAATACGACCTGCTCTGCCATCCGTTTTATCGGGCATGGGCGGCTGGCGAGTTGACGCGCAACGATCTGCGCGAGTATGCCCGCCAGTACTATCATCACGTCGAAGCATTTCCGAGCTACCTGGCCGAGTTTGCCCTTCGTCTGGACGAGGGTGAGCTGCGGCGTGCGGTGCTAGCCAACATGTGTGACGAGAAGGGCGCCGCGGGCGGGTCGGGAAAGGATTCCGTGCCCCACTCCGAGCTTTGGCTCGATTTTGCCGAAGGCATGGGAGCCCGGCGAGATATGCGCTGGTACTTGCCGGTGGCGGAGGTTCGGGAGTTGATGCGTTATTTCCACCAAATAGCCAGTGAGGGCACGCCGGAAGAGGCCCTAGCTGCGTTTTACGTCTACGAATCTCAGGTGCCGCGGATCGCAAAAGAAAAAGAACGCGGCCTGCGCGAAATGTATGGCGCCGACGACAAAACCTGCGGCTACTTCGCCCTGCACGCCACGGCGGACGTCTACCACTCCAAGGTGTGGCGCAACCAACTGGAAAAGCGCCTTGCTGCGAATCCAGACACCGCGCAAGCTGCGCTGGATGCGGCCGAGACCACGGCCAAAATGTTATGGTTGGCTCTCGATGGAATCGAAGCGGCGCGGACGACATTCGCGGCTTGAATCGCGCTGGCGCAAACGAGTGTGAGCCAATGATTCCGCTCCCCGGGATCATTGGCTCTTTGTTTCTGAGAGACCGGAAGAGGATCAGCATGGCGAGAGAAATCCCCATCGGGGCGCGCGGGGAAGCTCGGGAGACCGTCGAATTCAAACACACGCTGACCGCGCACCACGCCGAGTTGCCGCCGGTTTATTCCACGCCCGACATGATCCGGCTGATGGAGACTGCTGCCTTCCACGCGCTTCAACCTTACTGCGAGGGCGACGAGATCACGGTGGGAACGTCGATCAACATCGAGCACCGCGCGGCGAGCGGCATCGGCGCACACATCCAGGCCGAGGCCGAACTAGAATCTTTTGACGGGCGCTTCTACACACTGCGCGTGACCACGCGCGATGATGTTCAGGAAATCGGCCGCGGCACGGTGGGACGGGCCGTCGTCAGCATTGGCAAGTTTGTCGAAAAGATGAAGAATGGACGCCGGTAGTTGCATCCAATTCGTTCATATGCCTCTGCCCGACCTTGAGCAGAAGAAAAAAGCAAGAGCCTTCCTCGCCATGCACTGCGGTGGCGATCCATTGCTACTTCCGAACGTGTGGGATGTCGCCAGCGCTCGCATCGTCGAGGAGGCGGGCTTTCCTGCCCTCGCAACGACCAGCGCAGGTGTGGCATTTTCTCTTGGCTACCCAGACGGGCAGAAGATTCACAAAGACCGCATGATGGCAGCAGTAGCGCGTATTGCACAGGCGGTAAAAGTACCTGTTAGCGCCGATCTCGAGTCAGGCTACGGGAGCGACCCGGATGGCGCGGCGAAGACCGCACGCGCCATGATTGTAAGTGGGGCGATTGGCATCAACCTCGAAGACGCAACCGGTGATCCGGAGCGGCCGCTCCTAGATTTATCATTGCAACTGGAGAAGATTCGAGCGATCCGAAGTGCTGCGGATAAGTTGGACGTTGCCTTGGTGATTAACGCCCGGACAGATGTCTATCTCCTGCAAGTGGGCGAACCCTCCAGCCGCTATGAGGAGACCATCCGTCGCCTGAATGCCTATCGCGATGCCGGTGCCGACTGCGTGTTCGCGCCCGGTCTTAAGGACGTGACCACGATCAAACGGCTTGTTGCCGATTTGAAGTGCCCGGTGAACATTCTCGCCGGGCCGGGTTCGCCATCCGTGCAAGAACTGCAAGCGCTCGGGGTGGCACGAGTGAGCCTTGGTTCCGGCCCAATGCGCGCCGCTCTGGGCACCCTGCGTCGTATCGCCGAAGAGCTGAAAACCAGCGGCACCTACGAATTGTTGGCAGATGCGCCCACCTACTCCGACATGAATCAACTGCTGAAGACAGAGGCCGAGAGCTGAGGGCTGGCATCCGCATCGGCGTCATCTCAGATACACACGGACTGCTGCGTCCCGAGGCAATCGAGGCTCTGCGCGGGTCGGATCACATCATTCATGCCGGGGATCTCGGGGCAGCCGGAATCATCGCGAAGCTCTCCGCAATTGCGCCCGTGACCGCCGTTCGCGGCAACATCGACAAGGAGGGGTGGGCACAGAGGCTGCCCGAAAATGAAGTCCTCGAAATCACTGGCATCTCCATCTATGTGCTGCACGATCTGGCAGCGCTGGACCTCAAGCCCAAAGCCGCCGGATTCTCGGTTGTGGTCAGCGGCCACACGCACGTTCCCAAACAGGAGACGCGCGATGGAGTGCTCCATTTCAATCCCGGCAGCGCCGGGCCGCGACGATTCAAACTTCCGGTAAGCGTCGGCAGGCTCACTGTGGAAAATGGCGAGGTTCGAGGCGAACTCTTGCGGTTGATGGTGACAGAATCCTGACCCCAATTCCGCGCCGTTGCTACAATCGCAAACGATGTCCATCGAATTTCGCATCGAGGCCACCCGCAACCAGGCACGAGCCGGCCGTCTGCTCACGCCCCATGGCGAAATCGAAACGCCGGTGTTCATGCCGGTCGGCACGGTCGCTTCCGTCAAGGCCGTCCCGCAAGACGCTCTCGAAGAACTCGGTGTTCAGATTCTTCTCGGCAATACTTATCACCTTTATTTAAGACCGGGAGTCGAAGCTGTCCGGCGTTTCGGCGGGATGCATGGGTTCATGGCGTGGAGCCGGTCCATTCTGACCGATTCCGGCGGCTTTCAGGTGTTCAGCCTGAACGAGCTTCGCAAAGTCAGCGAGGAAGGCGTGACGTTTCGCTCGCATCTGGATGGCTCATCGCACTTCTTTAGTCCGGAAAGTTCCATGGCAGCACAGATCGGCCTGGGTGCGGACATCGTCATGGCCTTCGATG
>PMSQ01000085.1 GCA_003168355.1 Acidobacteriaceae bacterium | reverse complement strand
TCCAGCCGCAGTGGTCGAAGTGGAGGTGCGTGTTGATGACGATGTCGATGTCTTCCGGCGCGACTCCCCCGGCGGCTAGATTTGCCAGCAACTGCGCGGGCTGGCCGTAAAACTTGACCATGCGCTCGGAGAGCTTGTTGCCCATGCCGGTTTCAACCAGCACGTTTTGCTTGCCCGTCCGGATGAGCAGCGAGTTGAGTCCCGCCTGCACATAGTTTCTTTCATCCGCGGCTGCTTTGCGCGACCACATGATCTTCGGGATCACGCCGAAAAATGCGCCGCCATCGAGCAGGTAAGTGCCGTCGGAGAAGATGCTGAGTTCGAAGTCGCCGAAAGTGAGGCTAGGCATGCAGCTAGTGTGCCATAGACCCAATCGGCATTTCTCCTGAGAGACTGCGGTACTCTCATCCTATGGAACGCCCGGCCAGTGTCACAGTGATCGCAGCTCTGTTTTTTCTGGTCGCGGGGTATCTGGTCGCCATCGGCATCCTCGAGGTCGTTGCCCCCGGCACGTTTTCAATGGCGTTGGGAGCGGGGGTTACGTATGGGAGAGAGCTAACTGGACCTCAGACGGCTTTATCGGTAGGCGCAGGCTGGGCGTTGGTCGGCTGGGGGCTTTACCGGTTACGAAATTGGGCGCGCTGGTGCGCGATCGTCCTCATGGTGATCGGAGTCGCGGGATCGGTGCCAGCGGTTTCCGCAGCGGCGAGAGATCTGACTTGGCGTTTCTTTTTTTATGGCGCCCAAATCATGGTGCGAGTCGTGATTGCGTGGTACCTGGCCGCGTCGCCCGAGCTGATCGAGGCTTTCGTGCGAGAGTAGGCGCACGGATCGAACGTGCTAAAAAGTGCGGAGGTCTTCGACGCCAAAAAATCGGCGCTTCAGGATTGACAACGCGATGAGACGAGCCGTGAATCGTCCGGGCAGTTAGCACATCTAAAGATTGATTACTAAGTCGTTATAACCACATCAGTTACTCGGAGGTAACCATGATTCAGATCAGAAAAAGCGGCGAACGCGGCGGCGGCGACCACGGCTGGCTTAAGACTCACCACACATTTAGTTTTAATGATTATTGGGATCCGAAATGGATGGGATTCCAGTCGTTGCGCGTGATCAACGAAGACTGGGTTGCGCCTAACAACGGATTTCCGACGCATCCCCATCGGGATATGGAAATCATCACTTACATCCTCGAGGGAAAGCTCGAACATAAGGACAGCCTGGGGACTGGATCGGTGATTCTGCCGGGCGATGGCCAGCGCATGACGGCAGGGAGCGGCATTCGGCACAGCGAGTTCAATCCGTCAACCACGGAGGCGGCGCACTTGCTGCAGATATGGATCGTGCCGGAGAAAGATGGCTTGCAGCCGAGCTATGAGCAGAAATCCTTTCCTGAGGAAGAAAAGCGCGGCAAGTTGCGGCTCATTGCTTCGCGCGATGCACAGGACGGGTCCGTGAAGATTAACCAGGACGCAAAGCTGTACGTGTCCTTGCTTAAGCCGGGGGAGGAAGTGTCGCACGACTTCGGCCAGGGACGTCACGGCTGGCTGCAGGTAGCGCGCGGTGCAGTCGAGTTGAATGGAAAAAAGCTGGGTCAGGGCGACGGCGCAGCGATCAGCGAAGAAAAGAAGTTGAGCATCAAGGGCACCGAGAACGCGGAAGTTCTGCTGTTTGACCTGGCTTAAGAAGGTCAACCTCTTGGCCATGGATTTAAGCGGATCTGCACGGATTTCTTTAAGACTTAGAGTTATCCGTGGGAATCTGTGTAATCCGTGGCCAATATTTACTTCTTCGCCTTTACCGGCTCGTTCTCACCCACGCGCTTGCTGACTTTAAATTTCATCTTGCCGGCTTTCTTGTCGACATCTACCACGATGTGGTCGCCGTGCAGGACCTCTCCGTCGAGAATCTTTAGAGCCAGCGAATCCTGCACCAGCTTCTGAATGGCGCGCTTCAGCGGACGCGCTCCGAAGTTCGCGTCGTAGCCTTGAGTGAAGAGCAATTCTTTGGCAGCGTCAGTGAGCTCGATCGAAATTTTGCGGTCGGCGAGCAGGCGGCGCACATCTTCGAGGCGCAGTTCGATGATTTTCACTAACTGCTCTTTGCCGAGCGGACTGAACACGATGATGTCGTCGACACGGTTCAGGAACTCGGGCCGAAAGTGGCCGTGCAGCGCGTTCAAGACCTGTTCGCTGGCCTTCTCAAACTCTTTGGGTGTTTGCAGGTGGTCGGATTGCAGATAGCTCGATCCGATGTTCGACGTCATGATCAGAATCGTGTTCTTAAAGTCCACGACACGGCCCTTGCTGTCAGTGAGGCGGCCGTCGTCCATGATCTGCAGCAGGATGTTGAAAACATCCGGATGTGCCTTTTCGATTTCGTCGAAGAGCACCACTGCGTAGGGACGGCGCCGCACCTGTTCGGTGAGTTGCCCGCCCTCTTCATAACCGACGTAGCCGGGAGGTGCGCCGATTAAGCGCGCGACCGAATGCTTCTCCATATATTCGGACATGTCGATGCGCAACAGGGCGCGCTCGTCATCAAACAGAAACTCAGAGAGGGCGCGGGCGAGTTCGGTTTTCCCAACGCCCGTCGGACCTAGGAAAATGAATGAACCGATGGGGCGCTTGGGATCGCTGAGTCCGGCGCGGGAGCGGCGGATGGCGTTGGCGACACGCTCCAAAGCCTGGTCCTGGCCGATGACCCGCAGACGGAGGCGGTCTTCCATGGTGACCAACTTTTTCACTTCGCCTTCAAGCATTTTGGAGACGGGAATGCCGGTCCACTTGGAGACGATGCGGGCGATGTCTTCTTCATCCACTTCTTCTCTGAGCATGCGCGGAGTTCGCGAGCCTTTGCCCGCGGGGCCGTCGATCTTGGCGTTCAGTTGCTTTAACTCTTCTTCGGCTTGCCGCAACAATCCGTAGCGGATTTCGGCAACACGCTGCAGGTTGCCTTTGCGCTCTTCGGCCTGCTCTTCGATCTTGAGCTTCTCGATTTGTTCTTTCAGCTCGCGCGAGCGGGCGATCAGATCTTTTTCTTTTTTCCAATTGGCTTTCAGGGCGTTGGATTTCTCGCGAATCTCGGCGAGTTCCTTCTCGATGACGGAGAGGCGTTCCCTGGAGTTCAGGTCGTCTTCCTTCTTCAGCGCCTGCTTTTCGATTTCAAGTTGCGTGGCCCGGCGTTCCAGCTGGTCGATATCGGTGGGAAGCGAATCGATCTGGATGCGAATCGAGGCGGCGGCTTCGTCGATGAGATCAATGGCCTTGTCGGGCAGGAAACGATCCGAGATGTAGCGATGCGAAAGCGAGGCGGCGGCGACAATGGCGGAATCTTTTATACGAACCCCATGATGCACTTCGTAACGCTCTTTCAAGCCGCGAAGAATCGCGATGGTGTCTTCGACATTGGGCTCGCCGACAAAAACAATCTGGAAGCGGCGTTCGAGGGCGGCGTCTTTTTCGATGTATTTGCGGTACTCGTTGAGCGTGGTGGCGCCGATGGCGCGCAGCTCTCCGCGAGCCAGAGCAGGTTTGAGCATGTTGGAGGCGTCGATGGCACCTTCGGCGGCACCGGCGCCGACCAGGGTGTGGAGCTCATCGATGAAGAGAACGACCTGGCCTTGCGAGTCTTCGATTTCCTTTAAGACGGCCTTGAGGCGGTCTTCAAATTCGCCGCGATATTTTGCTCCGGCCAGCATGGCGCCGAGATCGAGTGCGACCACGCGCTTGTTCTTGAGCACCTCGGGCACATCACCCGAGATGATGCGCTGGGCCAGGCCTTCGACGATGGCGGTCTTTCCCACGCCCGGTTCGCCGATGAGCACGGGATTATTTTTCGTGCGGCGCGAGAGAACCTGAACCACGCGGCGGATTTCTTCGTCGCGGCCGATGACCGGATCGAGTTTGCCGCGGCGGGCTTGCTCGGTTAAATCGCGGGCGTAGCGTTCGAGAGCCTGGTACTTGGCTTCGGGATTCTGGTCGGTAACTTTCTGGGAGCCACGGATGGCGGTCAGAGCTTTCAGGATCGCGTCGTAAGTTGCGCCGTGGCGGGCGAGAATCTGCTGGGCCGTGTCCTGTTTGAGGTGTGTTATGGCGAGCAGAAGGTGCTCAGTGGAAACGTATTCGTCCTTGAAGTTGGCGGCTTCTTTGAAGGCCTGTTCGAGCAGCTTGTTGGAGGCGTTCGAAAGCGTGGCCTGGGCTGCTTCTCCGGAAACCTTGGGGAGTTTTTCGATGTCGCGATAGAGATCGCTGAGAACTGCCTGCGGACCGATGCCGATTTTTTCGAGGACCGGCGAAACGATGCCCTCTTTGTCTTCAAGCAGCGCGGCGAGCAGGTGGATGGGCAGAAGCTCAGGGTTGCCGTGCTCAGAAGCAAGATTGTTCGCGCGCTGAACGGCTTCCTGCGCTTTGACGGTGAATTTATCCCAACGGATGGGCATTATGTTGAACTCCTTTCGAGCAGCGCTTCTCCACTCGACTCTTGAACGTCGCTTTTATCTTCAACGCCTTCGGCGTCCCTCAGAAACCGAGAGCTGGTTCCGTAGTCGATTACGGCTGCTTGTCTTTCAAAAACGTCGACCCCGAGGATAACGTCCACGGCAGACCCCCCTTTCAATCCCAGGGCTGCATTCACGTGGCTCAAATCCATGGCAATCAGCGCTTTCGGCCTTGGCACAGCATTGTCAAGAGTTAAACTCACATTGTTCTTCACCTTGAATGTCTCCAGATTCGTTCCTCCAGCTCCTCCGCCTGTGTGTCCTTCAGATATGAGTTCCAGCCCGAGATCCTGGGCAATTGGCAGGGCCACAATTGTGGCTCCCGCTCCAGTGTCAATAAGCACCCGAACTGCGTGGCCAGCAAGGATGCCTGTAGTTTCAAGGTGCCCGAGACCGTTGCGGGTGAGAGAAATCCGTTTGTAACCTTGGGATTCTAGGAACGCAGACAACAACATAAAAAGAGCCCCCCCTCCAGCACAGAAAAATTATAAGGAGGCGGTCAGCCCTACCGCCTCCCGTCCAGAAGCAAGTCGAGTTGCGCTCGACCGGACAGCCCCTTCGACTCCGCTCAGGGCAGGTGCGCGGCTGTCCCCACATGAGCATCGCTCACTCACTTACGCGGCTTTGCTGGGGGCCTTGGCTTCGACGGTCTTCTCGCCGCCGACATTGACCTTGATCTGCTTGGGTTTGGCTTCGGCCTTCTTGGGCAGAGCGATCTTCAGCACGCCCTTGTCGTAGGTTGCCGAAACTTTCTCGGAATCCACGGTGGTGGGCAGAGTAAAGGTGCGGGTAAAGCTGCCATACTGGCGCTCCACACGGCGATAGTTCTCTTCTTTCTCTTCCTTCTCGATTTTGCGCTCGCCGTGCACGGTGAGGGTGTTGTTCTCCAGGCGGACGTCGATGTCTTTCTCGTCGATGCCCGGGACCTCGATCTTCAACGTGACGTTGTGCTCGTCCTCGTAGACATCAACTGCGGGGGCAAAACTCGAGGTGGTGAGGGATTCATCTGCGCTCTCGCGTCCGTAGGACTCGCGGAAGACGCGGTTGATGCGGTCCTGCAGGGTGGAAAACTCACGGAATGGCTCAAAACGGGTAAGTACGGTCATGGAACTAGTCTCCTTATAGATGTGCTTGGGTTTTTAGAAATTCGGCAGCGCCGTCACCAACTTAGATGTGTATTAAGCAAAAATGAATCATAAAATATGAGCGTATTATTGTCAACATATTGATATGGTTCATTTTCATTAGTTTACGACGGCTATAACGCACTTCAGGTAGGCAGTTTCAGGGATGTTTAGGAGGATGGGGTGGTCTTTCGCCTGTCCTCGAACCTCAGGCAGACGTAACGTGCGGTGAGCATCAAGCGCGGCGGCGGCGAGCATTCCTAAGAAATCAGGCTGGCTGACGTGGTAGGAGCAGGAGCAGGTGACCAGAACACCACCAGGGCGGAGCATCTTGAGGGCGCGGAGGTTGAGTTCTTTGTAGCCGCGCAGGGCGGCATCGAGGTCGCGCTTGCTTTTGGCGAAGGCAGGCGGATCGAGAACGATCGTGCCATAGCGCTGACCGGAATAGGCATAGTCCTTGAGCAGGTCGAAGGCGTTGGCTTCGATCCATTCGATTTCTTTGCCTCCGTCAATGAGTTGCGCATGGTTGAGCTTGGCGTTCTGCTCGGCAATTTCGAGTGCGAGGCGGGAGCTGTCGACGCCAGCGACGTGCGTGCAGCGCGGGGCCAGGTGAAGAGCAAATCCTCCGTGGTAGCAGAAGACATCGAGGGCTTCGCCGTGGGCGTACTGGACGGCGGCGGCATAGTTTTCGCGCTGGTCGAGGAAGGCTCCAGTCTTCTGGCCTTCGAGCGCATCGAAGTGGAACTGGACGCCATTCATGGCAAAGATCGTCGAGATTTTTTCTCCTTGCACCAAACCGGATGGACGCGGCGGTAGATCCTCCAGTTGGCGGACGCGCGGGTCTACGCGCTCGACGATGGAAGCTGGGTGTAACCGCTCGGTCAGCTCCGAAATCAGCGTCTCGCGCACGATCTCCGCATCCATGGCCTGGGTAAGAATTTGCATTGAGAGAATATCGTCGTAGCGGTCGACGATCAGGCCGGGGAGGAAGTCAGCTTCGCTGAAGATCACGCGGTAGGCGTTAGTGTCGCGGATGATCGGCTCACGATAGGCGACGGCCTCGGTAATCCGCTGGCGAAGCAGCGCTGGAAAATCGGCGACCGGATCGTGCGAGATAAGGCGGATTGCGATCTGAGAAGAGCTGGAATACAGCGCGCTTCCGAGGATCTGCCCGCGATGATCCGCCACGGTGACCAGTGATCCGGGAGAGACCCCGTCGGTCGAAACGATATCGGAGCGATAGACCCAGACGTGACCGTCCTTCAGGCGAGCGGCCCCGCGAGGAGAAACTTTAATCGTGGGGATAGAGGGCGCAGCGGACGGCTTGGACATTCAATAATCTTAAGCGAAGTTGCTAGCTGGCGGCTTGCTCGGTGGGAACGGCTGCGGGCTTTTCGGCCTTGGCCGTAGTGCGGGAACTCATTTCGTAGCGGGCGGCTTCGAGATCGGCGTGGAGGGAATCGAGGGCGGTCATAGGCATCTCGGTGCCCCAGTTTTCCATTTCTTTTTCGCTCCAGCTTCCGTTCAGGCGGATGGCGCCGGTGACGTCTTCCGGGAAAGCCTGCCGGAAATCCCCTTCGCGGCTGAGGATGTCGCCGATGAGCCGTCCGGTACCAACGTCGAAAACGTGGCGGCTGGCTTGACCCCCGGCATTGTGCATGCACAGGAACACTTCGCCGGCATCGCCGAATTCGGCGCGGTAATACCAAGCCTGTGGCGCATCGATCTTGGGATGATGGCGCCGTGAGCGTTTATGTTCGGGCTCGAGGGCCTGCATCTCATTGGCGGGATTGAAGTAGAGGATGCGCTGGCAGGAATCGCAGATCACGGTTTGCTGGCCGGTGCGGACATCGTTGTAAATCTGTGGCCGCAGCATGACTTGGCAAGCCATGCATTTGTGATCGCGCACCTCGGAGATGCCGCTGCCACGAAATTTGGACACGCGCTCGTAGTGACGCAGAAGGTCCTCATTGACGCCGGCCCGCATCTGATCCCGCTTGGCGCGCCACTCAACGAGTTGCTTTTCGTCTTCGGCGGTGCGCTGGCGGGCTTCGATTTTCTCTTTTTCGATCTCAGCTGCCTCCGCCTTTAATTCGGCCTGGGCGGCTTTCACTTCCTTGTCGCGCGCGTCCGCATTCACCATCAATTCAAGAATTTTGTCTTCGGTGGTGGCAATCTCTTTTTCCGCAAACTGGATCTCGTGCAACAGCGCCTTGTACTGCTCGTTGGTTTTTACATCGAGAGACTGGTCGCGGTATTTGGAAATCTTGCCGCGAACGTCTGTGATGGCGGTTTCGTACTTGCGGCGTGCAGCTTCGTCGGCCTTGACCGCGGCCTGAGCTTTTTCCAGTTGGAGTTTGGTATCCGCCAGCTTGTGTTCGATGGCCGCGACGCGTTTGGGGAGTTCGGCGACTTCATCCTGCAGGCGGCGNNAACAGGTTTTCTATTTCTGGAAGCATCCCGGAGGGCTCGACTCTGATTCTACCATGCGGAAACACGGCTTCCTCCAACCGGGCGAGCCAAAACACCCACGGGAGGCCTTTCCGGGTGTAAACTCTTTCGTTCCGCCTTTGCCCTCACTTCTCGTTCCCGGGGTTTTACGTGAAAACAAAGATTTCAATTGCCGCATTTGCCGTCCTCGCTTTTCCGTCGAGCCTGCTGGCCCCGCTTTGGGCGCAAACGTCCTCGCCGGTGAAGCCCCTCACGATTGAGGCGATCTATGCTCCCGGCGGCCTCGGTGGGCGCAGTCCAGAGACCATGGAGTGGAGCCCCGATGGAACCAAGCTCTCGTTTGTGCAGCGCGACGACGAGGGAGAACACGGTGAACTCTGGTATGTAGATGCGGCTACCGGCGAAAAGAAAATCTTGGTGAGCGCCGCCAAGCTGGCTTCGCTCGCGCCCGACAATAACAAAGTGAAGGATGAGCGCGAGAAGGAGCGGCTTACGCGATATCACGTCGCAGCCTACCTGTGGGATCCGGATTCGAAGCACCTGATTTTCGACTCGCAAGGACAGCTCTGGCTGTTCGATCTAGCCACGAGCACAGCGGTGCAGTTCACCTCAGCGCCCGATCCCAGCGGCGATCCTAAGTTTTCCCCCGACGCCAGGCACGTTTCCTACGTGCGCAAGCATAACCTTTACGTTCGGCCGGTGAGCGGCGATGGAGAAAAGCAGCTCACTAAGGATGCCGGAGACGATCTGTTCAATGGCGATATCGATTGGGTCTATGCCGAAGAGTTGGCGGTGCGTAGCAACTATTTCTGGTCGCCCAACAGCAAAGACATCGTCTTCCTGCACATGGACGAAACCAAGGTTCCAACCTATCCCATCACCAACTGGATCCCAACCCACCCAACGGTGGACGAAGAAAAGTATCCGAAAGTCGGGGACGCAAATCCCGTGGTGAAGCTCGGCGTGGTGGATGCCGACAAGGGCAATGGCAAAGTTCGCTGGATTTCTCTGACTAGCGACGAGGAGGCTTACATCCCGCGTTTTGGCTGGGTTCGGGACGGAGTGATCTGGGCCGAGGTGCTCAACCGTACGCAAGACAAAATGGACTTGTTTTTCGTGGACGCCAAGTCGGGCAAGTCGACGAAAGTGCTCACCGAGGCCACCCCCGGCGCTTGGATCAACGTGAATGACGACTTCCAGATATTGAAATCCGGCGATCGGTTTTTATGGTCGAGCTGGCGTGACGGGCATACGCATTTGTATCTCTACAGCTTCGACAAACAGAACCCGCTTGCCGCCGAGGCGAAGCTGGAGAGTCAACTCACGAAGGGCGACTTTGAAGTGATGGGAGTGGAAGGGATGGATGAGGCTGCGGGCACGGTGTTCTTTTCTTCCAACAAAGACGATCCGAGGCAGCGTCATCTTTTCTCGATCAAGCTGGATGGAACCGGGTTGCAGCAGCTCACGCATGACGAGGGGATTTATTCCAGCACGTTCTCTCAGGATGGCAAGCACTACGAGCAGACGTTCCTGGGCCCCACGACCGCGCCGCGAATGTCGCTGTGCGCGGTGGGTGGCGCGTGCGCTCCGGTGTGGCAGGCGCGCGATGAAGTTGCGGAATATGGACTGAGGGCTCCGAAGTTTCTGGAATTCAAGGCGGAAGACGGCACGACGCTTTATGGACGTTTATTGCTTCCTCCGGACGCGCAGGTCATCGGCAAGATTCCTTTGATCGTGAATATCTACGGCGGGCCGGCGGGACAGACGGTGCTGAAAGAACCGACGAGTCCGTTTGATGAAATTCTGACGCGCAAGGGTTTCGCTATTTTCTCAGTGGACAATCGCGGCACCCCGGGCCGCGACCGCAAATTTCAGACGGCAATTCGCCACGAGTTCGGAGCCATCGAGCTGAAAGATCAGCTTACTGCGCTCGATCAGCTTTTCGCGCAATACCCGCAGCTCGATCAAGACCGCATAGCGATCTGGGGATGGTCGAATGGCGGATCGATGACCCTCTATGCGATGACGCACTCGGAGCGCTTCCGTGCCGGAGTTGCAGTGGCGCCCGTCACCGACCAGGTCAACTACGACACCATTTACACCGAGCGCTACATGGGCCTGCTCAAAGACGATCCCACGGGTTATGAGGGGTCTGACGTGACCAAGGGCGCCGCGAATCTGCATGGGGCGCTTTTGCTGGTGCACGGCACCGGCGACGATAACGTGCACTTCCAGAACAGCGTTCAGATGATTGACGCGCTGATCAAGGCGGGCAAACAATTCCGGCTGATGATCTATCCCAATAAAACGCACAGCATCGCCGGAAGCGATGCCCGCGATCACTTGTTCCACATGATTGAGGAGCACTTGGAGCGCGAGCTGAAATAGGGAGAAAACAGCGCACCCGGCAGCTCGTTGCCGCTACTTTCGTTTTTCAGACTTTCGCGACGAGCTTTCTTTCGACGAGCCTTCCTTGCCGGGCTTCTCCTTTGAAGAGCTATCCTTCGATGAACTTTCCTTTGACGAACCTTCCTTCGCCGAGCTTTCCTTGGCCAAGCTTTCCGGCTTGGACTTGTCTTCCTTCTTCGAATCGTCCTTCTTCGAGTCTGAGCTGCCGCTGTCGGAGGAAGAGGCGTGGGTATTGGCCTTGTTTCCGTAATCCGTGGCGTACCAGCCGGATCCCTTGAACTGCACTGCCGGCGCGGAAATCATCTGCTCCACCTTGCCACCACACTCCGGACACTTCTTAACCATCTTGTCAGAGAACTTCTGGATTTTTTCGAAGCGGTGGCCGCATTTCTCGCATTCATATTCGTAAAGAGGCATGGGTTCTGAGACGGTTGTGAGGAAAATCGCTTCCACTTTGATTCTAGGGGCGGGGGTTCAATGGCGTCAATTCAGGGAGTGGGCTGATAACTCTACGCACATGGCAGCGTTCCGATAGCGGTGCCGGGTTCAATATTGTTGATCAATGTCGAGTTGACGAGTATTCCGTTCTGGTAGTGCTTCCATTGCCACAACCCATATCCCGAGGCTAGGAAGAATTGTTCCTCGTCGACGCAGTTCTGAAATGCACTGTCGCAGTTGTAGCGATAATGCAGAACTCGCGTGGACACCTGCCCGATACTCCCTCCAGTATCCATCAACACCGGCGCATCTAGATCATTGAGCGCAGTTCCAAGCTGGCTGGATTTGTATGCACTGCACGAGGAAAAGTACTGGAAACTGGTATCGGCCACCTGAATTTCGGGTCCCGGAGAGTCGGAAGCCACACAACGAGCGGCAATTGGCAAATCGGTGACAAATCGTTTGAATGTCGTGTTGTCGGTCCAAACCAGCTCCGTGGAACGAATGTAGATGTAGTTCTGGTCGAATGCCTTGACGTCGAACCCATGCGCGCTGGCACTCTTGAGCCAAAACCAATACCCGTCGGCGGGAAAATCCTGATCGGGAAACACCTGCGTATATATCGGATTCTGCGGTCCATTCATGAATTGGCTAGCTCGATTCAGCTTATTCATCACAAAATACTGCATCACATCACTCTGACCGGATGGGCAAGAAAAGCCCTGCGCAATCGGTGGGAACGGTACCGTGGACGGTGTCCCACCTCCGCAACTGCAGATTACCCAGCAGAAAACAAGGATTGAGATCGAGACGGCCGAAGATCTCGGATTGCTGACCATGGCTTTTTTCAGAGCTGTCGATTTATAGCGGAAGGCGGGCGAAATCCCGGTAAGAAACACGGCGTGTGGCAGCAGTTTCTTCTTTTTCGCTCGCGCGCTTAGGCCTCACCGATAGCAACCCGAGTGACATCCTCGAGTTGCGTTCTAAGAAGCATTTCTTCGCTCACGTGTGAGGGCGATAGAGATTCCCCTGCGCTTATGCTTGAACCTCTTCCGGGAATTGTTCTACGAGACGCTTCGGCGCCGTGTTGCGCCAGGCCGCGGAGATTGCTCTCTGCAACGTTTCCCTGCCGACGGCTCTGAGGTGCACACTAGTGGCGCCCCGGCGTCCCCAGGCGCCGTTCACCGGCACAAAGACGGCCGGGTCGGTTTTCGAGAAGTAGTGCTGCTGCTCGGGTGTGAGCTTGACCATGCCCCAGCCGTTCGCGGGATGGCCGAGGGTGGCGAAGATCTTTCCGTGCACGCGAAAATCTGGATGATCCATGTGAGTGCTTTCTGCGGTTTCAGGAAGGGCAAGGGCCAGACGGCGAAAATCATTAGCGGTCACGATGGAGTCTCCCCGGGCAAACGTGCGTACCATAACACAACTGCTTAGGAGGCCAGGAGGTTACGGTCGTTGCGGTGGTAGACTCCCGCCATGAAGGATGCTGGCTACGAAGATGGCGAGTCCACCAAGCCAGGAAGCGCGGCCTCTGCCCTCGCGCCGGGTCCGGCGCTTTATCTCGTCGCCACGCCCATCGGCAACCTGGAGGACATCACGCTGCGCGCTCTGCGCGTTCTCAAGGAAGCGGATCTTATCGCGTGCGAAGACACACGCCGGACGCAGAAGCTGCTCAACCACTACGGCATTACGACTCGCACCATCAGTTACCACGAACACAATGAGATGACGCGCGCGGCCGAACTCGTCAAGGAAATGCAAGAGGGAGCAAGCGTCGCGCTGGTGACCGATGCGGGCATGCCGGGAATTTCTGACCCGGGGTTCCGCCTGATTTCGCTGGCCATCCGCCATCATGTGCCGGTGGTGCCGATTCCGGGCGCGTCGGCGTTTCTGGCGGCGCTGGTGGCGAGCGGTCTGCCCACGGATTCGTTCCGCTTCAGCGGATTTCTTCCGGCGAAGCGTGGCGAGCGGCGGGCAGCGCTGGAGGCGATCAGGACTTCGCCGCGCACGCAGGTTTTCTACGAAGCCCCGCACCGTGTTGTCGAAACGCTCACAGACGTTGTCGAGGTTCTTGGAAACGCCCGGCATGTGGTGATCGCGCGCGAAGTGACCAAGCTGCACGAGGAGTTTCTGCGGGGGCGGGCGAGCGAAGTGCTGGAAGCGTTGCAAGCACGCGACGGAGTGAAGGGCGAGATTACGCTGCTGATCGGGAAGGCTGAAGAAGGCGATGTGGGGACGGCCGCACTCGGTCGTCTGAGCGTCCACCAAAGAGTTGAACAAATCATCGCGGAAGAGAAGGTTGACGAGAAAGCCGCACTGAAGAAAGTGGCTAAGGAGAGGGGGATTTCTAAAAGCGAAGTGTATCGGGAGCTACAGAGGAGCAAGTGATCTCGACGCCGACTATCCGTGACCTAGCCGAGCCATGAGTATGCGGCTACGTTGAAATCTATCGCGCTTAGTTTAGAGAACATCGAGTGGAGGTGAGCGAGTCCGACAACGAAAATACCAACCTGGTGGTTCTTCATTTCGTTGAGGCTGTTCTCTACCATCCGGCGCTCCCGGTTCTCCTGCTTCTCCAGGGGGCCATACTCGTAAAACGCAGGGGCACCGCAGCATGGGCCAAGGGTGCCGTAGTGTCCAGGGAAATTTATCGGAGCGAATCCCAGCGTCTTGAACTCCTCTAACGGAGGGGGACCGACGTTCTTGTAAACGATGCTTCGACTGCTCGCGAATTCCGACGCAAATGACGGCTCGCGATCGGCGGCCCATTCCTCCAACAGGACCGTCGGCGCGAACTTTTCAGCTAGGAATGCGAGCCGCGCGCTTAGCTCATCATTATAGTTATGTCCCTTGTCCTGGATGTCATGAGACGTACCGAACATCACGAGCCGTTTTGTTGCTAATTCGCGATGTAGTTCCTGGCGAAGATCCGCGAGTCGTTGGTTTGGCGGCTGCCTCTCCCCTATCGCATCGGTGAGCATTCGTTCTTGCCGCTCAAGGGCTTCAATCTCCCGCTGAAGGAGAGAAGCACGGCCCGTCAGCTTCTCAGCCATAAGCTCTTACCTCCCCGCCAGCTCCCGCTTCACCGCCTCGCTAACCATCTTCCCATCCACCCGCATGCCGGCCCCGGAGAACCGCGCCATGGCATTCTTCATCACCGTGCCCATGTCTTTCATGGTGGGCGAGCCCATCTCGGCGATCACGGCTTTTACCCCGGCGACCACTTCAGCCTCACCCGTGGCTTTGGGCAGGTAGGTTTCGATCAGGACGATCTCGGCGGCTTCTTTGTCGGCCATCTCCTGGCGTCCACCCTTGGTGAACTGCTCCACCGACTCTTTGCGCTGCTTGATCAGCGTGGTGAGGACGGCCTGGGACTCTTTGTCATCGAGCGGCGCCATTTTATCGATTTCGCGATTCTTTAACGCGCTCTTGACCATGCGCAGGGTGGAGAGGCGCTGCTCTTCGCGCGCCTTCATGGCGGCGGTGATGTCTTGCTGAATTTGTTCGATCAGGCTCATGCTGGAATTATAGATGCTCAGGGAACCCCAGTTGCCTTGTGACCCGAATCACCGCACAGCAAGCGCGCTTCCAGTAAACTAATAAACTATTCCACTCATAAGGATTCTTACTTATGTTGCGCAAGAACCGTCTCTTTACTCCCGGGCCGACTCCGCTGTTGCCGGCGGCGCAAACGGCTATGGCTTCATTTACGGCGCATCACCGCACCGCCGACTTCCGGGCGCTCTTTCAGCGCGTGCTCAGCGACATGAAGGAGTTTGTCGGCACCAGGAACGACGTGCTGGTGCTGTCTTGTTCCGGCACGGGCGTGATGGAAGCGTCGGTGTCAAACCTGACATCCCCCGGCGACAAGGTTTTGGTCCTCACTGCTGGAAAATTTGGCGAGCGCTGGACAGGGTTGGCCAAGGCGTTCGGCTGCAACGTGGACGTGCTGGCCGCGCCTTACGGCGCAACCTTTTCATTGGGCGATATTCGCGCGAAGCTTACATCTGATGTGCGCGCGGTGTTTGTTCAGGCGACGGAGAGTTCTACCGGCGCGCGCCACGACGTGCAAGCCATTGCGAAGATCGTGCGCGCTAACGGTGACGACACGCTGCTGGTTATCGATGCCATTACTGGATTGGGCACAACCCATCTCGACGTGGATGGCTGGGGCGTGGATGTGATCATCGGCGGATCGCAGAAGGCGCTGATGATGCCACCCGGCCTGGCGTATTGTGCCGTGAGCGAGCGCGCGTGGCGGCGCATGGACGCGACGACTTCTCCTCGCTATTACTTCGACTTGCGCAAAGAGCGCAAGTCGGCGGGGAAGGGCGAATCGGCATACACGCCGGCGACCTCGCTGTTTGCGGCGCTGGGAGCTGCGTTGGAGTTTATTCGAGGAATGGGCAACGGCGACCTGGCCAAGGGACGCGAAGTGCTGGTCGACAATGCCGAACTGTGCGCGGAAATGACGCGGGCAGGGGCCGAGGCCCTAGGCCTAAAGTTGTACGCCGCTTCACCCGCGGCCGCGCTTACCGCGATCTGCTCGCCGGATGGGGTTGATTCGGGAAAACTCGTCAAGGAATTCCGCGAGACGTTCGACGCGGTCGTGGCCAACGGACAGGGGGAGATGAAAGGTCAACTCTTCCGCATTGCGCATATCGGGTACTACGACTATCTGGATACGATCGGCATTCTAGGTGCGCTGGAGCACGTGCTGGCGCGCGTAACCGGAAAAACTGTCGAGTATGGCGCGGCGGTGGGCGCGGCGCAGGAAGTGTACGCGCGCGGACTGTCCAAGCGGCAACCGGTGGGAGCTTGAGGATTGTTGAGGTCCTAAGAAAGGGACGAGCGCATCAGTGAAAATCGTTATAGCGGAAAAAATCTCCGCCTCCGCGGTAGATCAACTTCGGGAGCCGGGCTGGATTGTGCTCACGGCGGATCAACTGGATGGCAAACTGGCGGTGGAACTGCAGTCTGCGGACGCGCTGATCGTGCGCTCGGCGGTGCAGGCAGATGCGAAGCTGCTGGCACACGCCAAGAAGCTGCGCGTGATTGGTCGGGCGGGCGTGGGTGTGGACAACATCGACCTGGATGCGGCTACCCGCCAGGGCATCGCGGTGATGAATACGCCCGGAGCAAATGCCATAGCAGTCGCGGAACAGACGCTGGGCATGATGCTGGCCATGGCTCGCCAGCTTTGCCGCGCAGACGCGCTCATGCATGCCGGTAAATGGGAAAAGAAGTCGCTGCAAGGCACGGAACTGCGGGGCAAGACGCTGGGAATCGCCGGGCTTGGCCGCATCGGGATGGAAGTGGCGCGGCGGGCCCGTGCCTTCGGGATGGAAATCGTCGGGCATGATCCGTTCGTTTCCGTAGGTGTGGCCAAGGAGCAGGGAATCCGGCTGGAGAGCCTGGATGAGCTCTATGGGGCGGCGGACTACATTACCTTGCACGTGGGCCTCACGCCGCAGACTGCGGGCATGATCAACGAGGCCGCAATCAGGAAGATGAAGAAGGGCGTCCGCCTGGTGAATTGCGCGCGCGGAGAGTTGGTGCGCGAGGCTGACCTGGTGCAGGCGCTGAAACAAGGTCACGTGGGCGCCGCGGCGCTTGATGTCTTCAACGAAGAGCCTTTGAGGAACTCTCCGCTGCAGGCGATGGAGAATGTCATTCTCACCCCGCACATCGGCGGGCAGACCTTTGAGGCGCAGGAAGCGGTGGGGGTGCAGATTGCGCAGCAGGTACGGGAATACCTGAAGCATGGCGTCATTCAGAATGCGGTGAACGTGCCTTCGGTTTCAGCCGAAGAGTATGCCGAGATGCAGCCCTACATCGTTTTGGCGGAGCGCATGGGAGCCTTTCTCGCGCAAATTTCCGCGGGTTCGATTGAAGAGATTTCGCTGCGCTACAGCGGCCACATCGCGGAATGGAAGACCGAGCTCATTCGCAATGCGGCGATCAAGGGTATTCTCAACCAGGCGCTGGAGGAAAAGGCCAACCTGGTAAATGCGGCATCGCTCGCGGATCTGCGCGGGCTCCGCATCCATGAAGTGCACAAGGCGAAGGCCTCGACCGGAGGCGCCGGGAGCGTGCTTTCCGTCTTCCTGAAGAGTTCGACCGAAGAACACATGGTAAAAGGCGCGGTGCTGCACGGGAGCGCCCCACGGCTGCTGCACATCGATGACATCGACGTAGAAGCGCCGCTCGGACGCGACCTGATCTACCTGCGCAACCGCGACGTCCCCGGCGTAATTGGCAAGGTGGGCACGATCCTGGGTGAAAGTGAGATCAACATCGCGGACTTCTCGCTGGGGCGGCGCAGCGCGGAAGCGTCCTCTGAGCCGCGCGAAGCCATCGCCGTCGTCCACGTGGATGGACCGGTGCCGGATGACGTGCTGAAGAAGCTGGAGAAGATCCCCGCCGTACGACAGGCGAAAGCGGTGCGGCTGTTCTAAGAAGCCGTAACAAACCCTCGTTTGCCGCACCGCAGGAATTTCCTCTAGCTTCCTCAGCACTGCGTCGGGCACATCATACCCATCCACATGGACCACGGCGATGGCCTCGCGCGGTTCAGAAGACGCTTCGGTGCTACGCCACCTAAAGAGAAGTCGGCGATGTTGATCTCGCGCTCGCCAGGCAAAAGCGGTGCGGCTGTTTTAGATTGGATTTTCCCAGCAGCCCACCTACATTTGAGGTACCACCGCCGTGAGCGATTCTTTCTGCAGGGCACGCCACCGCCAAGTACCAACACCCAGAGCCCATGCCAAGCCGAAGACATTCCACGTCACGAAAGGCTTGAGGGTCCCTACTGCTCCTATGAATAACCAACAGAACGTCAGCGCAGTAAGCAAGACGATCGCGAAGCTCCTCCAATATGCCTGCATGATCGCGTGTAGCCAGGTCCGCGGTTTCTTCTTCCACCAAGAAGAGATGAAAGCCAATACCCATAGGGAGCTAGCGGTGAGAAAAACGAAATCCAAAACAGCCCAGAGGACCCACTCCTGGTTGTGGCCGTTGACCGCAAAGCACTGGCTGATACGATATTGAACCGCCCAGCCGAGGAAGCATGCCCAATAAAAGCCCTGGAAGTGACGCAACGGTTTGCCGGCAGAATTACCCTCGGCTGCACGGGCGGATTGCAAACGGAGCCCACCCGCGGTGACGCCGACCCAGAGTGCAGAGAACCCACTCAAGTAAATGAAGTAATGAAAGAAGTCTGACACATAATCCGGCTTAAAAGAGTGGACAGGAAGGCTCCAGTCGTAGAGCGCCGCGCATTCTCCGTGAAGCTCGGCGTACTCTTGAACTCCATACCACCAGGCGATGGAAATCATCACAGCGCACAAGCAGCCCGCAGCGATGAATAAAGCGCCCTCAGACAATACATGCAAGCGCAGGAGAAAGATGGCCGCACCGATACTAACCAGACTGGAGGCGAGCTGAATAATGAGAAGTGCAGCCACAGCTGCGTTGGCGAAGGGGGATGAGGTCATAGGTGACTGACCAATCCAGTGCTTCAGGGACCAGCCGCTCGCCAGGAACATCGCGAGGCCCAGGGCAAGAAGAAACACGGCCATTGGCACGGCTGAACGCCGTGCACTAACGGCGCTCCGGGGTATGACCGGCACTCCTACGGGCGAAAGACGACGTAAAGACGATGAAGCAACCTTCTTTTGAAAAATCGATCCCGGTCCTGGCAGAAGAAAAATAAAAATCGGAGTGAGAATCGCTTGGACAATATTACCTAGATTGAGCCCGATCTCCTCGTTGCTGCACGAAGAGATCGACAGATAGCTGTCATGCATAACTTGTTCAATGGGAAACGCTAGGACGACGGAGATCGCCAGAGCGCACCGTAGCAAAAGAAAGGGCTGTCTTGACGAGTTAAGCGTCATGACCGCCTCCACTCGATAGGAAAGGCGAAAATAAACGAGATTGTTATTGCTAGCCCATGGAAGCGAAACGGAGTCCGGTACGGCGCATCGACCGCCACGATTGCTCTCAATTTTTTCTCCTAAGGCAATCGAACTACAGATAAGTTTTCCAGTTCCCGGGAAAGTTCGCCTTAAGATTCCGCGCTGTCCCGCCGCAGCTTGCGGCTCTCCGCCAGCAGAGCCATCGAGTGCATCAGGTTTTGCAAGGTCACGATGCCCACCAGTCGCTGATCCTCGACCACCGGAATGATGCTGAGATTCCGCGCGGTAAGTTTGCGGAAGGCGGAAGCCAGCGACTCCTGCCGGATCGAGACCTCAAAGATCTTGTTCATCACGGCCTGGACATAGCCGTTGCCTTCCACGCGCAGCGCTTCCAGAATGCGCTGCCGGGAAATCACTCCAACCATGTCGCTGCCGCGGACCACCGGGAAGTCATCCTGCAGGGAATGCACTGCCTTCTCCAGAGCGTCTTCGAGTGTGTCGGCCGGTGAGAGAGTTGCGAAGTCGGTCAACATGACTTCTTCCAGGCGCACACTGTCCAAAACCGATTGGAAGACGACCGCTCGTTCCTCGAGTTGCGCCGCAGAAAAGATAATGATGCCCACCATGGTGAGCCAGGTATTGCTGAACAAACCCGCAACCATGAGAACCATCGCCAGCGCGTGGCTGATGGAGACGGCGCGGCGGGTAGCAGCGGCGGGATCAATGCTGCGCGCAAAAGCGGCCCGCAGGATTCGGCCTCCGTCGAGAGGATAGGCAGGCAGAAGATTCAAGCCAGCGATGTAAAGGTTGGCCCATACCAGGCTGCGCGGCAGGTTGGCGGACTGCAAGAAAGGCCATTCCCATAGATGCGCCCCCACCCCGGTCGCGAAGATCACGACAGCCGCGACCATCGCGAACGCAAGATTCACCAGCGGCCCGGTAAGAGCGATGCGGACCTCCCGGTTCCAGGTCGCCGCAGTGGACTTCGGTTGTTCTGATCGCGATTCATCGAAAACGGTTACGCCGCCGAGCGGCAGAAGAATGACCGCTTTGGGGATTAGCCCGAAACGCCAGGCGACGAGCATGTGTCCGGCTTCGTGGGCCGCGACGCAAGCCAGCACAATTCCAACGAGTGCCAGGTCCCGCGGCCCGTCGGCTGGATGGTTCGCGTTGTATTCCGTCCAGAAAACGAACAAAGGCAAAATCAGGAACGTCAGATGAAGGCGCACCTCGACTCCGAACAGGCGCCCGACGTGGATGGAAAAACTTCTCATGAAGCCTCGGCTACTACAGTTATTTTACATGGTCGGATATATTGACTCCTGGAATCGAAGGTTCAGAGCCATGCGCGTAGTTGCCGGCAAGTACCGGGGGCGTCCTCTACGCTCGTTGGGCGGGATGGATATCCGTCCCACCTCCGACCGTTTGCGCGAGACGCTGTTCAACGTTCTCACCGCCGGCAATCCCGAAGCGCTCACAGGCAGCGTGTGGTTGGATGTGTTCGCGGGCACCGGCGCGGTGGGGATTGAAGCGCTCAGCCGCGGGGCCAAGCAGGTTTATTTTGTGGAGAACTCGCCTCCGGCGACAAAGCTGATTGAACAAAACCTGCAGAACCTGGGAATCATAGACGCATACAAGATTCTTAAAGATGATCTTGCCGGAATTCTATGGCGCCTGGAGCGGGAGCACGTCGCCGCCGACGTAGTGTTCCTCGATCCACCTTATCGAATGCAGCAAGCTTACCAGGAAACCCTTACGGCACTCGCCGATTCATCGCTGGTCTGGGCTATGTCGTTGGTGATCGCGGAGCATGAAAAAAAGTTTGATCCGGGGAGTGAATTCGGTTCACTGCGGAGAATTCGCAAGCTGGTGCAGGGGAACACCGCTCTCAGTTTTTACCGCATCGGTGGACACCCGGACCTGAACAAGGCTACATAAGCAGTTCGCCACTGCGGCGCGTGATCGGGTGCTGCATTTCTTGAAGATCGTTCTTTACCATATTGAGGCCGTAAACGCAGCCCTCGAACTCGCGCGATAGATTAGCAAACAGCGGAGCGACCTTCGCATATTCGAAGTGCTCGAACTTCGACACAATGTAATAGCTCTCTTTTCCGGCCTTCATCCACTCCACAAAATTCTCCACGCGATGGCGGCGCAGCCGGAAGTGGTTGATGCTTTCGGGAAACATGCCGGCGAAGAATAAAGCGTAGTCTCCAATATGTTTGCGCACCTGGCGTTCGCGGTCAAACGAGGGCGCGGGGCCGTAGATGGGGTCGGACTCGATCAGCATCTCGCCCAGGTCGGTGAGAGGACGGTCGGCAGCGTTGTGAATCTTAAACAGTTGATCGGACTCGCAGAACTCGGCCAGCAGATGCGAGACGTAGGCCACGACTTGCGGATCGCGGATGCCGATCTCCTCGGCATAGTGGCGCCCAACCAATTCCTGGAAGAGTTGCCGCAGCGGATGAGATTCCGGAATCATGCCTCTTTGGGCCTCCTGAAAGCCGTGTTGCGCACGGACTTTCCAAACGCTCGTAAGTAACTAGTTACCCCAGTTTCGCCACGAAAGCAAGTGACTTTTGTTTATCGGGCGCATCATTTTCACTAATCCTTAGAAGTGCGCAAACCCTTGCAAGGTTGTGGCGATTGTTTTGGCACACGCACCCTTCGAGTGCTAATTCACCGCCCGCACGCAACGACCACAATGAAGGCCCGAGAAAGGGAATCCAGCAAATGGAAAGAATGAACATCTCCAGCGGTACACCTTGGGAACCCATTGTAGGTTACTCGCGTGCAGTCAGGGTTGGACCCTATGTGTATGTGTCGGGCACCACCGCGACCGGGCCGGAGGGCAAGATTGTGGGCGCGGGAGATTCTTACGCCCAGGCGGTACAGATTTTGAAAAACATCGAGAGCGCCTTAGAGAAAGCCGGCGCCGGCATGAAGGACGTCGTTCGAACTCGCATCTTTGTAACCAACATCGCCGAGTGGGAGAAAATCGGCAAGGCGCATGGGGCGTTCTTCGGCGCCATTCGCCCCGCAACCTCGATGGTGCAGGTGAGCGCCCTGATTTCTCCCGAGATGCTGGTTGAGATCGAGGCGGAGGCTTACGTCACGGGGAAGTGAGAGTAGAATTCGTCCATTCCAGAGGCCTTTGAAGCAACCAGGAGAGACAAGAGTGAAAACCTTGAAGAACCACTATGGATGGATACTGCTTTTTGCAGTCGTGATTTCGGCGGCGGCGCAACAGAAAGACAATCGTGCCGAATCCTGGACCGTGATTCGCGCCGGTGCTCTGATCGATGGCAAGTCCGATCAGCCGCGCCGCGACCAGGTGGTCATTGTTCGCGGCAATCGCATCGAGAGTGTTAGCGCCGCGGCGACCGCCAAGATTCCCCCTGGCGCGACTGTAATCGATTTGTCGAAAGCCACGCTCCTGCCCGGCCTCATCGATTCCCACACCCACATCTTTTTGCAGGGAGAAGATCCCGCGCACGGTGGCTACGACGCCAACATCCTGAACGCTCCGCTCGCCCTGCGCGCAGCGCGGGCTACCGTTTCCGTGCGGCGGGCGCTGGAACAAGGCTTTACGACGCTGCGCGATGTAGAGACCGAAGGTGCGGGTTATGGCGATGTGGGCATCAAGCAGGCCATCGAGCAAGGCTATATTCCCGGACCGCGCTTGTTCATCTCGACCCGCGCCATCTCGACCACGGGCGGTTATCCGCTGGAGGGCTACGCCCCCGAGCTCGACATGCCCAAAGGCGCACAGATTGTCGATGGCCCGGTAGAGGCGCGCAAAGCGGCGCGGGAGCAGCTCGACCACGGCGCCGACTGGATCAAGGTCTACATGACGCATCGTTCGTGGGTAGGCAAGAACGGCGAACTCGTATCACAACCCACGCTCACGGTCGAAGAATTGCGGGCGATAGTGGACGAAACTCACGGCTGGGGAAAGAAAGTCGCGTGCCACGTTTATGGCGGTATCGGCCTGCGCCGGGCGCTGGACGGTGGATGCGACTCCATCGAGCATGGCCTCGATCTCGATGATGCCGCGATTTCCCAGATGCTGAAGCAGGGCACATGGTACGTGCCGACGATCAGCGTTTACTACACCGACTGGGCTGCGGCCGACACACCAGCCGGGCAACGCGACCGCTTGCGCGCTTCAGTGCATGAGCAGTCGTTCAAGAAAGCGCTCAAGGCTGGAGTGAAGATCGCCTTCGGCACGGATATGGGAGGAATTCCCTGGAGCGAGCCGATCGCGCAGGAGTTCTCGCGCATGGTGGAGCTTGGCATGCCGCCGATGGGCGCTATTCAGAGTGCAACCTCGCGCGCCGCCGTTATGCTCGACATGGAAGGAAAGATTGGCGTGGTTGCGCCGGGGGCGTTTGCCGATATCATTGCAGTCGGCGGCGATCCCTTGCGCGACATCAAAGTGTTGGAAAATGTGCAGTTCGTGATGAAGGACGGAACGGTCTTCAAGAATGAAAGCAAGAATGAAAGCAGCTCAAGACCGTGAAGCACGTGAGGGGCAGCGAACTGCCACAAATTCAAGGCAACCGGTAACGGGCGCGACGCCAAAGAAAAGCAGGGAGACTCCCGTTTTCCCCAGGCGAAAATAAAGATTCTCAAAATCACTTCAATTCACTTGACAACGGCCTCGCCGTGAGCATAATTCATCAATCTCGTTTCTGATCGGATTAGATCCGGCTCATTAGGGCGTTGTGCGGAGAGTCGGGGGGGGGGTTGCTATGAGCGTACTGGAACTTTGTGACCGGGAAATCGCGGCGGTTCCGCTCGAGGCCAGCGTATCCGACGCGATCAACAAGATGCTTGACCATCACGTTGGCGCCGTGGCCGTGGTCGACGCCGAATACCGGGTTGCTGGAATCTTCACGGAACGCGACGTTCTTCGCAAAATGGCGCTCCGGCGCACGGATCCCGAGTCCACGCCGGTCCGCGACCTGATGACCACCCCGGTGGAAATGGCAACGCGGCGCACCGGGCCGGGCGAGGCGCTCACCACCATGCTGGAGCGCCATTTCCGCCATCTGCCGGTCGCCGATGATAACGGCAAGCTGCTGGGAATTCTTTCCATCCGCAACCTGCTGGAGTGGCGCGTCGACGACCTCAGCCGCGAATTGGAATCGCTCGAGCAATATGTCTCCAATGATGGGCCCGGAGGCTAGACCGAGTTCCGGCGGCTTCTCATTTCTAAACTGGTGGCGAACCCTTCATCGCTTGTGGTAAAAGCCCTACTGGCGTGTGCCGCGCGGTTTCCTTCCCGCTATTTCCAGGATCGCTGCACAACTCAACAGCTTGAATAGAGGAGATGCTCTGTGAGGAAACTTCGCGGTTCCCCGATGCTTGTGGTCGCTATGCTCACGCTGGCTGGGCAACTCATCGCCCAGCAAAGCTCCAGAAGCGTTGTCATACACGCTGGGCAGATGCTCGACGTGAAGAGCGGCAAGCTACTTTCGGATCAAACGCTCGTTATAGCAAACGGGAAAATCGTAAGCGTTGGAGCCTCGGCGGGAACAAAGGCACCAGCGGACGCTCTCCGCATTGAGTTGCCCAACGCAACCGTCCTGCCCGGATTGATCGATGCTCATACACACCTGACCATGGATCCCAAGTTTGGTTATGAGGAGCTCGGCCTATCCATCCCCCGCGAAGCATTGATTGGCGCCAAGAACGCGCGGGTCACACTCGCAGCGGGATTCACCACCGTGCGTAACGTGGCTGCGGATGGATACAGCGATGTGGCCCTGCGCGACGCCATCAACGCGGGCGACGTGCCCGGCCCCAGGATGCTGGTGAGTGGGCCGGCGTTGGGCATCACCGGAGGACACTGCGACAACAATCTGCTGCCCTACGAGTATCACGCGGTGGGAGACGGAGTGGCCGATGGCATTGCGGCCGTCCAGCACAAGGTGCGCGAGAATATTAAGTACGGCGCCGATTTGATCAAGATCTGCGCCACCGGCGGCGTGCTCTCCAAGGGCGACGATCCACAAGCCTCGCAATACACGCTGGAGGAGATGAAGGCGATCGTGGCCGATGCCCATCGGCTGGGACGAAAAGTTGCCGCCCATGCCCATGGAGCTCAGGGCATTCTCTGGGCGTCAGAGGCGGGCGTGGATTCCATCGAGCACGGCTCTTACATTGACGATGCGGGCATCGCGGAGATGAAAAAGAACGGCACCTATCTTGTGCCCACGCTTTACCTGGCCGACTGGTTTCTGGAGAATGCCGAAAGAAATCACGTCCCTGACTTTCTGCTCGTCAAGGCCAAAGCCGTGATGCCGGCCGCGCGCAAGAACGTCGCTCACGCCTTCGCCAGCGGAGTGAAGGTGGCATTCGGCACCGATGCAGCGGTTTATCCCCACGGCCTGAATGCGCACGAATTCGCAGTCATGGTCAAGCTTGGGTTGACGCCCTTGCAGGCGATTCAGGCGGCCACGGTGAATGCCGCGGACCTGCTGGGATGGCCGGGAAAAGTCGGAAGCCTGGAACCTGGTGCGTGGGCCGACGTCGTCGCGGTAGATGGCGATCCGCTTAACGATGTGACCACGCTGGAGCACGTAAAGTTTGTGATGAAGGGCGGCGAGGTCGTGAAGAACGAATACGGAAAGTGATGGCCAGGGCACAGCTCCTCAGGCATCGCCGCTCCGCCGTGCCCGCTCCGTGATCCAGTCCGTCCAGAACGAAGCAGCTCCACTGGCGAGCAGAGGAGCTTTGCCGAGCACTGCATCCACAAAGTTTTCGATCATGGGAGTATGGACGTTGGCATGGACTGGTAGACTCTCGCGGCCGCCGGGATAAATCAACTCAGGACCATTCAGCGGACTCAACTCCATTTCCCCTTCTGTGCCAAGGATGCGGCATTGGTCGCGCTTCACCTTCGAATGCCAGCGCACATCCACGACGCACCGCACTCCACCCGCATAGTCGATCAGCACAGTCGCATTGTCTTCCACGGCATAGTGATGCACTGCATTTGACAGGTAGCCCGTTGCTTGCAAGGGTTGACCGAATAAGAAGTTCGCCACGTCAATGCGGTGCGAAGCAATGTCGTAGAGCGGCCCGCCTCCGGCTTGGGCGGGATCGATCAGCCAACTGCGATGACTTCCCTTTTCCTCGCGCCATTCGTGGCAAGTGAGTTCGGCGAGCATGGGCTTGCCGATCGCTCCCGCTTCGAGCAGTTGTTTCGCGCGCTGCACCTTGGGATAAGCTCTGCGATAGTAGGCCACTCCGAAGCTGCGTCCAGTTTCTTCCGCAGTCCGCACCATGGAGCGCGCTTCGGCCTCGTTCATGCCCATGGGCTTCTCGCACAGCACATGCTTGCCGGCGCGAAGGGATTGGATTGTCTGGGGCGCGTGAAGGAAGACAGGAGTCGCGATGTAAACCGCTTGAACCACGGGATCGGAGAGAGCTTCGTCGAGGGTGGTCCACGCCCGCGCGTTGTACGGTGCGGCCTTTCCAGGTTCGCGCGTGACCACGCCATACAGGCGGCTTCTTGGTTCGGCTTGGATCGCGGGAATGACGCGACGGGTTGCGATATCGCCAATTCCAATTACGATCCAGTTCAGCATAGGCGGGCGAAATGCGAAGCCTGCAGAAATTCAAAGGCCGGCCTAAGCCGGCCTTCAGAATCGATGTCACACAACCGCACCACTACGGTTTCTTGGGAGCGATCGCGTCCTTGGCGGCCTTGGCTACGCGGAACTTCACCACGGTCTTGGCCTTGATCTGAATGGGCTCGCCGGTCTGCGGATTGCGTCCTACGCGGGCCTTGCGATGCGCTTTCACCAACCGGCCCAGGCCGGGCACAACGAACACACCGTTTTTTTTTGTTTCTTTTACAGCGACGTCGGCCAGTTGCTCCAGAAACAACGCCACAGTCTTGTTGGGAAGTTCAACTTTCTCGGCCAAATGACGGACGAGTTGGGTCTTGGTCAAACCTGATGCCATGTTTTTCCTCCTCGGAAAGATTCGAATTTTAAATTCCAGCGGGCCTGATCTTATACCACTGCCCTGTGGAAAACACCCCCATTCTACGCGGGTTCCGCACAGATAGCACGCAAGAAGGGCCATTTTTACATGCTCATTTGCAAAGGTGTATCCCGAAATGGCCCAAACACGCCTACCAGAGCAGGTACCGGTGGTAGCAGGCCGCACTTGATTGCCGACACCGGCGCGCCTGCAGTTGGCAGTTAGCACTGTGCGTTGATGCCCTGCCGCAACACGCCAGATTCATCGAGTGGCACATGGCCGGCCAATTGCTAACTGCGAATTGCCCATGCCGCGGCCCACGTCCAGTGCCATAATGCTGAAGAGGAGAACCGCGATTTGAGTTGCGCGATCTGCCAAATTCGCAAGGAGAAACGCTTCTGTCCCGCCGTCCACGGACGCATCTGCCCGCAGTGCTGTGGCGAGCAGCGCGAAGTGACACTCGATTGTCCCAGCGACTGTCCGTATCTGCAGCAGGCGCGGGAGCACGAGAAGCCGCGTTCGGCGGACCAGTTCGACCGCGCATCGTTGTTCCTGCAGGTTGAGATTTCTGATCAATTCACCTACGAGCGCGAGCATCTGCTCATGGGTTTGAGCTACGCCCTGACCAAGGCGGCCCAGGCCGACCGCAGCCTCAGCGATCGCGACCTGATCGCCGCGATCTCGGCATTGTGCACGAGTCATGAGCGCCTGGTGAACTCCGGCCTGCACTACGAGCAGCCGTTGACCGGCGCAGCGCAGCATGCCGCCGCGGCGCAGGTGGAAGAGATGCTGAAGCAGTATCGCGAGGCCGAGCAAAAGCAGTTGGGATACTCCACCCTGCGCGATTCCGATGTGCTGAAAGCTCTGGTGTTTCTGGTCCGGCTGGGCCATGGACGCACCTCGGGCAGGCCAAAGTCGCGTGCCTTCATCGACTTTCTCTTCGCGCAGTTTCCCGAGAAGCAATCAGCCGTGGTCACGCCGCAGGAAGCCGGCAGCCGAATCATTGTGCCGTAGGCAAAAGTAGCCACGGATTTTCACGGATGCCACGGATAACCCCGGAAGTCGGGTAACTCTTGGAACAGCTGTCCCCTCTGCGTCGATCCGTGTTAGTCCGTGGCTAAGGTTTCTTTTGCACGGCCTGCCCTGCCGGCAGCGCATCGCACAATTCGCGAATTGTCTTCTTGAATACTGGGTGTCGGGCGTTGGGCGCAATTTCGGCCAAAGGTTCCAGGACGAAGCGGCGCTGGTGCATCGAGGGATGCGGAATCGTAATTTCCTGAGAATCCATGATGGTGTCGCCGAAGAGGAGAATGTCGATGTCAATGGACCGCGGTCCCTTTTTCTGTACGCGCCGCCGGCCCATCTCCTCCTCGATTCGTAGAATCGAGGTCATGAGCCGCTCCGGAGTCTGGCTGGTTTCGAGCGCGACTGCACAATTCAAGAACCATGGTTGCTGGGTGAACTCCACGGGCTCGGTTTCATAGAATGACGATTCTGTAATCACTCGCCCCGCCGTGCCCAGTCGAGATTGAGCATCGCGCAGTTGCGCCTCGCGATCGCCGAGGTTTGATCCGAGAGAAAGATAGACCACCTTCGACGTCGCCGGGGAGCCGCTCTCAGGCTTCAGGTTGCCGATTTTCAACCAAACCTTTCTCGGCCCACGCGGCCGTACTTGAAGCAGGCGGACACCGTTCGTTCTCGCTGTCCCTGATACTTACAGATTCGCCCCGCTGCTATCTCCGATGCAAACCGCTTCCGATACCTTGGTTACTTTTGGGCGGGTGCGGTCAGCTCTAGAATTAGAGCATGCCATTGGAGTCTCTGCTTTTGAGTCGGGATGCCGAAGTGTTCCGGGTAGTTCGCCCCACACTGGAGAAGATGGCCATTGCGGTCGAAATCTGCCAGGAGGCGAAAAAAGCCAGCGAGATTCTGATCTCAGAAAAGTTCGACGCCGTCATTGTGGACTGCGATGACCTGCCCGGTGGTCTGGAGGTTCTGCAAGGCTTGCGTGCCACGCCGAGCAATCGGGGCGCTGTAACCTTTGCCCTTCTAAACGGCAAGAAGACGACGACCCAGGAAGCCTTCGGTATGGGTGTGAACTTTGTTCTGCAAAAGCCCGTGAATACCCTGAACGCGTCGCGCTGCTTCCATGCAGCGCTGAATTTCATGGAACGCGAGCGGCGCCGTTATTTCCGCCAGCCGGTTAAGATGCCGGTCCGCGTCGTGCTTGGCGAAAAGGAATTGAAAGCCACGAGCACGAATGTCAGCGAGGGTGGCATCGCTCTCATGTTGCGCCAAGCGCTCCCCAAGGATGCTACGCCCCGTTTGCAATTCGCCTTGCCCGGAACCAAACAGGCGCTGGACGTGGAAGCGCAGCTAGCCTGGGCCGACATTAAAGGACACGTCGGATTGCGCTTTCTCAATGTGCCTCAGAGTTCGTTGGATCTCCTCGACAAATGGCTCAAAGAGCAGATGGAAAAACCGCTTCCTGGGTCCGAAGAAAAGCCGGCAGGCTCCGAAACGATTCAATAGGCCGGTTTGATCGCCGCTTCAATCCCGTGTATTCCAAACCAGGGTATTCACTTTGTAACTTGTGCCTGCGGCTGCGCATGGCAATCTGGAAGGATAACTGGAGAGCCATTGCCATGCTTCCTACCGCTTACCGCATCAATCGCGTACAGAAAACCCTGCGCTGGTTTGAGGAAGATATCCCTTTGCTGAACATGAGGGTGAAGGACCTGTCGGCGGAGCGCCAGCGGTCCGCCCGGCAGTTCGCGGCGGCGCTTATCAGCCACACCCGAGCCGAACTTGATCGACTACTCTCGGAGCAGCCTGCACCTAGCTCTGAGATTGGCGAGGCTCCTTGCGAACCTGCCGACTGAAGGCAGAGCTTGGGATCTCGGACCTTAGGTTTGCATTTATCCTGTGGTCCGCCGGTAGCTCTTGGCATCCACGACCCTCCCGTATCCGCATTGACTTCCAGATTCCGCCGGATCACAGTTTCTTACTGCTTCGAAGGTAAGATTTCTGAAGCGTCCCGCCCCGGTCCGGAACCACTCGTCGCGTTGAAAGTCTCAGGAGGATCGCTCATGCGAAGCAAGAAGCTTTCCCTCGAATTGACTGCGGTGTTGGTAATCTTTGCCGTGATCGTGCTCGCGGCGGGCACCCGAGCGGTCGCACAGGAAGAGAAGTTGCTGCATGTCTTCGACGGCAAGAACGGGAACTCTCCCTTCGCCAGCCTGATTATGGACGCCTCAGGGAATCTATATGGCACGACCTGGATGGGGGGTGCTTATAACTGTGGGGCGGTTTTTGAGTTGACGCCCGCCGAGGGTGGAGGCTGGACGGAGAAGATTCTGCATAACTTCAACAACAACGGCACAGACGGTTACTCTCCCTACGCCAACCTGATTTTCGATGGCTCTGGGAATCTCTACGGGACGACGGAACAAGGCGGCGGGCGCAACGGCGGCGTGGTGTTCGAGTTGACTCCCAAGTTTGCCGGGGGCTGGGCCGAGAAGATTCTGCACAGCTTCAACAACGTAGACTCCACGGGCGGTTATTTTCTCGAAGCCGGCCTGATCTTCGAGGGGTCCGGCAATCTTTACGGCACCGCGAGGAGCGGAGGTGCATACGGCGGCGGCGTGGTGTTCGAGTTGAGTCACAAAGCGGGTGGAGGCTGGACCGAGCAAGTGCTGCACAGCTTCGCTGACAACGGCACGGACGGCTACTATCCGTTGGGCAGCCTGATCTTCGATGCCTCCGGCAATCTCTATGGCACCACGGAAACTGGAGGCAACGGCACGGCGTGTGATCCCGTTGGCTGCGGCATGGTGTTCGAGCTGACGCCCACAGGGGGCGAGGACTGGACGGAAAACGTGCTGTATAACTTTGGCAACGGCGGGGACGGAACCACTCCCTACGCGGGCTTGATCTTCGATGGCGCCGGCAACCTCTACGGCACGACACTCAGCGGCGGGCTTTGGAACTATGGCACGGCGTTTGAGTTGACTGCGGGAACGGGCGGGAGCTGGACGGAGACAGTGCTACACAGCTTTGGCCTCGGAACAGACGCATCCTTCCCGCTTCCAGCCTTATCCTCGACGCTACCGGCAATCTCTACGGCACTGCAACGAGGGGCGACGGCAACGGGATCGTGTTCGAGTTATCGCGTGAAGTGGGTGGCGGTTGGACCGAGGTAGTGCTCCATAATTTCGAGGGCACTAAGGACGGGAGCAATCCGTATGCCAGCCTGATCTTCGATGGCGCCGGCAATCTCTATGGTACGACCGAGAATGGCGGCTTCGGCACAGTCTTCGAGATCACTCCTTAGCCTCGCTGCTCTGACCACCGTTAGAGCGATGATCCAACCGCGGCGTGCGCGCTGTAAGAGTTCACGCTGTCGTGCTGTTGCTCTGGCAGCGTGACTTCCGCCCACAGCGTTTTGTCGCGCAGGATGCGGGAAACGAGCGCGGTGTGCATGGCGTGACCGGCGCGATCGGCGACGATCTTGCCGAGGATCGGTTTGCCCAGCAGCGCTAGATCTCCAACCAGATCCAATACTTTGTGCCTCACAAACTCGTCGGGGAAGCGGAGTGGGCCGTTTTCGATTCCTTCGCGCGTGAGCACGATGCAGTTCTCCCGGGACGCTCCGCGGATCAATCCCATGTTGCGCATGGCTTTCTCTTCCGCGCGCGAACCGAAGGTGCGGGCAGCGGCGATGTGCCGCAGGTAACTGCCGTTGACAAGCTCCACCTGCAATGTTTCTTTTCCGATTAGCGGGTGGGGAAAATTGATGGAGTAAGAGACGGAATAACTGTCCGCGGGATGGACCGAGATGAATTTGTTGCCCTCGCGCATTTCCACTTCACGAAGAATTTTCAGATACTTGCGCGGGCGGCGCTGTTTGCGGATGCCGGCCTTCTGGATCAGCTCCACGAATGGCAGCGCGCTGCCATCCAGAATGGGAAGTTCGAGGTTGTCCAGTTCCACGATGGCATTATCCACTCCCAAGCCGACAAACGCAGAGAGCAGGTGCTCGGTGGTGGAGATGAGAACGCCCTTTTTCATCAGGCTGGTGGCATAGCTGACGCGGGCTACATTGCGACTGATGGCCTCTATCTCAAAACCATCCAAGTCGATGCGGCGAAAGACTATGCCTGTGGCGGGCGGGGCAGGAAGAATTCGCACGCAGACCGGCGCACCACTATGCAGTCCGACTCCACCGCATTCCACAGCTGAGCGGATTGTCTGCTCTTGGGTCAAAAGCTGGCTATGTATGTCCAGATGAATGAATAGATTACAGCCGGAGACGGGATTCTGACTGTGGTAAAAAAGCCACAGTACGTAAAGTAACGTCAATCATGAACCGAGTTGGTCACTGGGTTGCCAGCAGGATTGGACCGCCGTTAAACAAAGGTGTGTCAGTAAGTTATGTCAGGATTGCTTTGCCGCCGGCCAGCCGGGGAGTGGTTAATGCTTGCCGGGCTGTTTGTTGGGATTGTAGCCGGAATTGGGATCGAACATCGCTGGGTTGAGACTCTGATTGAAGTTGATCGAGTTGATGAAACGCTCGGTTTGCATATCCCCGTTGTAGTAGCGGGTGAAGCCGTAGGGCGTCATGATTCCCTGCACCGGACGGTAATTGTCGTAGCTCTCTTCCTCCAGGTTGCGCTGTTTGTCGACCGGATCGCGCCAGGAATAGCTCTTCCTGATGGGCAGATGCGTATCGGCATCGAAGTAGAGGCTCACCGCCTCGTTCTTCGCATTGATCAGCGTGACCTTCTGCGCGGCAAGGCTGCCGGCGAGGGCATCGCCGTCATAGAAAAGGGCCACGCTGGGGTCGTTGATCCAGATGCGCAACATCGCCTCTAAGGACAACCTGCGATGGCGCAGGTAGTCTTCGAGGTCCTTCTTTTCCACTTCACGCGGTCCCTTGTAGGTGACCTCGTACCCTTTGTTGCCGGCGTAGACGTAGGCCACATCGCGCTGCGGGGTGACCTCGAAGCGCTCCTTATCGGGAAACTCCACGAAGCGCCAGAAGAAAACGCCGTTGCTCGACGGGCGCCCGTGATAAAAGCTGTAAGTGCGGCCCTGCTCCTGCAGATCGTGAATGTCTAGATAGGCCTGACCGCCGAGGGCCTTGATCGCCTGATCAAGGAGCGCACGCGCCTTGCGTGCATTTTCCTGATCGTTTCCCAGAACATTTTGCGTAGCCCCGGGTGTTGAGGGGGGGCTTGCGGCGGATTGTGAAGAAGCTTGCGCGGCTGCCTGGGCCGCAGCCGAAGGCTCACGCCAGAGACACATAGCCAATGCAGACGTCCGCGCAACTATGAGAAGCAGATGTTTCATTCAGCCGGTCAGTACCAGTAGTGCCCGAACAGGAAATTGTAGCTGTTGCACCGCTGCTTGTGTGGCGCGGGCACTCTTGCCCGCTTGCATACAGTGTCGAAAACGTTCGCGCGCAAAGCCTGTCCTGAGCTTGTCGAAGGGAGTGCCCGCGCCACACAAGCAGTTGCGGAGTTCCGCAGTTTCTTGGATGCAAAAAGCACAGGTTGAGTCACTCTAGGCGGGGATTTGGCGTCGACGCGACTAGCCTGCCAGCACGGCTCCGCCATTTACGTTGAAAATCTCGCCGGTAATGAAGCTGGCATATTTGGTGCACAGAAACAGTACCGGAGCGGCAATCTCCTCGGGCGTGCCTGCGCGGCCTAAAGGGATGGCGCGCCGAATTTCTTCGCCGCTTCCCGGATCATCCAGCGCGGGTTTCGACATATCCGTATCCACCCAGCCGGGCGCGACTGAGTTGACATAAATTCCTGCCGACGCCAGCTCGGTAGAAAGACCTTTGACCATGCTGATCAGCGCGCCCTTGCTGGCGGAGTAATCGCAATGGAAGGCTTCCCCGCGCTGGCCGCTGGTGGAACTGATGAGCACGATGTGCCCTGCGGCAGAATCGGTTCGCGGCTGCGACTTCATCTGGGAAACTGTGTACTTGACCAGGCCAAACACCGCATCCAGGTTGATGGAAAGGGTGGAGCGCCATTGCGCATCCGTCATCTTCTCGATGGCTACGTCTTCAGCGGGCCAAACACCGTGGTTGGCGACGAGAATATCGAGCCGTCCGAAATGCTTGACGGCGTCCGCTATCAGCATGCGAGCCGAATCCGCGCTGGTGAGGTTGCTCGCGACCGCATGGCAGTTCGCCTCGCCACATTCCTTCGCCAGAGATTCCGCTTGCGATCGCGCCTTCTGATAGCTGAATACGACTTTCGCGCCCGCTGCGGTAAACATGCGCACCGTGGCTGCGCCGATGCCTCGCGAACCGCCTGTGATCAGGGCAACTTTGCCGGAGAGGGAAAGAGGAATGGACATGGAAACAGTTTCAGGTTTCGGACCGCAAGTTGCAAGTGGAAGAGAATCGGACGGCGCCGCCGGACCATCGCACAATCACCAGGCCATCACGCCTCCGCCGCCTTCTCGTTTGGCCCTCTGATAAGCGAGATTGGCAGCGACCATATCCTCCATGGCGACGCCCATGGCCTTGTAGACGGTAATTTCGACGTCGTTCAGTCGGCCTGCCTTGCGGCCAAGAGCCACGGCTCCGAGAGTGGTTCCCGTGGAGGTGTCCAGCCCCGCGAGTTCGCCGCAGCCAACCGGAGCCGGCTGAAAAGCGTCTAGCGTTTCGACAAAGAGGCGATGTTTTCTGGCTAGATCACCGGGGAGTTCGCCGTTCGGCGGGGAATATCCTACAGAGGACACGTGAGTACCGTTCTTCACCCAGTCGGCCTGAATGACCGGCGTAGGTGAGTGAGTTGCCAGACACACGACGTCCGACTCACGCACGGCTGCTTCCACGTCGGTGATTGCACATGCGATTTCGCTCTGGGCGGCAAGCTTCTGAGCGTCTTCAAAGCGTAGCGAGTAAACGTTGATACGTTCGAAATCCCGAATCAATGGGAGCAGTCGCAAGTGCTCACGTCCTTGCACGCCCGCCCCGATCACGGTGGCAATCTGGGATCCGCTCCGGCTCAACATGCGGGCTGAAAGAACCGAAGCCGCGGCGGTCCGGACACCCGTAATGTACGTGCCATCCATAACGCAGGAAGGAGCGCCGGTGTTGGGATCGAACAGGTTAATCAAAGCTAAGTGGTTCGGCAGATCGACGTCCAGATTACCGTCGAAGATGTTGACAATCTTGACCGTCATTTGCATACCGGGACGCCAGGCCGCCATCGCCAGGGAGTAACCCTTGCCGGGAATTGAAAGTTGAGGCCGATGCGGAGACTGAACTTCGCCCAACTCCAGCCCGCGAAAGCCGTCTTCGAGCCCATCAAAAAGCTCTTGCGGGTCGAGATACTTCTCCACTTCCGTCTCACTAAGAGTCATCACCTGCCAAGATCCTTTTTTGATTTCGAAAGCGGCCTTGACTGGTTGCGGTTCGACTGCGCTCATCGACGATTCCTCCGGTATTCGTTTGGGTGCGAACACCCGACATGCGCTTTTCCGGCGACCGATGGATACGCGGGTGAGTGGAGGCATTTACCAAAATTCCAATCTAGCTTCCCAGGCTCGACGACGAAGCGCGTTCCGGCTTCAATTCTCGCAACAGCAAACGAACCAGCATCCCGTCGAAGCGCGTGCCGCTCATCTTGCCCAGTTCATCGAGGGCTTGGTCCGGAGTTCGTGCGGCGGCAATCGACTGCTCGGTCAGCATGTTGGCATAGGCATCGGCGAGGGCGACAATGCGGGCCCACAAGGGGATCTGTTCACCTTTTGCGCCATCCGGGTAACCCGTGCCGTCGAAGCGCTGGTGATGATGTTCGATGGCCTGGCGCATCATGGCGCTATGCGGCAGAATGCCGGCAATCTCGGCGCCCACACGCGCGTGCATCCGCACCAGAAAAAACTCGTCGTCGGTGAGGGGGCCCGGTTTATTCAGGATGCGCTCCGGCACAAAGATCTTGCCGACATCGTGAATGCGCGCGGCATAGACCAGATCGGCGGCTTCCTCCGGCGGCAGATGGAGCGCCCGCGCAAGAACATCCGTGTAGCGGGCTACCAGGTCGCCGTGGCCGGCGGTGCGCAGCTCCCGCGATTCCGCGGCCCGGCTGAGGACTTCAATCGATTCCTTGAGCAGAGGAACATTGCAGTCTTCTTCGCCGCCACAAAGCTTCACTAGCATCGAACCCAGTTCTTCCAGATGCTCAGGGCCGTTGTGCTCACGTTGCAGAAAGCCCTCGATATAGGAGGAAATCTGCTGGCGTTGAGGAGCAAACTCCTCGCCCGCGGCAAATTCTTCGGCCGCGGACACGCGATTGCCTCCCGAACGTTTCGAAACATACATGCCGGCGTCGGCCACGCGGATGATGTCCTCGACCGAGAAACCGTGGGTTGGGAAACTGGCTACGCCGAAGCTGCCTGTGATGTGGTGTTCGCTTAGCATCGGATCGCTGGTAATCCACTGGCGCAAGCGTTCCGCCAGCACCTCGGCCTGCTCCCGCCCGGTTTCAGGCATGAGGATGATGAACTCATCTCCGCCGTAGCGGGCGACCACGTTCGATTGCCGGGACTTCTGCTCCAAAAGCCGTCCAACCCGAGCCAGCACAAGGTCGCCTTCGAAGTGGCCCATGGTGTCGTTCACTTCCTTGAATTTGTCCAGATCGATCAGCACCACGGAGAACGGGCGTCCCGAGCGCGAAGCGCGCTTCCACTCGGCCGAGAGCGCTTCCCAAAAAAAACGCCGGGTTTTAATTCCCGTCAATCCGTCGGTGATGGATTGCTGTTGCAGCTTCTGAAAGACGAAAGCATTGTGCAGAGCGGTGGCTAGCAGGTCCGCCAGGGTGTTGAGAATTAGGACGTCCTGCGGGAAGAATGCCTTGTCGTTGCGGCTTTCGATGTTCAGCGCGCCCAGCAGGGTCTCGCCATAGGTGATCGGAATGCACAGCACGGAGCGCGACTCCGCTAGAATCGCGCCCATCTGGCCTTCCACGCCGTTGTGTACCAAGGCCCGCTCGCCGGTCCGAGCCACGCGTCCAAGAATCCCTATTCCCAGCGGAATTCGTTTCCCCATGGCATGCGCGGTGGCCCCAGCTTCCGCCTTAATCTCGATCTCCTTGGTGCCATAGTCGAGCAGGCCGATGCCAATGTGATCGAAGCTGAAGTTCTTTTGGATTTCGCCGACGATCTGCCCGAGCATGTGTACCGGATCGTCGCTCGAAATAGCGGTGCGCGAAATATTGTTGAGGAATGCCAACTGGCGGGAACGCCGTTGCTCCTCGGCGAACAGTCGCGCATTTTCCACCGCAACCGATACCTGGCCCGCCGCGGTCATGAGCACGTCGAGGTCGCGCTGCTCGAACACAAACTCCTTTTCGGTGCTCATGGCGACCATAACTCCCGCCGGCTTGTTGCCCAGCAGGATCGGCGCCACGCACAAGCACTTGGCGGGATGCTCCGGCCGGTAGGTGATGCCCAATCGAGCACGCGTCTTCTCCAGGTCGGACCGGATCAGCAATGGCTGCCCGGTGCGGATCACGTATTCGGTGAAGGCATTCTCCGGCTTGCGCGACCGTTTGGGCAGAATGCGATTGTCCTCGACTTCCAGCTCGAAGCGGATTTCGTCCCCTTCCTGGAAGGCGATGTAAAAGTTGCTGGTATTGAAAATCTGCCCTAACTCGTCGTGGATGGTGCGCAGCACCTCATCCTGATCGAGGCGCGAGCTGATGGCTTGCCCGATCTCGGTGAGCAGTTCGTACTCCTGGGTGCGGCGATGAGCGTCGTGCGCGATCACATAATTGTCGATGGTGAGCCCGAGTTGCAACGCCAGTCCCACCATAAGACGCGGACCGGAAGTCCCGAACGCTCTGCGCTGGGCATGAGGAAATAGAATCACGCCGAATGCGTGGTCGCGAGTCTGCAGGCTCACGGCGGTCAGATTGCGAATCTCCGCGTCCTTGAGAACGCGTTTGAGGTCGGCGAAGGCGCCGGCAGATCCCATGGGCAGCGGCGGCTCTGTCATCTGAGCCAGGTCATGCACGGTGAAGAGCCCGCCGTGCCGATAGGCCAGGTCGCAGATGTACTCCCCCACGCCACTCTGGGTTAAGGTATCCAGGAAAGCCGGAGAAAATCCACGCTCCACCGAGGGCAACAGACCACGCCAGCGTTCCGAGATGTAGATGACGGCCCGCCGCGCCGACAAAGCGCCGGCCAGCCGGTCCAGTGCCGATTGCATACTCGGCAGCAAGTCGTCGGCCGAGAGCAACCGCCGCGGATCCGCGCCCAGGGTTGAGAGAGCGAGGGTATTCTCCTGCACGGCGTTGCGCTCGTTCTCAAACAGCACCATCACCATCGCGATGCCCAGCAACATCTGCGGTACCGGCCCAAGGACGTGGCCAACGCTGCCAAACATCTCCATCCACGCGTTGCCGGACTGGACGGCGCCCATCAGCACCGCCCATAGCGCTAGCGAAAGAGCGAGCAGTGTGAAGGCAGGTGAACCTCTGCGGTGAGCATGCAAATAGAAAGCCGCCGAACAATACAGCAGCACCGCAATGAGGAAAATGACTTCGAGGCTCGGCGGACGCTCGCCCATTGGAAGTCCGCTGGTCGTGAGACGAACCCGCAAATCGGCGCAGCATGCTGCGACTCCGGCCAAAGCCAAAGTGCCGTCATACCAGCGCAGGCGAAAAGGCCCGCGCATCAGGCGCGTCGAGACGAAGATGCACATCGCCGTCGCGATCGAGAACAAAGAACCAAGAAAGAACGCGGCTGTCGCCGGCGGCCGGTAATAGTGGATTGCATCCAGCGCATAATGAATGGAATAGCAGGCCCACGCAACCTGCCAGGCGCGGAAGTAGGCTTGGCGGCTCTGCTGGTAGAGATAAGTGAACAGCAGGCACAGCAACAGAGCAACGACGCCGGGAATGATGACGATACTGGTGGCGATGCTATTCATGAATCCCGGCGAAGAGTTCCTGGTAGATCTGGGTCAAAAGCGTTGGAAGAATCTAATAACTTAATGTTCTAATGTTTTCACAGCCAGGGGTGTGAACACAACAGGATTTAAGTACATTGTCCTAACTCTAGGCTACTTAGAATCAACCACTTGACTCAGAAATCGTTTTCCGGTAGTGGTGCAGTTTGATTGTCATTCCGAACAAGCGTTCTTTGCGCCGTGAGGAATCTGGGCGAGCCGCGCGAAGCGTCGCAGCCTGCCCTGAGCAAACGCAGGGCGCCGAAGGGTTCTTTGCGACGCAATAATCGCGCGTTTGGCTCGCTTCCTTATCAAACTGCACCACTACACGTTTCCGGTTCGCTTGACGATACTTTTCTCGCCCCCATACCATCGAACTTCCGTTACTTATGCCCGAAGCCATTCATTCCAAATCGCCCCAGCCGCGTGTGCGCTTCGCGCCTTCGCCTACCGGTTTTCTGCACGTGGGCAGCGCGCGCACATTCATTTTTAACTGGCTCTATGCCCGCCATAATGGTGGCGCCATGATCCTTCGCCTCGACGACACCGATGTCGAGCGCAACACCCAGGCCTCGGTGGATTCGATTTTCGAGGGATTGAAGTGGCTGAGCCTTGGCTGGGATAAACCAGGCTGGGACGAAGAGTACAAACAATCCGAGCGTATCGAACTACACCGCAAGACTGCGTGGACGATATTCGAGAAAGGCCTTGCTTATCGCGACTTTACGCCTGCCCATACCGGCGACAGCGAAAAATCCGGCGCGCAGGGAACCTGGCTGTTCAATCCCGGAGCGCGTGAACTTTCGCGCGAGGAAAGTGACCGCCGCGCCGCCGCCGGAGAGCTATTTGCCTTGCGTTTTCGCGTGCCGCGCGAAGAGACCATGTGGGGACAGCCGCCCTCGGCTGTCCGATTTGCCGAAGGCAAATTGTCTGTCCACTTCAAAGATGCAGTTTACGGCGAGCAAATAAAAGCTGCTGCCGACATCGAAGACTTCGCCCTGCTCCGTTCCGACGGCATGCCGACCTACCACCTCGCATCTTGCGCCGATGACGCCGACCTGCGCATTTCCCACATCATCCGCGGCCAGGATCACCTCACGAACACTTTCAAGCACGTGCTCATCTTTGAAGCTGCCGGGTTCACGCCGCCGCAATTCGCACATTTGCCGCTGCTGGTTGCGCCCGACGGCACCAAGCTTTCCAAGCGCCGCCACGGTCCCGTGGTCAGCGTTACAACGTACCGCGATGCCGGATTTCTGCCGGATGCTTTCATCAACTTCCTCTGCCTGCTGGGCTGGTCGCCAAAAAACGACCGCGAGAACATGTCACTGAAGGAACTCACCGATGCGTTCTCGCTCGAAGGCATTAACCGTTCGAACGCCGTGGTGAACTTTAAGGAATCGGCCATCTCAACCAACGTTGTCATTCCGGCCCTGAGCGCAGCTCAGGGGAGAGCCTGCCCTGAGCTTGCCGAAGGGAACCTGCTTTTCTATCCCGAAGAAACTTTCGACCCCAAAGCTCTTTGGCTGAATGCCGAGCACATCCGCGGTTTGCCGGTGGAAGAGTTAAGCGCACGGCTGCTGCCGATTGTGCGCGGGGCGGGATTCAGTGTAGATGCGGAAAAGATGCTGCGGATCACGCCACTGATCCGTGAGCGAATCAAGCTGCTGCGCGACGTGCTCACCGCCGCCGACTTCTTTTTCGTCGACCAACTGCCACCCTACGATCCGGCCGAACTCATTCCGCAGAAAGGGGACGCGGCCATGGCTGTGAAGGTTCTTGCGCGGGCCCGCGAAGTGCTGGCGAGTGTCGAATTCAAACACGACCCGCTGGATCAGGCTCTGCGTGCCGCCGCACAGGAGCTGGGAGTCAAGGCTGGACAGATGTTCCAGCCCATCCGCGTAGCAGTCTGCGGGCGGAAGAATGCGCCGCCGCTGTTTGAGACGCTGGAGGTGCTGGGGCGGGAGACGACGCTGGCGCGCATCGGGCAGGCGACACAGTTGAACATCACGTAGCAGTCTTCTGGGGTAATGTGGAAGCGCCAAGCAAAACCACAAACTGTTCCCAGTTTGGGCTGTCTCATGAAGCAATATGACTCTGACAGACTCCGAGATCGGGTCTCTAAAGGCTGCATTAAATTGCTGGGAATGGGTCGGATATGTCTCCACAGCAACCGTGTTCCTTGGTTGCGTGGGCGAATTTATAGCTGAATTCACGCGTTTTCCAAAAAGCGAGCAATCAAAACACAAGCTGGCGCGGCTATCCTTGATGATTCTCATACTGGGCATAGCCGGAGAACTCCTGAGCGCAGTTCATACGTCGCAACTGTCGGGATACGTTATCGCAGACGCAGAGCAGAAGGCGGCAGAAGCAGAGCGCCAAGGTGGAATTGCAAGGGACGATGCATCCCACGCCAACGAACGAGCCTCCGCAAATGAGAAGGAATCGGAGCAGTTAAAGAAAGATGCAGCAAGCTTGCAAAAGGAAGCAGAGGATGAACGATTGGCTCGCGTGGAGATCGAAGAGGCTTTGGCGGCACGAAGGCTAGGCCCTAAAGAGAACGCCCTGTTACAAGAGCGATTAAGCCAATTCGCGGGTGAGGGCGTCGGCATTGTGTACTTCGGTGGGGATGCGGAAGGGTTCACCTTTGCATGGGACCTCGCCAAGGTACTCCACGATGCCAAGTGGGTCGTGCCGACGCCAGGCGGAATAATCGAAATGCAGGAGGTCGGCCTCCCGTTTGATGCCGCCTTCGCCAAACTCAGAAGCGGTGTAGAAGTTGTTGATATGGGCACGCCGCAAAGTCGACAGGTAGCACATGCACTCGTTGATGCGCTGAACGCTTGCGGCTTTGATGCCACTACGGGGAGCCGTTCCGGGAACAACGTGAGCACTGCCGTGCAGATCGAGGTCGAGACAAGGCCGCTAGGACCGCAAGGCGCCGCGAGACTTAGGGCACTTGCTAGGAAAACTATCAGGTAGAAGGTGCCGGGGGAAGGACTTTACACGCCTGCGGATGTGAAACGACACCACCACCTAACTTTCCGTATGGAAGCGAATCCTGTCCTGAGTCTCTCCACCAGCTCCCCTACCAAGTCAAGGATGCTTTGGACCCGGCGGGATTCGAACCCCGCACCTTCCGTTCCCTTCCTGTGACATCTAACCTTGCCTTTCACAGCCCCGATAGCGGATCATCGCCGCAGGTGCAGCGCGAGATTGCATCTTCTACCGCCTCAGCTGCGGAAAGTCGTTTGGGCTCAAGATTTTGCTTATAACCAATTGAGCCCAATAGATCATTTTGCAATTTCGCGCCAACACCATGATTCCAATCAGGTGCAGAATGGAGGGGTCTCCAGGTAACTAACCAGTAAGCAGCGGATTTCCCAATCAAGAAGGTCAAAGTCGAACCGAATCTACAGACTCCAAGACCGGGGTCGTCCACGGCCCTTGCCCCCACTCTGCTTGCGATAAGATCAAGGAGTAATGAATCCACCTCATCCCCCAAGCGAAGCTGGAGAAAAAGCTGTGGCCGCCTCGCCGTCGTCCGCTCCGTCGAACTTTATTCGCGACCTTATTCTCGATGACCTGAAAACCAACAAGCACAACGGTCGCGTGCAGACGCGCTTCCCTCCTGAGCCGAACGGCTACCTGCACATCGGCCACGCCAAGGCGATCTGCATCGACTTCGGCCTTGCCGACGAATTCGGCGGACATACAAATCTCCGCTTCGACGACACCAATCCCGAGAAGGAAGAAACCGAATACGTCGAGTCGATCCAGGCGGACGTGAAGTGGCTCGGTTTCCACTGGGACGGGCTCTTCTACGCCTCGGACTATTTCGATCAGCTCTACGAATGGGCGGTGAAGCTCATCAAGGATGGCAACGCCTACGTCGATGATCTAACAGCCGAGGAAATTCGCAAGCATCGCGGCACGCTCACCGAACCCGGCAAGGACAGCCCCTATCGCAACCGTCTCGTCGAAGAGAATCTGAATTTGTTTGAGCGCATGCGCGCCGGCGAATTCCCGGATGGCTCACGCACGCTCCGGGCGAAGATCGACATGGCCTCGCCGAACCTAAACCTGCGCGATCCCGTGATGTATCGCATTCTGCATGCCGAGCACCATCGGACCGGCAACAAGTGGTCCATCTATCCGATGTACGACTATGCGCACGGCCAGTCGGATTCCATTGAGCGGGTCACGCATTCGCTGTGTACGCTTGAGTTCGAAGATCATCGCCCACTCTACAACTGGTTCATCCAGCAGTTGGGCATCTTCCCGTCGCGGCAGATCGAGTTCGACCGGCTCAACCTCACCTACACGCTATTGAGCAAGCGCAAGCTGCTGCAGTTGGTGCAGGAAGGCCGCGTGAGCGGCTGGGACGATCCGCGCATGCCCACGCTAGGCGGCATTCGCCGCCGCGGCTATACACCGGAAGCGGTGAGAAAGTTTTGCGGTGCGATCGGTGTCTCAAAAACCACAGGATCAATCGAACTGGCCATGCTCGAACACTTCGTTCGCGAAGACCTGAACAAGCGCGCCCCGCGGGTGATGGCTGTGCTGCGTCCGCTGAAGGTGGTGATCGACAACTATCCGGAAAATCAGGTCGAAGAGATGGACGCGGTGAATAATCCCGAAGACGCGAGCGCCGGCACGCGGAAAGTTCCGTTCTCGCGCGTGCTCTATATCGAGCAGGATGACTTTCGCGAAGATCCGCCGAAGGGATATTTTCGGCTCTCGCCCGGACGCGAGGTTCGCCTGCGCTATGGCTACTTCGTCACCTGCAAGAGCGTGGTGAAGAACGAAAAGGGCGAAGTGGTGGAAGTTCACTGCAGCTATGATCCGGCAACCCACGGCGGCAACGCCCCCGACGGCCGCAAAGTGAAGTCGACCATTCACTGGGTGTCGGCCGCGAATGCCATCGATGCGGAGGTGCGGATCTACGAGAACTTGTTCAGCAAAGAGAATCCGAACGAGGTTGAAGACGGAAAGGACGTTCTGGATAATCTGAATCCGAACTCGCTCGAAGTGATCACACACGCGAAGCTTGAGCCGTCGCTGGCGAATGCGGCTGCGGGCAACCGGTATCAGTTTGAGCGCCTGGGATATTTTTGCGTCGATCCGGATTCAGGGCCCGGCAAACCAGTGTTCAATCGCACCGTGGCGCTGAAGGATACCTGGGCAAAGGTGGAGAAAAGGGGCAATGTCATGGAAATGCACGGTCCCGGGCCATGCGAGGCGCAGCGATGTCAGCGAGAGCTGCGCGGCGAAGATAGAATCATCAAGCACGCGAATGATGGGATTCGAGTGCGCGGAAAGAACTATCACAAAGGTTGTGAGCCTTCTCAGAGGGAAGCAGCAAAAGACCTATCGTAGCTACCTCCGTACGCATTCCGGGGACTATTAGGGATTCTTCGCTTCGCTCTGAATGACAGCGAACGGGGCCAAAATCGAGAAGAATCCGGCCGAAGCCCCCTGACGTCCCCCACCCTGCGCAGTCTAAAGCGCATTATGATGTCTCGTCCGGTTTGCCGTATCTGAGGGTCTCGCATGAACCTGCATACGATAATTACTGCCTTAGTTGGAGTCCTGCTCTTCGAGTTCTCACGCACGGCGTTTTCGATGAGCCTCGCCGCCATTGTGCTCTTTCCGATTGCCGTGTGGGCCACGAAGGCTAACCTCGCGCAGGCGCGAGGCTTCGACAAGGTTGTCGCCTTGAGCCACCTGTGTTTCGCGATTCCTCTCGCCGTTTTCGGCGCGGAGCATTTCTCCGCCGCCAGAGGCATCATGACCATAGTGCCTAAGTTCATGCCCTGGCCCCTGTTCTGGACATATTTCGTCGGCGTTGCATTGCTGGCCGCGTCCTTGAGCATTGCCACCAAGATTCAAGTGCGCTGGTCCGGACTGCTGTTCGGCTGCATGATGTTTCTCTTTGTGGCGATGATGGACCTGCCGGGAACATTGGCCGACCCTCACAATCGGATTAACTGGGTGCTTCTGTTGCGCGAGCTATCCTTCGGCGCTGGCGGCTGGATTCTTGCCGGAGATGCGCTTGGCGCAAAAGACAGGCGAGGAAGCAAGCTCATCATATTCGGTCGCATCGTGATCGGCATCGCCGCGATATTTTACGGCGTCGAGCACTTTCTCCATCCCATCAACGTCCCGGGCGTTCCTCTCGAAAAACTGATGCCCGCCTGGATTCCAGGTCCCAGGCTCATCGCCTATCTGACAGGCGCAATTCTGCTGGTTGCGGGAGCAAGTATTCTGTTGGCGCGGAAGACCCGAATGGCGGCAACTTATCTCGGCACGTGGATTCTGCTGCTGGTCCTGTTTATCTACGGGCCGATTCTGATCGTGTCGCTGTTGGACCCGGGTACAGACGTAAAGGTCGAGGGACTCAATTACTTTTTCGACACGCTACTGTTTGCCGGAGCGATTCTCGCGCTTGCCAGCGCGACGCCACGCACCGAGTAAAATGCGGCCTGCAACCTATCACAAAGAGAGGACCATGACGGTGTGGTTCTGAACGTGAAGGGCTAATTATGCACGTGCGGGCTCTGGGCGGGATTGGCGTGGTGCTCGGGTGGCTCTTTCACCACTTTCACTTCAAAACGCACAGGCAGCGTTTTCGGCGGATAGCAGGCGGCATTGTCGCAGGCCTGGTAGCGCAGCACGCCGTGCATCTCGTATTTTCCCGGCACAACGGAGTGCAGCGGATGCACCGCGACCGCGATGGTGAAGTCTCCGCTATAAACACTCAGCTTTTCATCGGGCGAGAAAGGAAAGCTCGCATCCTCGCCGACGGGGTATTCGATTTTTCCCAGGACGATGTCGGTGGGCAGGTCCATCTTCAGAGCGGTCGGAATGAGGAACTCGGACTTGGGCGTGTTGGAGTTGATGTGGTAGCCCGGAGGGACGCGAAAATTCAGGTTCACCATGGTTTGCTGGGCGCGCTGCGCTGTAACCAGGGGCACCGCACCGAACGTGAGGGATGGAGCTTTGCCTGGAGTTTGCGCAGAGGAGAGATGACAGATCGCAAGAAAAATGAGCGTGAACAGCAGCCACAGCCTCCACTGGCTGGAAGTCTCGATCGTTTGCGGATTAGTTTGATGGATCATCATTTTGCAACTCAATTGCGATGGAGCGACTGCTTCGACTCAGAACCCGCTCTCGATAATAGCTGGGATGACACGCCCGTTTCTATTGTCACTCTGGGGCTGCGGTGCCGGAGAGTCTTCCGACGCGGGCGGTTGGCTCGCGGGTGCAAGGGTGAGCGCCCTCTTGATTCCGTCCTCGATCTCGGTCTTGCTCTTGAGGCCAATGGCTTTATCCACGATTTTGCCGTCGCGCGCAATCAGGAAGCTTTCCGGTAGAACAGGGACGCCACCATAAGCGTTGGCTACCTTTTGGTCCCCCATCAAAATAGGGTAGTTTGCCTTTACCGAATCTGAAAACTCTCCGATCTCTGCTTTTGTGGCGTCCTCGTCGAGAGAGATGCCGACGATCTGCAGGCCCTGGGGGCTGTATTGATCCTGCAGCTCGACGAACCATGGCATTTCGATTTTGCAAGGACCGCACCAAGTAGCCCAGAAATACAAGAGCACGACCTTTCCGCGGAAGTGCGACAAGCGTACAGTGTCTCCGTAAATCGATTCCAGAGCGAAGTCAGGTGCAACCATCGGTGGGGCGGAGCTAGGCGAAGGCTTCGAAGCGGGTTTCTGAGCCTGCCCTGACGTGGCAATCGCCAGAAGAGCGACAAGCAGCACGGCCGGAATCTTCCGGAAGAACGGGGGTAGGCGCATAGCCACCATCCACAATGTCAATTCTGCACAGGCAACTGTTCGCTGGGTAACGCCGAAGCGTGGCTCGTGGCGGGGGTTTCCAGCGCCTTCTTGATTATGTCCTCGATTTCGGCCTTGCCCCTCAGCCCAATAATCTTATCCAAGATTTTGCCGTCGCGTGTAATTACGAAGGTTTCCGGCAAAGCCGGCACGCCGCCGTATTGATCGCCAACCGAATCTTTGCCGATCAGAATGGGATAGTTCACGCCCATGTCCTTGGCGAACTTGCCGATGTCCTCCTTGCTGGCATCGTCCATGGCGACGCCCACAATCTGCAATCCCTGGGAGCCATAACGATTCTGGAAGTCGACGAACCAGGGCATCTCGACTTTGCAGGGGCCGCACCAGGTTGCCCAGAAGTTGAGCAGGACTGCCTTGCCGCGAAAATCGGAAAGACGCATGGTGGTGCCGTCCAGCGACTCCAGGGAAAAATCTGAGGCGAGGGTGGATTGAGTTAGGCGAGGCGCCGAAGCCGCTCCTACATGCCGCACTTGGTGATAACCGAAGTACAGCATGAGCGCAACCACTAACGCCACCACTACGAGTGCGAGAGGACTTCGTGTTGCCTCACTGGGCGGTGTGGGGGGTGGCGTGCCGGGGGGAATGCCCTGTGAGGCCGACTGCGGCTGGGGAGGGCCAGGGGACGCTTCCGTGCTCTGTGCGTGTTCGCCGGTTCCTGGTAATGATTCCATGTGCAAACTCCTTTTCGCGCAACCAAATCAATAGAGCGGAACTGCTTTATTCTCCCATCCGCGGGCTACAAAGCAAAACGGTTCAGGAATGAAAGCCAGTTGGAAATCATGGTAAAGCGGCCGATCACCAGCAACACGCCGAGCCCGATCAGCAAGGCGCCAGATGCCACCTCGAGCGCGTGCATGTGGGAGCGGAAGCGGCTGTAAAACTTCAGAAAGCGCTCCATCAAAAGCGATGTGAGCAGAAACGGCACAGCCAATCCCAGCGAATATACCGCGAGCAGCAGGATCCCCTTCACCAGCTTATCTTGTTCTCCAGCGATGGTCAGGATCGTAGCGAGGATCGGACCCAGACACGGGGTCCAGCCGAAAGCAAATGCGAAGCCGATCACGAACGCGCCCACCGGAGTACTGCTGCCTTTCACGCTATGCAAACGAGCGTCCGTATAGAAAGCTTTGATCTTGAAAATGCCAGTCAGGTGCAATCCAAAGAGAATGATGACGACGCCCGCTACCCTGGCCAGCGTGTGTTTGTAGATACCGAGCAACTGGCCGACCTCGGTTGCCGCCGCCCCAAGCACGATAAAAACCACGCTGAAGCCCAGGATGAATCCGATCGAGTTCACCATCACGCGCCGCATGAGGTGCGCCTGCGGCGCCTTGAGTTCTTCCAGGCCGGCGCCGGAAATCAGGGAAAGATATCCCGGTACGAGGGGCAGCACGCAGGGCGAGAGAAACGAAATGAGCCCGGCGAAAAAAGCGGCGATCGGAAGTGGAAGACTGGTCATGCGTCTTTATTGTACCTGTGCCGCTTGCAGCGGTGCCGCCTTTGCCTCTTGTTACATAAGACGCGCGGCACGGGAATTAGTTTCGACGACCTGAGTTCCGCGGCTAGCCGACCCGGCTTGAAGGATGCTTTCCGTTTTTTGGAACACCGAAAAATCCTATCTGTGACTGCGCCGCCGGAGGACTACAATGCTCCCGCATTGAAGGAGGAGTCTATGCCGGTTAGCTCAAAGAAGAAAAAAGCAAAGAGCAAAAGCAGCACGGGTTCCATGAACCCAAGCTGGAAGAAGTCGCCGATTTCGACGCCGCAAGAGTACATCAATTCAGTCGCGATTTCACAGGACGGCAGCACGGTTGTTGCAGGCACGTTTTATTTCCCGTACGGAGCGGGAGCCAAGCACAGTAATGCCGACGCGACCCAACTCACCGTGGGCACCTTCGCCTGGAATGCGAAGGGCACATCGCTTTGGCAAGATAAATTTCAGGCCACGGAGGGTGTGTACTGGGTGGCACTGTCGCGCGACGGGAAGTGGGCGGCGGCTGCCGGCCTCACCGCACCGGGGCAGGGGTTTGTGTATATCTACAATGTCGCTTCGGGTGCGCGAGTCTCTAGCTACAACACCAAGGTGCGGGTAAACATGGTTGCGTTTTCCAGCGATGGTTCTTACCTTGTTGCAGGGGCGGATGAGACGTATCTGTTCTCGCGAAGCGGAGCCGCATGGGGAGCCCCAAAAATCCTGCCGTCGGCTACCGGCGACAGTGTTGTTGCGGTTGCCATGTCGATGGACGGCCAGTGGATTGTTGCCGGGACTTTCCTGGGTTCGGTAGTGCTTGTGAAGAATACCGCGGGGGCTTTCGGCGCTCCCGTTTCCTGGCAACTGAAGGGAACGATTCACTGGGTTGCCATGTCAGCCGATGGCTCAACGTTCACGGCCGCTGCAAGCGGCTCAAGTGTCTACTGCTTTAAGACCACCACCTTCGGAAGTACGAAACAGCCCGCATGGAGTTCTCCTCTGACCGGTTGCAAGAGCTGCCGCGCAGTCGCAGTCTGCGATGACGGTTCGGTGGTTTCGGCGGCTGGCAATGTTGGCACAACGGGGAAAGTTTTCCTGTTCGCCAATCAAGGGACGTCAGGGAAGCAGCTTTGGGCACAGGCCACCAAACGGAATCCGAACAGCACTTCCCTGGATACGGCGGGCAAGTACGTGACCGTAGCCGATGGCTACCCGGATCAAACTCCGGGAGACTTTTACCTTTTTGACGCGGGCGGCAACGCCATGGGCAGCCTCACGACAAACAACATGAGCTGGCCCATGCAGATCTCGGCTGATGGCACGGCGATCGCTGCGGGCAGCGACAACTCGTACGTTTACTACTTTGGGGTGAAGTAGTCCGGAGTTTGAGGCGGGTTTACTTTGTGGCTGGCACGGGGGCGGGCGCCGCCGGCGGCACGGTTTCAGGCGATGCTTCGGCCAGGGCTTTGCGAAGGAAGCCGGGCGAAACGGTGGCATTCAGGACGGCGCGGTCGCCCTCCTGCTTCACTTGCACGCTGTCGAAAAAGGCCTTCACGTCGGCATCGGGGCCACGGGTTCCCACGGAAGTCTCGGCAGCGTGGGTGAGGGCGACAAAGATGCTGACCTTGTCGATGATGCCGCGCGCCTCGTCGGGAGACTGGGTGAAGGCTTCGGCGCGGAGGTGAACTGCGTCCGCCCGAAGATGAAGCGGGCTGAGAAAGCTGCCGGAAACGACGATGGTGGCAGGCTTAGCGAAGAGAGTACCCCAACCTCCGGCTGCTTCGGGGGCTGAAGGCTCAATGCGGGCAACCAACCAAGCCAGGCTGGCTAGCTGAACGTGCTTGTAATACTGACGCAACAGTGCCGGGCCACCGAAGGGAGACGCCAGCCGCTTGGACCGGTCGACCATTCCTTCAATCACAGCAGGATCGTTATGATTGGAGGCGGCCACTGAATCAGCGGTCAGCACCGCTACCCGCAGTGATCTGCCTTCCACAAGAATAGTAAAGATGTCGACCGAGTGGTAGTTCTCGACCGATCGGGCGATCTGCCGCAGGTAGGCGGTAAGGCGCTCGCCGTGAAATTTTCCTACCAGCACTTCGGAGAATCGTGGCTCCGGAGCGGCGCCGCCGGTTCCGCCGCCGGGCCAGCTAGCTGGATAGTGAACGGCAAAGGCAGCTTCATCCAGGTCGCGTTCGAACTGAAAGCCGGTTTCGCGGATAAAGCGCTCGTATTCGGGATCATGGCTGACGGCGGGCAGTTCCTTGCCCGCATTTGCTCTTCGCGTCCAGCTTAGATCGAGGTAAAAGAAGGCGTCGGCTCCGGGCAGCAACCGTGCGGGCTCAGGGGGAGCATGCTTTCGTAGTTGGACGGCGAGAGTCACCGCGGCTGCAATGACTAATACCGCCAAGACGATGGGAAAGGTGCGCCTAATTCGCATGGAATGCGGTCAGGGCTGAAATCATAACACTGTGCGGTGGGTGTGTCAGAAGCCACGAAGTGAAGCCGCTCGGGCAGACGTACACTACCGCCGCCCGAACTTATTTCTTCAACTCCGCAGGCCAGTTGGTGAGCAACTGGAGCGGAGCCTGAGCTTCTTCTTCGGCGTGGTTGATGAGCAGGCGCTTTCCGTCGGAGGAGACGTCAAACGATATGCCGATTCCAGGCGAAGTGGTGTTGAAAAGACGCTGGGGCGTACCAACCTCGACCTCCGACCCTTTCACAGCGACAGGGCAGGCGAAGTAATCATTGGTAATATTCTGGTAGAAGAGTTCTTTTCCGTCTCCGCGCCATGCCGGATAAGCGCCACCGTTGGAAGACACCTTCCATTTTCCTTTTCCTTCCGGAAAGCTCGTTATGTAAATCTCCTGCAATCCGGATTCGTCCGAGACGTAGGCCACCCAGCGGCTGTCGGGCGAAATTCGATAGCTATAGAAGCACTACCGGTTGCGCGAATTTTACCCGTTGTGATAAGTTAATTAATTGTCCCGGACATGTGGAAGGGATCAAGGGTCTACTTGTGCCCGAAAGGGCGCTTGTCCCCGTTATGCTGGCGTAGCTCAGGCGGTAGAGCACCTGATTTGTAATCAGGGGGTCAGGGGTTCAAATCCCTTCGCCAGCTCCANNGGCGGCGCAACAGGTTTTTCCAACGCACTCCATTCGGAAGCATTCCGGCGTGTAGTGATCTTCGCGCGGTAAGCCGTAAGCGCGATTCTTGGTTTCCCTGGTTTGCGAAAGTCTGATTTCCGAAAGTCTGGTTAGCGAAAATGATTGCTGGACCGGAAGTAGGAGTGTGCTGCCTCGGTCCGCGATTCGCGGGATTGCCTGCTGGATGAAGCGGTATGGCTGCACCCGGCGAGTTTGCACAGGTGGGTGAGTGGTTAAAGCCAACAGACTGTAAATCTGTCCCTCCTAGCGAGGTACGAAGGTTCGAATCCTTCCCTGTGCACCAGATACACGTGCACCAGAATTATGAGTCGCTTGGCAATGGCGCTGATTGCTTATGTAGTTCTGGGTGCGCTGGCCTTTACCACCCTGAGCGATCAGCGGATTCGGTTGCTGACGCTGCTGATTCTGGCGCTGTTCGCGTTTAAGAGCTGGGTGCGGCGCAAAGACGTAATGCACCCGGACGGCGACGGCGAATCGAAGTAAGCGGGCGGATGCGGTTCGTTTGTGGCGATCGGTTCGAGCCGATGTAGCTCAGTTGGTAGAGCACTCCCTTGGTAAGGGAGAGGTC
>PMSQ01000102.1 GCA_003168355.1 Acidobacteriaceae bacterium | reverse complement strand
CGTTCTCGGCCTGCCAGCCCTTTGGGCCTTTGACCACGTCGAACTGCACCTGCTGACCTTCCTGCAGGCTGCGGAAGCCGCTTGCCTGAATGGCCGAGAAGTGCACAAATACGTCCTCGCCGTTCTGGCGGCTGATGAAACCGTAGCCCTTGGCGTCGTTAAACCACTTCACTGTTCCTGTTTCCATGGTGTTGCAATGTTCCTTTGTTTGATATAGCGCTTGGAAGGGTTCTTCTGCAGGCAGGTCACGCGCCGGTAAGCGGAGAAACTGGGTACTGCGAGGAACTCTAAAGACAAACGCAGCTAGATTGTAAGGGAGCGGCGTCGAAAAAGCTAGAATATTTCTCTGTATGCACACTTAAGTACCTGCATGTCAGCAGCTTACAATGAAGACCGAGTAATTCCGCCGCCATCGGCATTTGCCATTCGGCGGGCAAAAGATACATGATCAGAGGAAATGATTAGAAACATACGTTTCGGCAAACTCCTGGTTCTGATTGCGCTCGTGACTCCAGCCTGGGCGGGGATTGTGGAAGATGTCCGCGCGGCCCTTGCCCAAAGCGGTTTCTCCGCCGCCGAGGACGACCTCAAATCCTACCGCGGCCAGAACGGCGTCACGGCCGAATACATCGAGGCCTACTCGTGGTTGGGACGCACGGCCCTCAACGCTCATGAGTACGATCAGGCAGCGGCGTATGCCAAACAAACTAAGATTCTCGCGGTGGAGCAACTCAAGCAGCGTCCCCTCGATGCTGAACCGCACCTGCCGAATGCCCTGGGCGCTGCCATCGAAGTCGAATCGCAGACCCTGGCGGCTCGCGGCCAGCGTAGCCAAGCCATCGCAGTTCTGCAGAGCGCGCTGCGCACCTACGGCAGTACTTCGATCCGCGCCCGCTTGCAGAAGAACCTGAACCTGCTCTCGCTTGAAGGAAAACCGGCGCCCGCACTTCGGGCGGAACAATTTCTTGGGTCGAAACCGCCCGTCCTCGCCCAGCTCAAGGGTTCACCCGTGCTACTTTTCTTCTGGGCGCACTGGTGTGGCGATTGCAAGGCGGAAGCACCTATTATCACGCAACTGCGAACGGAGTTTGCGCCGCAGGGATTGACCGTCCTCGGCCCCACCAAACTCTATGGCTATACCGCCCAGGTCGAGCACGCTTCGCCCAGCGATGAACTCGCATACATTGACGCCGTGCGCCACCGTTTCTACGGCGGACTGCTCGACATGCCGGTCCCAATCAGCAAGTACAACTTCGACGCTTATGGCGCTTCGACCACCCCGACGTTAGTGTTGCTCGACCGTACGGGCAAAGTTGCGATGTACCATCCTGGGGCTTTGCCGTACGAACAACTGAAGGCGGAGATTGAGAAAGTGGTGGCGCGTTGAAGTCTTCTCAAAGCGTTTCCACCTCCGTCAACGCTCCCGTCTTCACGTCGTAGACGAACCCTCGCACCGGAATGTGCTTCGGAATCCACGGATGGGTTTTTACCCGGTGGATCTGTTGCCTGACGTTCTCTTCTAGATCATCAAAAGCGTGGAAATGCGCGGGCGCTTCAGCGGACGTTCCCATCTTTTCTGCCAGCTTCTTCTTGAGATCGTCTTCCCGGACTTTCAGCAAGCCACAGTCGGTGTGGTTGATGATGATGAATTCCTGTGTATCGAGCAGGTGATGCGAAACAATCAGCGAGCGCAGCGCGTCCTCGGTCGCAATTCCGCCGGCATTACGGATCATGTGCGCGTCGCCTGGGTGCAAACCCAGGCAGCGTTCAAACAGGATTCTGGAATCCATGCAGGCCAGCACGGCCAAGCGCCGCCGCGGCTGGACAGCCAGATCTCCAAGGTTAAAGTTTCTTACAAATTGCTTGTTGGCTTGCAGCAGTTCGTCGGCGACTGACAATTCTTGGCCCTCTCCTTAGCATCCGGCGGCGCGGATGAACTTCTCTTGCTCCGATTCGGCCGCTGGTTGTGCTCCCAGTTTAACCGCTACAATCGCTCCGTGAATCTCGACGATACGATAGTCGCCATCGCGACTCCGCCTGGACGCGGCGGCATTGGAGTGGTCAGACTGGCTGGCCCACAGGCGAGCGCGATTATCCTGCCGATGCTGCGGCTGAAACATGATCTGGAGCCGGGTCGAGCGATCTTCGGAGAGCTTATCGAACCACGTGGAGCGGGGGCGCCCGCCTTACACGAGCAGCGTATTGACGAAGTCGTGGTCACTTATTTCGCCAAGCCCCATTCCTACACCACCGATGATATTGTCGAGATCGGTGCGCACGGCTCTCCGGTGGTGCTGCGGCACATCGTCGAACTCTGCGTCGCCGCGGGTGCGCGCCTCGCCGAACCCGGAGAGTTCACCATGCGCGCTTTCCTCAATGGCCGCATCGATCTTACGCAAGCCGAAGCGGTCCGTGATCTGATCGACTCCCAGACACTCTACCAGGCAAAGATCGCAGCCCAGCAGCTTGAAGGCGCTCTTTCCAGACGATTGCAGCCGGTGAAACAGAAGCTGGTCGAGCTGATCGCCGTGCTCGAAGCCGGCATCGATTTCGCGGAAGACGACGTCTCTGTTCTGCCCAGTCCAGCTATTCTTGAACGCATCTCCACGGTTCGCGAGCCGCTCGAACAGCTTGCCGCCACCTTCGCCTACGGCAAGATCGTGCATCAGGGACTGACGCTCGCCATCGTTGGCCGGCCGAACGTGGGCAAATCAAGTCTGTTCAACCGTCTGGTCGAGCGCGAGCGCGCCATCGTCACGGCGACTCCCGGGACCACAAGGGACTTGGTGAGCGAAACCGTCGCCATCGGTGGCATTCCGATCCGGCTTGTCGACACAGCCGGAATCCGCCAGGCCCTCGACGAAGCCGAATCCATCGGTATTCGCAAATCGCTCGAAGCGCTGGCCGATGCCGACCTGGTGTTGGTAGTGCTTGACGCGTCGCAGGCGACAACGACGGAAGACGATGAACTGCAGCGGCAAACGGAGAGTCGCCCAACCATCGTAGTTGGAAACAAGTGCGACTTGGCGGCCAGCGGTCAGTGGCCGGTGGCTGGTGGCCAGTCATCAACAAGTCCCGCGAGAGTTCGAGCGTCCGCTCTGACGGGCGAGGGCATGGCCGAACTTCGTGCCGAAATTCTGCGCCACATCGGCGGCGAAACCGGAGCGCAAACCGAAGCCGGCTTTCTTACCAACGTCCGGCATCAAGGCTTGGTGCAAGACTCACTCGCCGCTCTCGATACCGCCATCAGCGCGGTCGCGGCCAAGGTCCCCCACGAAATGCTGCTGCTCGATCTCTACAACGCTCTTCGACCGCTCGACGCCGTCACCGGCGCCACGACCACCGACGACATCCTCAACCTGATCTTCAGTACGTTCTGCATCGGAAAGTAGAGCCAGTTCGTGCGAGTTCCGAGGGCAAGCCCAGGTACTACGTTCCACGGACACACAATCACTTTTCGATATCGAAGTAGATCTTGGTGGTGGCGCGATAGTGCGCTATCTTCTTGCCGTCGAGTTCCATTTCTAATTCCGCAACTCGGGCCCATCGCAGGCCGCGAACGGTTTTTGCCGCTTCGGCGACCGCGTTTTCCGCGGCCTTGGCAAAGCTCTGTTTGGAAGTTCCAACTACCTCGATCACTTTTTGCGTCATTACGGTTCTCCTCTTGACTTCTCACGTGGATTGTACCGCAGTCTTCCTCGTCGGATGTATCGACACTGCAGACCGTTCGGCAGGAGGTCGCACGGTGTGCACAACACGAGATCGATCGGCTATATCATCTTCCAGCGGTGCTACGAGGTACCATTGGACATGAGCAGAATGCATCTGGAATTCCCCGACTCGGACGGTGAGTGGTTTGTCCCCGCCGTCGTCTTCCTGCGACAAGATCCGGACGAAGATGCGGACGGCGACGAGGAAGAGGAGGACGAAGAAGAAGACGAAGAAAAGGAAAATGACGACGATGATGATGAAGATGGCGGCTACTCGGAGTGAGCGTGCTCTTTAAAACCTCTACTTTACACCCTCCCTTGAGGGTGCGCCTCACTACGGCTGGGAAGATGTACGTTGCCGGGGTACTGATTTTATTCGCAGTGGTTTATGTGGGCTCGCTTTTTTCTCCCGGACTGCAGGACGACGCGGATTCCACTCACGCCGAAGCAGCGCGCGAGATGTCCGTCACGCACGACTTCGTGACGCTGAAAGTAAACGGGAACCGCTATTTGGAGAAAGCTCCGCTGATGTATTGGGTGGTTTCCCTGTGCTATCTCGGCTTCGGCGCCAATGAGTTCGCCACCCACCTGCCGGTTGTGATCTCGATGTTGCTGCTGGTGCTTCTGGCCATGCGCTGGGCACGCCGTGCCTTCGGCGAACGCGCCGCTATCTACGCCGGACTATTCGTCGCCACGGCGGCCGGCTGTTATCTCTTCACTCGAATTCTGATTCCGGAAGCCATCGTTAGCCTTTTCATCGCTGCGTCGTTCTACTTTTTCGTCACCGCTCTGGAAGACCGCAACCCCTGGCGCTGGTACAGTGGCTACGCCTGCGTGGCGCTGGCCGTCCTCACCAAGGGTCTGCTGGCCATCGTCGTCGTTGGTTTGGCACTGCTGGTCTACGTAGTGATCAGCGGAGAGTGGCGCCGCTGGCGCGAGTTCCATCTGTTCACAGGCGCGTTGCTCTTTCTGGTAATCGCCGTGCCCTGGCACTGGCTGGCCGGAATTCGCAATCCACACTTCTTCTGGTTCTACTTCGTCAACGAACACTTCATGCGGTTCCTCGGCAAGCGCATCCCGAAGGACTACAACAAACAAACCGACTCGCTTTATTGGACACTTCACGTGGTATGGCTTTTCCCGTGGAGCCTGTACCTGCCGGTGGCTCTGCGGCGGCCAATCGCAAAGTGGATGGTACGCCGCAAAGGCGGCGACAACAAGATTCCGGCCAAGCCGCCGGACTTCCGCTCTCGAACGGAATTGTTGTGCCTAGTCTGGTCCGGGGTCACGCTCGTCTTCTTCTCGTTTTCCACAAACCAGGAGTACTACACATTTCCGGCCTACTTGCCGATTTTGCTGCTGATTGCAGAGAGGCTTGCGGACGAAGAAGAGTGGGGCTCGCGGAGTTGGCTTCTGTGGAGCTCCGGCACTCTTGCCGTGATCAGCATCGCGATCTCAGTTGTGCTGGCTGCAGGACTGTGGAACTCGCGCCACCTGCCGTTCGTGCCCGACATTGGCACAGTGCTGGCCAAGCCGAATCTGCAGGCCGAAACCCTTTCGATGGGGCACATGCTCGATCTTACTGGGGAGTCATTCGCGGCACTGCGACTTCCCGCCGTGCTGGCTGCCATCATCCTTTTGATAGGACCGGCGTTTGCCTTCTGGCTTAGGCGGCGCGGTGCGCACTTCGCTGCTACCTGGACCACGGCAGTTACGATGGCGGTGTTCCTGATCGCCGCGCACATCGCTCTCGTACGTTTTGACCCTTATCTCGGGTCGCGAAGCATGGCGCGACAGATCGCTCCGGAACTCAAGCCTACCGACCGCGTGATGATTTACGGCGATCAGTCGTTTGGCTCGTCTTTGCTGTTTTACCTGCGGCGGCCGATTGAACTGGTCAATGGGAATACGACCTCCATGTGGTGGGGTTCCACGTATCTGGATGCCCCGCACATTTTCCTTGACGACCAAGATCTGCAGCGCGCGTGGAATTCACGGGAGCGGATTTTTCTTTTTGTGCCGCAGCATGAGCGCGCCAAGGTTGAAGCGCTGCTGCCGGGCTCACTGCACGTTGCCAGCGAAGCGTCAGGCAAGGTGATTTTCACAAACCATCCGTGACGGGCTTTGCAATTGGCAGCTTGGCTAACTGCTAATTGCTAACTGCTTACTGCCGCAATTAACGGCGGGAACCTGTAGAAACTCCCTGCTTCACGACCGGCAGAGAGAAACCCGACTTGACCGCGTCCCTGCGAAACATCTGGACGGTTTCCTGCGAGAACTCGTGCAGATCTTTACCCACGAGTGGAAGCTTCTTCAGAACATCGGTGGTGGCTGTAATGACGTGGCAACCGATCTCATCAGCCTGGAACACATTGAGCAGTTCACGCGGACTAGCCCAGATCAATTGCGCGTTTACCTCATTCACCATGGCCACGGCTTCGCGCATCAGCGGCACGGGATCGCGGCCGGTGTCGGCAATGCGACCGGCAAAGACAGAGACGTAGGCAGGAGCTTTGCCCTGCAACGCATCGCAAACGCTCCGCACCTGCTCCAGCGTGAGCAGCGCGGTCACGTTTAGCTGAATTCCCTCGGCGGAAAGACTCCGAACAAGGTCATAGGTGGGCACACCGTATGTGTTCATTACTGGAACTTTGACGAACACGTTCTTGCCCCATGCCGCGATGTGCCGCGCCTGCTCTTCCATCTCCGGTTCTTCATCGGCAAACACTTCGAATGAAATCGGACGGTCCTGAATATTTGCCAGTAGGTCAAGAGCGAACCCCTGATAGTCGGTGACTCCCGTGGCTCGCATCAACGTGGGATTGGTGGTGAAACCTTTGATATGAGGCTGGCGGTATAGTTCCAGCATGCTGGCCTTGTCGGCCCCGTCGGCGAAGATTTGCACGCGCAGGTCAGACACAGACTTCATGATGGATTCACTCCTTTTGCCGAGGAACGGATGATCCAGTCAGCCGCTTCGCGGAGGGACCCTACGCGCAAGTCGGGAACACGGTCTGGAGGTCTCTCCGAATAGCCGTAATCGATGAGAATAGTCTTACATCCCGCATTATAACCGGCTTCGATATCCCGCCATCGGTCGCCGACCATGAAACTTGCAGCGAGGTCGATGTTATGCTTTCGGGCCGCTTCCAGAAGCATTCCCGGCATCGGTTTTCGGCAGTCACAGTTGTCCTGATCGGTGTGAGTGCAGACGAGAATGTCGTCGATGGGAAGACTAGCGGACAGGGACTGATGCATCGCGTCCAGTGCCTGCCGTGACTGCTTTCCGCGCCCCACGTCGGGCTGGTTCGTCACCACCAGCAGTTCGAAGCCATGCTGTTTCAACTCGTGCAAAGCCTCAGGAACGCCGGGAAGCACTTCCAACTCTTGCAGCGTCGGCGGAGGAAGCGGCTTGCCGTCGCGGACAAATGCCCGGTTGATAACACCGTCGCGGTCGAGGAACACAGCGCGCCGCTTGCCGCCAGCGGCCATGGATTCCCATTTCGTCGACTGCAACTTTACCGCTGGATGCGAAACCAGCAAATGCCAAATCACCGCCTGAAAGGCCTCGGCGTGCGGAGTGATGTGGGCTGGATTCACCGTGGGAATCAGCACGCAAGCGTCCGCAACCTTGGCAGTGTAACCGCCGTCGCGGCCAACTATGCCGATGATCTTTGCGTCGGCCGACTTCGCGTACTTCAGAGCGGCCACCAAGTTCGGGCTGACGTTCTGCTCAACATTCCCGCCGCCCACAGAGAGAATGAGCAGCAAGTCGTCGGCCCGCAGCCTGCTGGTGCGCAGCCAGCTGTCGAAGATCGAACTCCAACCTTCATCGTTGGTGCGAGCCGTCAACTCCGCTACATTGTCGGTCGGGGCATAAGCCTCGATGCCCGCAATCTTGCGGAAGTCGTTGACCGCGTGCGAAGCGTTAGCGGCGCTTCCACCCACGCCCAGAATAAATAGGCGTCCACCCGCGGCTCGAGTGCTGGCGAGAAGGCCCGCGGCCTTTTCAATACTTGCCACATCGAGCTTCGCAATGATCTCGGCTGCCTCGGCGAGAAAGTCGTGGGCGAATGTGTTCGGATCAAATCCGCCGTTGCTCATTCCCGCGCATCTCCTCGTCGGCTCAAGAATCCTTTCATCTCCTGCAATCCCGCGGGCGAGCCCATCTCGTAGAAGCGCTCGTGCACTTCCACGGCAGCCAGTTCGCCGGCCAGGAGCAGTTCCGCGTAAACGTCTGCAAGATCCGTAGCGCGCGTTCTGGCAAAGGCTTCCGCATGGAAAACGCCTAACCCGTAGTCGATGTATTGCATTCGAGATGTGCGGTTCTTCTTGCTGTAAGCCAGAATGCGGCCGTCTTCAAACTCCACATTGCTCGTATCCCACTGTCCGTCGTTGCGGAATACGGTCATCACTCCCAACTTGCCGCAACGCGAGAATTCCTGCTCGACGGCGGCATAATCGCATGGCAAATAGGAATCGCCATACATCACGAAAAAGCTCTCGCCCAGCTTGGGCAATGCGCGTCTGATTGCACCAGCCGTACCCAGCAGGGTCGCACCATCATAAGAGTATTCAACCTTTACCCTGAAAATGCTGCCATCCCCGACAGCCTGCTCAATCATCTCGCCCAGATGGCCGACGCACAGTATGACATGTTGGATGCCGTTTCTCTGCAGGAGCCGCAACTGATGCGCCACAAAAGTTACGCCATTAATCGGTATCAGCGACTTCGGGATCGTTTCTGTTAGGGATCCCAAGCGAGTTGCCAGGCCCCCGGCAAGTATGGCCACAGGTAGCATGTGTCCTCTAAGAATGCGCCAGAACGGACGTGCCGCTGAAGTCGAACTTCATCCGGACCTCGCGCAGCCCGGCGCCTCTCATGGCCGAACGAAGGCGAGTTTTGTCTTCGGTGTAGAAAAGCAGAAAGCCGCCCCCGCCGGCGCCAATGAGTTTGCCGCCCAGCGCTCCATGGGCGCGTGCCAGCGCGTACATCTCGTCGATGAAGCTGCTGCTCATTCCCGGCGAGCGCTTCTTCTTGTGCTCCCAGTGAACGTGCATGAGTTCGGCGAACTTGCGCAGATCACCAGCCAGTAGCGCGTCCCGGCTTTCGTGGCCAAGCCGCTTCGTGAGGTGCAGGTTCTCCAGCATTTCGACGGCATTCTCGCGGGTTCGCGTATCCTGATCGCGCAGAACTTCCGCCGCCGAGCGCGACGCACCGGTGAAGAACAATAGCAAATTGTCCTCGAGATTTGCCAAAGTCTCAGGGGCGATTTTCAAGGGTTCTGCAATCACCTGGTCATCCGGCAGAAATTCGAAACAGGTGATACCCCCAAATGCCGCGATGTACTGGTCTTGCTTACCGATCGGCTCTTTCAGTAAATCGATTTCGATGTGACAAGCTTGTTCCGCTAATTCCTGAGGCGGCACAAAGCTCCGCTTCATGGTATGCAGAGCGCGCAACAATGCGGTCGTGAAGCTCCCCGACGAACCGAGCCCTGTGCCAGCGGGAATATCCGAGAGGCTGACGATTTCGAGATACGGTCCCGTAACGCCAGTCATCCGCAGCGCTTCGCGAATGATGGGATGTTGAATTTCCTCCCACCGTTCCACATCTTCCAGCTTGGAGTACTTCAAGATGATTCGCGGACGAAAGGCCTCATTGATGGTGATATAAACGTATCGGTCGATGGCGGCGGAAAGAACAAATCCCCCGTGCTTGCGATAGTACGATGGAAGATCGGTGCCGCCTCCACCCAATGAGATTCGTAACGGGCTTCGTGTGATGATCAATCCAAAGATTCCCCAGAGGCCGGTAAGTATAGCGTATAAAACCCGTACTTCATGACTCCGCCTTCACCGCCGCGGCGTCAGCACTCACGAATTTGATGGTGGCCAAAACAGCCTGCTTAATGCTTAAGCGCGGCCGCCAGCCAAGGGCGCGGATACGCGAGCACTCCAACAGGATAAACGGACTGTCGCCGACCCAGCCGCGTTCGCCACCGGAATACGTAAGCTTCGGACGCAGCCCGAGATGCTCGCAAATCCAGCCGATAGAATCATTCACTTCGCAATATTCATCCGTCCCGAGGTTGAAGATATTCACTTTGCCATCGGCTTTTTCGAGGGCGGTAAGAATGGCATCGATACAATCCTGCACGTATAAATACGATTTCCGCTGATGGCCGTTGCCCAGCACATGAAGATGGTCGGGGTGCTCGGAAAGCTGCTGGTAAAAATCGACTACGTGACCATGCGAGTAACGTTCTCCCATGATCGATACGAATCGAAAAATGTAAGCCTGCAAACCGAAGCCTTCGCAATAGGCCTGAATCAGACCTTCGGCGGCCAGTTTGGAAGCGCCGTAAAGAGAAGTCTGAACCGGGAACGGACAAGTTTCCGGCGTAGGAAAAATGTCCGGCTCTCCATAGACCGATCCCGTCGAAGAGAAAACGATTCGCGTGCAATCCTGCTCGCGCATAGCCTCCAACACGTTCCAGGTGGCAATCGTATTCTGCTCCAGATCCTTACGCGGACGCTCGGTGCCGAAGCGCACATCCGCATTGGCGGCTAGATGAACCACCAACTCCGCGCCCTCCATCGCCCCCGCGAGACTTTTGCGGTCGAGCAAGTCGGCCTCACGGAAAGTGAACTGAGGATGGGCTATGGCACTTTCCAGAAACCGTTGCTGTCCGGTCGACATGTTATCGAACCCAACCACACTGTGGCCGGCGGAAAGAAGGCGGTCGACCATATGACTGCCGATAAACCCTGCCGCACCCGTGACTAGAACACGCAAGATGACCTCCACCTTAAGAAGGAAACAAAGACAGTTTCGCAAGCCCGGAGCTAGAAGAATTCGCTATCGACCGCCCGAAGATGTCTGTCGCAACGCGATCCGCGTTCCCTTCAATTCGAAGCGGCTGTCGCGCCAAACGTAGCGCAGCTTCAGGTAGCTGGCGAACCAGACCGCAAAGCCGAGCAAATCGCGCAGGGGATAGAGCCACGGCGCACGGCGCACCTGCGGATCCCGAACCACCAACCAGCCCACCAGCCACGCCTCAGCTAGGCGGTTCAGCACGGCTAAACACAGCAAGAGAATTCCAAGCCGCCAGTACCCCAATCCCGCGGCCGCGAAGAATCCGAGCAGGCCGTAGGGCATGGCGAAGATCAGTCCACTTCCAAAGTGGCCTTTGGGCCGCGAATAGCGCGTGGTCTGCGCCCAGCGCAACTGGTTTTGCCACATGCGCCCGAACGACTTCTGATTCACTACATGATCGATGATGTGACCCGAGAGCACTACAAGGTAGCCCGCCTTCGCAATCAGATTGCCGATGGCAAAGTCATAGGCAATGTAATCGCGCAGCGCGGTGTAACCGCCAATACTGGCCAGCGAATCCTTGCGCACTACGGTAGTAGGCCCCAATCCAAACTTCATTCCTTCAAGCAGATTTGCCACCAGCACTCCCGCCGTCATTTCCACCGACATGCCGATGGCCGTGAGCCCAGAGAAGAATCCCGCCGCATTCTTGCCGCGGTACACGCATGTCACCATGCCGACCTTTGGATCGAGTAATGGTGGCACAATTTCTCTTAGATATCGCGGGCCGACTTCTACGTCGCTGTCCGTCGTAACCAGAATTTCGTGCGCGGCAGCCTCTGCCATGCAATGAAACGAGTAGACCACCGGGTTGGGCCACGGCGTGCCCGTCACCAATACTCGACTGCGGATCTGCGGATAGCGGGTAGACACTTCCCGCACCACGTCCAGAGCTGGATCATCCGCCTCGTCGGCTGCGAAAAGGATTTCATAGTCGGGATAGTCCTGCCGGAAGAAGCTTTCAATATTCTCCCGCAGCCGCGCTTCCAGGCCATGCACCGGCTTGAGCACCGAAACCGGAGGCAGATGCGCGTCGTCAGGAACCGAGCTGAACTGCTTCCGCGCCTGCGAGCGAAACCGCATCACTCCCACCAAAGCCAGGCCAAGAAACACGCCGGAAGACAATATCCCCACCACGGCCACGCCCAAAACGGAATATAGGATCAGCGACATCAACCTGCATTGTCCCCGCTAGGACTGCCAGCATTCTTGGCTGGAAGATCCGTCAACCATCAAAATGGCAATTCACACTATACATTTCCGTGCGGCACCGGTGTAAGGCGAGGAACTCCTTTGCTCACACGCTTCGCCACGTTACCAACTACCTGGCGACCAAAAGCAGGGCGGACTATGCGGCACTTAAGGCTCGCCCCAGGCCATAACCGTCCCTTTCGGCACACCAATTGCCGGATGAATTTGAAGGTTCGGTGAGCCGAATACACATCGCAGCCATTCTGCCCTCGGAATCCAGGAAGATGACGGTTTCGCAGATGCCTGCCTACCAAGGAGCACAGCCATGCACATTCACCCCAACCAGATCAACCCAAATGCCCAGTCGGATGCTCTTTATGCATCGGAAAGGGCGGCAGCCAAGCGAGAGGCTGCGAACACCAGAAAGAAGCTGCTCGAGTTTGCCTCAGAACTGGCCCGCGAGTCCGATTCCGAGCAAGCCTGTGTGATAAAACTCGGGGAAAACAAAGAATCCCGGGAACAGGCGAAGCAACAAAATCAAGGCGGCCCTAAGAAACAAAAACCACAATCGGCCTCAGGGGATGCGGACAACATCATTTCGGATTGGGCTTAAGCGGCTCCCCCCGGCAATTACTTCGAGAGCCCGGCCAGCGCTTCCCGGAACATCGCGTCAAATGAGTTGTTCTTCCCGGTCCTGACCACAGTCGCGAGGATCTTCTCGGCTGCCGCCCGTTGGTAGCCGAGGTTCAACAGCGCAGAGAGAACATCTTCCTCCGTTTCGCTCCTTTCAGGAATGGCGGGCGAGTGAGTCCCCGCCGTCGGGGGTAACTTGTCCCGCAGTTCCAGCACCATGCGCTCGGCGGTTTTCTTCCCGATGCCGGGGATGCGCGTCAGCCGTGCCACATCATTGCCGCGAATCGCTCCCGCCATTTCGTCCGACGCCATCCCGCTCAGAATGGTGATGGCCAGCTTCGCCCCAATCCCACTGACGGTCATCAATTTTTCGAACAACTGCTTCTCGGCGGGATGGAGAAATCCATAGAGCGCAATCAAGTCTTCCCGTACATGGGTGTGGATGAAAAGGGCAACTTCTGCGCCGCTGGTGGGTAACTCGGAAAAGGTAGGCACGCTGATGTTTACTTCGTAACCAACCCCGCCCGTCTCGATCACCACTTGATTGGGATGTTTGATTAGCAGTCTTCCGCGCAGATGGGCAATCATGCTCAGGCCATTGTAGCCGCAGGCAGCCGGTCACGCCTCGGGAGACAGTAAAAAACGGCAGGTCCGACCCCTGCCGTTTTCGTGACCCTTAAATTCTCCGTCTTGCCTACTTCTTGTTGACCGCTTTTTTGAGTTCGGCTCCAGGGGAAAACTTCGCGACCTTGCGGGCAGCGATCTTGATGGTGGCGCCGGTTTGCGGATTGCGCCCGTTCCGCGCTTTTCTCTGCGATATCGAGAAAGTGCCGAAACCTATCAGAGCCACCCGATCCCCTTTCCGCAAAGCACCAGTGATGCTGCTCACGGCAGTGTCAATCGCAGTTGTAGCCTGCGCCTTGCTGATTTCGCATGCGCCCGCGATCTTGTCAACCAGATCGGCTTTATTCATAGTTTCTCCTCGCAGGTCTCTTTCATACCCAGCACACACCGGGAGGACAAACGATCGTGTCTGAGCGGGGAAACCTGACGGGTGGTATTTTCCTCTCTCCGGGCAGAATGTCAACTGTGAAAATCCGCTCCCGAAGCCTGTTTCGCACCCCCCAGTCCCGGATCGGGGCTGAGGAGGCGGGCTTTGGGGTAAACTGCGGGTGTTTTCCTCACCCCTCCACAGCCCCGCTTACTCCTTCACAGGTTGTACACAGGCATCTGGTGGTTCGCGCTTGCGGGAAGCTGGCATCCGGGTGCAAAGTCATATGTACAGTTTTTTTCGAAGGGGAGTTGAGGAAGAAGGCTTGAAGTTGATCAAGACCGCTGCGGAGGTTTGCCCGCTATGTGAGGGTACGGGATGGAAGACGCTTCCTGCCAGTCCCAGCGCGCCCAGAGACCGCCGGGTCACTCGCTGCGATTGCCAGTTGCGGTTGCGGGCGATGGCTTTGCTGGTCTCCGCCAGCATCCCGCGTCGCTACGAGCATTGTGAACTCGCCAGCTATACCACGGACTTTCCCGGAGCTCATCCGTCGCTGGCGTTCGCTCACCTCTCCGCTTCCAAGTTCGCACAGGAATATGATCCCCGCGACGGCATGGGCCTGCTGATCATCGGGAAAATTGGCACCGGCAAGACTCACTTGGCGGTCGGAATCACGAAGGACCTCATCAACAAAGGCATCCCTTGCCTGTTTTACGATTATCGCGAACTGCTAAAAGAAATCCAGAATTCATATAACACTACGGTTCAAACCACCGAACTGGACGTCCTTCGTCCGGTGTTTGAGACCGACGTTCTGGTTCTCGACGAGTTAGGCGCGGTCAAGCCGACCGAATGGGTTTGGGACACCGTGAGCCTTATCCTGAATACCCGCTACAACAACAACCGCACCACCATCATTACTACAAATTTCGAGGATCAGCCTTCCGCCGGTGCTACGGGCGCCGTTTCTCCGGTGCGGGCGGCCACGCGCGCCGAAACCCTCGGCGACCGCATCGGAGAGCGCATGCGCTCGCGCCTGCACGAAATGTGCCGCGTCATCAAGATGGAAGGCGAGGACTTCCGCCAGAAATTCCGCAGCGCCAGTTTCAGGTGAGCCTCCACCACGGATCTGCTGGGGACCGTCTTGAGTGAAGCCTGCCAACATTCGGTTCGCAGCTGAAAGGGAGCAACAATGCGCTGGTATCACTACATATCGTACTTCTTCGGTGGAGTATTCCTTGCGAACGCCCTGCCCCATCTCGGCAATGGAATCTCGGGGCATGCCTTCCAGAGCCCGTTCGCATCGCCACCCGGCGTAGGCCTGTCCTCTTCAATAGTCAATGTCCTGTGGGGCCTCTTCAACCTTACCGTCGGCTACCTGCTCGTCTGCCGTGTTGGCAGCTTCGATCTGCGCAAGACCATTCACGTGCTCGTTCTCGGGGCGGGCATCCTGATCATGTCGCTAAATCTTGCCCATTATTTCGGAGGGCTCCACGGGGGACTGTGAGTCTCCTTGCTTTGGTTTTCTCTGTGCCTTCGTGGTGAGCACTTGCTTACAATAGCTTCGTGCTGACCGAGCGACTGGAATTCGCCCCTGAACGCGATGCGGGAATCTTTTCCGCTGTCCCAGCCGCTCCGGCTGTGTTCTTGCTGCGCTCCAACGACGCGCAAGCCGAACCTTACGTCAGTAAGACTGCGAATCTTCGCCGACGTCTGCAACGCCTGCTCGGCCCGGTCGAAGAGCGCACGAAGAAACTCAACCTGCGCGATCGCGTCCGCTCGATCGAATATGAGCCCACTGGCTCCGACTTCGAATCCGGCTTCATGCTCTACAGAGTTCTGCGCGAAACGTTTCCCAAGACCTACGCGAACCGGATGCGCTTCCGCTTCGCGCCGCTGGTCAAGTTGCACCTCGAAAACCAGTATCCGCGCGCTTCCATTACCACGCGCCTGGGACGCCTCAACGGACGTGCTCTTTACTACGGTCCATTCCAGTCCCGCACCGCGGCCGAGAAGTTCATGAATGATTCTCTCGACTTCTTCAAGATGCGCCGCTGCGTCGACGATCTTCATCCCGATCCCAAGTTTCCCGGCTGCATCTATTCCGAAATGAAGATGTGCCTTGCTCCCTGCTTCAAAGGCTGCAGCGACGAGGAGTATTCCGCCGAAGTAAACCGCGTGCAAGCCTACTTCGATTCCGGAGGAGAATCTCTGGTTCGCGAATTTTCCGCGCAGCGCGACGCGGCATCGGTCAACCTCGCGTTCGAGGACGCTGCCGCCCTTCACGTCCGCTTGGAAAAGCTGAAGCCCATCCTGAGCCAGTTTCCCGAGATCGTCCGCCGCCTAGACCGCTTTTCGGCGCTCATCGTTCAGCCCTGCCATCTCGCGGATTCGGTCACCTTCTTCCGTGTGGAGAGCGGAATAATCTCCGGACCGGCAGTGTTCTCAATCCAAACCGCGGAGCATGCAAAATCACAATCCATGGAATCGCGGGTGCAAGCAATTCTCGACGCGTTTCCGCCGACGAAAACACGACCCGTGATCGAGACTATGGAGCATCTCGCGCTGCTCAAGCGCTGGTACTATCGCGGCCGCCGCATCGGCGAAATTTTTCTTGCGGACGACAAAGGTGTTTTCCCTATGCGGCGCATTGTGCGCGGCATTAGCCGCGTGTTAAGGGGAGAGGTACCCGAGGACGATCTCTCGACGAAAACTCAGATCCGAAAGGGCAGCGAGGAAATCCAAAATTGAAGGAAGAAGAACGAAATGGCAATCAAAGTTTCAAATGACAAACAACTTCGCGAGCATGTGCTCTACCTACTCGACGGCGGCGCCGCTCATGCCAGATTTGACGACGTCGCGAAAGACATGCCGGAAAAGTTGCGCGGCGTGAAGCCCGACGGGCTCCCACACTCCGCCTGGATGCTGCTCGAACACCTTCGCTTAGCGCAGTGGGACATCCTCGAGTTCAGTTGCAACTCCAAATACCAGGCTCCGGAGTGGCCCAAGGACTATTGGCCGAAGACGGAAGCGCCGCCGAGTGCCGCCGCATGGAACAAGAGTATTCAGCAATTCCGCAAAGATCTAAAATCCATTCAGGATCTGGTTGCAAATCCCAAGACGGATCTCTTCGCGAGCATCCCCTGGGGCGACGGCCAGACCATTCTGCGTGAGACTTTGCTCCTGGCCGACCATAACGCTTACCACCTGGGCCAGTTCGTCGATCTCCGCCGCCTACTAGGCGCTTGGCCACGGTGACACCGAGATCTTGACAACCTGAGATGTCACTCAACAAAAGAGCCGACCCTTTCGGGGCCGGCTCGATTTGTTTAGTAAAACGATCCGATCTTCAATGGTGCGGCTTTAGCGTATTGCTCCACCGCGAAGATCAGGTCCGTCGTGATCGTTATTTAAATCGCCGTCAAGGTGCCACCGTTATGGTGACGGGTATCTCGTTCGTGAGTGATCCGGAAGTTCCGATCAGCTCTATGGTTGTGGTTCCGGTCGGCGCGCGCCTGGTAGCGCTCCACGTGATGGTTACGGTCGTGCTGCCATTTGCCGGAGGCGTTACGGGGTTGGCCGAGGCCGTCGCCGATACGTCGGTGGGGAATTCGTTCACGCTCAACGTGACTGCAGAATGGAATCCGCCCACGCTGGTGATGGTGAGAGTAGTGGATACGCTGCCGCTGTCGTCGATAGTGAACGAAGAAGGCGACAAGGACAGGGTGAAGTTCTTCGTCGCCGAAGAAGCATTGACCGTGAGGGCAAGAGTGGTGCTTGCCGTCAGGGTGCCGGAAGTGCCGGTGATGGTCACCGTCGCGGCGCCGGTAGTAGCCGTGGCGCTCGCGGTCAGCGTCAACACGCTGGTGCCGGTTGTGGGATTCGTGCCGAACGCTGCGGTTACCCCGCTGGGCAGGCCGGAGGCGGCCAGCGTTACGCTGCCGGTGAATCCGTTCTTGTCGGTCACTGTGATCGTGCTGGTTCCGCTGGTGCCTTGCGTAATTGTCAGACTGCTCGGCGAATCCGAGAGCGTAAAGCTTGGCGTCGCCGTTGCATTGACGGTGAGTGCAAGAGTAGTGGTTGCGGTCAGGCTGCCGGAAGTTCCGGTGATGGTCACTGTGGACGTTCCGGTAGTCGCCGTAGCGCTTGCCGTCAAAGTCAGCACGCTGGTGCCGGTTGTGGGGTTCGTGCCGAACGCCGCGGTTACACCGCTGGGCAAGCCGGAGGCGGCCAGCGTTACGCTGCCGCTGAATCCGTTCACGTCGGTCACCGAGATGGTGCTGGTACCGCTGCCGCCTTGGGTGATCGACAGACTGCTCGGCGAATCCGAAAGCGTAAAGCTCGGCGTCGCAGACCCAGCCAACAGGTTGATGATCCCGGTCGTATTCGGACTGCCCCAGCCGGTGCATAGATCGTAGCCGGTTATTCCCGAATAGGTGCCGCAACTGCCGCTGGTGATGTCGTGGAAATAGGTGCCATAGCTTGAGGTCA
>PMSQ01000058.1 GCA_003168355.1 Acidobacteriaceae bacterium | reverse complement strand
TGTGGCAGCGCCAGCAGTGCGGATAAGAGTGCTCGGTCTTCGCCGCATGCAGCAGAGCGCCGCGGCTCTTCAGCAGGTCCATAATCGGCTGATTCGCTTCCCATACGCGCTTGCCGTTGTATTCCGGCAGCCCGTTGCACAGAATCCCTTTTTCGTCGACATTGCTGGTGGCGTCGAGCCCGTACTTAACGCCGGTAATGAAGTCCTCCGCGCCATGCGAAGGCGCGGTGTGGACTACGCCGGTCCCGGTGTCCATGGTCACGTAATCGGCCAGCACGCCGAGAATTTTGCGGTCGAGGAAAGGATGCTGGAAGTTCAGGCGCTCCATCTTCCGTCCAGGGAAGTGGGCGAGTTCATGCGGATTCGAAAGATTGCATTTCTCCGCAACATCTTTCGCAAGCTTCGACGCCACAATGTAAACTTCGCCCCCGGATTCGAGCGCGACATACTCTTCCTCTGGATGAAAGGCTACAGCCATAGAAGCCGGCAGGGTCCAGGGCGTGGTAGTCCAGATGATGGTGGAAACTTTCTTTCCCGCCAGGGCTGCATCGATCTTTGCTGGGTCGTCGAGCAGCGCATATTTCACCCACACCGTAGGGCTGGTGTGGTTTTCGTACTCCACCTCGGCCTCGGCGAGCGCGGTCTCGTCGCACATGCACCAATACACGGCACGCAGACCCTTGTAGACGAAGCCGTTTTCGTAAAACGAGAAAAAAGTCGAAAGCACCACCGACTCGTACTGCGGGTTCATCGTGGCATAGGGCCGGTCGAAGCGGCCAAAGACGCCGATCCGTTTGAACTGCTGCCGCTGCAGGTCGAGAAACTTTTGCGCATACCTGCGGCACTCCGCGCGCACGTCGGTCGGGCGCATCTGCAGCTTTTTCCCGCCCAGTTCCTTATCGACCTTGATCTCAATCGGGAGGCCGTGGCAATCCCACCCAGGCACGTAGGGCGCATCAAAGCCCGACATGGTCTTCGATTTGACGATGAAATCCTTGAGGCACTTGTTCAGCGCCGTGCCCATGTGGATAGGGCCGCTGGTGTAGGGCGGGCCATCGTGCAGAATATAGGTCGGTGAGCCTTTGCGAGCCTCGCGAATACGCTCGTAGATCCCCATTTGCTCCCAGCGGGCCAGCATTTTCGGCTCGTTCTGAGGCAGGTTCGCCTTCATGGGGAAGGCAGTCTTAGGCAGATTGATGGTGGATTTCAGTTCGAACGGCACCCTGTGCGCTTCTCCCAAGTGTTTGAATCTTCTCATTATACTCGTGTGGGGACAGCCGCCTCTTCGTCCGAGGCCGGAGGCTGGGACACTGCTGAGGCGAGTGGGGAACCGGGAATCGCTTTGTTTACGGGGTGGTTCACCAGCAGCTCGCCGCCAGGAAGTACACTGCCTATCGGCATTTGGAAATACACTACGTAAAAGGGAGACAGAAGAGGTACAATTTTACTAGAACACTTAGGGTTCGGAAGCTTGAGCCGCCCGTGAGGACGGTCAGGCCCGCTTCCCAAACTAGAGAAGAAAAGAGAAGAAACAGGTCGAGGCAACTTGCTGGAAAGACTGCTCATCTGTGTAAGTGGAGCGTCGTTCAAAAGATAGCCTTTTCTGCTGTCCTACCAGGGAGAACCGAACCGGGGAACAATGGCACTCACAGAAGTCAATCCGAACGCCGCTCCGAAACCTGGCGCCGAACCTGAACTTCACCTCCTGCTGGCTGCCGACACCTTCGAGCCGCTGTGGAAGTCGCTTTTTCGCGGCCTGGACGACTTCTTCTTTCCCAAGAAACTTCCCCCGCTCAAGCTGGAATCGAAACCGGAGCCGGTAAAGGATATTTGGGGCTTCTACAACTACAAGAAGAATGGGGCTCTCACCTCGACCGCTGTCCACGTGATCGTAATCGCATTGATTATCGGCGGCACGATTTTCGCGCGGCGCCTTGTAACCAAAGTCGAGGCCAAACAGGCGGTCACTCAGTTGATCGATCCCGGCGACTTCATCCCTTTGAAGCCCGCCCAGACCCAGGCCGGTGGCGGAGGCGGCGGCGGTGACCATGACATCCTAAAGGCTTCGCAGGGGCGTTTGCCGAAGTTCTCGATGCGGCAGATCACGCCTCCAGCCGCGGTCGTACGGAATCTGGATCCCAAGCTGGCAGTTGAGCCTACAGTCATGGTGCCACCCGAGATCCACGTGGCCATGAATAACATGCCGAACCTTGGCGATCCAAAATCCACTGCCGTCATTCCATCGAATGGTACGGGATCGCAGAGCGGCATTGGCGAAGGCTCTGGGGGTGGCGTTGGCCCGGGAAACGGGCGTGGCGTAGGACCAGGTGAGGGCATGGGTATCGGCGGTGGTGTTTTCCGCCGCGGCATGGGATCGACCCTGCCGAAAGCGATTTACACTCCTGATCCCGAGTTCTCGGAAGAGGCGCGCAAGGCCAAGTTCCAGGGAACCTGCACCCTAATGATCACGGTAGCGACCGACGGCCGTCCGACCAACATTCGCGTGGTGAACTCGCTGGGCATGGGACTGGACGAAAAGGCCATCGAGACGGTCAGGACTTGGCGCTTTGATCCCGCCCAGAAAGATGGCCATCCGGTGAACTTCGAAATGGCCGTTGAAGTCGACTTCCACTTGTACT
>PMSQ01000179.1 GCA_003168355.1 Acidobacteriaceae bacterium | reverse complement strand
TCGGCAGCGATGCGTACGCCGCGGTAGAGAAGAATGATCTCGCGCGATTAGAGGAAGCACGAATTTGGAAGAAACTCAGCGTCTCCACCGATTTTGAGACGAAATGAGGAAGCAGCAAACATTAAGCAGGAATCCGAACCGTGGTAGTGTCCTAATTTAGTCCACGGGATGTGGTAAGGGTAGCTATTGTGACGAAGCATCAAGGAAAGGCTAGGTGAGAAGTGCGAAAGCAGTATCACTTTCGCGGCGGACCTAACGGACTTCGCGCTTGGGATGTTCATCGGCTCGTTGAACTTGCAAAAGACCTACCTGTTGTTAAGGTGCCGCTGTTCGCTATTCGGGAACTTGACGAGCCTTATTGGTATGAGCATGGGTCAGTTCCAACATGTCGGAGCGTCGCCGAACATGCTAAATTGATCAACGAAACCGACCTGAAATCTCCGCTTATTCTATCCTCGGATGGGCGAATAATGGACGGAATGCATCGCGCCGCAAAAGCCGCAATGCAGAAAATTGATAGCCTTCCGGCCAAACAGTTCCGTCAGGACCCGGAACCCGATTATGTCGGGGTTGACCCGGATGATTTGCCCTATTAAGTCAAATTAGGACACTACCCGAACCGCGCGAAGGTGGCCATCGGTTCGACTCGGGCTGGATTCTTTCCTTCTTCATCTTACTTGACGATCAGATTGCGCGAATCAGCCGCATGAAGGCTTCGATCTTCTTCGTAATTCGCACCCGGTCGGGACCGAGGTTCTGCTCCAGGCAAATTCCGCTAAAGAACGTGACGATCAAGCCGGCGAGAGAATCGTTATCGGCATGCGCTCCACGCGCTGCAGCTAGATTGTCGATGAGCAGTTGATGGGCTTTCACCACGCTCGCGACCATGATCTGGCGGGCTTTGGGGGGAAGGTCTGCGAACTCGCGCATAGAGTTCACCGAGAAGCAGCCCTTCTGGCCCCAACTCCCATAGCAGACCTTGAGAAAACTCTCAACATTGGTCCAACCCAGAGGCTGTTTCGTTAGGTGTCTGCGTGCCATCAGGACTTCGAAATACCTGCGTAGGCTCTCCACGAACAGGTCTTCTTTGTCCTTGAATTCCGTATACAAGCCAGACTTGCGCACACCTGTGGCCTGTTCAAGGTCCTGAACACTCGTCTCAGCGAGGCCATGCTTCCAGAACACTGGGATTGCTTTATCGAGGACATCCTCTCGGGTGAACAGTTTTCGTCGTCCCATTGCAACATTATCCGTCAATTCGAACTCTGAGACTTGCAAATAAAGAACCGAATGGTCCATTATTGCAACGACAGAGACTGTCCGGAGGACCCATGGCGCCCAGCCGTAAACAACAGGTCATCGATCTGCTGAAGTCGCTTGAGACTAAAGACCAAGTCCCGTTCGCGTACGTCAACCCCAACAAGTACATTCAGCACAACCTACAGGTGGGCCCTGGTCCGGCAGGTGTCGCCGCCCTCATCAAGAACCTGCCGCCCGATGCGTCCGTCAATACGATCCGCGTCTTTGAAGATGGGGACTATGTCTTCGCACACACCGAGTACAACTTCTTCGGGCCAAAAGTTGGCTTCGACATCTTTCGCTTCGAAGACGGCTTGATCGTCGAGCACTGGGACAACTTGCAGGAAACCGCAACGGAACGCAGCCCCAGCGTACACACCATGATCGACGGCCCCACAATCGCCTCCGATCTGGACAAGACCGATGCAAATAAGGCGCTCATGCAGCGCTATATGGAGGACCTTCTCGCAGGCCGCCGCGAGACTTTTCCCAGTTACTTCAACGGTACCGCATACGTCCAGCACAATCCGTGGGTCGCCGATACAATCCCTGGTTTGATTGCTGGTCTACAGACTCTTGCCGCCAAGGGGCAGGCCGTCGTATACAAAAGCGTGCACAAAATACTTGGCGAGGGTAACTTCGTCCTCGTCGTCGCCGAGGCTACGTTTGGTGGGGTGCCCACCGCGATCTACGATCTATTCCGCATTGAAAACGGCAAGATCGCTGAACACTGGGACACGCTCGAAGCGATTCCACCTCGCGATCAATGGAAAAATAGCAACGGTAAGTTCTAGCGCGGTGCGAGGCAGAATATATGCTTCAAGGCATGTTTGGAAAAAGATTGGCGGAGCATTTTTCTCTGCTGGAGTCTTCCTCACTTGTGTTGGGTCCCAAGGGGAACTCTCAGGTTGCGTTGACACGTATGCGAATGCCGAACGGCTTTCCCGGACCCACTCCCCACATTCCACCAGAAAAGGCTTTTTCGATATCAGTGCACCTGCGCCGTCCCGACAGCATTAAGGGTTGGGGAACATGGCTTGACGGACGCTTTCATCGTGTCACCGAATGGGACGCCGGCGGGATTCAGATATTCGATATGGAGTCGGATCCGGTCGCACTGCGAACTTCAGGTTTCGACTCGGTTCACGTCTACATCCCCCGGTCAGTTATCAATCGATTCAGTGACGAGCACGAGCAAAAGCGCATTCGCAACTTGCATTGCACTCCCGGAACCGGGGATGACGTAATTCTTCATTGGGCCCGGATGATGTTGCCTTGCTCTGATCGTCCGCTTCAGCTTCCACGCTTAGTTATCGACGAAATGATCATGATGTTCTGTGCTCATCTGAGCTGCACATATCAGGACCGGAGCCAGCCACCGGAGGTTGTCACCGGGGGGTTGACGATCTGGCAACAGGATCGAGCGATCGAGGTGTTGAACGAACATCTGGATGGTGATCTGGCGCTTGCCGATCTTGCGAAAGAGTGTGCTCTGTCGGCGGGTCGTTTCATGCGCGCATTCAAGAGGTCGTTCGGCGTTCCCGTCCGGCGCTATTTGCTCTATAAGCGAATTGAAACCGCAAAGTCTCTCTTGTTGCACTCCAACGACTCTTTATTAACAATCGCGTTGGAAGTGGGATTCACTGACCAGCCAGCTTTCAATCGAAGCTTCCGTCTGATTGTTGGAACTTCGCCGGGACGGTGGCGAAGAGCAAACGCACCGATGCCGAAGGCGTTCAATCTCCCCGTGCCTGAAGAGAAGTAAAGTTCGTCACTCATGTTTCCTACCCACTAAAGCCCAACAGAAAAGCCAAACTGCGGCATTTTCAATCAAGACAACGATTGAAACTTCCAAAACAATGGCACGCGTGCTTGACCGCAATTCTTGTGGACAACTACACATGAGTTCTTCCAGATCGATAGGAGACGAAAATGGGAAAAACATATAAGGCGGTCGAGATCACCAAACCCGGGACTTTTCGCCTCGTCGAGAAACCTGTCGTCGGGCCGGGTGAGGAACAGGTACGTATCCGGGTAGAGGCTTGCGGTGTATGTCACTCAGACGCGGGCACCGTTGAGGGACAACTGCCCGGCGTCGTGTATCCGCGTGTGCCGGGCCATGAAGCAATTGGCCGCATCGAGGAGATTGGCCGGCGGGTTACGACCTGGAAGGTGGGCCAGCGTGTAGGAGTTGGGTTCTTTGGCGGCGAAGACGGAACCTGCGAGACCTGTCGCCGCGGCGACACGGCGTATTGCCAGAACCCAATTATCACTGGCGTGACGAGTGACGGCGGCTATGCGGAAATGTTGATCGCAGAGGCACGCGCACTGGTTCTCATACCGGATGAACTCAAATCAGAAGATGCGGCCCCGTTAGTCTGTGCCGGCATCACCACATTCAATGCGCTACGCAACAACGGACGTGCTGGCGATACCGTTGCTATCCAGGGTATCGGCGGTCTGGGGCATCTCGGCGTGCAGTACGCCAAAAAGATGGGCTTCCGCACCGTTGCGATCGGCTTCGGTCCAGACAAAGAACATCTTGCGCCCAAACTGGGAGCTCACGTTTACATCGACGCCAAAGCTGAGGATGCGGGAGCAGCACTGCAGAAGCTGGGAGGTGCCGACGTCATCTTGGCGACCGCCCCGAGCGGAGCAGCAATCGCGGGCCTGCTTCCCGGCCTCTCAGTTCGCGGAAAGTTGGTGGTAGTTGGTGTTTCGGGTGATCCGATTCCCGTCAACGGAGTTCCACTCATCTTTGGGGGCCGATCGGTCATCGGCAGCCTGACCGGGAGAGCGATCGAGACCCAGGACACTCTTGATTTCAGCGTCCTCACTGACGTTCGGCCCATGGTTGAAACTCTTCCGTTGGAGAAGGCCGAGGAAGCGTATCGGCGCATGATGTCAGGCGCCGCGCGATTCCGCATGGTTCTCACGAAGGCCTAAAGAAGATAACGGACCCGCTGCAAAGCGGCGTCGACAAACGAATATGCGAAGGAGACGCAGATGAATCAGTTCCAGGAACTTTTCGACAAGCAGAAAGCATATTTCGATTCGGACGCGACTAAGTCTTACGAGTGGCGCATCGACCAGCTGACACGTCTTGAGAACTTGTGCAATGAGAACGCCGAGGTTCTAGAGGCTGCGATGAGCACCGACTTCAAGACCGCCAGTCAGGAAAAAGTATTCGAGATCATGGCGCCTGTTGGAACCGTCGCCTTCGCGAAGCAAGACTTGAAGGAGTGGATGAAGCCCGTAGATGTCGTCGTGCCGAAAGCCTTTCGGGAGAGCGGACATACTGCCAAGGTCTATCGAGAACCGTACGGTGTCACTTTGGTGATTGGTCCATTCAACGGGCCATTGACGCTCCTCTTCGACCCGGCGGTACAGGTTCTCGCAGCTGGCAATCCATGCATTCTCAAACTCTCCGAGGGTTTGCCCGCCACCAGCAAGGTCTTACTGGATCTCATTCCGAAATACTTCGATTCTCGGGCCGTCACTGCCGTCACCGGCAGCAAAGATGAGGTGACGGAGCTTCTCAAGCTTCCCTTCGACTTCATTTTCTTCACCGGCAGCGTCAAGGTTGGCAAGATCGTTATGGAGGCGGCCGCAAAAAATCTGACCCCGGTTCTTCTCGAACTCGGGGGCCAGAACCCAGCCTTTGTTGACGCGACCGCTAATATCCCCGACGCAGCCAAAAAGATTGTCTGGGGGGCTACGGCCTGGGGCGGCCAATGGTGCACTTCGCCCGGATACGCCTACGTGCACGAATCCATCGCGGAGGAGTTTGTTGCTGAGTGCAAGAAGGCAATGGTCGAGTTGTACGGGACCGACCCCAAAAGCAGACCGGACGACTACTCCCGCATCATTAGCCCCAACGCCACTGAACGTTTGGCAGGGCTGATCGATCAGAAGAAAGTCGTCATAGGCGGGGCCTCTGATCCGGATGCACGCTATCTCGATCCCACGGTTATCTACCCAGTGACGTGGGACGACCCGATCATGGAGGACGAGATCTTTGGGCCGCTTCTCCCAATCCTCACCTACAAGGACATGGATGCGGCCATTCGCGAGGTGAAGAAGCATCCGAAGCCTCTTTCCGGCTTCCTCTTCAGCCGAGATCAGAAGGCGATCGATCACTTTCTCGCAAGCTTGTCCTTCGGCGGCGGCGCGATCAATCAGGTAAACATTCACCTGTTTATCGAAACCATGCCTTTTGGCGGGGTCGGATATTCCGGCATCGGTCACTACTACGGCAAGGCCGGGTTTGATGCTCTCACGCATGCGAAATCGGTTCTCATTTCGCCGCCCGACGTGGCCATCGAACACCTGTTCCCGCCGTACACGGAGGAAAAGGTCAAGGCGCTCAGCCAGT
>PMSQ01000184.1 GCA_003168355.1 Acidobacteriaceae bacterium | reverse complement strand
CAGAAGAAAGTGCTTACCTGCTGTTATCCCCGCATCTCAGCGAAATCAGGATTCCAGCATAGAGCACAACAGTTCCGCTGCCTTGCATGAGCCAGCGGAAGAATTTCCACTGTGAACGACAGTGGTTTCTTGCAAAACATCCAGCATCACGCGTGCCAGCTCAAGAGGGGATGAGCCGCTAAAAGTTCGAACGTGCGAATATCTCCGCGCCAGCCTGTTCGCCCGCGCATACTGGTCGTCCCACAGCCGTTCAGCCGGTACCAATATCGTCCTCACCCCGGTTTGTTCCAGTTCCGCAGATGTGTTGTACCCGGCTGCGGAGACCACCAAGTCCACTGCGGAGAAGGCGCCGAGCGTGTCGGGCTCAAAGGGAGTGACGGTGACGCCTGATCCGAGTTCGAGTTGCGCCCAATCCTGAAACAGGGGTCCTGTGATCAAGCGTCCCGTAATTGTGGGTATATCCCGTTGTAGTTCCATCAGAGCCTTCATCGCCAAGTTATAAAAGATAGCGGTCCCCGGGTATCCTCCGCCGCCACCGGTGATGATGACTTGGAGGTGCTTGGGCCTGGAAGGTGGCCCCATTCCAGTTCCAAAGGGCCGAACGATCTGGCCGATGAAACGGCTTTTCATTTTTATCTCTTTCGGCACCTCGAAGGCACCAACCTCATGCGGAATCAATATGAGGGCCACCTGTTCCACAAGACCGCGAACGTGACTCAAATACTTCCTGAGATCTTGCATCTCACGAAGACACAGAACCACCGGGATTTTGCGTTCGAACACGGCCGTTGCGAATGCTTGCGTAGGGAAACAATCGAAAACCACGAGCTGCGGGTTGATGCTTCTTAGGATGGCGCGGGATACTTCTTCTGGCAATGTCAGGCGCTCACGCTCCGACCAGGACGTCCAGCACTCGGTCTCGTACAACGCGTGGCTACTCGGCAACGGCACAAAGGGCAGCCCCAGCGCATCAAGCAGGGCATGACCGGCCCCTTCGACAACGAAAATAGAGCGGACTGTTTCTCGCCTTTGCCGCAGTGCGATCGCGATGGCGGACAGGCGATTTATGTGGCCTAATCCAACATGATTCGGCGGGTGGAAGAGTATTGTCGGTTGCACACTCATCGGCGTCTGTCGTGACCCACGGTCTGCGGACCTGCCGCTATCTTAAATCCACGAGGTGCTTTCTTCTTACCGACCGAGTCTGGGATACGCGTTCATATCACGGACAAAAACGCAGTAGGGATTCCCCCGGTTGACACACTTAGGACCGATTTGCCCCCATTGGTCAGAAGGCTTATCTCAGCGCGACCGTTATACAGCTCGACGATGCGCGATCCCTTAGATGTGCCTGTGTCGTCAATCAGTGTGCCATCACCGGTGAGTCCAAAATGCACCCGGTTACGAGCATCGAGACAGCGGACGTTCTTTGCATCAAGTAAGCGTACCTCAACTGTTACCGCTTCGCCGGTACGAGCCAGTTCACTCAATTCGACCCGAACGGGACTTCCCCACCTCTCCGTTTGATATTGAAAGCGGAGTTCATCCACCACGCTCGTGCCGTTTCTATACCCCACAGCCCGTAAATGGTTCTCGCCGGCAACAAATCGAACCAGCCAATGCAAACCGGCCGCAGGGAAATTCTGGGGGTTGCGTTTTTTTTCGCCGCAGGAAACGTTATTCACAAATAGCTCTGCCGTTTCACAATTGGAATAGACTTTGACTAACTTTTTCTCGTCCGGATCGCCCCAACGTATCGACCAGGAATGACCATAGATATGAATCATAGCTCTATCTGTCCAGTAGGATTGAAAGACGTAGTAGCCTTCTTTCAAAGTCAAGTCGCGTTCAGCAAGTCCCTTCTGGTTGACGTAAGGCACCGGGTTGCCAGGGCGTAACGGTGTAGAAAAATCCTTGAATATCCACTGCGCAGTGCCAGTAAGCCAGGGCATGTTTTCCTGTTCCTTCAAATGCCAGTCGAACAGGTTGCACACGTAACTTTCTGACCAATCACCATGCTCAGAAGCCTTATCCTGACCGCCGTTGAGCAGATAATCCGCACTGTGGCCGTTGAGCTGTCCGGTCGCGAACATCGCGAGGAATTTGTCGGGATCCTCTGCGTGCCGACGCGCATGACTGTCACCGCCCCATTCCAAATGGAGGAAATGATTCACCCTCCCCATCTCCTGTTGTGAAACGAGCTTGTAATTCGTATACGGACCGTGGTACCAGCCCGCCCAGATTGAAGGAGAGTAAACATCCACAAGATCCTTACAGAAGTCGCAGCGGCGAATAAATGTCTTGCGCGTCGTGTCAAGAGCGTGGACCTGGTCATTCAATTCCCGCACGAACACTCGGATTTGCTGCCTATCAAACTCGGGGAAGTCGCCGGGCCAGTCGTTCTCATTGCCCAGACCCCAGACAATTACCGAAGGGTGGTTGTAGTGTTGGTCAATCATGGCACCAAGCATGTCGCGCACTTCCTGCTTGTAACCCTCCCCTCCAAGGCCGCCTCGTGACCACGGAACTTCTTCCAATACCAAAAGTCCCAGCTCGTCGCAAAGATCGAGCACCCGACGCGATTGTTGATGATGTCCTAGCCCGAGGAAATTAGCTCCCATCTCCTTAATGAGCTTCAGTTCACGTGAGATTAAATCGTCAGTCATCGCTGGACCAAGTCCAGAGTGGTCCTCCTCACGCTGCGTCCCACGCAAAAGCAATCGCTCGCCGTTCAGGTGGAACGGGCCATGCGGAAGGAATTCAAAATAGTGTAAGCCGAAGCGCTCCGTCAGGCTCATCGAGCCATGTTCACTCGTGAGCGTGGTTTCGCAGCGATATAACGACGGGTTTGATGGTGACCACAGCTCCGGGTCGTTCACCTCGAAGGACGCAATTCCTTTCTCGCCAGTCCAAGCCCCGGAAGATACCGCGGAGGAGTAGACTATGTTGCCCTTGGGATCAAGAATGCGAATCTGAAGGTGAACTTTTCCGCCCATCGAAGTGGGGTTGTACAGGCGAGCCTTCACGGAAACCCTGGCAAGCCGCCTTGACGGTAGTTCCGTATCGATGTGAATACGTTCAAGGGAGATCGCGGGAACGTAAACCAGATTGACGTAGCGGTACAAGCCCCCGTAGCGGTGGAAATCGTTGAGGCTGGAAGGAACCGTTTCGCTATCGCGAGAGTTATCGCACAGCACTGCGACCGGTACGCGGCCGTCTGCCCTCGGATCCTTCAGCACCCTTGCTGCTGACTCGCTTATGTCGACTACAAACTCGTCATAGCCGCCGGAGTGCTGGCCAACTTTGTCTAGAAAAACGAAAACTGCACTTTTCTGTCCTGCCCCTTCAAAGTGCAGGAGAGTGCGACCATTGTGAAATGGATTTGTGACTTGCAGTTTAACGCGATACCAGCCTGGCCCCTCGTAAAACCTTCCATCCGGATCGACCGCGTCCCGCGCATTAAAGCAATGGGGCATCGGCACAGGCTGCCAGCTCACATCGTTACCTGAATCCTCTCTCCAGACATCCCACACGCTTCCAAGTGAGCCACGGTGATGTTCCCAACCTTCTTGCAGAGGAGTCGAGGAGTATCCATTCTCTGCCGGCAGTGCAGATGATGCTTCGCTCGTCACTGAGCGTTGAGCCAGCAGGCCCGCACCTGTCAGCGCCACCGATTTCAGGAAGTCCCTGCGTGTAGTATCTCTGGGCGGAAGCATGAGTCGTCGAGGAGATCAGCAAGTCTGAGTGCGTTGCAGGAAGCAACCAATGAAAGCTCCAGAAAAAGTGAACCCACACTCTCTCGCGGGGCCCCGCATTATTCCTTCTTTTTCGTTCCGCCTGCTGGGAGAGATGCTGACGTCGTCGCCTGTGGCGGATCTTGCTTCCTGGCCGGCTTCGTCGGCTCTCTGAGTTCAATTCGTGTTCCGCTCGGATCGAACATGCTCACCTGCCACTCCTCGTGATCACCCACCTCGACATCGATTTCGCGCGCGAGCGAAGCAGACTCGTCCTTCCCCCGCAACTGCAGATCGGCCACGACCTTCTTTGCGTCAGAGACCGCAAGACAAAAATGATCTTGCAGCGCTTGTGATTCCGCCCATCGTGACGCCGTATAAGGGATCAGTTCCACGTAATCATCGCCGTCCGGAACTCGCAGCGTCACCCATCCCCGTTGCTTCGGGAAAGAAACCGTGTCAGTAAACACTCGGAAGCCGAGCACATCCCGGTAGAACCGTTCTGTCGCCTCCATCGATGTCGCCCGCAGACCCACATGCAGAATGTGGCCTGAAACCCGGCCCGCCGGCAAGAAATTACCACGTGTTTCGGTCGTCCAGCTCCCTGGCTCGTATTGCGTGATCTCTACCGTATGACCGTCCGGATCTTTGATGGTAAAAAACCTGTTTCCCGTCCGCCCCGCGTGGATATTGTCGACCGGCTCTACTCCGCGAGATTCCAGGTAATCCTTCGTGCGCTCTAAGCTGTCGGTGTAGAGAGAAAAATGCCCGAGTGGTCCGCCGCTTCTACGCCTTTCAGCGAAGAGCTCGATATACTGAAGCTCATTGATCTTGATGTATACAATCCACTCTGTTCCATCTTCGTGCTTCAACGAAAAAGGCTCTCCGAATCCGAGAAAATCTTTATAGAACGCGCGTGTACTATTCAGGTCGTTGACGTAGATCCCCACGTGCGCAATGCCCAGTATGTGAGGCCGGTCGGTAACCTGCTGCGCAAACAACGACGAGACGAGGACAAGCAGTACTATTACGATCGATCTCATGTGGCCCGTCATAATAAAACAACGATTCTCGGAGATCTCCCCGTAGACATTGACGCAATCAAACTCGCAATCGATGCGCTCTTACGCGCTGGGTAGCCGCTCTCCCTCTGTTACGGGGGAATGATAACAGCAAGTGCCCGATGGGGTACGGACGTGGATCAATCATGCTGCTGCGGGCCCGCATCGGTGCGCTTCTGGGCATCAGCGAGGAACGCTTCAAAGCGGGGATGACCGCGAAGCGATTTTAAGTCGTCATCGGCTCGAATGTGGTCCGTGTTGTTATACCCATGATTGAGGGCTTCCCGCAGATGCTGAACGGCTTCATCCGGATCGTGCGCCGCTACTGCTACGCAGGCGAATTTGTACCAGGCTAGGGCAACATTAGCCTCCTGGGTTTTGCTTGCCTTCTCGATCGTATCGCCGAACAGCTTCTTCGCCTCGTCATAGCGATGGTTGTATACCAGCGCAATGCCTAAAGCTTGAAGGGTGCTGAGCGAATCGGGATGCAGCGGTCCGAGGACGCGGACCTGAACGTCGAAAGCCTGTCGAGCCGTCTTTTCGGCTTCCTGGTACTTGCCCTCTTTTATCAATATTTTGGCGAGCGCGGTTTTGGAGGCCAAGGCGTCTGCGTTTTCCGGCCCCAGCACACGGGCCTGGGCCTCGAGGGTTTCGCGAATCAACTTTTCAGCCTCGGGAAAATGGCCCTCGTCGATAAGCACATCGGCTACGTTGTATTTTGAGAGCAAAGTGTCGGTATGTTCGGGCCCAAGGATGCGCTGCCGAATTTCGAGGATCTGGCGCTGCAGCTTCTCCGCCTCCGCGTAGTGTCCTTCGGCGGCGAGCGCGTTAGCCAGGCCTTCCAGCGCCCGGGTTGTGTAAGGGTGTTCGGATCCAATGGTGCGCTGCTCAATCTCCAGGGCCTCGCGATACAATTTCTCCGCCTCCTGGGAGCGGCCCTCATAGTAGAGCGTGTCTCCGAGAGTCGTCATGGTGCTGGTCGTGTCAGGGTGTTCGGGCCCAAGGACGCGCACCTCGGTTGCGAGCGTTTCTCGATACAAGACTTCGGCCTCGTCGTAGCGGCCCTGCTCTTGTATTCTGTTTGCCAGATTGTGCATGGTCGCCAGAGTCTGAGGATGTTCGGGCCCGAGGACACGGCGTTCTATCCCCAACGCCTTGCGGTACATCTCTTCAGCCTCGGCGGTACGTCCTTCCAGACTGACTGCGTCAGCCAGGTTCACCAGCGAACGTAGCGTTTGTGGGTGCTCCGGACCAAGCCGCCGACTCCGAATTTCGATCAACTGACGCAGCAGCTTCTCTTCATCCTCGAAATGACCCTGCTTTTCCAGGATGATCGCAAGGTTATCCATAGCCTCGAGGGTAACTGGGTCCTCGAGCCCGAAAACACGGCGCCCTTGGTCGGCCGACTGACGCGTCAACTTCTCCGCTTCGTCGTCATGTCCTTCCCGGTCCAGAATCCAACCGAGCTGCGTCATGGATTCCAGTGTCTTGCGGGCTTCGGGCCCGAGCAGACGCCGTCGATTCTCCAGGACGCTGGCGGACAATCCGTGAGCCAGGGAGTATAGCCCCAGGTTCGAGTACGTACGCGCCATGGTGAACATTAACTCCGACTGCACTTCGGGATCCTTGGCCAAACCAGTTTTGATCTCATTCGATGCTTTGTCGAGAATCGCGCGCGCAGTGACGCTGTTCCCTCGCGCTTCGCTCGGGTCCGAAACCATGAACATCTGCGTCATAAAATCCGCGATGCGGTTCGCCCGGTCGCGCTCCTTCGCAATGCGCCGGGCTTGCACCGCCATGGTAGCCGCGAAGCCGATCAGTAGCACTACCGCGGCCACGGCTACTCCGACTCCGAAGCGATGCCGGCGGATGAACTTACGGGCGCGATAGCTGGTGCTCGGCGGTCCCGCCAACACGGGCTGATCCTGCAGGTGCCGCTGGATGTCGGCTGCCAGATCGGAAGGGGAACCATACCGTCTGGCGCGATCCTTCTCCAGCGCCTTGATGGTGATCCAATCCAGTTCGCCGCGCAGATGCCGTTCCAGTGACTGAGGTTCCTCCCGGCGCTTTCCTGCCGAATCCTTCGCGGAATCGCCCAAAGACCTGAGTTTCGTGCTCGGGCGGGGCGGCTCCTGCTGGCAGATCTTCTGCAGCATGGCTTCCATTCCCGCCGCTCGCAGCTCCTGCGATCCCAGGGGCAACGCGCCCACCAGCAATTCATACAGAATCACGCCCAGGGAGTACACGTCAGTGCGAGTATCAATGTTGCGCTCGTTGCGGTCGGCCTGCTCCGGACTCATGTAGTCGGGCGTGCCCACGATTGCCCCCGCTTCCGAAAACATCGTCATCTCGGTCAGCCGCTGTCCTGCGGCCTTGGCCAGGCCGAAGTCGATGATCTTGGGCACGGGTTTGTCGTCTACCTCTTCGACCAACACGTTAGAAGGCTTCAGATCGCGGTGGATGATCGCCTTCTGGTGCGCGTGCTGTACGCCCTCGCATACTTGCATGAACAGAGCCAAGCGCTCCTTAATCGTGAGCCGGCGTCTGTCGCAGTAGTCGGTGATGGCAAGGCCAGGCACGTACTCCATTACGAAATAGGGCCGACCCTCTGGAGTTGCGCCCGCGTCGAAGACCTTGGCGATATTGGGATGCTCCATCAGCGCCAGGGCCTGCCGCTCCGAATCGAAGCGCGCCACCACGGCTTTGGTATCCATCCCGGCCTTGATCAGCTTGAGTGCGACGGTGCGATGAAGGGGCTCGGTTTGTTCCGCCCGCCAAACTTCACCCATGCCGCCCATACCCAGCATCTGGATTAACCGATAGGGACCGATGCTGGTGAAAGACACTTGGGCTGCGCTCTGGCTCAGAGTCTTGTCATCCGCACTATCGGGCATTCGCGTTTCTCCAAACTTCGCAGGGAAAATTACGGATCGCCGCAACCGCAACCCAATGAAATCGAAAGGACAAAAGCAGGGAAGCCACATCATGATAGGGAAGGACTGGCAGGAAGGCAAACGTGACACGGCCGGTCATGGAGATCCGGCCGCCTCGCTGGCATGATAGTGACTGAGGCGGACCTGGAAGCGGCGCTGCTCGGTCTTCCCCGTGCCGGGATCGGTCACATACGCTGCGTAACCAAGGTCTTTGAAACGCCTGTACGTGTCCCCTGCGAGTTCCTCGTGCAACGGCGTAAGATCAAGCGTAAACGTCGCCCGTCCAGAGTGGTCGAGTTCTCCCGACTGACGATCAGCTTCGTCAATTACCCATTTGTGTTGTGCGGAGTCCCAGTGGCCCTGCCGGTACTCACGCGATACCACAGCACCGGATCATTTTCGGACACCGTGGGAACCACCGTCCGCGCCAAGTGCAAGTCGAGTAAGTTGCATCCGGGTTTGAGGCGCTCAGTAGCTTTGGATGACGCTACGACCGCGTCTTTTGGATCGAGCAGATCAACGGAAAGAGTCCCAGAGACGGCCCTTTCGGATTGCGACAGAGGCGAAGGCGCGGACGTAGCCTGGGAAGAAGTCATCGATCGCCTCCTCCGTAGTAGGTGCGACATTAGCCGAGGGCATGTACACCGACTTTCAGTTCATCGGGCGAGTATCCGAACCGTTTGCCCGTTTCCCGATAGAGATCAACGAGTGGTCGGAAGCGCGGAATCGAGCTACTCCCGACGATGGTGTTCGGCGATTCCAAACACATCCAAACCAACCTGGTCGGCATGCTCGATCTGTTCGACCAAGTTGCGCAGACGGTCCGACGCACTGAATGCAAGGCTGGTATCGATGTATGCCGCCGCGAAGGTATCGATGCCAATTTCCATTTTAGGTTGTCCAGCTCCCTGATCATTTTGTACCTCGTTACTTTTTCCTTCTAAACTTTGCTTCTTGTCCGCCAAGTTTTTCCGCCGCGAGCAACCCTAGTTTCTTAAGCGATCGGTAGGTTTGTCCCTTCTCCTTCTCGGACAGAGGTGACATGAGTGCCTCGAGGTCCTTGGCATGCTGCTCGAAGCACGATGCCGCCAATCGCTTACCTTCCGGCGTGAGTTCCAGGACCCGCGCTCGTCGATCGCTTGGGCTCGCCTTGCGAACAACCAGTCCGAGTTTCTCGAGACGGTCTACTGCCGCGGTCATCGAGCCGCTGGCCAGGAGCACTTTGTCCTGTATCTCCGAGATCGTGAGCGGGCCCTTATGCAACAGGGCTTCCAGCGCTGCGAAATCCGTCAGGCACAGTCCCGCCTTGGTGATGCTCTCCGCCGCCATAAGGGTTAGCGCGCGATGGCTCCTCATAATCACCAGCCAGAGCCGAGGTGCGCTGATGTGGTCATCCTTTTTCACGATCTTTTTCATCGGGCAGCTTGGGGAGAGGCATGGCTCCTGCCGTTCGCGAGGGACGAAGACAACAGGCGATCGACGGAAGCTGCTCCAGCGCCACGAATCATCAGAAACGCCGTGATCGCAAGCGCAAGAAGGTGGAACTCATAACCTTCTCCCTTCTGTGCTCCCGTCCAGTTCATGAACAAGCCGAATTGATGATGAACCATCGCGACGGCCACGAGCATGTTGGAAAAGATTCCAAAGGCTGCAACGCGAGTGAACAGTCCAAAGATAAGTCCCAATCCACCGAAGAATTCAGCCGTAATCGCCAAAAAAGCGAACGGCGCTGGAATGTGCATGACGCCGGTGAAGAAGCCCATCGTGCCGGTGAAGCCGTATCCGCCGAACCACCCCAGCATCTTCTGTGCGCCGTGCGCGAAGAAGACAACTCCGAGGACTAATCGAAGAATGGTTATTGCACTGTCGTTGTCGCTGGCAATCAGTTTGCGAACCATAAGAATACCTCCGTAGCGGGCTCGTTGCCCCGGCTGGGGCAGACAGGAGATAAGATGATGTCTCCTTATATAAGGATTCTTTATATCGAGATATTTGGGAACCGAGCGAATGCGCCGGGGCGCCAGGGCTGGAGAAGTTGGCGGAGGATACGGCCGCCGACGAGGTGATCGTTGTAACAGACGCCTATGAGCATGCGGACAGGATTGAGTTGTATCGACGAGTGGCCGGCGTTGCCACGATGATTGAGGAGAAGCCAACCGTAGTCGTGGAAGCCTGACGTCCAGGTGAACGCCTGTCGCTCTGCAATGCCGTCTCACTGGCGAGTCATCTACTTAAAAATTGGCTTCGGTGGCGCGCACACTGACTCAAACCAGCGACTGATGTATACCTCGGCATGAGCTTCACCGCAGTAATGCTGCGCTCCGGTCGCGTTGGCGGTTTCAGAATTCCACCGATGCACGGTGAGATCGGAATTTCCACATCGAATCACGAACCAGTGGGTGGGATTGGTGGTCACGAGTCCACAGACTTCACACCTGAATTCCTGCAGCGTTGTCATGCGCTCAGTTCCTTATATTAGTGGTTCGTCACGCTTACCTCGCGATCGAGGTTTGTCGCAGATTTGGTGTCAGAATCGTCAGTTCGCCGACTTGTTCCCTCTTCGCGGTACCACGGAGGTGGGCGTGATCCATCATCCAAACCTCGGGAATGATTTCGCCGACCAGCTGGCCCTGACAGAAAAGCCGCACTACCGAACTCTCCGAGACGACAATTCCCACCGCTTTGGTAACTGCACTCATGTTCGCGGCGGCGATGTGACGGCTGCCGAGTCCCAACGGCACGTCCACTTGTGCGGCTACGGCATCGAGGTAGCGGCACGCGGAAAGAACGATTCCATCCCGACTGACCACGAATCCGCCATCCAGCTGCGCCAATTCCTTGATCGTTCCGCGCAGGTTGAGATTGGTGAGATGGAGTGAAGACTCAGGATGCCCCGACAACGGATCCAAAATCAATGGTCTAGATCTTGCGAGCACGGCAATCTCGTCCCCCAGTGTAAATAGCGTGCCAACGCGTCTTCCCTCTCGACCCTCGCGAGCAATTTCGACCGCGAGCCCAATTAGTGACTCTAGGACGTCAGGATCATATTCTGTTACCTGGCAGTGAATGCTTTCAAACATCCCTCGACTCCTCGCTTCGGGTAGACGGCGAAATGCACCCTGCTTTGGATGAGACCCATACCAAGAAGATGCAGGTAGTAGAAAGCAATCTCGTCCCTTGGCCTTGGATTCTGGGCGGATTACGGGCAAGCCGGAAGTTATCCTGTTGAGACGCGAGTCGGCTCCCGTGCATCTGATTTTGAGGCAGAATATACCTGGAGCTCTGGGAGATACGTGATGAGGGCAGTGGTGCTGCATGAGTATGGCGGTCCCGAGAAGCTGAAATTTGAAGACAACGTTTCCGAACCGCAGATTAGCGGAAGTACAGTACTGATCGCGGCAGCCGCTGCGAGCGTTAATCCGATCGACTGGAAACTGCGTTCAGGCATGCGCCAGAAGGATTCTCCGTTGTCGTTTCCGGCGATTCTGGGCCGCGATGTGAGTGGCATCGTACGGGCGGTGGGCGCAAATGTGAAGCACTTCAAGGCCGGCGACCGCGTTCTTGCACTATCCAACGCAACCTATGCCGAATTGGTGGCAGTGGACGATTCGGACGTGACCCATTTGCCGGATGGCGTGGACCTGGCGAACGCGGCCGCGATCCCGCTGATTTCGCTCACGGGAGACCAGCTTGTACGCCTTGCGGCAAAAGTGCAAAAGGGACAGGTTGTTCTGATAACGGGAGCACTGGGCAGTGTTGGGCGCGCGGNNCGAAGAAGATAGGCGCGCAGGTAATTGCAGGTGTTCGCGGGAAAGAGCTGGATGACACCCGCTCCCTCGGGGTCTCTGACGTGCTAGCGATTGATGACGATAGTGCGATTGAGAACTTCCGCTTAGTGGATTCAATTGCGGACACCGTTGGCGGTGACGTTGCAGAGAAGCTGATCGCGAAGGTAAAGCAGAGCGGCTCCTTTGGCTACACCGCCGTGTTGCCGGAAAGTGCGGCGG
>PMSQ01000047.1:9338-25030 GCA_003168355.1 Acidobacteriaceae bacterium | reverse complement strand
CGGTCATGATGGTCGCCGGATTGGAGTTGGCCAGCACCACTTCATAGCCCTCGGATTTGAGGGCCTTGCAAGCCTGTGTGCCGGAGTAATCAAACTCCGCCGACTGGCCGATGACAATGGGCCCGGAGCCGAGGATCAGGATTTTCGAGATGTCAGTGCGTTTGGGCATTTAGGTTATGCAATCTTGCCGGACTTATCTTGAAAGGGCTCGATATCAACCGAACGAGAGGGTTTGCCTTGAAAGGGCGCGGCTTCAGCCGCGCCGTAAGAGCCTTCCAGAAGAACGGGCTTCAGCCCCTGAGGTAGCGGGTCAACCTCGATACCGGCTGCGGCCGACGAATACGGATACCCCTCAACCCGGTCGCACAGGTGCTTACGAACCGGATTCTGCCGAATGTATGCAACATGCCGCAGGTAGTCTTCCGCATCGCGAATGCGATGATCCGAGAATCCCTTCTGCCACACTTCCATATTCGAGCCAAGCTCTTTCTTCGCTCGATAGGAGAATCCCCCCTTGATGAACTGGATGGCTTTCTCCAAGCTCGTATTTGGAGTGAGAAGAACGTGCAAATGGTCGGGCATGATTGAGAACTCGTGCAGCAGATAGGCCGACCCGCGGTAATGGTAGAGCGTATCGATGAGCAGACGGGCCCAGCGCTCATTTCGAAAGAGAGAGCGCCGTTCCCAAGTTGCCGAAGTGACCATGTATGTTTGGCCGGTATTCGTAGCGTGTTCTCTGATTGGCCTCAACTGCGTTACCTCAGCGGCTAAAGCCGCAATTTATGCCTGCCCTTACGGCGCGCCTGAAGGCGCACCCTTTCAAAACAAACCCTCGCTAGGACCGCTGCCTCTCACCCTTTCCACTCCTCCATCATCTTCACGAAATCCTTGAACAGATAATGCGAGTCGTGCGGGCCCGGCGCGGCTTCGGGATGATACTGCACGCTGAACAGCGGCAGGTTCCGGTGCCGCAGGCCTTCGAGTGTTTGATCGTTCAAGTCGATGTGCGTCAACTCCACTTCACTCTCCGGCAGCGAATCCGGATCCACCGCAAAGTTATGGTTGTGCGCCGTGATCTCAATCTTCCCGGTCTTCAACTGCTTCACCGGATGATTCCCGCCGTGGTGTCCAAACTTAAGCTTGAAAGTCTTTCCACCGAGCGCAATGCCAGTGAGCTGATGTCCCAGGCAAATGCCAAAAACCGGCATTCTTCCCATCAGCCGCCGAATGCTGTCCACGGCATACGTACACGGTTCAGGATCGCCCGGACCGTTCGACAGGAATACTCCGTCGGGCTTCAGCGCCAACACATCTTCCGCCAGCGTCTGCGCCGGAACCACCGTCACTCGACATCCCTCACCACGTAACTTGCGTAGAATGTTCTGCTTAATGCCGAAGTCGTAAGCCACCACATGAAAGCGCGCCGGCTCATCCTTCACGCCCACCATGGCCACGGGCTCGTGCGAACGCTCGCCCACCTCCCACACGTACGGTCGCTTGGTGCTCACCTCTTTGGCTAGGTCGGTACCGTCCATCTTGGGAATCGAATTGGCTTTCGCTACCAGCTTCTCGGCGTCGCTCTCGATGGTCGAGACCACTCCTCGCATCACTCCGTGATCACGCAGGTGCCGTACCAGGGCCCGCGTGTCGATATCCGAGAGCACCGGAACCTTGAACTGCTCCAGATATTCTTCGGCTACCTGTTGTGAGCGCCAGTTCGAGCTCACCTTCGAGAACTCGCGCACAATCAGCCCTTCGATCCACGGACGCGTGGCTTCGTTATCTTCCTGGTTGGTACCGTAGTTGCCGATTTGGGGGTTGGTCAGGACAACAATCTGCCCCGAGTAGGAGGGATCGGTGAAGATTTCCTGGTAGCCGGTGATGGAAGTATTAAAAACGACTTCGCCGTAGCATTCGCCTTTGGCACCGTAGCCTTTGCCTCGGAAGACTCGCCCGTCTTCCAGCGCAAGGATTGCTTGCATTCTCGCTCCGGGGGAGTGGATTTTATAGATACTATCAGGGATTGCCCCGCTGGCCAAGCACGGAACGTGGCTTCTGCGAACAAATTTCCGAGCACGAAGAAACTTGCAACCATCCTCTGGAGGATCACTGCCCAACCGCTGCCAGAATGTACTCCGTCAGCAGCTTCTCGGTTTGCTCGTGCATGCCGCGCGTGCTGTAGTTGGTGCTGGTGATGACAACCGCCAGGTCGAGCCCCGGAAACACCGCAACCTTGTTCCCGCCGTTGCCGCTCATGAAAAACGCCGGATAACTCGTTGCTCCTGATTTGAAGGACTTGAGCCACCAGAGATAGCCGTACTCTGTGTCGTCGTCAATGCGCGCGTGCGGCTGGGTCGACGTATGCACCCACGCTTCGTCGACGATGCGCTTTCCCTGCCAAGTTCCACCGTTCAGATAAAGCTGTGCAATCTTCAACAGATCGCGGCTGCTCAAGCGCAGGCCACCTCCGGTCTGTGGGATATTCATCGGCGAATAGACCCATTGCGCGTCTGTGATCCCAAGAGGTCCGAACAGGTTTTCCTGCGCGTAGCGATCGGTGCGCACGCCGGTGGTTTCCTGCAAAACTTCGCTCAGTGTGAAGACTCCGCCGGTGCAGTAGCTGAAATATCTTCCGTAGGGTGGAGGCCCGACTTGCTCTCCCACGTGCATACGGCCCCGGATTGGGAGGTCGAGGATGAACTGCGCCCAGTCTTCCACCACATACATTCGCTCCTCGTTGCCTCGCGAGGCATCGTTCCAGTCGTCACACTCGAGGGGCGCACTCATGGTGAGGAAGTCTTCTACGGTGATCTTGTCTTTCCGCGGATCAGGGTTCTGCAGTTTGCGCGCATGTTCTGGCAGCAACTGCAGTACACGCGCATCGACGCCGGTCAATTTCTTTTCTCCGATGGCGATGCCAATGAGTGCATCGGTGATGCTTTTGGTAGCGGAGCGGGTATCGCGCAGGGAACTCGCATCGCCGTCGAAGTAGCTCTCATACACCAGTTTCCCGTGGCGGGCGATGAGCACGCTCCCGATCTTCTTAAAGTCCCCGGCCCGCACCGCCGACTCCATATCCTGTAGTGGCTTGGATGAGATCCCAGTGGACTCCTGGCTCGCCGTCGGCCAACCGTCTTTCCTCGATTCCGGCGCTGCAGACAGCGCAACCTGCGCCGATAGAATGGCACTGGCACTCACGCAGATCAGCACAATAAGAAATGTGGTCACTCGGGCAGTCATGTGGATTGTCCCAGTCTCCGAATTAGGCTTTCTTGAAGAGAGACTCCCCGCGGAGAAAAAGGTTGGCAATACGGCAGGAGTCGAAACAAAAGAGGAAAGAGGAAGGACTCGATACAAAAGAAACGGAAACAAGCCAACTGCTCCGGCCTAGCGTACTCTGCCCAGCTTATCCATCGGCCAGTAGCCAAAAACAGCCTTGCCATAGATGTAGCTCTGATTCACGGGCCCGAAGTCGCGGCTGTCGTTCGACATTGAACGATGATCTCCCAGCACCAGGTAGCACTCGGGCGGCACCACCGTCTCCGGGTACGACCGCGAATCGGCGTAGGCGGGCGGAACGTAATCCTCATCCAGGGCCTCGCCGTTCACATAGACTTGTCCGCCGTCGATGCGGATGCGGTCTCCGGCCACGCCGATCACGCGCTTGATAAAGCTCAACGACGGATCGCGGGGATAACGAAACACCACAATGTCCCCCCGCGAAATCGGCTCCAGGCGGTACACAAACTTGTTGACAAAGATTCGCTCCTGGTCCGCGAGAGACGGCATCATGCTGGTGCCTTCTACCTTCACTGGCTGGTAGATGAACACAATAATGAACGCGGAAATCGCGAGCGAAAGAATCAGGTCGCGCAGCCACACTCCCAAGGCCGGGCGCAGGCGCACTCCGGGCTCCGCTGGTCCAGCCGGCGCCGCCGGCGGAAGCTGCTGTATCGGCCGGATTGTTGACTCTGGGCTGGGCGGTTCTGGCATGCGCTTTTCTATTGTATACAGATCGGGCCAGTGCAGTAGCTGGTTCGATGGTGATTCCATTTCCCTGCATTCCCAACCGGCCGGTTAAAAAGCAGGTTAAAATAAGGGAGCAGGAGATATCTATGACGCCGACCCGAGGCCTTCAGGGGACGTTCGCCCACCGCGCGCTCACCCTCGCTTTGCTGTTATTGGTGACCCTTACCATGACTTCTCTTTGGGCTGCTCCTCAGGAAGAAGAAGGAATAGGCATCCCGGCTTACAACGCCGGGCCGCCGCCGAAAGGCACCAAACTTCCTCCCATCCTCACCAAAGATCAGCTCTGGGGAACCGACGCGCGGTATTCCTATCAGACTCATGCTTATGAACTGGCATCGAGGATTCCGGCCGTTCTGCACCAGCAGCCCTGCTATTGCTATTGCGACCGCGTGGGCCACAACAGCCTGCATAGCTGCTTCGAGAACACGCATGGGGCCCGGTGCGCCACCTGTCTCAAGGAGTTGTATTACTCCTATCAGCAGCATCAGGCGGGCAAAACTGCGACCCAGATTCGTGCTGGCATCATCAAAGGCGAGTGGAAGCAGATCGATGTGGAAGCGGCAGCGGCGATCAATTAGTACCTAGTAACGATAGTACCGAGTTGCGAGTGCCGAGGAACATGGGTTTTTCTCGGTTCGTCGGTACTACCCGGCACCCCCGAATTGCCCTATACCCGCCATTTGAGTGATACTTACGTATCGGCTCTTCGTTTCGAGAGCTAAGGAGTCACAACTACGACGAGCACAGGAAAAATTCTTCACATGGCTCAGAAGGCTACCCCCAAGAAATCATCCGTCGCGGACGACCCGCGCATTGCCCAGGCCCTGCAGAATTACGAAGCCGGGCTGCGTGCCTTGCAGGAGCACAAGTTCGACAAGGCGAAGCCACTGTTTCAGAAGGTGCTCGCCGGCGCCAGCAAGGAGTTGACGGATCGGGCCGCCATTCACCTCAGCATCTGCAACCAACACCTCGAGCGCTCGACCACAACCCAGTTCAAAACCATCGAAGAGCACTTCGATTACGCCGTTTCCCTGATGAATGTGGGGGATTACATCACGGCTCGAGAGCACATCGAGAAATTGCTCAAGCAGTCGCCAAAGACGGACTTTGTCGTCTACGGCCTGGCCGCACTCGATTGCCTCACCGGTCACGTGGAAGACTCGCTCAAGCATCTGGACGAAGCGCTCCGCCTGAACACTACTCTGCGCTACCAGGCGCGCAATGACTCAGATTTCCACAATCTGGCGGAAGATCCTCGCTTTACCGAGCTGTTGTATCCGGACCCCGCTGCCGAATCGTCTTCCTCGGAAGAGTCTTTCCCAGAAGACGAATCTTTCTAGGGCGGCAATCGAGATTCTTCGATGGCACCCAGAATCACTGAGCTATTGTCTTTGGAGAAGGCCGCGCGCGAGCGCGGCCTGCGCGTAGTCGCCATCGGCGGCGGCACCGGGCTCTCCACTCTGCTCAAGGGACTCAAGCGCTTCGCTCTCACTCCGGCGGAGATGCCGGGGGCTCTCCCCGGTACCCCCGTCATTCGTGACCTCTGCGCCGTAGTCACTGTCAGCGACGACGGCGGCTCCAGCGGACGCCTGCGCAAGGAACTCAACATGCTTCCTCCCGGCGATATCCGCAACTGCATCGTCGCCCTCAGCGAGGATGAAGCTCTGCTCTCTCAGCTCTTCCAACACCGCTTCGATAAAGGCTCCGGCCTCGAGGGCCACAGCTTCGGCAATCTGTTCTTAGCGGCGCTGACCTCCATTACGCACGACTTCTCCGAGGCCGTGCGCCTGTCTTCCGAAATCCTGCTTACCCGCGGCCACATTCATCCCGCCACCACTTCCAACATCGAACTGGAAGCGCTGATGGAAGACGGCACCCGCGTGCGTGGTGAAACCAACATTACCGCCAGCAAAGTTCGCATCCAGGAACTGTTCTTGGTTCCCGCCGATGTCGATCCTTTACCCCAGACGCTCGACGCCATTGCCCGTGCCGATATCATCAGCATCGGTCCAGGTTCCCTGTTCACCAGCCTCATCCCTAACCTGTTGGTGCATGGCATCGCCGATGCCATCGTCAACTCGCCCGCAACCAAGGTCTACATCTGCAACCTGATGACCCAGGCCAATGAGAGCCTCGGCCTCACCGCCGCCGATCACATCCAGGCTCTGAATCGGCACGCCCGCCGGCAGATCTTTGACTATGCTCTGATCAACCGCACGCCCGTTTCCCTCGAGTTGAAGGCAAAGTACGCGCATGAAGGCGCCTGCCAGATCGTTGCCGATCTCGAGGCCATCGAAGACCTTGGCGTGATCCCGGTTCTCGGAGACTACCTGGAAGAGGGCGGCGTAGCCCGCCACAACACGGCTCGTGTCGCCAGCGACATTATGCAGCTCACCACCCAGGCCACCGGCGCTGTACGCAAGAGCCGTTCCGTTCGGAAGCCCTGACTCAGGCATGCCTCCAAATTCTTTCTTTCCCGCGCCCGTTGCACTCGCTAGAATGTCTGGGTATGAAACCGGTAAGATATCGCTGACTATGAGAATGAAGACACAAACGAAGACTCAGACGCTGGCCTGCCTGCTAACGATTCTCGCGCTTGCCGCCGTGGCCATTGCACAGCGAGGCGAGGCCCCGGAACCCACGGCAGTGCTGAATTTTCTCATCCTGAAAGATGACAATGGCAAACCGGTTCGCAGCGCCATCGTGATCATGCACGCGGTGAGTACCGGCGGTAAGCAGGGCAGGGGCGGAATCGAGGTAAAAACCGACGCCGACGGCAAGACCAGCTTTGACGGCATACCCTACGGCAAACTGCGGGTACAGGTGTTGGCTTCCGGCTTCCAAACCTTCGGCGACGACTATAACGTTGACCGGGCTAAGATGGACTTCACCATCAAGCTGAAGCGTCCGTCGAGCCAGTACTCGATTTACGAGGAGCACCCCGAAGAGAAAAAGGACGACAAGTCGCCTCCTCCTGATCCAAATGCCAAGCCGCAATAGATTTGCGCTTAGTATTCATTTGGCATGAATATAATTTGTTGCTGGATATCGACTCTGACTGCCGGGTAGAATTTGCCGATGCCTTATCTTCTCAAGACCGAGCCAACCGTCTATTCCTTCACCGACCTCCAGCGCGATCACACCACCATCTGGGATGGAGTCACCAATCCGGCTGCAGTTAAGAACCTGCGCGGCATGAAGCCGGATGAACAGTTAATCATCTATCACACGGGAGACGAGAAAAGCGCAGTGGGAACTGCCACCGTAGTGTCAGTGGACGCGTCGGACGCAAAGAATCCCCAGGTCAAGATCAAGGTTGGCCAACCAGCGGCCAAGCCAGTAACGCTGGCCGAAGTGAAAGCGAATAAACTGTTTGCCGATTCTCCGCTGGTGCGGCAGGGCCGACTGAGCGTCGTTCCCTTAACCGTCACTCAGTACAAGTTCCTCGCCGGGCGGTGATCCTGCCGGAGCTAAGCTTCAGTGTGCGCCCGCATCCCTCCGGATCAGCGCGTAATCGACAAAGAAGCCGAGGCCGATTGCCAGCGGAATCACGCCGAATGTAGCCGCGATCATCGCGTCAGGCTCTACGCGTCCGATCAGGACGAAGGTCGCGATATAGCCGAGAGCTCCGGCGACCAGCAGAATCCCCGACCGCCGTGAACGCGCCGATTCCGAAAGCTCGGGTTGCATCGGCACATCCACTCCCCGTGCAATCGCTGCCAACCGCTCCTCGCTGCGCAGCTTGCGCACGCGGAAAAACGTGTACATGGCCGCCATCGGGATACCAAACACCATCACCACCGCCGCCAGTCCCACAAAGTTGCCGTCCATAATACCTCCTGATGCGGGCGTTGGGCTGATCTCAGCGCCGGCATCAGTAGTTACGAATGTCCGCGGGAAAAGTTCCCAGATGTATTGGCCGAGGCCGTGCCGAACGCCTTCTTGATTCGCAGGAAAATAAAAAAGCACCCTCCGCCAGGGTTAGGCGGAAGGTGGGTGGGTATGGGATCGAGCTTTGAAATGGGGCAGAGCGACCGGAGTTGCCGCACCCGCGAAAGCAGTAGTGTGGGATGACTCGGGAAAGGGATTGTCAGGGGATTGTCAGAGAAATATTAATTCAATGTCACTTCTCGCGATTCTGCCTCACGGTCACCGCTGGTCGCGCCCGTTCAGCGAATCAACTGCCGCAACTCGCGCCGGAGAATCTTTCCCGAGGCCGTCTTGGGGACGATCTCCACAAAGTGCACTTCGCGCGGCTGCTTATAGTGGGTGAGCCGGTTCGCGACGAATGCGCACAACTCTTCCTCCATCTTCCTGCAGGTGGTAAATCCATCGCGCAGCGCAATGAATGCCACCGGAATCTCGCCCGCCATCGCATCGGGACGCCCTACTACTCCGCACTCGCGCACTGCCGGATGTTCCAGCAGCACCGCTTCCACCTCTGCCGGCGCCACCGGAAATCCTTTGTACTTGATCATCTCCTTGCGGCGGTCCACGACACGGTAAAACCCTTCACTGTCGCGCGTGACAATGTCGCCAGACCAATACCATCCGTCGCGCAGCACTGCCGCAGTCGCCTCCGGCTCTTTCCAGTAACCCTGCATAAACTGCGGACCGCACATCACCAGCTCTCCCGGTTCGCCCTCGGAAACCTCCGCTATACTGCCAGCGTCCAGATTTAGCTGCCCAATCACCCGGCAATCCGTCTGCGCCAGCGGATGCCCGATGGAATCTGGCCGGTACAGTTCAGGCTCCAGATAACCCACGTGCGTCACCGGGGAAGCTTCGGTCATCCCATATCCTTGACACACCAGAATGCCGGTCAGAGCCGTGAATCTTCGCGGCAGGTCTGGCGCCAGCGGCGCGGCACCGGACTTCACCCAATGCACGCTGTGATTCCTGGGAAACTGTCCGGCTTCCGCCGCCAGGCACAGCGCATTCATCGCCGGCGGCACCATCAGCATGGTGGTGATGGATTCCTCCATCAGCAGCGAAGCCACCTGCCCCGCGTTGAAGCGCGGCATCAGTACTAACGTCGCTCCCATCATCAGCATCGGATTTAGCGCAACGTTCAGCCCGTAGATGTGATACAGAGGCAGGAAACAAAGCAGCTTGTCCGCCGGCCTCAGCAGCGCCGCCCCGGGACCGAGCAGTTGATAAACATTCGCCACTAGGTTGTAATGCGAAAGCATCACGCCCTTAGGCAGGCCAGTGGTGCCGCTCGAATAAGGCAGTGCCGCCAGGGTCTTCTCCGATGGCTGATCGGGCGCGGGCAGCACCGCGCTCGCCGGCTTCAGCAAATCTGAAAACGACCGGCTTCCGCTTCCCTGCTCTCGCGTACAAAACACCCTCCGCAGATTCGGCAGCTCCGCAAGATTGATGCCGGAAATATTTGACCCGTCGGTGATCAGTACAACCGCGCCCGAATTCCCCAGCTGATAGCGCACTTCCCGCTCGCGATACGTCGGATTCAGCAGCGTCGGAATTGCTCCCGCCAGCGTGGCCGCATGATAAGCGGCGCAGAACTCCCAGCAATTGCACAGGAAGATAGCCACCACCTCGCCCGGCTTCACCCCCGCCGCAACCAGCCCGCGTGCCAGGGCCTCCACCGTCTCTCCATATTCGGCATAAGTGAGCCGCCGCCCGGAGGAAGTGTCCACCAGCGCCGTCTTCTCTGCATGCTTGCGGCACGAGGCAAGAACCGCATTGTGGACAAAGATGTTGTTGGGATCAGCGTAGAGCTGGGTGCGCAGCATGGCCGGTGATGATTGTAGCGGAAAGCGCCGGAACTGCGGCGCGAAGCGGGACGGCCGGAATCGGCTGCCCCGCGAGTTCCGTCACCCCGCGCTGGGTACCGGCACACCGCCGCGCGCCGCAAATCGCTCGGACCAGCGAATCCTCCCGGTCACCTGCATCACGACGAACAGCGTGACGATGGCAATTGCCGTGATTGCCAGTCCCGTGAATCCTTTCCAGAAGAATGCGTAAGAGAACAGCACCAGGTAGATCAACTGCGCCGTGCCAGCCTCCAAGGCCGCGAACCGCAGTCCCACCACCAATCGCAAATAGCTCACCACCAGGCCCACTGAAACGGCCGAAGACAGAACCATGGCGGCATGGATCGAAATGTGGTCCACCGAATAAGCCAGCAGCAGATGAAATGCGAAAAAAGCCGTCGCCAGAAAGAAATAGTTCATGGGATGCAGATCGATATCGCGCAGCGTGGTAATGATGAACATCAGAAAAAAGAAGAAGAACAACGACACCGGCGCCGCGTAGCTGATTTCGCCCGCCAGCGGCCCCGGCTGCAACTTCTGCGGCATCGTCATGCCGATCTGGAATCCTGACACCAGGTTCGAGTATTGCCACGTCAATTGCCAACCGCCGGGGATGAGCTGTTTGGAGGTAGGCGAGAGCGTATCGTCGGCGAAGTCGATGTCCCGGAAATTAGTCTGCATCGTGAGCATGAAATCGCGAGCCTGCGCGATGCCGTCACCCAACTGGTAGCGCCAGCAATCCAGTCCTTGCGAGCGATACGCAACGTGCAGGCTGGCAGTGTCTCCGGGACCCATGGTTGCCTGCCCCACCGTGCCCTGATCGTCGGTCGAGAGTGCAATGGCCTGCTCGTTCACCTTCATCTGCAGGCCGTCGTACATCGCTTTTTGTGCGGGGAATTTCAACCGAAAATCCACCGTCTGCGGGTGCGGCGTGTTGTTCTGGAAGGTGTAGTCTCCGGCGAAGTCAACCGCATAGGTGCTGTACCAGAGCAATCCTTTCTGCCGCGGCGTGAGATGAAAGTTCACGTGAATCCGGCTGGCTTGGATGTGCAGTGGAACCTGCCGCTGCACGTTCTCGCTGTGGACCACGACCTTGCCACTCTCGACCGTGGTCGAGTTCACTACGTCGGTGAGAGTATAGGTCGCCGTCGGCGGGGACTGCTGTTGCGATGTGCCCCAGGTGGACGCCACGTGGCCCTGCAGTTGCTCGTTGCTGCCGTAGGTGCGGGAGAAAATGGTCGAACCGAGAATCACCCACGCAATGCTGGTGCAAACGAAGATGAACGCCAGTGCCAGAATTTGTCGCAGCAAAAGATTTCCTCCTCTTGCGATAGATCGCACAGAATGGATTGCAAGCAAGTTGCCGCCGCGGATGCATTGAGAGCAGACAAGTTAGGGCTAGCGGACCGGCAGGACCGTGTCAGCAGAAACACGTGTGTGTCAAGGAATAGGCGCTTAGACCGGAGGTTAACGAATGGTTCTAACTGGCCAGCTTGCGCAAAAACTCCCGTTCGTTCATGCGGTATTTGAAGGCTTTGCGCCCGTCGATGAACACGACCGGCACTTCGTCATTGAACTGCCGCCGCAGTTCAGTGTCGCTATCGACATCTACTTCCTGCCACGTGAACCCGCCACGGCGCGAGAGCTTCGCCAGGCTTTCCTTCACTACTTCGCACAAATGACAACCCTTGCGCGAGTAAACCACGACTTGGCGGGATTCGGGCACGCCGCGATTGTACCGGCACCGCCGCACCTGCTGGCAAGAAAAAAGAAGTCCGAAGCCCCGAACGAAGGTCTCTTCCCAGTTCAGGAGTAAAATCCGAAAATGGTTACTCCCGAGCACAAACCTTTGCGCGGCAAGGCCTGCCTCATTACCGGCGGGGCCAAGCGTCTGGGGCGCGCCTCAGCTCTTGCTCTCGCGCAGGCGGGCTCCGATGTTGCCATTACGTTTCGCAATTCCGCCCGCGAAGCTCAACGCACCGTCGTCGACCTCTCCAGCTTTGGCGTGCGCGCTTTCGCGCTGCACTGCGACATCACCGACGAAGCCAGCGTCAAATCCATGATGAAGGAGGCTGGACGAGAACTGGGCCGCATCGACATCCTGGTGAACAACGCCGCCAATTATGCCACCGCTGATTTCGAGCGCCTCACCCTGCGCCAGTGGGATGCGATGTTTGCGTCGAACACCCGCGGACCGTTTCTGGTCTCGCGTGAGGCCCTGAGGTGGATGCGTCGAAGACGACCGGGATCGAAACGCTTGGAGGAAACTGCGGCCAAGATTATCCACATGGGGTCGCTCGGCGGCCTGCGCCCTTGGGCCACACACGCGCACTATTGTTCTTCCAAAGCCGCCTTGCACATGCTGACCAAGGTTATGGCAAAAGCGCTGGCTCCGGAAATTGCCGTCAACGCGGTCGCGCCCGGCATGATTGATCTCGGCGAAAAGTCGGCAGCGCACTTCATGCGCCGCATGGCCAAGCAGACTCCGATGCTGCGCAACGGCCGCGCCGACGAAATCGCCGCCGCCGTCCTGTTCTTTGCCACCGCTCCGCAATTTATTACCGGTCAGATTCTTGCAGTGGATGGAGGGCTGGGGCTCTAACCCCAAATACGATCACGCTTCAGCCGTTGTGGGATCGATTACTCGCTTCACTTCCGAAACGCGGTTCGCCGGGAAGCCGCCTTGTTTTGCGTGTTCCCGCACCATCGCTTCATTGGGAGCGATATAGACACAGTAGATCCTGTCCTGGGTGACGTAGCTCTCGATCCACTGAATTTGCGGGCCCAGGTTCTTCAGGACGCTGCATGATTTTTGGGATATGGCCAGAACCTGGTCCTGCGTCAAGCTTCCCGCATCGGGAATCTCCCGCTCAATAACGTACTTGGGCATTTATTGCTCCGTTTATCGAAAAATGTAATTCCCTGTCACCGCAAACCTCGCGCGAGGATTTTATTCTGCGGGGCGGGAAATAGCTAGTCGCTCGGGAACCTTGAATCCCTCTTCTGTGCGGTTCCAGCTCAAGGTATAGTGGGGCGAATGACGAAATCCAGGAACCCAAGTTCTTCGAAGAATACCGCAGCCTTCGCGCCTCGCGTGGCCGTCGCCATCATGGCTGCGGGTAAAGGCACACGGCTAAAGTCACAGCTTCCCAAGGTTCTGCATGAAGTTGGCGGCAAGCCGCTTCTCGCTCATGTCATCACAGCGGCCACCCGGGTCGTCCCGCCGAATGATGTCTTCGCCATCATCGGCCACGAAGCCGACCGAGTCCGCAGCGCCGTTGCCAGCACCGGCGTCAATTTCGTTCTGCAATCCGAGCAGCGCGGCACCGGCCACGCTTTGATGGTCGCTCAGGCGGCACTCTCCGCCTACGATCACGTCATTGTTCTTTCCGGCGACGCCCCGCAGATCACGCCCCAGACCATCGCACGCCTGCTCAACTTCCACCTTGATCAGCAAGCTGCCATGACCTTGCTCAGCGCCGACCTCGACCACCCCACCGGCTATGGACGCGTGGTTCGGAAATCTGCCCGCAGCGCGGAGGTGCAGGCGATCGTGGAAGAGAAATCTGCTACTGCTTCCCAAAAGAAGATTCGTGAGATCAACGCCGGGTTTTACGTTTTCGCCGCGCCGCAACTGTTTCTGAATATTGAAAAGCTCTCAACTGCGAATCCGCATGGCGAATACTATCTCACCGACATGGCGGAGATTCTGCGCGAGGGGAGGCAGCGCGTGGTGGTTTGGAAGACGAATAACTCTACGGAAGTTCTGGGTGCGAACACGCGCGCCGAACTGGCCTTTATCGATTTTCGAATGCGGATACGCAAGTGCCAGTCGCTCCTTGCTACGGGAGTTACGTTGCCCTTACCCCTCTCAAGCTGCGTCATCGATAGTGACGTTGAGATTGCGTCGGACACCGTGCTCGAGCCTTTTGTTCAGATTCTGGGCAACTCGCACATAGGCGCCGGTTGCCGCATTCGGTCTTATTCCGTGATTCGAGATTCCGAAATCGGCGATGGAGTCCTCATCCGCAACGGCTGCATTCTCGATGGCGCCCGCGTCGAACGCAACGCTATCCTCGGCCCTTATTCCCATTTGCGCCCCGGCAGCGATATTGGAGAGGGTGCGCACGTTGGCAATTTTGTCGAGACCAAGAAGATCAAGCTGGGCAAGGGATCCAAAGCCAACCATCTCACCTATCTGGGCGATGCCGAAATCGGCGCAGGGGTCAACATCGGCGCCGGCACCATCACCTGCAACTACGATGGAGTCCACAAGCACACAACCGTGATCGAAGACGGGGCTTTCATCGGCAGTGACAGCACTCTGGTCGCGCCCGTGCACGTGGGCAAAGGCGCCTACGTCGGCGCAGCGTCGTGCATTACTGCAGATGTCCCCGAAGACGCGCTGGCCGTTGGCCGCGCTCGACAGATTGTGAAGGAAGGCTGGGCCAGGGAGAAACGTGCCGTGCGTAAAGCCCGCTGCTGAAGAGGAAAGGCCACGCAGGAAGTTCTTGCACGAGGGATAACTAGAAAGGCACCGAGACTCGATTTCTTCCGTGTCTCAGTGCCTCTGCTATAGGTTCGATTGTCTCAGTGCGAAACTGCGGTGAACAACTCCGAGTGCATCAGCGCCTGGAATTGCTGATCGTTGGCCTTGAAGTGAAACTGCACGTTCGAGCCGTCGGAATCCACGCTGGTGTTATCCATGGCAACTTTTTCTGAGGCACTGGCGCTCATCTTCTTGTAGAGCAGGCCGGCCTTCACCAGGGATGACAGCGTCGCTGCGCTCAGGGAATCGGAAGCAACCACGGTCAGATCGAAGTTCACGCCTCCGGTGAAACTCATGGTGTAACGTGAACCCAGCAGGCGTTTCTTGATGGTGTCGTAATCAGCGACCTTGGCGGCGTCGCCCAGGGCTGAGCGCATCACGTTCTGCGTGCCCTGCTGGTCCAGAATGCTCCACACTGGCCCCGAGTCCACATCCGACATCATGTCGGCCATGGTCGAGTTTGTATCCAGGTTCAAGATTTCTCCATCACGCGTATCCAACGCCAGCTTCACGGCCGAAATCTCGCCGAACAGCAGGGTGCTGTCATCGAGAAAGGTCATCACCATCCCGCCATCCATGGGATAGATATTCGACGTGTGATACTTCGTCGGCTTGATCTTCCGCACCGTCATCTTCTTGATAACGGCCTTCATGGCAAACGGTCCCGCAGCCACTCCAACGGACTTGTTTCCCTGCTTCGGTGTACGGAATGAGGCAAACGTCAGCGTGTCCACATCCTTGTTAGGATCGATCCCGACGCCCTTGAGAGCCGCTTCAAACTCTTTTATGTTGTCGGGCATCAACTGTTCTTTGAGTTGCATCGCGGTCGGCGAGTCCTTCAGCGCCCGGTAATCCACTGAAATCAACTGCTGCAGGTCCGCGGGAACTACCGCGCGCGCCGACGAATTGAGCGGCATGGCATTCGCTATGCCGACGAAAAGCACGGCCAGCATTACAGAAGTTAGACAAGCCTTGAAAGTCTTCATAAAGCCTCGGTCCTCATAATGATAAGGTTTTCTTAAACACTCACAAACAGGGAACGGCATTTGCCTTGCGTCTTGCAATTTGGATGCGCGCCCTGGCTTTCACGTTATCCCCTTACCCTATTCTAAACCAGTGAAGTAATTCCCTGTTCAGCCAAAGGTGCTAGGCCTATGACCAGTTTGGGACAGCCTGCCTCTCCGGACAGGCCGATTGCGCTTTCCCGCAAGGCGCGTAGTGTAATATGCTGACTGATTCAGTACGCTACCGCGCAGAAGCGCCTCCTTCCTTTGGGCGCCGAGAAATCAGGAACATATTGAAAATCCTACTGTATAACCCCGACAACGGGGTTACGC
>PMSQ01000047.1:0-9315 GCA_003168355.1 Acidobacteriaceae bacterium | reverse complement strand
ATGATCGCCAAAGCCTATCGCATGGCAGATGCCGTGCGGGCCGTAGGCGTGCCCGTAGTGATGGGTGGACCTCATGTCACAGAAATGGCGGACGAAGCCCTAGGCCGCGATGGCGGCTCACGTCACGCTGACGCCGTGGCTCTGGGCGAGGCCGACGACACCTGGCCGCGCATTGTGGAAGACGCCGCGCGCGGCCAGTTGAAGGATGTTTACGCTCCGGTCGATGCCGCAGGCAAAGAACTCAAGCCGTCGCTCAAGCAGTATCCCGTCATCCCCTGGGACACCATCGATCTCCAGCAATTCAATCTCGTGCCCAAGTCGGCCAAGAAGTGGCTGCAGAAGATCGGCGAGGGCTGGGGAACCTTCCGCATTGTTCCCGTCGAGTCGGGACGCGGTTGTCCCTATGGCTGCGAATTCTGCACCGTCACCGGTTTTTTCGGCGACTCCATCCGCTTTCGTACCAACGAAAGCGTCGTCAACGAACTCTTGCTGCTGAAGGCGCGCGCCAGAAAAGAGCGTGGGCAAATTGCCGTCTTTTTTATCGACGACAATTTCGCCATCAACCTCAAGCGCACAAAGTCCTTGCTGCGCGACATTATCGCCGCCGGCGCGCAGGTGAATTGGGTGGCACAGATCAGCGCCAACTTGCTGCGCGATCAGGAACTCGTGGATCTGATCTCCGCCTCAGGCGGCAAGTGGGTCTTCATCGGTATGGAATCGATTGATCCCACGAACCTGAAGGACGTCAACAAAGGCTTCAACAAGCCCGAGGAATATGCCGCCGTGTTGCAGCGCCTGGCCCAGCGCAACGTGTATGCAATTACATCATTCATCTTCGGCATGGATAATGACACCGTGGGCGCGGCCGAGCGCACGCTCGAGCAGGTGCGGACTTGGCCGCCGGGTCTGCCAATTTTCGGCCTGCTCACTCCCTTGCCAGGAACTCCGCTTTATAAACGTCTCGACGTCGCGGGCCGCCTAACTCGGCCCAAGCACTGGCAGGAGTTCATTCCGTTCGCCATGGCCCACACCCCACTGAAGATGAGCATCGACGAAGCTCACGCCGAAGTGAAATACGGCTGGTCTCATGCCTACAGCCCGGAAGCCGTCGCTCAAGCCGTGGATTCGCTCAATGACCAGGCCCTGGGTTATCGCGTCAACATTCTGATCGCGCGGCTGTGCTTCCGCGGAATCTACTTCCCCATGCTGGGGCGCTTCGCCTGGTGGAAGGTACTTTCTGAAAATCGCCGGACTATCTTAAAACTTTCGCGCCAAGGCGTCGAAGCCTGGTGGGAATCTCGATCCAGAACCGAACCGGCGGCGGCTATCAGCGCTGGCGACTAGAAGTCATCAGCCCAAGTGTCTCTCGGGGCGAGGGCGCCAACGCCCATTGATGCGTCCCCGCGCCCATCCGCGCTTTACTCGCCGTGTAGCTCCTTTCGCTGGCTCACCATATCACCGTCTCCTCTCTTCAATTCGCGAAAAACGATTGTGGAAAGCAGGGTCATGCCGCCCAGCACAAAGAACGCCCGGTGGATGCCGTGAATAAATTGCAGCGGATTGGAACGATAGCGATCGGGAAGGAAAAAGGCAGTCACCAACGAAGCTGAAGCGACGCCGAAACTGATGGACATCTGCTGCATGGTGCTTGCGATGGAGCTTGCGCTGCTCGCCTGTTCGTCCGTAACTTCGGCATAAACAAGCGTATTCATGCTGGTATATTGCAGCGACGTGAAGAACCCGTAGCAGAATACTTCGGCCACGATCAGCCACACCGGCGTGCCTTTCCCGATGGTCGCGAAAAGCAGGATCAGCAGGCCGATGATCAGCGTGTTGGAAACCAGCACGGCACGGTATCCAAAGCGCGCCAGTATTCGCGGCATCGTCATCTTCAGGCTCATGGCGGCGATGGCCTGCGGCATCATGAGCAGGCCGGATTGAATCGGAGTGAAACCAAGGCCAACCTGATACAAGAGTGGAAAGAGAAATGGAATCCCGCCAATTCCAAGGCGAGTCAGGAAGCTGCCGCTCACGGCCGCGCGAAAGGTGCGAATCCGAAACAGGGCCAGGCGCAGCATCGGATGCGCGGTCCGCGTCGCGTGAAATCCGTAGCCCGCCAAGAGAAGGATGGAAACCGCCAGGAGCCCCAGAATTTCGCGCACGTCCAAGGTATGTTCGCCAAACACCTCCAGCACGTAGGAAAGCAGTGCGACGCCGGATCCGAAAAGAATCAGGCCGGCCACATCCAGAGGATCAGTATGCTCGCGGTAATCCGGCAGGTGCAGGTAAACCAGGACCAAACCGGCGAGGCCAATCGGAATATTCACGAAGAAAATCAGCCTCCAGTGCAGGTATCCGACGATGAGTCCGCCGGCGATTGGTCCCAGCATGGGGCCGATCAAACTGGGGATGGCGACGAAGCTCATGGCGCGAACCAGTTCTGATCTGGCAAAGGTTCGTACCAGAGTGAGTCGGCCGACGGGCACCATCATCGCTCCGCCGCAGCCCTGCAGGATGCGGCACGCGACCAACACGTGAATGTTGCTCGAGATGCCGCAGAGAAATGATCCCAGCGTGAAGATGCCGATCGCGGAAGCGAACACACGGCGCGTTCCGAACCGGTCGGCCATCCAGCCGCTGATCGGGATAAAAACCGCAAGGCTCAGCGTGTAACTTGCGAGCACCGATTTCATGCTCAGAGGAGCAACGTGGAGAGCCTCCGCGATTGTCGGGACCGCGGTATTCAGAATCGTGGTATCCAGCGATTCCATAAAGAACGCAACCGCGATCAGCCACGGCAGCAGCCGTCTGCTGGATTCGGCCAGCGTTGGTTGCAAGGCGGGAGCATCGATTGGACTGGGAGAGCTCACCTTCGTCGGTCTAGGCGGCATCGGCCTTCGTAATCGCGTTGATCCATCGGCAGTTCGTGAAACACCAATTATCGCCGATTGGCTTCGCTTTGCCTCTATTCAAGAAAATGGAAATTCGAACTCTGCTGGCACGTTTGTGTGGAGCGTAGGGCAGTCCGAGATTTCGCATGGGACCCTCAGCGAAAGCTGCCCCGGTGGTGGGTCGGATGAGCGAAAAGACATTGGAGCGGGAGACGGGGATCGAACCCGCAACCCCCGGCTTGGGAAGCCGATGCTCTACCATTGAGCTACTCCCGCTCTGCTAGCAGAGTATATCGCAAAGCCCCGAGTCGGCCCGCCGCCTGCTCCGACAAAACTGTGCGCGGTGATCGAGTAGGGACCGTATATCCTGGGCCATTGTTGGCAGTGAACCGGACACTCCTTGATGGCCGGTCCAGTCTGTCCTGCTTTTGAAGTTCATCGCATAATTTGACCGGCAGCCGCCACCGGTGATATAGAGAGGGCGGCGGGTTGAGAAAACGTTTGCCGGGGATCGCTTGCTTCGACGTCAGGCTCCGCTGATACCAGCGGCTTTTGTATTCATTCCGGGAGTCGAAGTGCAGGAAGGAATCGCGATGAAAAACATATCCAGACGGCAATTTCTGAAGAAAGCGGCAACCACTACGGGCGGACTGGTCGCCGCACATTCCTTGCCTTCATGGGCGCTTCCCGCTGTCGAAGTCTCCTTCGTCCCTCCGCTTTCCGTCTATGAGTACTCGCAGGTTCAGCTGCACGATGGCCTCCTGCACGAGCAGTTTGAAAACAACCACAGAATCTTCCTGAACCTCGATGAAGATGGCCTCCTCAAGCCTTTCCGGCAACGTCAAGGAATGTCCGCTCCGGGTCCGGACCTCGGCGGCTGGTACGACAACAGTGATGACTTCAATCCCGCGAGCAATTTTCACGGCTTCATTCCAGGTCACACCTTCGGCCAATATGTCTCCGGCTTGGCGAGAGCTTACGCGGCCACGGGCTCAAAACCCACTCAGGCGAAGGTGCATCGCTTAGTTCGAGCGTATGCCGCAACGGTTGAACCGGCGGGAAAGTTTTATGTTGACTATCGGCTGCCCGGTTACGCGTTCGACAAGATCTGCTGCGGGCTGATTGATGCTCACGAATTTGCCGCCGACCCGATTGCTCTGGAAGTTCTTAAACGCAGCACCGAGGCCGTGCTCCCACACTTACCGGAAAAAGCTTTGAGTCGCGTCGAGCAGGAAGCGCGCCCCCACAAGACGGTCGCCTACACGTGGGATGAAACCTATACTCTGCCGGAGAATTTCTTTCTAGCGTACCGGCGAAGTGGTGACAGGCGCTATCTCGATCTGGCCAAGCGCTTCATCTACCATGAGTACTACGATGCGCTGGCCGAAAATCACAACGCCTTGCCGGGCAAACACGCCTACAGTCATGTGAATACGCTAAGTTCGGCCGCGCAGGCCTATCTGGTTTTGGGGGATGAACACTATCTTCGCGCCGCAGCCAATGGCTGGCGCATGGTGCAGGAACAGAGTTACGCAACTGGAGGATGGGGACCGAACGAAGGGTTTGTAGAACCTGGCAAAGGATTGCTCGCGGCCAGCCTGAACGGCACGCACGCCAGTTTCGAAACGCCCTGTGGGGCATATGGCCAGTTCAAAATAACCCGCTACTTACTGCGGATCACGCGAGATTCTCGCTACGGCGACAGCATGGAGCGAGTGTTGTACAACACGATCGCCGGCGCCAAGCCCATTCTTGCGGATGGTACGTCTTTCTACTACTCCGATTACAACCGCGATAACGGGAGGAAAGTCTATTACAAGGATAAGTGGCCATGCTGCTCCGGCACCTTCCCGCAATTGACTGCCGATTACGGCATCAGTGCATATTATCCGGGCGCGGATGGTATCTACGTTAACCTGTTCATTCCTTCCCGGGTTCGTTGGTCGCAGAACACAACTCAGTGTACGCTTACACAAACCACCGGGTATCCCGCAGCAAGTGCAACGGAACTTCACTTCGGCCTGACGCGTCCCGAGAACTTCACGGTCTATCTGAGAGTTCCAGCCTGGGCGGATGCAAAGACCCGGGTGTCAATCAACGGCAAGCGAGTCGAAGGCGAGATACTGCCCGGCAAGTTCCTGGCACTGAGCCGAAGCTGGAAGGCCGGAGACCGAGTCGAGTTTGAAATTGGAATGCCGCTTCGGCTGGAAGCAGTGGATGAGCAAAACGGCAACACTGTGGCGCTCCTACGTGGGCCGATTGCGCTTTTCGCCGTGGGCGATATTCCGGCCAGACTCACTCGATCTCAATTACTCGCTGCAACCGCCGCTTCTCGGTCTTCGCAGGACTGGCTGGTTGCAACCGATGGCCGCTCATTAACTCTCCGCCCCTTCTCGGCCGTAGGCGATGAAACATATCGTCTTTATCACGAGCTGGAAGAAAGCAAGAAATACGCCAGACGATAATCCGGCCATGCCGATCAGGAGACTGCAAACATGTTTTCCGACAAAAGACGACACTTCTTAAAACAGGCAGTCACTGCAGGAATTGCATGCTCCGCGAACTCTTTCCTGAAGCCGCTCGCTTTCACCCAGTCCTCCACAAACTCCGGCGACGTTGCTCGTATCTATGTCGATTCCCGGCGCACCATCGCTCCCCTCGATCGGAATATGTTCGGGTCATTTCTTGAACATCTCGGCCGCGCTATCTACGAGGGCATCTACGATCCGGGGTCGAGCCTGGCAGACAGCGCCGGCTTCCGGAAAGATGTGATGGAGGAAGTGAGACAGCTCAGGGTTCCGATCATCCGCTACCCTGGCGGCAATTTTGTTTCGGGCTACAACTGGCTCGATGGGGTCGGACCAAGAAAAGATCGTCCACGTATCCTCGACAAGGCATGGAACACAATCGACACCAATCAGTTCGGAACCAATGAGTTCATGGCATGGTCCAAGATCGTCGGCTCGAAGCCGCTAATGGGTCTCAACCTCGGTACCGGCACCGCAGAGAGGGCTGCAGCGCTGGTGGAGTACTGCAACATTGAGAAAGGAACGAAATGGAGCGACCTGCGGCGGACTCACGGCGTTGAACAACCACACGCCGTGAAGCACTGGTGCCTGGGCAACGAAATGGATGGCCCCTGGCAGATCGGCCACATGACTGCGACCGAGTACGGCCTAAAAGCGCAGGATGCCGCCCGCCAGATGCGTGCCGTGGATCCTTCCTTAGAGCTGATCGCCTGCGGATCGAGCGGTCCGGGCATGCCGACCTACCTGGAATGGGACCGTGAAGTCCTGGAACAGTGTTATCAGTACGTCGACGCACTGTCTTTGCATCGCTACATCGGAAATACCCAGGAAGAAACCGGCGGAGACAGCGCCAAGTTCTTAGCCATGAACCTCAGCATGGAGCAACAGATTGCGGAAACTCTCGCGGTTTGCGATTTGGTTCGCGGGCACAAACGATCGCCCAAGAAACTCTGGCTATCATTTGATGAGTGGAACGTGTGGTATCGCGCGCGCAGCGGCGATGCTATGAACGGACATGAGAGCGAAGCTCCGCATCTGCTGGAAGAAGTTTATAACCTCGAGGATGCGCTGTTGGTCGGCGGAATTGTCAACACGCTGGTGCGTAACGCGGACCGGATAAAAATAGCGTGTCTCGCGCAACTTGTGAACGTAATCGCTCCGCTCGTCACCAATGCGAACGGAGTGCTTCGGCAGACAATCTATTATCCCTACAGCTGGGCGCTGCAATTTGCGCGCGGCAACGTGCTCAATCTGCTGGTGGAATCGCCAACGTACGAGGTTTCTGGAATAGGCCAGGTTCCTTACCTCGATGTGACGGGGACCCTGAACCCAGAGGATGGCAAGGTTTCGATGTTCATCCTGAATCGCGATTTGAACAAGGCTCACATGGCCGAAATCAATTGGCAGGACCGGGCACCGAACAGTGTGCTGAATTCTACCGTGCTCACAGGTGGCGACTTGAAGGCTTTCAACAGCTTCGAAGCCCCGCAGCGAGTTGTTCCCCAGCCTGCGGATAAGCCTTCGACCGGCGGGGGACGCACGAAGCTTGAATTGCCGGCGCGCTCCTACACGGCCATTCAGTGGGCCTCATGATCGTGTCATCGGGATGCACGACGCCATGCCGTCTCGAACTATTTCTCCGGAGTGGACGTCAATAAGATCGCTTATATGGGCGGGCCGCGCTACACCCACAAAGGCTGGATTCTTGGATCGAGAGGGCGTCGCCTGCAGATTTTCGGCGAGGCACTCTTCGGTGGTGTGCATGCCATCAATGGCGCCTTTCCTTCCAATTCCGGACTCGCCGACTTCACCGCTGACGGAGTTCGTTGTTATGCCGTATTTCGTCGTATGAACCCACTCGGGACCAACGCCCAACATGAACTCTGCTTTTTTCGACAGCGTCCAAGGCTTCTTGAACAGAAGGTCGGTATTCCATTCTGTCGAGTGACGAGTGAAAAGAGGTGTAACTCCGGCCTCAAGTTCTAGCCAGTTCTCGATCGGCGTAACTTCAACCGCGATGGTGGGTCCGAAGCTCGATCCGCGGTCTTTGAAATTCCAGTCAGCAGCTCCCCCAAACTCCACAACTGCGGCAGGCTCCTTTTCGACCGACTGGCCGAGGGCGTTTCCCGCGCACAGAAACAACGATGCTATCAAGACGGTTTTTGTCCCGTTCACTGGTGCCGAACAACCACGGCGATTTGCCTCTCCCTTTGGGCTTGCATGTTTATATTAACTATGGTTAACTATGAAGGATAATCGCTGGTTAATAGATAAAAACAGAGAGGCATTGCCGGTTTAGGGCAAACGAGTGGGGAGTTCATGGCGTGGGCAGTTCACATTGCTTTTCTTATGTTGACCGTGGCGTGTCTTCTTCCTGCGGAAGCGCCGGGACAAGGCGAAACCACCAGTGCCATCGTTGGCGAAGTAAGGGACGCAACTGACGCGGTTGTGGCGGACGCCATCGTAACGATCGCGAATCGAGAGACCGGTCTAAAGCGTAGTGCACAGACCGATGACGCGGGCCGGTTCAGCTTTCCGCAGTTGAAACCGGGTATCTACTCAGTCAGAGTGGAGGCGCGCGGCTTCGCTCCTGGGCAAAATGACAACATCATCGCGGGTCTGGGCCAGAAGCAAACAGTGAATTTCACTCTCAGAGTGGCCAGATCAAATGAGACAGTTGAGGTGAATAGCGAGGCTCCACTCATCAACCCTGGGAACGCGAACACATCCACAACTCTGAATACTTCGGCGCTAGAGGACCTTCCGAATCCAGGTGGCGACCTAACCTACCCGCTGCAGTTTTCTCCGGGAGCGCTCATCAACACAGCCGGGAGCGGCAACGATTTCGTTGGCGGCACAAACGGCTATGGCAACGTGGAGTTCAACGGGCTGCCCGCCCTCTCCAACGGCTACATCGTCGACGGGCTGGAAACGAACGACCCGCTCACGAATCTCAATAGCGGCCTCTCAACCAACCTTGTCCTGGGGTTGAATTCTATCTCAGAAGTGACTGTCAACACTCTTTCCTATTCCGTGGATCANNTGCTGAATGCAGCGGACTACTTTACTAACGCAACGCCGGGAAACCACAAGCCGGGAGCGACGGTGAACCATTTTGGAGGCAGCGTCGGTGGGCCGATTGCACACGACAGACTGTTCTTCTTCTTTGATAGTGAATGGGTGCGGATAGCACTGCCCATTGTCACGCCGACGATCGTTCCCAGCACGGCGTTCCAGGCATACGTCTTGCAGCAACTTTCTGGGGGGCAAATAACCGGCTGCGGGTCGAGCAATCCGAATGAGACCTGTTTGTTCTATCAACAGATGTTCAACCTCTACGGAAATGCCAGCGGCACACCCACGGCGATACTTGGCTGCCCGCTTGGCGCCGCCGGGGATGGTTGCGCCAACCGGCAGAGCGTCTCGCACTCCAGCGACGACCACGAGCAGGTCCAGACCGTCCGTCTCGACTACAACGTCAACCAGAAAGATACGGCCTGGTTTCGTTTTCAGTCGGACACCGGACTGCAAGCCGCGTACACGGATCCTATCAACCCCGTGTTCAATGCGCTTTCGCCGCAGCCTCTTTATTCGTTCGCCGCAGGACACACGCACGTTTTCACGCAGAACCTGGTGAACTACTTCAACCCGGCGTTTTCCTGGTACGAGAGCCTGTTTGGGCCAATCAATCTTCACAAAACGCTCTCGGCTTTTCCGATTGTGTTGCAGGGAAGCGGCGCGAACCCGTTCACGCCCATCGGAGGGCTGGACAACACCTGGGTTCAAGGCAGGCGCGCATCGCGGTTTTTCATCAATGACAACCTCGCCTGGAGCCGCGGCGCTCACGAACTACGGTTCGGAACGAATATCCGCATCTTCCGCCTGAACGACTACGA
>PMSQ01000022.1 GCA_003168355.1 Acidobacteriaceae bacterium | reverse complement strand
CGGGGGCTCCCGAACAAGGGCCGCAGCCCCCGGGTGGACCGCAGCCACCAGGCGTCCGCTTCCGACACTCGAGCACGCCAGTACATCAAGGCACAGAGCAAAGCCTTTTGGACGGGAGCAACTGTGTTGCCGTTCTGGACGCTTCTACAGTCGCTCGGACGCAATGCATCGTTTTGGACGAGTTCCTGACTTCACTAGAGCTGGACGAACTCATCCAATACACACTGCAACATGAGGCGGACTTTCGCGGCAGCGAAGTGATTTCTCCCAGCGGAGACCCCGGAGTGACCGATTATAGCCATCGTCGTTCGAGAGTGTTGATGGACATGGGCCAACATGAGGAAGTTATCCTGGAACGGATTCGGGGTGTGTTGCCGAGAGTGCTGGAGCAGCTTGGGGTCGAAGAGTTTCCGGTCACTCGTACGGAAGTGCAGATCACGGCCAGCAATGACGGTGACTTCTTCCGTGCGCACTGTGATGACGCGCAAGCCAAGGTAGCATCTCGCCGGATAACCTTTGTCTACTTTTTTCATCGCGAACCGCGCGGATTCGAGGGTGGAGAATTGCGTCTCCATGACTCGCGCCGAACAGGTGAGAAGCCATTCAGTAGGGATGGTTACCAGACAATTGTGCCGCAGCAGAACCAGATCGTATTTTTCCCATGCTCACTGCTGCACGAAATAACCCCGGTAGAGTGCTCATCGCGGGCGTTCGCCGACAGCCGCTTTACTCTAAACGGATGGCTTCACAAGTAAGAGACACGGCGTGGCTTGAGTGGGTTGCAGGCCTTATGGGAGCAGCCTCGCGGCAAACCTATACCGCGAGGCTGCCCCCGGGGCAATTCCATTGCCTGCTCGACGAACTGCCGTTGCACCTGATTCCGCGGCGCGTTTTCGATTTGCAACATCGCAGACATGACCTGTCTCAGCCGCTATTCCTCAACCCTCAATGTAGGGTTCTGTCTGCGGGACAGGTGCCAGCAGAACTAGAATCGCATCGCGAGTTGCTGGAAGGGTTCAGCTTGCAGGGCACAGTAGCTTGGGTACGTGATCCGGCCACCGGATCTCTGCATCCGTTTTGGCTGGGGTCCCGGATGCAGGCGGCGGTTGCGTGTCTTCGGCCTGGGAAACCCGCACCCGCTTCACTCCCGCACGAACTTCGGTACTTGCTCGCGGAGGCCGGCATCTTGACACCGGCGGAGCATGGCGAGCGATATCTGGCGGAGCGGTCTGAAATCGTCAGCACACGCGTTCGTGTGTTTCGAGAGAAAGGTTACCTACCGCTAGGCAACTTGATTCATCCGTTCAACCTTGCAGCCTTGCGTCGCTATTACCGGTACGCCATCCGGAGGGGAGCAATCAGGCTTGGCGACGAGCAGAGCTCGCGGAGATATGTGGCCCACAACGAGAAAGTGGCGCGCTTCTTCCACCACCAGATTGCGAATGCGGTCAGCGCTATCGCGGGAGAAGCAGTCAAGCCTTCTTACGTCTATCTGGCGTCTTACCTGAGCGGCGCCGAATTGAAGAAGCACACCGACCGGCAGCAGTGCGAATTCAGCGTTACCTTGTGTTTGGATTTCTCTCCCGAACCAGAGCTGGCGACCTCGTGGCCGATTCGTCTTGATACTTCCGAGGGCACCGTCACGGTGTATCAGGCGCTGGGTGATGGCTTGGTGTACAGGGGAACGCGCGTGCCACATTTCCGCGATGTTCTCGGCGCCGGGAATACCTCGACCTCCATTTTCTTCCATTACGTGTCGTCGGATTTTTCGGGGCCGCTCGATTAGGCAATGCTGGTGTGCTGCGCTAGCGCAGGCCAGAAATCACGTACAGCACAGAGAAGACTTGATAGTAGCTATATGCAAACCGCGAACCGTCGCGGGCCACGACTACTGGAGCGATCGAAACCACGCCCTTGAGTGTTTCGGGCTGCAAGTCCTGGATGACAGTTTGCTGGCCGGTAACCAGGTTGACCTGGTACACCCTGGTTGGAACCTGCCCGGGACGATAGCAATAGACTGAAGCGTCGTCCTCCGACCACCGGATGGGAATAAAACCTGGTGCAAGATTTGGGATGGGACGGGGATCTCCTTCGGCGATGGGGTAGACCGCGGCCTCGCCAGCTTCGTTGGCACGAAGCATGTATTTACCATCGGGCGAAACCAACCCGCCGATAATCCCTTCCGGCGTTATTGGTGTTAATTTTCCTCCATCTACGTCCACGAGATAGCAGCGGACTCCATGGCCGGGCTGGTTGCCGTTGATAGTGATTGTTTTGCCGTCTGCGAGGAAGCGAGAATTACCGTTATCGATGCGCTCGAGCCCCTTAACGGCGATAATGCGAGGTTGACCCGGGCCGATGGGAAGCAGCATTACACGACCCGGGCTGCCGGGGATGATGGAGATCGCCCATTTGCCATCCGGCGAAAGTCCGCCTGCACTCCCTTCTCCCAGTACAACCGGTGGAGTACCGTCGATTCTACGAATGTCCACCGAATAGTTGGTAGGGGCGGCTTCGCTTGCATCTTCGAACAGTACGGACTGGCCGTCCCGTGAGATATCTTTCGCAATATCCCAATCGTGCGAGGAGATGTCAACGGCTTTGCCTTTCTGCGCGGAGGTTGCCATGACGAGACGTTCGGCATCCAGGCTCACCAGCGCTCGGCCATCCGGTGCTATGTCCTGTAAAGTGATTCCCGTGGGAATCCTTAGAACGGTCCGAATTACCCCCTTGGTATTTAAAGCCCGCAAGGCGCGGGTATGGCCATTTTCGGCGGCCGTAAACCAGACTTCTTTTCCGTCCGAACTCCAAGCCAGGCCATCGGCGGAGTCCCACTCGCGAGATGACGTCTTGATGCCTCCCGCGATATCCGTGAGGTAAACAGACCCGCGATCATCCCACAGCGATGGATGGTCTATAAAAGCAACCTTATCGCCCTGTGGAGAGAGCCGGATGTGGCTGATCCATCCGTCGCTTTGATACAAGACGTGACCGATCGGGTACTCAACCCGATCGCGGCCCTCAGCCTGATGGACGACCGCCAGTTCGCCGTTCGCGTCCCAATCCGCCCAAGTAACGTCTTCCAGAACTTCTCTCGGAGAACCTCCGGCACGAGGCGCGCGAGCCAGTGTGCCGTTTTCAATTTTAAGATGCGACATGTGTGCGCCGTGAAGAAGCAGTGCCAGTTCACCAGTCTTGGAAATCGCCAATATGTTTGCATCTGTGACGTTGAGCGGTTGAGTCGAAACCGAGTCTCCGACAGTGGAGAACAGTTGCAACGGTTTGCCATCCCATGCAGCACCGTAGATGACCGAGCGAAAGTCAGGCGCAAAACGCGCCGCGTAGACCGTACCCTCGTCAAAGGTCAGGCGGCGGTAGACGGGAAGCATCGTTTGATGCTGGGCCTGTTTGCCCAGCATCAGGAGCGCCGCGATCAGAAGCGCTCCCGCTACGGCCCAGGGCAGGACCTTCGCTTGCAATTTGGGCAGACCGAAGCGTGTTAACCGTCCGCTGGATGTGTTCGAGAGAGTTTCCAGGGCGAACGCCAAATCGCGCGCCGACTGAAAACGCTTCTCGGGCTCCTTCTCCAGGCAATGACGAACGATTTGCCGGAACGGTATGGGGATGCCTGCCTGCTCAAGATCGACCTCGGGAGGATCCTCAAGAAGGACGGCCGTAATCGTGTCGACCTCAGTCTCGCCGCGAAAGGGTCGCCGTCCGGCCAGCATTTCGTAGAGAATCGCGCCCACGCTGAAGATGTCGCTGCGATGGTCCACCGTCTTGCCTCGCAGTTGCTCGGGCGACATATAGGCGACGGTACCGACCACCGCTCCACTCTTGGTTACCGTGGTCAAATCTTCCACAGGGCGTTCGGATTCTTCCGGCGCAGATTGCAGCTTGGCCACTCCAAAATCGAGAATCTTGACCCGGCCATCGTTGGTCACAAATAGGTTTTCCGGCTTGAGGTCCCGGTGAATAATGCGGTGATCATGAGCCGCGATAAGACCTTCTACGATTTGCAGCGAGTACTCGACGGCCAGGCGAACTGGCACTGCTCCTTCCGACAGTCGTGTGCGCAGGGTTTTGCCTTTCAGCAATTCACAAACGATGTAAGGAGATCCGGCGTCGAGACCGATGTCATAAATGGCGACAATATTGGGATGATTCAGGGCTGCCGCAGCGCGAGCTTCCAATTCAAAACGGCGGAGATGATCGGGGTTAGCGCTGGAAGCGGGACGGATCAGCTTGAGAGCGACATCCCGGCCCAACCTTTCGTCCCGAGCCCGAAAAACCTCGCCCATGGCTCCAGCGCCGATTTTCTCAATCACTCGGTAGTGGCCTATGACTCGGTCGGTCATTGCAGGGGCGCCCCGCTGGCATGTTAGGGGCGCATATGCGTTGCCGTCAATAACCGAATCGGGCCACTACGCCTGCCCGGTCGGGGATCTCATCCCCAGGCCACCCGTCCAAGATTTCGGATGGGAAGACGTAATCAGCGAAATCGGGCGTCGTGCTATAATCTGTTTTCGCCTGCGGTACTTGCGAGGCAGTCTGTGTCTTTCTACGGGCGAATCCCGCGATCAAACGAAATTATCGGATAGAGGTCTAGCCATGTCTGGCCACTCGAAATGGGCCACAATCAAGCACAAGAAGGGCGCGCTCGACGCCAAGCGCGGCAAGATTTTCACCCGCCTCATTAAGGAAATCAGTATTGCCGCGAAGAACGGCGGCGGCGATCCTGATTCCAACCCGCGCTTGCGCGGCGCCATCGTCGCCGCCAAAGCAGAGAATATGCCCGCCGATAACATCAAGCGGGCCATTCAGCGCGGCACTGGAGAACTGCCGGGAGCTACGTACGAGGAGTTTTCTCTCGAGGGCTACGGCCCTGGCGGTGTCGCGGTTCTGCTCGACATCAACACCGACAATCGCAACCGTACCGTCAGCGAAATCCGCCACTGCTTCGGCAAGAACGGCGGCAACATGGCCGAAGCCGGCGCCGTCTCCTGGATGTTCCATAAAAAGGGCGACATCGTGATCCCGAAGACTGCCGCGAAGGAGGACGATCTGATGAACATTGTTCTCGAAGCCGGTGGCGAGGATCTGAACGATGATGGCGAAAATTGGGAGATTCTGACCGAGCCCTCGGCCTACGAGACCGTGCTCGAAGCCGTGAAGAAGGCCGGGATTGAGCCGGCATCCTCCAGCGTCGCCATGATTCCTCAGAACTACATTAAGCTGGAAGGTCAAGCTGCCAACACCATGATCCGGCTGATGGAGGCGCTTGAAGATCAGGACGACGTGCAGAATGTGCACTCCAACTTCGATATTGACCAGAAGTTGCTGGAAGAAGTTGCCGGCTAGCACAGCAGCGAGAAATTCACCTGGCCGCCCCTTTTTTCGGGCGGCTTTCGTTTTTCTCCGAGCAAGCATCAGAAGTTTTCAACACAATCGTGGAAAATTCTGTGGAAAAGCACGACAGTATCCTCGTAAGTGATTCCAGCGAGAGATGGTTCAGCTCTTTGCACTGGAGCGAGGGCTGGCACTTTCGTGGTGCGACGGCAAGCCAATGCGGATCGCCGCTAAGAAGCCTCATAACGAGCCAACCTTGAAACTCAGACTCGACAAACTTCTCCTCAATCGCGGCCTGGCTGCCTCCCGAGAACGCGCCCAGGCTCTCATTCTCGCGGGAAAAGTATTGGTCAATGATCAGAAGCTCGACAAGTCCGGCGCGCAAGTCCCACAGGATGCCGTGGTCCGACTGCTCGGCGAAGATCTGAAGTATGTAAGCCGAGGCGGCCTCAAACTCGAGCGTGCGCTTGAACACTGGCATATCGTCGTGGTGGGCAAGCTCTGTCTCGATGTTGGCGCTTCTACCGGCGGATTCACCGACTGTCTGCTGCAGCATGGCGCAGCTCGGGTAATCGCGATCGACACCGGTTACGGGCAGATGGATTTCAAACTGCGTCAGGACCCCCGAGTTCGACTGCTGGAAAAAGTTAACGCCCGTTATGTCACCAGCGAGGTCATCGGCGAGATGGCAGACCTCATCGTTGTTGATGTAGCGTTTATTTCCGCGACGTTGGTTCTGCCTCCTGTTTTAGACGCCGCCTTTCCACCGTCTCTCGAACAACGCCGTGGCCGCCAAGTGATTGTCCTGGTCAAACCTCAGTTCGAGGCGGGAAGGGAATTCGTGGGTAAGGGAGGCATTGTACGCGACGAGGCGGTTCAGTTGGGCACAGTCGAAAAGGTGCGGAAGTCTATGCTGGACCTCGGTTGCGCACGCGCCGATGTCATCGAATCGCCCATCCTGGGCACGGAAGGAAACCGCGAATTCCTTCTCTGGGGAGTTTTTTAATCCTTTGTGATCGAAGCTTTTTTGTCCGAATTCTGTACAATCTGTCTTTCTCTCTTTCGAACATGCCAAGCAAGCCCTTATCTCAATCCAAAGTTGCAGCCGTCATCTCGCGCCCAGCGCGGCCGGAGGTTGCGCGCACCGTCCCCGAGCTCCTGACATGGCTTCAGGCCCATGGGTACAAGGTCATCGTCGATCCGGAGACGGCCAAGTACTCCAATGGCCAGGAAGAAGTGCTGCGCTCGGAAATGTCCTCGCGGCCTTTGGATCTGGTTGTGGTGTTAGGCGGCGACGGGACGCTACTCTCTGCGGTTCGAGCCACGGCTGCAATCGACGCTCCGCTGCTCGGAGTGAACCTGGGTTCGCTTGGCTTCCTCACCGACGTTCCCCTGGGTTCGCTATTTTCCATGCTCGAGGCGATCGCCCAAGGCCAAGCCGCTGTGGAGCAGCGTTCGCTGATGCAATGTGACTTGCTGCGAGGCGAAGAGGTTTTGGGAAGTTACTTGGTTTTCAACGATGCCGTGGTCAACAAAACTGCACTGGCCCGCTTGAATAACTACGATCTCTTTGTCGACAAGGTATTCGTCTCCCGCTACCGGGCCGATGGAATGATCGTGGCCACGCCCACAGGTTCGACCGCCTACTCGCTCTCCGCGGGCGGCCCCGTGCTTATGCCAACGGTCAATGCGTTTGTGATTACCCCGGTGGCGCCGCATTCGCTCACCCATCGGCCGCTGGTCGTTCCCGATTCCGCCGTGGTCGAAATTCTGCTGCGTAGCGACGAAGAAGTGGCTTATCTCAGCCTCGATGGCCAGCCGGGTCTAGATCTGCGCGACGGAGACCGGGTCCAGTGCCGCCGCTCCGAGCATCGAGTGGGCCTGTTCCGCACCGATACTGATTTCTTCCACGTGCTCCGCACCAAGCTGAAGTGGGGAGAAAGATAATAGAAAAGCGGGTTCTGATTACAACTCGGACGAATACAGTTCCCGCACCTTTTCCCGTCGCCGGATGACCTTCAGCGACTTTCCGCTAACCAGGATTTCCGCCGGGCGCGGACGCGTATTGTAATTCGAGGCCAGCGCCATTCCATAAGCTCCGGCGTCAAGAATCGCAAGCAAGGCGCCTTCTTCCACTTGAGACAACTCCCGGTCGCGCGCAAAAAAGTCGCCGGACTCGCACACCGGACCCACCACATCGACAATCTCTTTCTTGGCCACCAAGCTCTTGGATTGAATCACGGGGACGATCTGGTGATAGGCGCCGTAAAGCGTGGGTCGGATCAGATCATTCATGGCTGCATCTACAACAAGAAAGCGCTTGCCGTCGTCTTCTTTTCTGTAAATCACGGAAGTGACCAAAGCGCCTGCGGGTCCCACAATCGACCGGCCCGGCTCGAGCAACAGATGCACATTCAGACCGCGCAAAGGATCGGTCACCGCCCGCGCATATTTCGCAACATTATCAGCAAATTCCAAGCCCGGTTCCTGATAATCAATGCCGAGCCCACCGCCGGTGTCAACGTAGTCGATCTTATGTCCATCGTGGCGCAGGTCGCGAACCAGGTCGGCCACTCGAACCATGGCCTCTCCGAAGGGCGCAACATCGGTGATCTGCGAGCCAATATGAACGCTGACTCCCGCAACTCTCAGGTGTCGAGCTCCACTGGCCTTGGCGTAGAGTTCGCGCGCACTGCTGATCGGCACTCCAAATTTATGTTTGCGCAAACCAGTAGAGATGTAAGAATGCGTATCGGCCGCCACGTCAGGATTCACTCGAAGAGCCACGCGCGCGACCGTGCGCAACCTTGTTGCACACTCTGCCAGAACCCACAGTTCCGATTCACTTTCCACATTGAATAACAGAATCCCGGCTTTCAGGGCCGTGACCATCTCATCGCGAGACTTTCCCACACCGGAAAACACGACTCTTTTAGCTGCGCGGCGATCGGCGACCAGCACCCGCTCCAGTTCTCCACCGGAAACCACGTCGAACCCGCATTCCTGCCGAGCCAGCAGACGCAGAATGTTCACGTTTGAATTTGCTTTTACGGAATAGCAGATCGTATGGGGGATATCCTGAAATGCGCTAACGAAGCCCGCCAGCCGCTCGCGGATCGCTGTTGCCGAATAAACGTAAAGAGGCGTTCCATAGCGCTCAACCAGCTTGGGTAGCGGAACGTCGTCGCAATGCAAGACGAAGTCCGCACCACCGCGCAAAATTCCCTTGCGGCGCTCGCGGAAAACGAATCCCGGAGGACGCTCGGAATCAAGGTGAAAACGTCCCGCAAATTCGCTGCGCCGCTTCATTTCCGTTTGGAAGACGCAGGAGCGCCATCCTTGACCTTAATCGCCACTACCGTTTGATCGTCGAAGGTCTCGACCCCGGCGGAATGCTCGGCTGCGGCTTTGAACAGCGAGTCCACGATGCAGTCCGCTGTTCCGCCCTTACAGTCCGCCACGATCTGCTCCACCCGCCCCCGGCCAAACATTTCTCCCTTGTGGTTACGCGCGTCCAGAATGCCGTCGCTGAAGAATACAAAGAGGTCTCCAGGCTTCATCTTGAAGCGAAACTCGTCGTAGTCTGCGTCGTCGAAAAGCCCCAGCGGCAAGCCCGTTGCCTCGATGACATGGTTCTTCCCATCGTGTACGTGAATGGGCCGCGGTAATCCTGAGTTGGCCACGGTCAGAATTCGATGCTGATCGTCCCAGACCGCATAGATGAGTGAGACGAATTGGGCTTCGATGCGCCGTTCCGCCAGGGACAGGTTCACCGCCTTGAGCATCTCGGCGGGACCGGGTTCAATAGGGGCATGCGAGCGCAGGATTCCGCTGACCAGAGCGGCGTAAATGGCGGCAGGTGCGCCCTTTCCGCTGACGTCGCCGATCACAATTCCCAGCCGCGAAAGCGAGTAGGGAATGAAGTCGTACAAATCTCCACCGATGGCTCGCGCGGGCATGAACTTCGCCGCCAACTCCAGGTGCGCCTGCTTGGGCAACGTTTGTGGAAGCAACCGCATTTGCAATTCCCGGGCGAGCGCTAAATCCCGCTCCAGTCGCCGCTCCTGCCTCGCGATCTCCTCGTAAAGGCGGGCATTCTCAATCGCTATGGCCACCTGCGCCGCCAGCGTCATCATGGTGCGCCGGTGATCATCAGTAAAAAAACCGCGCCGCGTGTGTTCTAAATCGAGCACTCCAATCACCTTGTCCTTATAGATCAGAGGCACGGCCAGTTCCGAGCGCGTTTCCGGGTTGCCCTCGACGTAGCGTGGATCTTTGCTCACGTCCGGCACCAGTATCGCCTGTTTGCTTTGCGCCGCGTGACCGACGAGGCCGCGTCCTAAAGGGACCTCGTGTTTGAGGTGGATATTTTCGTGGAAGCGTAGAGAAAAACGATGTTGCAGTTTCTCACCGGAAGCATCAAGGAGCAGAATGCTAAACATCTGGTAATCAATCAGCTTCCGGAGCAGTTCCGCAACCCGGCTCAATAGTTCGTCCAGATTCAGAATCGACGACAACTCGCGAGCAATTTCATTGAGCAGCACCAGGATCCGGGCCTGCCGCGTGGTGCGCGTGTAAAGCTGCGCATTCTCGATCCCGCCCGCGATGCGTGAAGCCACCAGCGTCAGCAGTCGGCTGTGCTCTTCCGTGAAGTAACCCGGGTTCTGCCCCTCCAAATCAATGACGCCAATGACCCGGTTTTTGGTGATGAGGGGCACGGCCAATTCCGAACGAACATTCGGGATGGCAGCGATGTACCTGGAGTCCTGCGTTACATCATCCACCAGGACGGCCTGCCGCAATTGTGCTGCCTGTCCGGTCACCCCCTCGCCCACCTTCACCCGCGCGCGCTCGGCAAATTCCGGCGGATATCCTACCTGGAAGCGAAAGCGCAACTCCTGAGTCTTCTCGTTAAGCAGGAGGATGGCGAAGATCTCGTAGTCAATAACTTTGCGCACTACCTCTGCCACCCGGCGCAGAGTCGTATCCAGATCGAGCGATGTTGACAATACGTCAGCTACCTCCAGCAACAGCGGCTCAATAGGAAGATTTTGTCCAGGTTTGCTCAGAACAGACCCCATTTGTTTTTTCTATGATAGCAGCGGTGCCTTGAGTGCCTGGTACCAAGTAGCAAATACCGAGCAAAAGAACGCTCTCGGTACTCGCCACTCGATACTGGTTCTTACTCTCGCGGGACGATGCAGACGTCGGCCAGGTTGCGGTATCGTTCGGCGTAATCGAGCCCGTAGCCCACGACGAATTCATCGGGAATGGTGAAGCCTACGTAATCACCTTGCAGAGGGAGCTTGCGGCGCGAGGGCTTGTCGAGGAGAGCCGCAATCTTCAGCGACCGAGGCTGATGCGCCATCAGCAATTTCTTCAGAACCGTGAGCGTCAATCCCGTATCCAGAATGTCCTCGACCACAATCACGTTCTTATCTTTCATGGACTGGTCTACGTCCTTCGTCAACTTCACCTCACCCGTGGAATCCCATCCACTCTTGAGTTCCTGAGTGGGGCTGGGACGGTTTCCGTAACTGGAGACTCCGATGAAATCAAACGTCGCGTCGAGGGTTACCTGCCGGGCCAGATCGGCGAGAAAAATCGCGGAACCCTTCAACACGGCGACAAAGATCACCGGCTGGCCCGCGAAGTCGCGCGAAATCTCTGCACCCAGTTCCGCGACTCGTTTCGCTATCTTGTCCCGCGCAATCAGCACCTTCAGTTCTGTCATGGCGTTTCATATTAAACTAAAGCTCGTCGCCGTTGTTGGAGTGCGGTCTTGCTGCTGAATATGTAACCGATCCATTTCGCATGGCGCGTAACTAAATGGTTTCATAATATTCACTGGAAAGTGGAACACCCAATCCGGAGCTTTTACTTATGAATCTCAAAGGCGTTCAACTCACGTGGCTTGGCCACGCGACATTCCGCATCGTGACTCCGGGCGGCCAGACCGTGATCATCGATCCCTGGGTCATGAATAACCCGATGTGTCCAGCGTCCGAGAAAAAAGTGAAGAACGTAGATGTTCTTCTATGCACCCACGGCCACGGCGACCACATCGGGGACGCAGTCGAGATCATCAAACAGCACAATCCTCAGGTCGTAGGCATTCCTGAATTATGTGGATGGCTGGAGAAAAAAGGCGCCAAGAAAATCGCTATGATGAACAAAGGCGGAACACAAAAGATCGGCGACATCAAAGTCACCATGGTGCACGCCGATCATTCCTGCGGTATCCAGGACGGCGACCAGATTATTTATGGCGGCGAAGCTTGCGGTTACGTCGTCGAATTCGAGAACGGCGTCAAGATTTATCACGCCGGCGATACGAATGTTTTTGGAGACATGGCGATCATTCGCGACCTGTACTCTCCCGAAATCGTGATGCTTCCAATCGGCGATCACTTCACCATGGGTCCGCGCGAGGCCGCTTACGCCTGCAACCTGCTCAAACCGAAAACGGTGATTCCCATGCATTTCGGCACGTTCCCGGTATTGACGGGCAGTCCGGGCGAACTTCAGAAGTTGGTGCCGGCAGTCGAGATCGTCGCCATGAAGCCCGGTGTGACGGTCAGTAATTGAGAGAGGACATAAAGATTAAAAGGCAATTGATAGCGATAGCGATAACGATCATTGCGATCCGCAATGCCAAGGGGGATACATGGCTGGAAGTAAACTGGAAAAAGAAGACAAACCCAACTGGCGACACTATAACTTCGCCACTGCCGGCCCAGTCGACGACTACCTTTACTCGATGCTTCCTAAACGAGATGAAGTTGTGGCGGAGATGGAAGACTACGCCACGAAACATGACATCCCCATTGTTGGCCCCGCCGTGGCGCGCGTGCTTCAACAACTTGCCCTGATGATCAATGCCAAAACGGTTTTCGAGTTGGGCTCGGCTATCGGATATTCAACCATCTGGTGGGCGCAAGCGGTCGGCGACAAGGGCCGCGTCATCTATACGGATGGCGATCCCAAGAACGCCCAGCGTGCTCGCGGGTACTTCGATCGAGCCGGCGTCTCCAGCCGCATCACGCTCCACACCGGCGATGCACTTGAGGTTCTCTCCGAGCAGAAGGAGCAGTACGACATCATTTTCAACGATGTCGATAAGGAAGACTACCCGCGCGTGCTGCGCCTGGTTGCACCGCGCCTGCGAAAAGGCGGACTCTTCATCACAGACAACGTCTTGTGGAGCGGCCGGGTCGCGGAGAAAAACCCGAAAGACGCCCGAACCAAGGCCATCCTCGAGTTCAACCGCCTGCTTTACAATTCCGCGGATTTCTTCACCACGATCCTGCCCATTCGCGACGGCATAGCGGTCGCGTTGAAGAAATGAGGTAAGGCACTAGATCGACTTTACGGGAATCGCCAACAGATCCTCTACCAGCCCCACTTCCTTCTGCAGAAAGGGTTCGGCGTAGGTCACGCCGCTCAGCATGCCGTAATGCCGGGCCATCGCGTCCACGCGCGCGCGAATCTCGTCATGGGCAGGGAAGAGGTCTTTGCCGGCTTCCTGATCGCTGAACTGCGACTTGTAGGCCACGATGGAGGCGAACTTCTGCTCGAACTGCCGAGTAATGTCGACTACGAACGTGGGACGCACGTCATAGTAAAGCGTCGCGTAGATAATTTTGAACGGACGATGAGGAGCGAGCAATTCTTGTTTTTCGCTGCCGGTCTCGACGCTGGAGTTGCTTTGCCTGATAGCTGAAGGCTGAGAGCTGAGAGCTAACTTCGCCAGTCCCGCCAGAAAGCAAGCCTCGTATCCCAGCACCGAACAGGTGTAGTGATCGGGATGCCGTCCCTTCCAATAAGGCAGAATCACCACCCGCGGCCGAGTCTCGCGGATCACGCTTGCCACTTTCAGCCGATTCTCCCAAGTGTTCTCGACCCGGCCATCGGGAATCTCGAGCGCCCGCCGCCAGCCCACGCCAAGAATTCTTGCCGCGTCCGCCGCCTCACGCGCCCGATCTTCGGCTGTGCCGCGCGTGCCCATCTCGCCCTGAGTCAGATCAAGAATACCGGTGCGCTGCCCGCGCTGGGCTGCCTTGAGCAGCGTGCCGCCGCAGGTTTGCTCGACGTCGTCGCGGTGAGCGGCGATCGCGAGAACATCGATGTCGAATGGGGTCGAGGACATGTTAGGCGAGATTGTCTTTTTCGAAACTGATCTGCTTCTTACTTCTTCCGCTCCACCAAATACCGCGCCAACTCTTTCAGCGTCTCGGCCCGCTCCCCAAAACTCTCCAGCTCGGAAAACGCCGCACTCACCAGCGAGTTCGCTTTGCGTACGGACTCGTCAATTCCGAACAGCGCCGGGTAGGTGGCTTTCTGTGCGGCCGTATCTTTGCCGGCAGTCTTTCCAAGCTGCTCGGAGGTTTGGGTCATGTCGAGCACATCGTCCACGATCTGAAAAGCCAACCCGATCGACTGCCCAAACGCTCGCAGCTTCTTGACTTCGTCGTCTTTTGCACCAGCATAAAGCCCGCCACTCACCAGGCTGGCCGTGATGAGCGCGGCGGTCTTCGCGCGGTGGATATACTCGAGCATCCCGGCCGTGGGTCGGCTATGCTCGGCTTCCAGGTCCACGACTTGCCCGCCGATCATGCCATCCAGCGTGCCCGTACCCCGCGCAATCTCTTCGATGATCCGCACCCGCCCTTCCGCCGGGCATTCCAGCCGCGCCAGCACTTCATAGGCTTGCGTCTGCAGTGCATCTCCCGCCAGAATCGCGAGTGCCTCCCCGAACACCTTGTGGCACGTGGGACGGCCTCGCCGCAGATCGTCGTTATCGAGCGCCGGAAGATCGTCGTGGATCAGCGAGTAGGTGTGGAGCATCTCCAAAGCCGCACCCAGTTCCTCGATCTTCTTGGGCAACGATCCCGCAACCATGCGGCCCGCCTCTATGCACAGCACCGGCCGCAGTCGTTTGCCGCCGGCGAATACGCTGTGCCGCATGGCCTTGTGAATGGACACTGGATGCTGTGTTTCCAGCGGCATCAGACGGTCGAGCGCCGCATCCGTTCGCGCCTGCCCTTGTTCGAGAGTCTCTTGCAGCATTGAGCAGTGAGTATAACAAGGCGCAGGTTCGCAAAGCACCGTGGACGGGAAGGTTTGAAGCGCTCGCAAGCGGCTTTTCCACATGGTGCCTGTGCGAATCGCTTTACAATTCTGGATTGGAGGGCCTTTGCTTTCGTGGGAGCCACGCTAAAACTTTACGGCGTTGAGGCCTGCGTGTTCGACGCCTACGGCACGCTATTTGACGTCGACAGCGCAGCGCGTGCCGCCCAGGACTCGCTGGCGGAGAAGTGGCAGCCGCTGGCTGAACTGTGGCGCGCGAAGCAATTGCAATACACCTGGCTGCGTGGTCTGGCTGGGCACTATGCGGACTTTTGGCAGGTGACCGGCGACGCCCTCGACTTCGCCCTGTCGACGCTGCATCTCGAAGATGCGGAGTTACGCGCGCGGCTCATGAACCTGTACCTGGCTTTGGAAGCCTACCCGGAAGTTCCCGGGACCCTGAGGCGATTGAAGGCCGACGGGATGAAGCTGGCCGTCCTCTCCAACGGGACGCCCGCCATGCTCGCGGCGGCGACGGCCAATGCGGGTGTTGCGGGTCTGTTCGACGCCGTGCTGTCGGTGGAAGAAGTGAAAGTCTACAAGCCGCATCCCTCCGTCTACGGGTTAGCGTGTGAGCGGCTCGGCATGGCTCCAGCCCACATCTGCTTTCTGTCTTCCAATGGCTGGGATGCCTACTCCGCCAAGGCGTTCGGTTTCCATGTTGTGTGGTGCAACCGCTTCGGCCAGGCGCCCGAGAGGATTCCGGAAACTCCTGATGCGCAAATCGCGACGCTAGCCGAGCTGCCGGATATGTTTCTGGCCTGAGGCCTGTGCCCCATCGGCAGAACCTCAACCGAGAACCGGGGAAAGCCTTCGCCAGTGGAAGACCGCGAATGGTGTCATGCCGCAGCGCTCTTTGCGACCGCCACGCTGCGCAAAACCGACGTGAGAACATTTTGAACGTCATCAGCTGGGCACACATCGCTGGCACCCGCATCCATGGCGGCGATCCACAATTCCTCATCCGGAATGCGATACGTGCACACAATCGGCACCGAGGGGAAATCGTGGTGCAAATTACTCACATCCGTAAGGCGAGAGTACTCCATATCTAAAATCACCGCCTCGGGGCGGTTCTGGGCAACCCGCTCGCGAAGTTCGTCCCTGGAGCGCGTCAAATGGACCGAATGGAAATGAGAAGAAAGGCTACCGGCCAGAGACCGGGCGACCTTGGGGTCGCTTTCGAGAACGACAACACTGAAGCCCATAGATCCTCCTGACCTACAACCGTCAGCTACGGCGGACTAGGGCTGCGGGGAAGGGTTCGGAACCACTACTCCACAGACATTACAACCTGCGAGCCCGGATTGTCGAAGCCTACCCACGGGCAGGCGACTTTTCCGTCAAGGGCTCAAACGGCTCGGCCTGGAGCTTCCCGTTTTTCTTCAGCAGGATCTCTACCTTACCTTCCGCCTGTTCCAATTCTTTCCGGCAGGTGGAGGAGAGATGCATGCCCTCTTCGAAAAGGGTGAGAGACATTTCCAAAGGCACATCTCCCTTTTCCAGTTCCTGAACGATCTTTTCCAGTCGCTGGAGGCACTCTTCAAATTTGGCCAACGGGGTTTTGCTCCTTACTCTATGTAATGCTACTTTTTGCGCGGAGTGTCCAGTCTTTTTTTGTAAATAGTTGGTGAAGCGAGTCTGTTCTCTCCATAAAAGGAATTCTAATCGGTTGTGGGAGGGTTTGTTCCCAGCGCCTCGAGAACATCGACCGCTGAGCTGTACCGTCCCTGTGGCGCACTGATTTGCGCCCCTTGCACGGTGTGCCGAACCGCAAGCAGCATCTCCCTTGCAATGGCGATTCCTTCTGCCCTTGCCGCTTCCGGCGTTTGAGCCCGCGTCATTCGTTCCACAATTGAGTCCGGTACAGAAACTCGAAGCTCATTCTTCATGAACTCGGCATTGCGCACGCTGACCAGCGGCCAGATCCCCGCCACTACGGGAATACGACAGTGCTCAATGCGCCGCAAAAAATTCTCCAGCAGACGGATATCGAAAACGGGTTGGGTTACCGCGTATTCGGCTCCGGCTGCAACCTTGTACTCAAAGCGCCGGATCTCCTCATCCAGATCGGTGAGCCCCGGATTCGCACCCACGCCGATCACAAAGCCCGTGCCCGCCCCGATCGGGTTTCCGCCGAGGTCCAGCCCCCGGTTCAAGTTGTGAACGATGTTGACCAGACCGATGGCATCCACATCAAATACTGCCGTCGCATCCGGATAGTTGCCCATCTTCGGAGGATCGCCCGTGATGCAGATCAGGTTCTTGATTCCGACCGCGGCCGCTCCCAGAAGGTCGCTCTGGATACACAGCACATTGCGGTCGCGGCAGGTATAGTGCAGAATCGCCTCGAGTCCCGCTTCCCGCTGAACCAGCAGCGAGAGCGCCTGATTGCTCATGCGCGCCGAGGCCCGCGGACTGTCCGGAATATTAACCGCATCGACCCCTACGGACTTCAGGAACTTTGAGCCCTCCAATTCTTTGTGTATGTCCGTCCCTTTGGGAGGAACCACCTCGACCATCGTCACAAATTCCCCGCGGGCCAGCTTCCGCCCCACAAGCGATCGTGTTTCTAAAGGTTGTGCCGGGGTTGCCTTGGGTGTGACTGCACCACCCGCAACCTGGGCGGAGGCCGCCTTCCCCCTGGCCTCGCCAACTCGTAGAGCGGATTTCATTACGCGGATATGGTCGGGAGTGGTTCCGCAGCACCCCCCAACGATGCGCGCGCCGGCGGTGACAAACTTGCGCGCATAACTCGCCATGTACTCTGGAGAGCACAGGTAGATGTTTCTGCCTTCCACCGAGCGTGGGATGCCGGCGTTCGGCTGCGCGGCCAGCGGCAAGGAGGTGGCGGCTCGCACCCGTTCGATCGCGTCCAGCATTGCCACCGGACCCACGCTGCAATTACAGCCGATTACGTCCGCGCCCCAATCCTCAAGACGAGGCGCAAAAGTCTCCGGAGCGGAACCGTCCAGGCAGTTGCCGTCTTCATCGATCGTAACCTGCACCACCAGAGGCAACTTTGCCCCAACATCCTTGGCTGCCAACATGGCCTGATGTACTTCCTCCAGGTAGCCAAAAGTTTCGAACATCAGCAGATCGACGCCGCCTTCGGCCAGCGCCTCGATCTGCTCGCGGAATGCCTGCCGGGCCTCTTCGAACGAAGTTTTCCCGAGAGGCTCGATTCTTGTTCCCAACGGGCCAACCGATCCTGCCACCCAAACATCGAAGCTCTTGGCGGCTTCTCGCGCCAAGCGTGCGCCCGCCCGGTTAACGTTCGCCACTTTGTCCGCAAGACTGTGCCGTGCAAGGCGGAAGGAGTTGGCTCCGAACGTATTGGTTTCAATGATTTCAGCCCCAGCCTGGAGATAATCGTGGTGAATCGCACGAATCAGGTCAGGCTGGGAGAGATTCAACTCGTCGTAGCAACGGTTGATGAACACGCCGTTCGCATAAAGCAGCGTTCCCATCGCACCATCGCATAGAACAGGAGACTGTTTGATCCGTGCAAGAAAATCACCCGCCATATGGACCAGAATACAGGAGGAGCACAGTTTCTTGCATCCAAGCGGCCAGATGGGCAGGATTTTCCGTGATCGAAAGAACGCCCACAGGGATGGAGTTAGTGCGCTCTGCTATAATCCGCTATTTCGCACCTAAATCTCTGGTTTTCCTGCAGTTAGGAGCCTGACGTTTGACGAAATCCGCTCTTTTGTCTGCCGCGCTCGTGGTTGCAAGTATCGCCCTTGTCTCCTGTGGAGGTGGGGTGCACACCGCCACAGGTCCCAGCAAAATAACCACTCGCGTTCTCGCCTCTCAAAGTGTCACAAGTCCCACTGCGTCTGCTGGTCTCGTACTAATTGATGGCGAGATCGACACCCTGGCGAGAGGTGGAATTAGCGCCGGTGGCTCGCCAGGCCTCATGGCTATGTCTCCGGACCGGTCTGTTGTTCTGGCCTTTGATTCGTCGACCAATCGGGTTTATGTGGCCAACACGAAGACCGAAGCTTCAACCGGGAGCGTTCAACTTCCCGGTCCGACCACCAGCCTGGCCATACCTCTGGATGGCGCCGGTTATGCGGCCGTGCCCACGGCTCCGCTAACCGGCCAACCCGTGGGAGGAGTGGTGGCCATGAATCTCACGTCCGGGGGCATCACCGCTACGATCGGCGTTCCCAATGCGCAAACCGTCGTGTCGAATGCGACCGGAACTCAGCTTCTGGTTTTAAGCAACGACTCGGATTCCGTGACCGTTGTCTCGCCACTTTTACTAAACACCGGCAATCCGGTCACGGTGACGGTGCCTGGGTTCGACCGACCCGTCTCCGCAGTCTACAGCAGCGATGGCAGCACTGCCTATATTTTGAATTGTGGCGCCCAGTGCGGGGGCACTCAGGCCAGCGTGCAGATACTCAATCTCAGCACCAACCCTCCCACTCCCGGGGCACTGGTTCGCGTGAACGGTGCAACGGTTGGCTTTCTCTCCGGTTCGACACTCTACGTGGCGGGGAAGGGAACGCAGACTGGGCCCCTGTGCACCTCACTCCCGAGCGCTGCTCCGACCGCGGCACAGTATTGCGGAACGCTCGATATCGTCAACCTGAACACAATGCAGGATCCGTATTACAACAATCCTGCCACCGAAATTGCCATCACTGACGGTTATCACGACCGCATTGACATGAGCAGCAACGGCCAACTCTTCGTCGGCTCCTATCGCTGCACCAATGTCGGCAACGTGAATAGCCCCCAGGGGGAAGTGCGCGGCTGCCTTTCCATCTACAACACCTCCACTGGAGCCGTGGTGATCCCTCCGGACAATGGCGATGTCACGGGCTTACAAAGCTTCGCCACTCGCTATGTGGAGTATGTCGCCGAGGGGGGCAACCTGCGCGTCTATGACACGACCATCGATAGTTTGCTCTTGACCAGCTACATTGAAACCGGAACGATAACCATCACCGGGCAGATTATCGACGTAAAAGCGATCGACTTTTTCTGATCCGGTGCGCGTCACTATTTTGCTGGTTCCAGCACCAGCCGATGCGCCTCGGAAGCGTCCACCGCCTGAGATGTAAAAGGCAGCAGGAATGTGGAGCCTTCGTACCATGCCTTCCATTGATCCATGTAGTAGGGGCTGAGAAAGTTTCCGCCTTGGCCCGTCACCGTGTTCAAGGTTGATTGGTCTAGGTCCGCCAGGTTGGCGGTAAATCGTTCTGAGGGTCCATGATGGCGGGTCACAGCTTTCACCGTATAGCCACTTCCCGACTGCTCTTGTACTCCCGGTGCGGTCCACCGTCGCAGAAGAGGTATCTTTCCAAGAACCGGATGTTCAATTTCAACCGCGTTGACGCTGCCCCAATGCCAGGCCGCCAAGTCTCGTGGTGCTTCATTACTACTCACTGCGGCTTCTACCGCAGCGGTCAGCAGCTCATCGTAGTTCGGATATTTTTCCGGCAACCAGCGCTTGGGCTGATGCAGCATGACATTCTGCAACCACACGGTCCGCATCTCCCAAGCGTAGGTCTTCCAACTCATTATGGTTTCCTGCTGCTTCGGATCTTCCGGAGCCGGGCCCAGCCGGGGTTCGAGCAGCAGGCGTGTGAGCTCACGAGCGGAGCGTACAGCGATCGTCGCTGCGGTCGAAGAGGCAAGCATGCGCCCATCCCAGTTGCGCATGAGATCCGCTGCCTGTTTCGCCCGCGTGGAGGGTTTCGAAGCGTGGTCGATCGCGTAGACAAAACGCTCGGCCGCAAAAAGATCGTTTTCCGAGTGAACGTCGTTCTCCAGCGCAAGCATGTCGGTGGCGGCAAACTTTCGCCCCGATTCCAGCACATGATAAATGCGGGCCGTGCGCCACGGTGCTTCCCATTCCGCACTGACGGAAAAAGGATAGCCATCCGGCGTGATTCGGCCATTCGCGGTTGCGATCACTCCGGAAGCGGGATTGTAGATACTGGGCAGCTTGTCGAAAGGAATGTATCCGGTCCACTCGTGGGCATCGTCTGCCCCGCTGACCGGAAGGCTGCCATCGCCAGCGGCACGAATCGGAACACGCCCGGTGGCGTGGTAGCCGATGTTGCCGTCAACGTCGGCGTAAACGACGTTCTGTCCCGGCGCATCGAGCTGCGAAAATGCCTTGCGAAAATCGTCCCAGTTCTGAGCACTATCCACATCGAAAAACGGCATGTGCAGGCCGTCATAGAGTGTCCAGCATAGCGCCACCTGCCGCGTCTCGCCGGGAATCAGTTCCGTAATAATGGGTCCATGCCGCGTGCTCCTTACATCAACCGTTACGTCCGGCTGGCCCTTGACGTGGATTACCTCGGCGCGGTGTTCTGGCTGTTGCCAGCCCTGCGGCGTCTGGTAGGTTCCCTGTCCGTTGAAGTTCTCGATAAACGCGTCCGCTACGGTGGGTCCAACATTTGTAAATCCCCAGGCGATTCGCTGATTGTGGCCAACAATCACATAGGGCATCCCGGGCAATGTCACTCCGGCAACATCCAGGTTGTCCGACCGGTTGCTGGATTTCAGATGCGCTTCGTACCACAGATTCGGCATTTGGTGCCCGAGATGCATATCGTTCGAGAGCAACGGCTTGCCTGTGACCGTGTGCGCTCCTGAGACTACCCAGTCGTTCGATCCGTTCACTGCCTCCGGGGCGTGCGGTATCCAAATCCCGGCTGCGCCTATGTGTTGCGTTATCGAGTTGTCCGGGCCGTCATCGTCTTCATCGTCTTCGTCATTAGAGTCGCCGTGATTCTCCTGATCGTTGATGTCTTCCCGCATTACGGTGGGCGGGCGATCGTGCCAGGAGCGATTCATGTAGAGATCGGAGGCCAACTCGGGCCCCAGCTTGGCCAGAATCTTCTCTCGCGCCAGCGCGTCCCCAAAGGCGTAATAGTTGAGATCCTTCACCATCTGGTTTGCGATTACGATGGAATCTTCCGCCTGCCAGGGCTTCGGCCGATACTTCAGAATGCGGAACTCAAGCGCAAGGCTGCTTCCATGCGTCTCAATGAATGCGTTCACCCCCCGCGCATACGCCTCAAAGTAAGAACGATCGCGGGGACGTGCCATCTGCAACGATTTCCGGGCCGCTGACCTCAGCCCCAGAATGCGCTGCTCACGGTCAATCTTCAGCGTATCCTCGCCCAGAATCTCGGAAAGCTCCCCGGCTGCGAAGCGGCGCATGACATCCATCTGCCAGAGCCGGTCCTGCGCGGTAACGTAGCCTTGGGCAAAAAATAAGTCTTCCAGACTCCCCGCCTCGATCGCCGGAACGCCGTGGACATCCCGCGTTACTTTCACAGCGGTCGATAGCCCTTTTACCTTAAGATTTCCATCAAGCTGGGGCAGCGCGGAGCGTGCGATGAAGTAGGCGTAAGCGACAGCAGCCCCAACCAGCAGGACCAGGATCAATAGCAGCCGGAGAAGAATGCGCAGTCCGGTCGAACGCCGGGAAGCCGGAACGCCGGTTGCAGTCAGAGTGCTCATGAGTAAGTCGATTCTAGCAGCCGTTTCGAAAGGACGCGGCCTCCCGCCGCGCGGTCAAACCCACAAGATCAACAGCGGCATCCAGCTGCCGCGATAGGCTCCGCGCCCCGCTGAAAATGAATTTCATTTTCANNCAGCCTTCCATCTCGCGCGAGATGGTACGCGAGGCCCAGGCGATCCTCCACCGGCATCTCAAGCGCGTCGGCCTGAAGCAGACGGCGCAGCGCGACACCATTCTGCACACCTTCCTCGAAACCCGCGACCACCTCTCCACCGACGAACTGCATCGCCTGGTGCACAAGAAAGATTCCGGCATCGGCTACACCACCGTCTACCGCACGCTGAAGCTGCTGGCCGGGTGCGGACTGGCCAGCGAAGTTGCCTTCCACGATGGCATCGCCCGCTACGAGCACCAGTACAACCGGCGCAGCCATCATCACATGGTCTGTACCGCATGCGGCAGTTCGGTGGAATTCTTTTCCCACGAAGTGGACCAGTTGGAGCAGCAAATCGGGCGCAGGTACAACTACGCCACCACCCGGCATACCTTTCAGATCTATGGTGTCTGTGAAGATTGCCGCAAGAAGCCTGCTTGAGCCGGCTTACGGGTTGGTGCTGCCGGTCTGAGCCGTGTTGCTCTTGGTCTGCTTATGGTTCATCTTGCGATGGACGTCGGGCCAGAACTCCTTTATGACGATCGTAATCGTGTCGTACGCGACCTGCGTCCCCCACACACTGAGAGTATTTGGCAAAGTGCGATCGGACGCATTGTGAACATAGATCAACATATTTGTGGTCGGGTCGTAACGGGTCGTGATGAAGGCTCGGGGATGGTAGGTATTGGTGGAGATTGCAGCCGACAAGGCGCTGCCAATAATTTCAGAATAGTTGAATTGTGAATGGCCGGAATCGGTCCTTGTGACGAAGATTCGGCTCACCGCGTAACCGGCCCGATGCGAGAACCCACCTTCGCTGGTTTGGAAAAACCGGGGATCCTGATGCAGAAGCGAGGGAAAAACCGCCGCCACCATGAAGTTTTCGATGGTCCCGTCCGCAAAGGCCGATGCATAGCGTTTTGCGTAACCCTCCCAGCCTTGACCATAGCCGGGTTCGCTATTTTCCGCCTGGCTGATGCCCGACAGAACTCCGTACCATGGAAATTCAATCTTATCGAAGGAACCCCGGGCTACAACTTTGAATTTCTGTCCAGCGGTGAGCGGCGGCACGCGGCCGCCATTTTCCAGGGTTAGAAAATTCGGCAGCGCAAGGAAGAGCCGGTCATTCGACGTCCCGGACGATGCTCCAGCAGCTTTGCCCTGGTCGCTCGAGCTTGGTGGGCCGTTTTTCTTGTCCTGCGGGGATTGGCCCGCAGCAGCCGGCGGCGCGCCCTGCGCCTTGGGTTCAGGATTGTTCGGCTGCCCGGACGTGCTGGCGGGATTGCCTTGCGTTTGCGAAGTGGTTGTATCCGGCGGCGCTTGCTGGGCGGCCGAGATCATCGAAAGGGAAGCAACAAGCACGAGGCCAATGAATAACCGGGGCGCGAACTTCATCGACAAGCATTTCTCCTGACCTAAAGAAGGCGTCTCACGACGGCCCAGTGGCGATATCGTTCATTCTACCAGCCGGCTTCTCTATCCCCAGTATGATCTCCGCGGTTTTTACAATCCTTTACAGGTGACGGTCCCTCCCTCTGCGTTATCCAAATCGGCCTCAGGTAAGGTTGCCCAGTGCGAGGCCGAACAAGTTACTATAAAGCGAACATCAAACTTCATCGCGAGGAAACGCATGGCAGAACCGAGTTACGAAGAACTGAAGGCCAAGTTGTCCCAGTTGGAAAAAGAAGTCGAGACCAAAAAACGCAGTGGCGACTTGATCTTCAAGGTCGGCGAAAAAGGCGGCGTCAGCGTCTACGGGCTGGGCCGCTTTCCGGTCACTTTGTATTACGAGCAATGGAGCCGCCTGCTGGGAGCCGCAGACGATATCAAGAAGTTCCTGGAAGAAAACAAATCCCGGCTAAAACTCAAGGAGTAACCAACGGGTCTGTCATAGAGGCGTCGCTGGCGGCGTCTCTACGCCGCCTACCCGACGCGGCGAGTCTGCCTCTACCGTCTTGCGACGTAAGGGCCGAAGGACTACCTGTGGAGCGAGTTACTCGCCGGTTATTTTTCTGGAGGATTTGATCATCCCGGGAGTGGTTCAGGCTATAATAAGAAGACTGTGCCCAAGTACTCCATCGTCGTCCCTCTGCACAATGAGCAGGAGAACGTTACCGATCTCTACGACCGCCTGAAAGCGGTGATGGAGACCGCCGGCGAGACCTTCGAAATCGTCCTAGTGGATGACGGCTCGAGCGACCACACCTTCGCTATGCTGCGCGAGATCGCGGCCGTCGATAGCCGCGTCACCGTGGTCAAGCTCCGCCGCAACTTCGGCCAGACCGCCGGATTGGCCGCTGGTTTCGACCACGCCCGCGGCGAGTACATCATTGCCATGGATGGCGATCTGCAACACGATCCCGCCGACATCCCAATGTTTTTGGAAAAGATTGCGGCCGGTTACGACATCGTGAGCGGCTGGCGCAAAGTTCGCGTGGATAATTTCTGGATGCGCCGCATCCCCTCCCGCATGGCGAATTGGCTGATGGCCAAACTCAGCGGCGTCGATATTCACGATTTCGGCACGACCTTCAAAGCCTACCGCCGCGAGATTCTCGAGCAGGTGCCGCTCTATGGCGAGTTGCACCGCTTCATCCCGGCGCTGGCCTCGTGGTACGGCGCATCGATCTGCGAAGTGCCCATCCGCAATGTGAATCGCGAGCGCGGTGCTTCGCACTACGGCATTACCCGCACCTTCCGCGTTTTCTTTGATCTCATCACCATTCGGTTCCTGCTGCGCTATCTTTCGCGTCCCCTGCACTTTTTCGGGACGCTGGGCCTGTTCAGCCTATTCGCCGGCAGTTCCGTCGTAGCCTGGCTGGGAGTGGAGAAATTCCTGCGTCACGTTCCGGTCATGGCTTCTCACGGCCCGCTGATGATGCTGTCCCTCGGTCTGCTGCTCGGCGGATTGAACCTGCTCGCCATCGGCCTGCTCGGCGAGATGCAGGTCCGCCACTACCACGAACCCCGCCACCGCGCTCCCTACTCCGTCGACCGCGTCCTCCGTTCGCAGAACGAAGAGCACAGCGTCTCGGAGTAAACTCCAAAGCCGATCTTCCGACCCAGAGTATAATGTGCCGTTTAGCCTCCTAGGAGCTTCTGTCGTCATGGCGCAAACTACGCAGCGCGAATTGCAGTTGGCCCGCCGCATGTCGCGCTTGGGCACCGAAACTGCTTTCGAAGTTCTGAACAAGGCGCGGGCGCTGGAGCACCAGGGCAAGAGCATCATTCATCTCGAGATCGGCGAGCCGGATTTCGACACTCCCGCCAACGTGGTCGAAGCCGCCGTGGACGCACTGCACAAAGGCTGGACCCACTACGGTCCCTCCGCTGGGCTACCCGAACTGCGCCGGACCATCGCCGACTACGTAAGCCGCACGCGCGGGGTGAAAGTTACACCTGAAGAAGTAGTCGTAGTGCCAGGAGGTAAGCCGATCATTTTCTTCACAATACTTGCATTAATTGATGAAGGAGATGAGGTCATCTACCCCAACCCGGGCTTTCCGATTTATGAGTCGATGATCCACTACGTGGGTGGCCGGGCCCTGCCTATCCAACTGCGCGAAGAGCACGATTTCGCCTTTGACTTGGACGAACTCGCGGCTCTCATCACCGACCGCACCAAACTCATCATTCTGAATTCGCCGCAGAACCCAACCGGCGGCGTGATGCAGCGCAAAGATGTCGAGCAGGTTGCCCAGGTCATCGGCGACCGCAACATCCTTGTGCTGTCGGACGAGATCTACAGCCGGCTGCTTTTCGAAGGGGAGCATTTTTCCATTATGTCCGTGCCTGGGATGCAGGAGCGCACCATTCTCCTCGACGGCTTCTCGAAGACCTATGCCATGACTGGCTGGCGCATGGGCTACGGCGTTATGCGCGCGGACCTAGCGGCGCACATCACCAGGTTGATGACGAATTCCAATTCGTGCACCGCCAGCTTTACCCAGATGGCCGGCATCGAGGCGCTGCGCGGCGATCAGAGTTCTGTGGATCATATGTGCGCTGAATTCAAGCAACGGCGCGACGTGTTCGTCGCTGGGCTGAATAAGATCAAGGGCTTTTCGTGCCGGATGCCCAAAGGTGCTTTTTATGTCTTCCCGAACATCACGAAAACGGGATGGAAGTCGAAACTGCTCGCGGATGCTCTGCTGGAGCAGGCCGGTGTCGCCGCGCTTTCCGGCACCGCATTCGGCGAGTTTGGCGAAGGGCACCTCCGCTTCAGCGTGGCCAATTCGCTGGAGAACTTGCAGCAGGCGCTCGACCGCATCGACCAGTGGACCAAACAGAATCTCTAGCCTTCCGTGCCGCATCCTTAAATAGAAGCAGAAGTAAGGGAGACCAAGATGTTGGGATGGTTGGTGCGCCGCCGCATTGCCGCTTTTGAACACTCTTTCGACTATGACATGTCCTACGCACGGGATATCTATGAGGCCAGTCCCCGAGCTTTTTTTCGCTTTTCTAAAATACTGGGAATCTCCAGCTATCGCGAAGCTGCGCCCAAAGAGGCTTGGTATGCGGCCAAACTGGCCGCCACGCTTTCCGAGGATTGCGGCCCCTGCACACAACTCGTGGTAAAGATGGCGGAGCGCGATGGCATGACCGCAGCGGCGCTCCGAGCCGTTCTACTCGGCGACGAAGAAGCCATGCCGCCCGACGCCGTGCTGGGATTCCGCTTTGCGCAAGCCGTTCTGGTTCGCGACATCGCCAAGTCGGATTCCCTGCGCCGCGAGATCGTGACCCGGTGGGGCCGCAAAGCCTTGGTCTCGCTGGCGCTTACCATTGCATCGGCCCGCGTCTATCCCTCTGTAAAATATGCATTGGGACATGGGCATGCCTGCACCAAGGTGAGTTTGGCGGGATCTGAAATTGCGGTACATCCCGGAACGGACTAGAAAACTGCCTGCAATGCCAGCCAAGAAAGAATCAACGTCGAGGCGTGCACCGAACCCCAGCCGGCCGCACAAGTTCCGCCGCCCACTTCCAGTGAGTTGCCGCACGTTTGCCGTCCAAGAGCCCGGCCGCGGCCAGCAGGAAGGCTCCGGTACAAATGGATCCAATGCGACGCACTCGCGAAGCGGTCTTTTGCAGCCGGAGTGTTAATTCTTTGTCCCGCGCGGCGTTTTCGACGCCGCTTCCACCCGCCACCAGGAGAGTATCGATTGGTCCGCGAAGAGTACGGTACGTCTCGGCTCCTGCCAGTACTAATCCGCAATTTGTCGGTACGACTCTGCTCCGGGTGGTTGTTGCCAGCAGCACGCTATAGGGCGCCTTTTGTCCCTTGTGCTCCTGGATGTAAAGCTCCGCCGCTCGAACAAAAACTTGAAATGGGCCCGTTACGTCAAGGATCTGAGTGCCTGGAGCTGCAAGAAAGACGATGGTTCTTGAACCGCTCCGGGCGGAACTCAGATTCTTCGATCTCCTCATGGCGCGATCCTAACGCCCAAAGTGGATGGCAGCAATGACAAAAGCACATCATTTCCTGCCATCTCGAAAATGGCACGCTGTGAACGCTGATCACGTGCTAATGGAATTTAGGACATATTCCCCGGGGGTCAGCCACTCGGAAAATACCGTACATCGACCGCTGAACATCGCCTTCTAGCGTGGACCACTCAAGTGGATCTTATGACCGCCATCCCGCTGTCGGGTATGATATTTTCGATGATCTGCATGGCTGGTGCGGATACACGATTCCGATTCAACCGCAGTCACTCTAAGAAAAACTCATGACCATGAAATTCCGCGTTTTCGCCACGTGCGACATTGGAGAAGCGATCAACCTGCTGCGCAACCGGGGATATGAAGTCCAGGTTTATCCACAACCGGAAGCGCCGCCGAAGAGCCTGATTCTCGAAAAGGTCAAATCCGGCATCGACGGCTTGATCACCACGTTACGAGATCCGATTGACGCGGAGGTTTTCGAAGCGGGTAAAAACACGCTAAAAGCCGTGGCTCAGTTCGCCGTAGGGTTCGACAACATTAACCGTGCCGATGCCAATCGCTACAAGATTCCTTTCACCAACACGGCGGACGTCCTGACTGAAGCAACCGCAGAGTTTGCATTCTTCATGCTGGGCATGTTGGCGCGAAAGATGTGGTCAGCTGAGCATCTCACGCGCGACAACCAATGGGGATACTGGCATCCTTACCTGCCGTTTCTGGGCGACGAGGTGACCGGAAAGACCATCGCGATCATCGGCACCGGGCGGATTGGACTGGCCATGATTAAGAAGTGCGCCGGCTTCGACATGAACATGTTGTGCTACGACCCGGCTTATGAGAACCACGATTACATCAAGGCCATTCAAGAGACCATGGACTTGCGCCATGCGCGCGAGATCTCCAAAGAGAAGAACTGGATCAAGTATGTGCCGTTTGAGGATGCCTTGCGTCAGGCCGATTTTGTCAGCGTGCATGTGCCGCTGTTGCGTGCTGGCGAAAGCGCTACGCCCACCTATCATCTATTCAACGAGCAGACCTTGCGGCTGATGAAGCCGACAGCATTCCTGGTGAACGATTCGCGCGGGCCGGTAATCGATGAATCCGCGCTGGCGAAGGCACTGCGCGAGAACTGGATTGCCGGCGCCGCACTGGATGTGTACGAGAAGGAGCCTTTGCCGCCGGATTCGCCGCTGCGTGATCCCGCAATTGCTGACCGCTGCCGCCTGATGCCGCACTTTGCCAGTGCGGCGCGCATCACCCGGCTTTCGACCGATCCTGACAAAGGCATGGCCGGGCGTTGCGTCCAGGGATTGATCGACGTGCTCGAAGCTAACTACGGCGGCGATCTCACGAAAATGCCCTTTGTCGTAAACAAGGAGGCGTTTGGAAAATCTTAGGCCGAAAACCGCTTTGGATGTGGAGTGATCACACATCCAGTCCGATCGACCTCATCAGGGCCAGCCCATTGCTCTTCGTGACTACGCCTTCTTGCAGCTTGTAATCGAAGTGCATCCTTCCGTTCTCAAAGTCCTCCTGAAAATGCACATTGTACAAATGACCATTCAATGCGTCGCCAATGTCGACCAGCGCTAAATCGTGAGTAGTCACCAATCCGATTGCTCCGCGATTCAGCAAAGCTCGCACGATACCCTCTGCCCCGATGCGGCGATCGTTGGAGTTTGTGCCTTGCAGGAGTTCATCCAGCAGGAATAGCAAGGGCGGGTCAGCACTCGTAAAGTCAAAGAGTTTACGGAGCCGAGTGATCTCGGCATAAAAGCGCGAGCTTCCCTCCTGCAAGGAGTCGTTCACCCGAATGCTGGCGCCCACGTGCAACGGTGTCAGGCGAAGACGCTGTGCTCGCACGGGCCCACCAGCCATGGCGAGGACAGCATTGACTCCGACAATGCGCAGCAGCGTGCTTTTGCCAGACATATTCGAACCGCTTACCAGAAACACTTTTCTGCCATCGGATAGACGGACATTATTGCGAATACAGGTTCCTGCAGGAATGAGTGGGTGTCCAATCTCCGTCCCGTCGAAGGATGCAGCCCCTTGGACAAACTCAGGAAATGGATCGTCGGGATGCTCATAACTGTAGGTGGCCAGACACAAGAGCGCCTCGATCTCGCCAGTCACTCTCAACCAGGTCCGCACCGTGTGACCGTGAGCAGACCTCCAGCGTTCGGCCGCAAATGCCACCTGCACGGAATAAAGGATTGGGATATTGAGAACGCGAACAAAGACATTGTCGCGTGAATCGCTCAGATCAACGATAGTGCTCAGCCGGGCGATGGCGCGGGAACCTGTGAGCTGGTGCGAAGTGAGCTCGTGTTGCAGTGACTGCAGGCGAGACGCACGGAAACTGTGCCGCTCCACCCGCGCCAGGACGCCCGAAAGCAAAGCCAAATCACGGAATGCCTGCTCGGAGCCGTGCAGCACTTCCTCCAGCGGCCTGCGCAGCCGGTACGTTAAGAGTGCCTCAACCAGAACGATCAAGAGGAAAGGCGTGGCGATTCCAAAGTAGCCCCAAACCACAGCGGCTGTAACTGCTGCCATGCCAAGGAACGGCGCCAGCCATGGAATCCACTCCGGCTTCATCTGGTTCGGCGCTTCCGCCCAACACAACAACGCTTCGGGATATACCCCTACGCCGGCGTCTTCACCGAGTATGGCCAGGTCTTCCCTGAGATCGAGTTCGTCACGCAGTTCACGAACCGCGCTATGTCGTTCTTCAATCTCGCTGACCGCTGACGGCGACAGCAGCCATTTCGCGAGAGCCTCCTCGCCGATGCGAGTGCGTGCGGTGGAGAGAAGTTCGAACAAACCGCCTCGGCCAAATAAGTCGAGGTCGTCGGCGTACACATGATGAGGGTCGTTGAAGCGTTCGCCCGTTTGTCCTGAGCCTTGCCAGCGGTCCTCGATTCGAGCCAGTCCACTCCGATAGAAGGAGACCGCACGCTGGGCCAAGTCTCGGGCACGCAAGATACGCGAGTGATAAGCTGCGACAAACACGAACAGCACCAGAGGCACAAACATCCACCAGGGCGAGAGAGCGTGTCTTCTAAGAGATTCCCAGGCTATGCCCGCGGCCACCACGGCCAGCGCTAAACGAACGTTGCCGAGTCGCATATGAAGCGCTTCGTAATGAGCGACACGACGTTCGCGATCCTGGAGACGCTTACTGTATTCTTCGACGGCCAGCACAGTTTGAGAATACATCAGGCGTTTCGAGAGCGGCGGAACCCTTACCCAGGAGGCTCCTCTTTGCCCAAAGTTTGGCCGGTTCCCGCTAGAATGTAGCGTTGGCCATTTTGCTCCAAGGGTGCGAATGAAAAAAAAACACGCTTTCCTCCTTCCTGTTGTTGTCCTGCTGCTCTTAACTTCCGTGATGCCGGCGCAAACCTCTGGCCCAGAGAGTGAACTCAAGCAGGGTCAACCCAAAGAGGATCAACTAAAGCTGATTCCTCAGCCCAAGGAGGTGCAACTTTACGCAGGTGGTTTCCGCGTCAGGCCGACTACCAGAATTCTCGTGGAGTTCGGACATCAAGCCGAGGACCGCATTGCCGCAGAAACGCTGGCCGAAGAGATTCACGACCAATCTGGCATGAAGGTAAGCATTACCGGCTCCCGGGAGAAGACAAGACAGGTGCGAAGCACCATCGTGCTGGCGCGCTTGCAGGACAGGAGCGTCAAGGAGTTCCTGCAATCGAAGGGACTGAAAGCGGATACGATCGGTGACCAGGGGTATCTGCTGTTTTCGGACAAATCACACTTGATCGTCGCCGCCAATACCGGCCAGGGTCTGTTCTACGGCGTACAGACGTTGCGGCAGTTACTTCACGAAGATGGCGGGAAGCTGGTCTGTCCGGCGGTTGCGATTCGCGATTGGCCGAGCATGGAGTGGCGAGGCGTACAGGACGACATCAGCCGCGGCCCTATTCCCACGGAAGAATTCCTGAAACGTCAGATCCGCACTCTGGCGGCCTATAAGGTAAACATGTTCGCTCTCTACATGGAGCACGTGTTCGACTTCGCCAGCCAGCCTTTAGTGGCCCCGAAAGAGGCCGCGCTCACTCCGCAGGAGATCAAGGTTTTGGTGGACTATGCCCAGCGCCTCTACGTCACGATTCTTCCCGAGCAACAGACGTTCGGGCATCTCCATCACATGCTGAAGTACGAAATCTATTCCGATGTTGCGGAGCGGCCGCACGGCCATGTGCTCACGCCGACCAAGGAGCAGTCTTACGAGATCATCAAGGCCATGTATGCGGACCTGGTCCCGCTCTTTCCTGGACCGTTTCTGCATGTTGGCGGCGACGAGACTTTTGAACTGGGGCACGGGCAAACCGCGGCGCGAGTTGGAGAGGTCGGCCTCGGCCGGGTTTATCTCGAGCACATACAGAAAGTGAGCGGCATTCTTCAGCCCTATCACAAGCAGCTTATGTTCTGGGGCGACATCGCGCTCAAGTATCCGCAACTGCTCGGCATCTTGTCCAAGGACCTGATTGCCGTCCCTTGGGATTATGATCCGAGGCCCAGCTATGACAGCATCATCAAACCGTATCGCGATGCCGGCCTGCGGGTGATTGTGGCTCCAGGCGCGAACAACTGGAATCAGGTCTGGCCGAACCTGGATGCGGGTTTCGTGAACATCCGCAACTTTGTGCGCGACGGACAAAAGCTGGGCGCGATGGGCATGCTTAACACCACGTGGAATGACGATGGCGAGTCGCTCTACGGAATGGCCTGGCCCACGCTCATCTTCGGGGCGGCTGCGGGATGGCAAGCGGGCGAATCGAGCATCGAGCAGTTCAAGAACGCTTACGACTGGGCTTTCTACCGCAACGGCGACGCCACATTCCGAAACGCATTTGAGAATCTGGACCGTGGACATCAGGCACTGGCTAAGATCAAGGTCGATATCGAGACGGACGATTTGTTCTGGATCGATCCCTTCACTCCGGAGGGCGCGAAGACGATGCAAAAGCTCGCGCCGGCGGCTCCCGAGATCCGTTTGGGCGCCGAGCACGCTCTGGAGTCGCTCTACCGCGATGGCGCCAAAGCCCACGCAAATCAGAGCACGCTGGCCGAGATGATACTGGCAGCATGGCGCTGGGATGCGCTGGGCATGAAGGCCGAATTCACCGAGGAGATCAACCGGTTTTACTGGGACGCTTTCCACAACCAGGCCGATGTGAACCGCGTGGAAAATGATCTGGCGGAAATCACCGACATCAACGCGCGACTGGAAGATCTGCGCGACGCTACCACGCGCGTGAGCCAGATGTACCGGGAAGCTTGGCTGCGGGAGTATGGCGCATACTGGCTCGAGAATGTTTTGGTGCGCTATGACGACCTAGCCCGCGAGTTCCAGGAAAAGATCGTCGCCGTACGCCAGGCGCACCGGCAATACGATGCGACCAAGACTCTAATAGCGCCGCAGGAGTTGGGATTCTACTTGCAGCCGTAGATTCGCGCCCGCAAGAATGAAAAGGCTATGCTCGCTTCCGTCACCCGTCTTCGTGTTCGCTCTATGCGGTATCTTCCGGCATTCGTGTGGCAGACCCTTCTTTCTCAATGCCAAGTTGTGCGCGCATCTGGGTTTTCTGGGGGGAGACTTCTCATCGACGCCGGGCGCACATTCTGGACCTTGACGATGTGGGAAAGCGAGAGAGCTATGAAGACCTTCCGCGGTTCCGAACCGCATGCGAAGGTTATGCCGCGTCTTGCGGAATGGTGTGACGAAGCTGCGTATGCCCACTGGGCCCCAAACGGCGATTCGGTCCCGTTGTGGCAGGAAGCATACGAACACTTGATAGCGGAGGGTCGCCTGTCTCGCGTGGCACATCCGTCTCCCAGCCATGACTCTCGGCATTTTGTAAAACCTCGTTTGAGGCCCTTGATTGGGATCGATCTGAAGCCCGCCCGCAAGACTTGAGTAGGGCTTCCCGCACGAGAACGAGTAGACGGGCTTGGTTAGGCTCTTTCAGCATGTTTTCCGACCGCACCAACTGGAAGCTCACGCGCAATCGCCTGACCGAGGCGATCGAAGAGGTACGATCGAGCGGCGGGCACGTGCTCGATCTCACAATTTCGAATCCAACACGGGCTGGCCTGCGCTACGACGAGCCGCTCATTCTTCATTCGCTGGCCTCGCCCCACGCCATGGATTACGACCCTCAGCCAAAGGGCTTGCCCAGCGCACGCGCGGCTATCGCGGATTACTACCAGACTCAGCACGGGATTCACAACCTCGACCCCGAACGACTGATTCTCACCACCAGCACCAGCGAGGGCTATTCGTTCGTGTTTCGCCTGCTGTGCAATCCGGGCGACGAGCTGCTGGTGCCGAAGCCGAGCTATCCCTTGTTCGAGTTTCTGGCGGACCTCCAGGACGTCAAGCTAGTGCCGTATCCTCTGATCTACGATCACGGCTGGCAGATGGATTTCCCGTCTATGGAGAACGCGTTGACAGAGCGCACTCGCGGCGTGGTCGTGGTTCATCCTAACAATCCCACGGGTTCATATGTGCATCCGCAGGAGCGGGAATCCCTCAATTATTTTTGCCGTGAACATGGACTTGCGGCGATTGCCGACGAAGTCTTTCTCGACTACGCTCTCGATCGAACTGCCCTACGAAGTTTCGTTTCCAATCACGACGTGCTCACCTTTACGCTGAGCGGGGTTTCGAAGATTTCGGCGCTTCCGCAAATGAAGGTGGCGTGGATCGCCACCAGTGGCCCAAAGTCGGCGGTTGAGGCAGCACAGGCGCGGCTTGAAGTGATCGCTGATACATATCTTTCGATGAGTGCGCCGATCCAGTGGGCGGTCCCGGCATTGCTGGTGCAGCGGAAAAGCATTCAGCAGCAATTGCTCGAGCGTGTGCTCGGCAATCTGGCCGAACTCGATCGCCAGCTTGCCGCTCAAAAGGCGTGCGAGCGTTTGATTGTGGAAGGCGGATGGTACGTGGTTTTGCGCGTTCCAGTAACGCAGACCGACGAAGAGTTGGCGGTTGATCTTCTCCGCCGGAAGTCTGTGTTGGCGCATCCTGGACACTTCTACGATTTCCCGAGCGACGGATATCTGGTGTTGAGCTTGATCACGCCGCCGGCGGAATTCGCGGAAGGGGTCGGTCGCCTCTTGGAGTTGCTGATTGCTGATTGAAAAGCCCGTGGGGATGGTCCAAATCAGCAATCAGCAATCAACAATTTCTATCTTTTCCCCAGAAACGGATTGCTCTCCCTTTCTTCCCCGATGGTAGTCAGCGGTCCGTGGCCGGGGACGACGCTGGTGTCGTCGGGTAGAGCAAGCACTGTGTCGCGCAGCGATTGCATGATCTTCTGCATCGATCCGCCGGGCAGGTCGGTGCGTCCGATTGATCCGGCGAACAGGGTGTCTCCCGCGATCAGAGTTTTCTCGGCAGGGAAGTACAGGCAGATGCTACCCTCCGTGTGACCCGGGGTGTGCAGAATGTTGGCCGCGTGCGCCCCGGCCTTCACGGTATCGCCGGTGGTCACGCTCTGGTCGATCTCGACTTCGCCGGGCGCTGCGACGCCGATCCACGCGGCTTGCACGTCAAGCATTTTGAGCAGGGCGTAATCGTTCTGGTTAAGGAGGATGGGCGCTCCCGTGGCCGCGCGCAGCTTCATTGCTCCTCCCACATGATCGATGTGGGCGTGCGTGATGACGATTTGCTTGACTTGCAGGTTATGCTTGCGGATGAGCGCGAGGACGTCCTCAATGTCATCGCCAGGATCGATGACCATGGCTTCGCGGGTGGTCTCGTCGCCGATGATCGAGCAGTTGCACTGGAGCGGTCCGACGGGAAAGATTTCGTGGATCATGCCTTCATTGTAACGATTGCCGAGTTGTAGTTACCGAGTACCGAGTAAAGCCAGAACAAGGATCAGGTTGAGACACTTGTCGTGCGGCGCTGCTGGCGAGACAATACGCCAACGGGTCGGGGAGGTTTTGTGGCAGCCAAATACCGTCAGCATGGATATCAAGACCGCGACCGGGAGGAAAAGCCGCGCAAGGAGTCTGTCGAAAAGCCGGCATCGGTCCCGCCGGCAAGACGCGACTACAGCATGGGGCCAAAACCCGTGAATATGCCTGGAACCCGCGCTGTTTCGCGATGCGCGCAATGCGGCACGTTGCTGCAGGCGATTCCGCCGACGGGTCTTTGTCCCAAGTGCGGCTTCGAATTGCATTCCTGCAAGCAGTGTATGTATTTCGATCCGGGAACGCGCTTCGAGTGCATGCAGCCAGTCACGGAACGGGTAGCCAAGAAAGATGTGCGCAATGATTGCACGTTCTACGAGATCCGCGTTACCCGAGAAAAAGAAACTTCCACGCCCGCCAGCCTGCGCCCGAACGACGCGCGGCAGGCCTTTGAGAATCTTTTCAAGAAGTGAGCGGGTGGTGCCGACGGCATGCTGCAGCAGTCAGGTTCGTCTATCGGCGATGCCGAGGAGCCCGCAGAGATTTCACGGCGAAAGTTGCACACCCGCTGCGAAATATTCCTTTACCACATTGATCGAGAGTTTCGCAGTGGCAGTTCTTCATCATCTTCTTGAGCAAGCGCTGCACTGACTTTATTCCCTCCATCAGGCCGTCCAGTTCGGACAGCTTTCTTCGCGACAGCTCTTGCCAGCGCTCCGAGGCCCGAGCGACATTACGGAAGCCGAAGAACAACTGTCGAATTTCATCCAATGCAAAACCAAGCTGTCGCGCCCGTTGAATGATGGCGAGCCGGTAAAGCGCCGTCGCGTCGTAGCGCCTTTGCCCGCTGATTCGTCGGGCGGGAGGGAGCAGCCCAATCCGCTCGTAATAACGGATCGCGGAGGGCTTGAGCCCAACCTGTTGCGCTACCTTGGAAATTGTTAATTGGGGCACCGGTTCATTCTAGTGCACACGTTCTGGGGACCTCCTGCCACTTGCAAGTAATTTACAAAAATACAGCTTGTCTTGAAAGTCCACTTTAAGTTGTAGCGTGTTTGCAGGTGCCCCCTAGCGCCAAATCTGTCGCATGCAAGGACAATCCCGATGAAGCGAACGAACTGGATATTCGTATCTTTACTCTTGCTGGCCGGCACCTGTGCTGCGCTGGCACAGACGGACGAAAGCGGGGAACTTACAGCGTCGCCACCCGCCATAGCCCAACCTCAGCACGCCGAAAAAGAGGAAGCTGTTCTTGACGCACAGCGAGAAAAGCGCGCTTTACAGATCTTTCTAAAATCCATAGAGAAGGAAATCGTGTCTGCCGCCGAGGCCATGCCTGCCGACAAGTATGGGTTCGCGCCGACCGACGGCGAATCCAAGGGCGTGCGCACCTTTGGACAGCAGGTGAAACATCTGGCAGGCTACCAACCATATTCTCGCCGCGGCCGCATTAGGAGAGGACCCGCCGCCCGATGCCGGAGACGAGCTTGGACCAGAAACGGTGCGCACGAAGGCGGAGATTCTCAACTATTTGCGGGGAGCGTTCGCCCACCTGGGCAAAGCGATCGATGCGATCGGCGACAAGAATGTGACGGTCAAGTCGTCCCCAATTTCACCTTTAACGGCTATAGGGGTGACTCGATTGGCGCTTGCTGTCGAGGCATTGATGCACTCCCTTAATCACTACGGGCAAATGGTGGAGTATTTGCGCATGAACGGTGTCGTGCCCCCGGCTAGCCGTCCATGAGCGAGAGTCTGACGACCGCGCTCACGGTTTTTGCGTAGGCCTCAAAAGAATCTCGCTCACAAAAGACTGCGGACTCTGCGTCACCAGCATAGCCACGGCGTGCGCCACGTCTTCCGGTTGCAGCATCTTCGTGGGGTCTTTGCCAACATGCGGGCTTAGGTCCGTGTTGGTCGAACCGGGGCAGACCACGGCCACGCGGATATTGTGGCCGCGCAGTTCCTCCGCCAGCGAGTAGCTAAGTCCATTCAACCCCCATTTTGAAGCGGCGTAGGCAGCACCGTTCGGCAGGGCATTCTTTCCGGCGAGGGACGAAATGTTGATGATGTGGCCAGAGCGGGCACGAATCATCAGCGGCGCGAAGGCGCGAGTTGTGTAGTAAACGCCGCGCAGGTTCGTGTTCAGGATCTGCTCCCAGGCATCGGGCGGGAGCTGGTGCAGAGGACCGCCGAAGCCGCCAATGCCAGCATTGTTGACCAGAATGTCGATCTGACCGAAGGAGGCCTCAACCTCCTTCGCCGCCGCCTCGACCGACGGAAGACTGGTCACGTCGCAGGAGACTACCTCGGCCTTCCCGCCAGTCTGAGCGATTGCCCGGGCAGTCGATTCCAGAACGGCGCGAGTGCGCCCGCACAGGATGGCGGTCGCACCCAAACTCGACAACTCCCATGCAATGGCCGCGCCAATACCGCGGCCCGCGCCGGTCACGACCGCGACTTTCCCAGATAATGGGTGAACGACTGGAACCGTGTTCATTAGGAATTCCTCATGCTGCAACGCCGACAAGCCGCTTCGTGCCGACCGAAAGAGGGGCCATCTGATCGGTGGTGCATCTGCATCTTATACAATAACGGGGAGGGTGGCCGGGAAGTTGCTTGCCTTCAAGAGAAGAGGTACATATAATCCGGCAACCGGGAATGAAGGGCAAGTCCCCTCGTCTCCCGCAGATGCAAGCGATTGTGTTTCCTAGAGTTATCGATTCCCAAAGGCCCAAGGAGCCACACTGATGAAAAAGATTCTGGTCACGGTTGTGCTTGGGGTTGCTGCGCTGGCAGCGGCCCAGACCGCTGCTCAGCCGCCACAAGGACAACCGTCCGCCTCGACACCACAGGCACCCTCCGCGCCAGCCACGCAGGCGCCGGTAATCAAGGACCCCGCCGAGTACAACGCTTACGTCGGTGCGATCGGGCAGAAGGACCCGGCGGCGCAGATCAGCGGCCTGGAAGCGTTTCTGGCGCAATATCCCAATAGCGTGATGAAGGTTGCCGCGCTGCAAACTCTGATGCAGGATTACCAGCAGACGAACAATCAGGCAAAAACCGTCGATGCGGCCACAAAACTGGTGGCGGCCGATCCGACCAACGAACGGGCCATATTCTTGCTCGCCTACTTCGATCGCCTGAAGGCGCAAGGCGGAGACGCTAATGCTCAGCAGGATTTGGTGGATGCGAAGAAATACGGGCAGATGGGACTGGATGGTCTCTCGAAATTCACCAAGCCCGATGGCACGTCCGACGCAGATTTTCAGAAGATGAAGGACCAGATGACCGGGGTTTTCAACGCCGCCATCGGCCTCGCCGCCCTTACCGCCAAGGACTATGACGGTGCAAGAAAGTACCTGCGCGCTGCCGCTGACAGCAGCCCTGACTTCCAAAAGGATTTCAGCGTGGTTTATCCCCTGGCGCTGGCCTATGCCGGACCCACTCCGCCGGACCCAAAGCTTATTCCCGATCCGGTCAACGCGATCTGGTTCACCGGTCGCGCTTCTGTCCTTGCGCCGAACCCGCAGTATCAGCAGCAATTTGAGAAGTACGCCAAGAGCCAATACATGAAGTATCACGGTGGAGACGACGGCTGGACAGATGTCCTGGCACAAGTGAAGGCGAACCCGACGCAGCCTGCCGGATTCTCCATCAAACCCGCGCCCACCCCGGCCGAGCAGGTTCACGCCCTGGTGACCACGAAGAAGCCGGAAGATATGAATTTTGCGGAATGGCAGTTTGTGTTCACTAACGGCGCGCAGGAAGATCAGGACGTAGTCTGGAACGGCATCAAAGGCAAGGCTGTGCAAATGAATGGCACGGTCATCAAAGCTACGGCGACCGAGTTTGACATTGCCGGCAGTTCGGACGACATCGAGGCCAAGAAAGCCGACATCACTCTTACCTTCGAGGATAAAGTTCCGCTCAGGCTCATCCCCAAAGAAGGAGCAAGTCTGGACTTCCAGGGCGAGCCGGCCTCCTATACTCCAAACCCATTCATGATGACTATGGAGAAAGGCCAGTTGCTGAAACCCAAGGCTGCACCGAAGCCCACCGTGCATCACAAACCAGCCTCGAACTAAGTGAATCTGATATTCGAGCAAGAGGCAGCCCGCGAGGGCTGCCTTTGGTTTTTGGGGGCGATAGGAAACACCAAAGGTTACGTAAAAGGAACGTCAATCGATTGGCACAAGGTGAGTAGCTACACAAGTTATTCAAGCTATCAGAGCACATCCGGCGAAGACGCAAACTCCCCCAACGCGAATCCGCAATTCGTCAATCTGGGAGGCACTCCCCCAAACTTCGACATCACCTCTGCTTCGCCAGCCGTAAATGCCGGGAGCGCCAGCCTTTCCTGCAGCGTTGGCTGGTGTGATCCAGCCGGCAGCTCCCCCAACTCCATCTATGGCAGCACCGATTTCGCTGGCAATCCACGTATAAACGGCAGCGGCCAGATCAACATCGGAGCCTATGAGCAGTAAGCGGTAAACGGGGAGGAATAGTAGCAATCGGCAATGCTTGTGTGGGAACGGGCGAGTTGTCCGTCCCGCCGAGCGAAGGCTTCCTGCACCTTTGTCGCCCTGTCTCATCATCACCGTCGATCCAGCCGCCTCTTGTGGGTATACCCCCACCCCCCACCCCTCGCTGTGATTGGAATCATCGAGTTAGCAAGAAATTCCCCGCAAAATACGTCTTTCAGAGGACTTACGTGTCAAAATACGTGAAACAAATCAGTTAGCTTGCGATGGTCGGGTCATCAGTCGTCGCCCGGCGTTGCTTCCGCAATCATGATCGGCTGATGGGGCTGTGGATGACAAGGTCAGATATCACAAGTGGACATCTGCACTGACGGAGTTATTCTAGAGTTGTTTTCGCAGGCGGCAATCCAGTATCGAGCGAGCCCCCGGGTGACGCGGACAATCCACAGTTGTGTGTTGTCTGGCAAGAAGGAACCTCAGAATGCCACTATCCGACGCGTTTATGGCCGTGCGTCCCGCCGTGGTGGCTTTCATGCCATCGGTAATTCAGCGCAACCCTCAAGAGCGCGGGGATATGTTCCCGATCGTCGGAACGGGCGTAATCCTGGATGACGGCCTAATCGCTACCAATGCCCACGTAGTTGAAGCCTTGCTCAAGTTGCCACGGCCTCCCAATTTTCCGAAAAATAAGTTCCCGTTCGTAGCCGTCCTCTTTCACTGGGTTAAGCCGGGTGACAATGCTGCAATTTCGCAAGAGAGCGTCGCGGAGATTCCGCTTGAGGTCTTCGGTATTTTCAGCGTTGAGGGAATGATTCCGAGAGGAAAGGGAGTGTATTACGGCCCAGAGAAACCCGATTTTAACATCGTGCACGTACGGGCCAAGGGTTTGCCAAAGGTTGAATTGGAGGCGCGCACCGATCGCTTAATCGAAGGTGCGGAAGTCGGAACCATCGGTTACCCAATGGGGACATCCGCTCTCAGAGCACCCGGATGGCTACATCAATTCGGTCCTTTCTTGCAGCGCGGAATCATTAGCGCGATACTTCCGACCCGTGGTAAGTCACCGCATTCATTCGTGATTAATTTGATGAGCATGGGGGGAGCAAGTGGCTCACCAGTGTTCCTAGCTGAGAGTGGACACGTCATAGGCATTCTCAATGCCGGATTAACTCAGCCGATCCCTCTGTACACGAAAGTCGAAGATTCATTGCAAGCGACTGGCCTAGTCCAGACCTCCACTAATTTCACATACGTGGTCCCCTCATATTACATTGCAAGTACTCTGAAGCACCTCAGAAGCGACAAACGGTTTGCTCTCCCGCCCGACACTCTCACCCTTCAAGAAATTATTCAGCGCTCGCCCGCTTCAGAGCGGAAGGGTTCAGGCCAAATAAAACCAATCAGTGAGAGTTGTAACCCTTCCGATGACGGAAGGGTTTTTGATGTGCGAGTTGAGCCGGTCTCATATGAATGAGTCAGGGGCGGGTGCCAACCCCTTGCGTTTCTTTGGGTTGGCCCACCTTTGCTATTTGTCGGCACCATCATAACGGAGGCTGCTCCATCCGTCGCTGTTTTCGACGGAGGGGCGCCACGAACGCTGGCACAGTCGGTTTGCTGTTTTCCGGCGCGGGACCGCAACGGTCTCGACAAAATCACCCGGAGGATAGAGTCGTGGTACCCACCCGTCGAAAAGCGCGACGGGTGGGGCAGCCTCGGACGAAAAGGTCAAGGTGCCAGCACGGCAGCGAGTCATTTCTTCGCCGATAGCAAGCTCACGGCCCACCCCGAAAATACTGGTAACAGGGCCGCCAGTGGCGGCCCTAACGCTGCCGCTCCGCTCAGCGTGAGACCTAGGGCTTCGTTGACGGCGTCGCGGGCTTCTTTCCACTGTTTGAAGCCTGCCGCCGAAGCGGGCCGTTCTCCACAAAGCGTTTCACGCAGTTTCACCCCGGTGGCAAAGAACGTGGCATAGACGGGCACATAGGCTATGAGCAGCAGGAGCGAGTACAGAGCGCCATAGATGATGACGTATTCTTCCGGGAAGTAGTTCGGTCCCCGATCTGCATTTACGGCATTGCGCAGAGCGGCTCCGGCTACGGTGCCCAGCGCCAGAACGATACCGGCGATAAAAAGCAGCCGCAGCGCATCTTCCCGCAACTGCACATAGCGCATGATTTTCTGGCCATCATCCCACGGCAAGTCGAACTCGGAGTCCCAAACCGAACGGACCATATACATCTGCCACACGGCCCAGCCCGCCACCAGCATTCCGATACCACCAAATATCGGCAGGTTGGAGATCGTGTACTCTCCGAGTGTTGCTGGCGGCAACGGCGCGGTAAGGAAATACTGTTTAGCGCCTAAAAAAATGAGTACGATGCCGGTTGGCAGCAAGGTTAGGCTAGCCGCCCGCATGTGCCGGAGAGGAGAAACTGCGGTGGTCTTCAGGCGTCGAAAGGTTGCCGCAAGATAGAAGCTGCACACAACCCACAAAGCCGACTGGGCCATGATGATCGTCAGCCAAAGCTGAATCTTTGGCAACAAGCTCTCGTTGGCCACGACTCTAAAGACTCGCAGTCTCCATCCGGTTACGAAGAGCGATGCACCCATTCCCGCCACTAATGCGCCAATCAGGATGAACAACGGCATGAGAGAGAAACTCGGTGGCTTAGGATCTTCAGGAGCGCTCATTCTCTATCTCCATCGGAAGAGATTCCGGCGGCTGGAATCGGCGGACCTCTTCGGTTGTGACTCTTGATTTTGCTCTAGGGCGGCGTTACAGTCATAGTCGCTCTCGCGATTCTCCCGCCCCTTCCTTCCCTCACCCGTAAAATGCTCAAGTGCTGCAATGCATGTGCAACCCAACGCGCTCGCTCTTAAGGCCATACAATATATAGTGTTATATTGCTTGACCCCGCCCCAATTTCACCGTTACAGTAGCTCTAATTCGTGCCCGTCCAATCCGGCTTGGGACGGAGTTGAACTGAACGAGCATTTTGCCGAAGGCAAAGGTATCCGTTTGGTAAACAGGCCTGCACGCACCGTAACTGGGAACTGGCCACTGATAACTGGCCACAGGCCACTGCTTTTCCAAGGAGTTTACGTTGCTTAAACTGAAGCGGCTTCAGATTCTCGGCTTCAAATCGTTTTGCGACCGCACCGACCTCAAGTTTCACGGGGACGGTATTGCCGCCATCATCGGGCCGAACGGCTGCGGCAAGTCCAATATTGCGGACGCCATCTCCTGGGTGCTGGGCGAGCAGTCGGCCAAGACCCTGCGCGGATCGCGCATGGAAGATGTGATTTTTGCCGGCACGCGCGACCGGAAACCCACCGGCATGGCTGAGGTCTCGCTGACGCTGATCGATCCCGAAGAGTATCCCGGTGCTGATGCCGACGCGTCCACCGAGATCGACATTCAGGATGAACTGCCGGTCAGCGTCGAAGCTTTGCGACGTCCAGCCGACGACTGGGATGAAGCTGCGATCCGCGCCAGCGCTGCCGAAGCAACCGAGCGCGCCGTGGAAGATGCCCAGCCCGGTAAAACCGAAGAGGTAGAAATCCCGCGCTCGAAAATTGGCATGCTCGCTGTAGCTTTTCCTGACGATGAGCCGGTGTTCGCATTGCCTGTGCACGCGGTTGCCCCGGTGGCGACGTCCGCCGCTGTGAGCGGCGCCACGCAGGTGGTACTCAAGATCCGCCGCAGAAAATTTAATCAGCAGCAGTTCCACGCGGGCGAAATCGTAGTCACGCGTCGCTTATTCCGCTCCGGCGATAGCGAATACTTGTTGAATGGAAAACTGTGCCGCCTGCGCGACATTCAGGAACTTTTCATGGGCACCGGCCTCGGACCGGAGACCTACGCCCTCATCGAGCAGGGACGCATCGGCCAGATTCTCAGCAGCCGTCCCACCGATCGCCGCGCCATCCTCGAAGAGGCCGCCGGAATCACAAAGTTCAAGACCAAGAAGCGCCTCGCCGAAGCGCGCCTAGAAGACGCCAAGCTGAACCTTGCCCGCATCAACGATATTTTCGAAGAAGTTACGCGGCAGATGAATTCGCTGAAGCGCCAAGCTTCGAAGGCCGAACGCTATGCCAAGCTGCGCGACGAGATGCGCGCCCAGCTACGCGTGGTGCTGGCCAGCAAGTTCGCCGCCATCGAGCACGAGAGCGCCGAGCTCGACGCCCAGCTCAACGCGCTCGCCGAGGACATGCAGCATCGCATCGAAGCGGTGCAGCAACTCGATGCCGAGCACAGGGAAGGTACCGAACGCAGCTACGCGATCGAGACGGAACTGCGCGAAAATCGCGACCGCCTGAGCCAGCTCGATTTGGAAATCGATCGCGCTCAGGCCCGCCGCCGGCATAACGAAGAACGCTGCGCCGAGCTCCTGGTTCGTTCCGCTTCCGCCGAAGCTGAACTGGCCCAGGCTCGCCACCGCGTGACCGCGCTCGAAGACGAGCGCGATTCCAACCGGCAAGTGCTCGAATCCGCCGCCGCCGATCTGGCGGCAGCCCAGTACGAACTTGCGTTATCCCAACAAGAATCCGCAGCCGCAGCCGCAGCGCTAGAGGAACTCGAACGCCAGCAGGAAGAGTCGCGTGTCGCCATTTTTGACACCGTGTCGTCGATCTCTCGCCTGCGCAACCAACTGACGCAGGCCGAAGAACGCCTCGCTGGAGCGGATCGCGAAGCCTGGCGTTTGCGAACTGAAATCGCCAACGCCAGCCTCCAGGTGGAAGCCTTCGGCGGCCAGCGCGGTCAACTTGCCCTCGAGTTCGAAACGGTGACGCAGCGGGTGTCGGGAATCACAGAAGAGATCAGCCAGCTTCGCCGTCTTATCGAAACCAAACGCCTCGAAGAAACCAAAGCCAAAACTCATCTCGACCTGCTTCGCGCCGAGTTCGCAACTGCGCTCGGGAAAAAGGGATCTCTCGAGGCGGTGATCGCCGAGCACGGATATTCCACGGAATCGGTTCGCCGCCTTTTCCAGTCGGGTGTGATGCAGAGCGGTCTCGCCCCGGTTGGCGTGCTTGCGGATTTTCTTGAAGTCGAGCCGCGCTTCGAGCGCGTGGTGGAAGATTTTCTCCGTGACGAATTGAACTACATCGTGGTCAAATCCTGGGACGCTGCCGACGAAGGCCTCCGCCTGCTGCGCAGCGACGTCGACGGCCGCGCCACGTTTCTGGTTCATCCCGAAGACTCGCAGGCCAAGTTCTCCTTCGTCCTCGACGAATCCGCTCACTGTGCTCCGCCGACCGCGTCGATCGTGCCGTTGAAGCACACCATCCGTGTTCTCAACGGCTTCGGAAAGTCGCTGGAGGTGATTCTCCCGAAGCTTCGGGACGGCTACATCGTTCCGGGGTCCGACACTGCGCGCGGGCTCGCGCTGGAGAATCCTGACGCATTCTTCCTCTCGCAATCCGGCGAGTGCTTCCACAACGTGACGGTCACTGGCGGCAAGCAGCGCGCCGAAGGCCCGCTTTCGATGAAGCGCGAACTACGCGAAGTCCTCCGTCAACTCGAAGATCTGGAGCGCGCGCTGCGGGAAGAAGAGATGCGCGTGCTCACCCTCGGCAGAGAAATCAAAGACTTTATTTCCCTGCTGGAACGCCTCGATGGCGAAAAACGAGAGGCTGAACATCAGTCGATGACCTCGGGCCACATGCTGCAGCAGCTCGATTCAGAGGTGGCCCGGGTTAACGAGCGCCTGAGCATTGCGCAGGTTGAATTGCAACGGCTTGCTGCAGAGCGCGCCGAGCAGGAATCGACCATCACGGCGCGGCAGGGGGAGGTAAGCGCCCTGGAACAGACTCGCATCCAACTCGAGCAGCAAATCTCGACCGCCCAAGAATCTTTCGGCACGCTGCGTCAGCGTCGCGAAGATGCGGCCCAGACCAGCTCGCAGCGCGTGGCCCGGGTCGCTGCACTGGAGGAGCGACATCGCTCCGCCGCCGCCGTGCTCGGACGCATCGATTCTTTGTTCAGTGAAATGAGCGAGCGCCTCCACGCCCTCGCATCGCAAATCGAAGCTGCCGCTGCAGAAAAGCTGCAGCGCGAAGCCGAGAATCTCCAACTCGAGCAACAGGCCGCCGACTTTGAGGCCGAGCGCAACGCGGGGCAGGCAAGGGAGGGGTTGCTACAATTCGAGAAGGATCAGCTCCGCGCCCGCCTCGCCGAGATCGACGAACTCTTGCGCGGCGCGCGCCAACTTCTCGACCAGGCCCGCGACCGCCGGGGTGAGCTCCAGGCAGCTGCCGCAAAATTGCAAGCTGACGCCATGTACATGGCCGACGCTTGCCTGAACGAACTCGGAATTGAACGTCCGGCTTTGCTCGCAGACACCACTCTCGCACTCGTCGCCGGCGACGAGCTCGCGGCCTACGATCAATCGTATCGTGAGATGCGCACCAAACTCGAAGCCATGGGCCCAGTGAACATGATGGCGCTCGAAGAGTACCGCGAGACCGCCGAGCGCCACACGTTCCTCGAGGCCCAGCGGAAAGACCTGATCTCCTCCATCGAGAACACCACCGCCACCATCCGCGAGATCGACGAAGTCTCGCGCCAGAAATTCCAGGAAGCTTTCGCCAGGATCAATGAGAACTTCGGTCTCACCTTTAAGAAGCTCTTCGGCGGCGGCCATGCGTTCATGAAGCTGACCGACGAGGAAAACAGCACGGAAAGCGGCATCGACGTGGTTGCGTCCCCGCCCGGCAAGCGCCTGCAGAGCGTGTTGCTGCTCTCCGGCGGCGAGAAGGCGCTGACCGCGCTCGCGCTGCTGGTCGGCATCTTCCAGTACACACCCAGCCCGTTCTGCATCCTCGACGAAGTCGACGCGCCTCTGGATGAGGCCAACATCGGCCGCTTCACCGAACTTGTGAAAGAGATGAGCATCAAGACCCAGTTCGTGCTCATCACGCACAGTAAGAAAACGATGAGCATCGCGCCGGTGCTCTACGGCGTGACCATGCAGGAGCCGGGAGTATCGAAGCTGGTGTCGGTAAGGTTCGGAGCGGCGTAGCGAGGTAAGGCTGGATGTCGAGGCGGGGCTGATTTTTCGTCCGGGTTACGCGGACTCATCAGTAGGCTGGGCCTAGAAAACTGCCCCTGGTGACGTGGCAAATATGTTGCATGGTCACGATGGCATTTGTCACTTCCCTTCCTAGCCCTTCGGCCGAGATGACTATCACTACGGTTACAGCAACCAGGGACAGCAAGCCCGCCATCGTCAGCAACGAATAGGCCAGGTTCGCTGGACCATACGGGGCAAGTATGGTTTCGGCCTAAATAGTATACGCGGACATGTGTTCTCACGACGACGGTGCTTCAACCGTAAGCCACGATATCCACCCTCATCCTCAGCTTTTCCACAACGATCTGCTGGAAACGGGCTGCTGATTCCAGTTCTCGCGATGCTCTCCGCCGCCAATGCATTCCCGTTCAATAGGATACGGACCTGCGTGCGCCTTGTGATCTCTACCGTTGACAAAAATTTCTTACGGTCTAAAATACGGCCTCGCTGCTTGCCTGTAAAATTTCAAACATGAGCCCTAAAGTTCTCGATCCCGTACTCCTACAAACAGATTTTCCAGATCTACATCTGCACGCCAGCGGAAAGGTGCGCGACGTTTACCAGCTAGACGACGAACGCCTGCTGTTCGTCGCCACCGACCGTATTTCCGCCTTCGATTATGTGCTCGCCACCGGCATCCCTCAGAAAGGCCGCGTCCTGAGCCAGATTTCGCTATTCTGGTTCGACTTCCTTTCTGACATCGTTCCCAACCACCTCATCACGGCCGATGTGGAGCGCTATCCGCAGGCACTGCAGAAATACGCCGATCAGTTGCGTGGACGATCGATGCTGGTGCGGCGTGCCCAAATGTTTCCCGTGGAGTGTGTCGTGCGCGGCTATATTTCAGGTTCTGCCTGGAAGGAGTACAAGACGACGGGGAAGGTCTGCGGCATCGACCTGCCGACGGGATTGCGGGAGTCCGAGGCGTTCCCCGAGCCCATCTTCACTCCGTCCACCAAGGCTGTTAACGGCCACGATGAAAATATTTCGTTCGCGCAGATGTGCGAAATCGTGGGCACGGAGAACGCCAGCCACCTGCGCGAGATCACGCTGCGCGTCTACAAGAAAGCGGCGGATTATGCCCGCCAGCGCGGCATCATCATCGCCGACACTAAATTCGAATTTGGACGCACGGCGGAAGGCATCACGCTGGCGGATGAGGTGCTCACGCCGGATTCATCCCGCTTCTGGCCTGACGATAAATACGCGCCGGGACGCCCGCAGGAGTCCCACGACAAGCAATACGTGCGCGATTACCTGGAGGAGATTCGTTGGAACAAACAGCCGCCCGCGCCGGCGCTGCCTTCCGAGGTTGCACTCCGGACCAGCGAAAAGTATCTTGACGCCTACCTTCAGATTACGGGGCACAAACTGGATGTATAGGCGCGGGGTGCGCGACTGGAGGGTGGTCCTCTGGACAACAGCCCGCGAGAGAGTACTATGACTGCGGCAGACTGGCTGATTGTCATTGTCGTGCTGCTGAACGTACTCTTGGCAGCCATGCACGGATTCTTCGCTGAAGCCTTGAGCATGGCCGGACTCGTAGTCGGTTACGTGGTCGCCGCTTGGCAGTATCAGAGACTTGCCGAATGGCTGCTGTCTTTCTTGAAGTCGGAATTGCTGGCCCAGATTTTCGGTTTTCTCATCATTTTTTTTGCAATTTTGCTCTTGTTCAGCATTGCGGGCAGAATCGCGCGCAAGCTGATGAAGGCGGCCGGCTTGAGCGGTTTCGACCGCTTTCTGGGTGCGTTGTTGGGCGTGGTGAAGGGTGCGCTGGTGGTGTCTGTGGTCCTGATGGGAATGACCGCTTTCACGCCGACCTCGAAGATGCTGGAGAAGTCGGAACTGGCGCCGTATTTCCTGGTGGCGGGAAGAGCTGCGATTTGGGTGGCGCCGTCGGAGCTGCGGGCACGGTTTTACGAAGGACTGGATTTCCTGCACCGCGCCCCGAGGGATCTAACCGGGACTCCGTCTGCCGGGTCGAAATAAATGCTGTAGGGGCGGCAAACAAGTAAAACCAAGACATTCAACTAAGAGAGAGACCTACCGTGAAAGATCAACTGGAAGCGCTCATCCTGCAGATGTACAGAAGCAACATTCTTTATTCCGAGGGCGTGCGTGAGTTTAAGAAGCGATTTATCCTCACCGTCCTGCAAGAAAACAAAGGCAACCAGTGCCGTACCGCGCGCGAGCTCAACATGCACCGAAACACTTTGAGCCGGACCATCAACGAACTCAAGATTGATGTTCGGCAGTTGCGGGATGGCGCGAAACGCCCGCCGCGCAGCGCGCGTCCGGTCGCGCTGGAAAAGAAGGCGGCGCGATAGTCCGCAGGCTCCGGCACGTGGCACTTTGGTGGAGTACCACACGTTCCAATTGAGCGTCGCCGGCGGGGCAGGGTAGGTTGTGGAAGCGGCAACGAAGCTGTAGAGCCACACATTGTAGGCGCCGGCATAAACGATGTTGTTTTCGAAGTAGTTTCCTTGCCCGCTGCCCTGATGGTACTGGATCTGGAATTCGCCGGACTGGCTCTTGGTACTGTTGTTGTACAGCGTGTTGTTGACGATGACGACGTTGGCGCTGCCGCCTACGCTGGCCGCATAACCTCCGATGGAAATACCGCAGGCAGTCGAGTCGTAGACTACGTTGTTGCGCACTGTCGCGTATCTTCCGTTACATGGGGAGGTGCCGGTGCCAGCGGTTCCAGTGTCGTTTGGGCCAGACCACTCGGTGCCGTTGCTCTGGCAAATTTTGTGTTCGCGATCCCGTAGTCGACGCTGTAGATCAGGTTCCGCTCGATGGTGACGTATCCGCATCCGTCGCAATAAACACCGTCGGCGTCGTAGGACTTGCCCTCACCCGCATTGTTAATTCCGCTGATGTTATAGATCGTGTTCCCGCTGATTTCCCCGTACATGGCCTCGTCGTAACCGACGGGACCGACTCCCTCGTATCCAATCGCCCCTGTGACCAGCTGTCGCCGGCATCTCAGGGGGTGAACGGATTTAGAAACGGACCCGACGATTCCAATCGATTAGGGGAAGGAATCAGCTTTGCTCCCCGATGTACCAGGGCGCACTTACCGTGAAGATGTGTTCATTGCCACGGGCGAGCAGTACCCATTCCAGTAGGCGGCCACGCTGATTGTGGAGAAAATATTCATACCATTTGTCCTCCACCAGCTCGGGGATGACCACGACGATGCTGCGAGTGGGATGTTTTTTCGAAAGGTCGAGAACAAACTGAACGATAGGAATAATGACAAAGCGGTAGGGCGAAGGCAGGGTGTGAAGCTGCGGCGGTTCCTTGCCCGCCGCGCGAAAGGGTTTCTCAACGTAGTGTTCCCAGTCGTCCTGAAGTAATTCTGAATGCTCGTTGGGCTCCACGTGCAAGGCGATCACTTCCGGGGAAAGCCGGGCGGCGAATTCAATTCCCTGGCGGGTGATGTTGCTCCAGCGGTCGATGGCAATGACCGCAATTGGATGCTGGCTGAGACCTTCCGCGTCGACGGGAACCTTGCAGGTGGTCAGCAGCTTCACGTGGTGGTAGTGACGGCGGACAAGGGTGAAGAGAAAAATCGTCAGGGGAATGAAAAGCAGCGTTATCCAGGCGCCTTCCAGAAATTTCGCGACCAGCACAACGGCGGTTGTAATGCCGGTGACGAGAGCGCCGAGTCCATTCACCAGCGCGCTCTTCAACCAGTGTGGACCGCGATTCTTCCGCCAGTGCATGACCATACCCGCCTGGGAAAGTGTGAAGGCTAGAAAAGCGCCGACGGCATACAGCGGAATAAGCCGGTCGGTGACGCCGCCGAAAAGAATGAGAACGCCTCCGCAAAGCACCGCCAGCACAACGATGCCATAGGTGTATACGAGCCGCCGCCCGCGGTAACCGAAGACGTGCGGTAGGTAATTGTTTTGCGCGATGGCGCGGCAGAGGCGCGGAAAATCGGCAAAGGCGGTGTTCGCGGACAGAGAGAGAACGACAAGGATTGAGCCGATGGTCAGATAATAAAAAAAGCTTTTGCCAAAAACCGCGGCAGTAAGCATGGAGAGAACGCTCTGATAACCGGGCTGGCCCGGATCGGTGGCGGCGATTCTGTAACTCTTTACGAGATAAGAGATTCCCGCCAGCAGCACCGCCAGTAGAAAAATAATCACGGTGAGCGTGCGTTGAGCGTTCTTGACTGTGGGCTCTTTGAAAGCTTTAACGCCATTGCTCACAGCTTCCACGCCAGTTAACGCCGTGCAACCGCTCGCAAAAACCTTCAGCAGCAGCCAGTAGCCGACGGCTTCCGTTATTGGCGGCGGAGGCGGAAGAGCAACCGCCGGTGTGGGATGCCCGCCGCTGAGGAGCACGCGAACAATGCCTGCGACGATGGTGATGAGAAGTGTGCCAACAAAAAGATACGTAGGGACCGCGAAAGCGGTGCCAGCTTCGCGCACTCCGCGGAGATTGAGGATGGTGATGACGATCAGAATGCCCACGCACAGAGAAACGGTGTGCGGCAGTAACGACGGAACCGCCGAGATCAAAGCGCCGACTCCCGCGGAAATGCCCACTGCGGCCGTCAAAATGTAATCGGCGAGGAGCGCGGCCGCAGCCAGCAGACCGGCAGGTGCCCCAAGATTGAAACGAGCCACGGTGTAGGATCCACCGCCCGAGGGGTAAGCGGCGATGGTCTGGCGATAGGAGAAGTAGACGATCACAAGCAACGTGATGATGGCCGCGCTGATGGGAACGACATAGCGAACGCCAAGCAGGCCAAGCGGAATCAGAAGGCTGAGGGCGGCTTCTGGGCCGTAAGCAGCCGAGCTAAGCGCATCGAGGCCAAAGATCGGGATGCCCTGTGTAGGTCCAATCTGCTCGGCTCGTTCGTCGCTGGTGCGGATCGGTTTGCCGACAACGAGATCAAGTATGTTCATCAGCGATGGTGTCCAACCGCTATGCACGCCAGGGGAAAAAATCGAGTGTTCGAGGACAGCCGAGTCGGCTGTCCCTTCGAGGTTGTTCCGGCCTCTATTTTCCTCCGAGCTTCTCGAAGAATAGGCAGATGGTTTCGATGCCGTGGTGGAAGTTAGGGATGTGGAACTTTTCGTTAGGCGCGTGCAGGTTGTCGTCGGGCAAGCCGAAGCCCATCATCACGCTGGGAATCTTCAAACCCTGGTAGAAGTCGTTGACGATTGGGATGGACCCGCCACTGCGGATAAACACGGTTTCTTTCTTGAAGGTATCGTGCAGCGCTTCCGTAGCGGCCTTAATGTAGGGATTATCGGTGCCGACGACGCAGGCCGGGCCTTTGCTGTGTACTTTGATTTTCGTCTCGATGCCCTTGGGCGTGAGCTTTTTCACGAAGTTCGTGTACCTCTTGAGAATGTCGTCGGGGTCCTGATTGGGCACAAGGCGCATGGAAACCTTGGCTGCGGCTTTCGCGGGGATCACGGTCTTGGCGCCAGCCGCGATGAATCCGCCGGGCATGCCGTGGACCTCGAGCGTGGGTCGCGCCCAGGTGCGATACAGAACTGAGTAGCCCGGCTCGCCTGTCAGAACTTTGGAGCCGACTTCAGTCTTGCGGTAGTGCTCTTCGTTGAAAGGCAGGTGCTTCCAGGCTTTGAGTTCGTCTTTGCTGGGGGCCTTCACGTCCTTGTAGAAGCCGGGGATCAAGACGTGGCCTTTCGCATCTTTCAGCTTGCTGATGATTTCGATGAGAGCGAAGAAAGGATTGGGAGCAGCGCCGCCGTAGACGCCGGAGTGCAAGTCGACCTTGGCTCCGACGGCTTCGATTTCGGTATAGACCAGGCCACGCAGGCCGACGCAAAGCGTGGGCAGGTTCGGTGCAAAGAGCTCGGTGTCGCAGACCAGCGCGAAATCGGCCTTCAGCTTGGCTTTCTGCTTGCGGACATATTCGGCGATGGACTCACCGCCGACTTCTTCTTCACCTTCGAAGATGACTTTGACGTTGATCGGCAGAGTGCCGTTACGTGATTTCAGCAGCGATTCGAGGGCCTTTACTTCCATCCAGAGCTGGCCTTTGTCGTCGACTGCGCCGCGGGCGTAAATGTTGTTATTGCGCTCGGTGGGCTCGAAAGGCGGCGTCTTCCATTCATCGAGAGGGTCGGGCGGTTGCACGTCGTAATGCGCGTAGCAGAGCACTGTGGGCTTGCCTGAGGCGTGCAGCCAGTCGGCATAGATGAGGGGATGGCCCTTGGTGGGGATGACCTCGACGTTTTCCAAGCCGATGCGGCGTAGTTCATTGGCAACGAAGTCGGCGGCTTTTTGAACGTCAGGCTTGTGCTCTTCAAGCGTGCTGACGCTGGGAATGCGAAGAAGATCTTTGAGTTCGCTGAGGAAGCGCTGCTGATTATTGCGGGCAAAATCGACTGCGGGGGAAGCCATGAGCTGGTCCTTTCTAATGCGCAACACTGCGGAATGATGGAGTTGAGAAAACGTCCCAGTATACCCGAAGGAAGCAGAAGGACTTCGCCGGTTTCGTGCCAAAAGGCCTCGCTGCGCTCGGCGGATAGCCGAGGCCTGCCCTGAGCGAAGTCGAAGGGGCGGCTGTCCCCACATGGGCAAGGCCTCGCAGCTAGTTGGCGAACCTGGCTGGGGAAAATGGGTTGAGGTCGTACTTGCAGCTCGCGTCTGTGATGACTTCCGCCATGACCTGCGCGGTGATGGGGGCGAGGAGAATGCCGTCACGAAAATGGCCGGTCGCAACGTAGTAGCCGGGCGTGGCGGTGGGGCCGAGAATCGGCAAGCAGTCAGGAGTTCCGGGTCGCAGGCCGGCCCAGTCTTCGAGAATCTTCGCGTTCCGCAGTTCTGGGACCAATGCAACGGCAGCGCGGTGCAGGCGCTGAATCGTGCCGACGTCAGTGCGCTTGTCGAATCCCGCTTCTTCTACCGTGGTCCCGACAATGATCCGTCCGTCGCTGCGCGGGATCAGGTAAACCTGGGGCGCGCGAATCACGTGTTTCAGCAATGTGCGCGACGGCGCGATCAGGCACAGCATTTGTCCTTTGACCGGGCGGGTGGGGAAGGCGTGGGGCGCGATCTGTCCGGACCATGCCCCGGCGCAATTGATGACTTTCGGCGCTTGGAACGACGTCTTGGTTGTGGTAACGCCCACGACGCGGCCGTCGGCTTGATTCACGGCGGTAACCGGATCGGCGGAGGAAAAATCAACGTCGTGATGTTTGGCGGCTTTGAGCGCTGCGGCGGTGAGCGCTCGTGGATCGACGCTGCGCTCCTTAATATAGTGGAACGTCGGATGCGTTGCATCAGGAGCCATCGCGATTTCTTCTGGGTCGAGGCTACTCTCGTTGAGATCGAATTTCTGATCAAGAGTCAGCTTCACCATGGCTGGCTCCAACTCGCTCAGCTCTGCTGGATACAAGGCTGCGGCCTGCAGCTCCGGATGGCGAATATGTTTGGAAGACAGAAGGAGAATCGTACCCTGATCCCTCAGATCAACTTTCATGTGGGATTCCACCTCCAACTCACGCACAAACTCCGGGTACATGCGGGCACTGACTGTGGCGAGCGGTTGTAGAGCGCCGGGCGTTTCAAAGAGGCAATCCACCAGCATGCCGCCTGCGGCAGACGAGGCTTCCCGACCGGGCTCGCCACGTTCGACGACCAGGACACTTGCACCTTTCTTGCGGAGTTCAATCGCGAGCGAGAGGCCTATGATGCCGCCACCGATGACGATTACATCCCAATTCTTCATTCCCGCATTGTAGAAGACTCATCGAGCTGGGAAGCATTTCTTGGCGGCGCAAATTGGGAGACAAGGCTTGCCGGTTGATTCATCGAGGGTGTTACTTTCGTGACCCTTCCGGCATACCTCTTGTTATACGATCCACGCCTCCAGCCACCTATAATCCGTTCAAACCCGCAGAAAAACAGGGAAGCGCGAGCGTCGCCTTCCTACGGCGATGGAAGGGGTTCGTGGCGAAGGCTATATCGAAGTCGAGTACGAAAGAAGCGCACAGTGCGGCGGCCGCATCGGTCTGGCTCTATGGGCCGTGGCTTGATCTGGTGGTGGGTTGCAGCGCGTGGTCGGCTCCGCTCTTGCTGCTTTCGTATTTTTCCATCGCTTCCAGCACGCGGGCCTGGTCGGTCGCCTTTTATGCTTTGGCGCTCTTCTTCAACTATCCGCACTACATGGCGACGATTTACCGGGCCTATCGTCGTCCCGAGGATTTTCAGAAGTATCGAATCTTCACCGTATATACGACGGGGTTGATTCTGCTGACGGTATTACTCTCGCACTTCTGGCTGGGCATTCTTCCGTTTATCTTCACTCTTTATTTGACCTGGAGTCCCTGGCATTACAGCGGACAGAATTACGGTTTGTTTATGATGTTCGCCCGCCGAGCCGGCGCGAGCCCCAGTAAGACAGAACGCCGCGCGCTTTACGGCGCCTTTATCACGTCTTATTTTGTGCTTTTCCTAGGCTTCCATTCGGGACCTTCCCCGGACCCCTTGTTTATTTCTCTCGGAATTCCGTTGCTAGTGGCCCGATGGGGACAGGTCGGGTTGGGCACAGCTTTTCTGGCACTCTCGGTCTTTAGTCTGTCAGGGCTGGTACGGGCTATCGGATGGCGAAAACTGGTGCCATGCCTGACGTTATTCTCATCGCAGTTTCTCTGGTTCCTGCTGCCGACAGCGATGTCGCTGATCTTCCCTAAAGGGATGGAGATCCCGCAAAGCCGCTATAGTTCCGGCGTGCTGGCGGTGATGCACTCGGCGCAATACCTTTGGATCACGAGTTACTATGCGCGACGGGAGGCATCGGAAGCCGTGGGTCGAAGCTGGCGTCCCTGGGCTTATTTCGGAGTGCTGGTGGCTGGAGGAATCGCACTGTTCGTTCCCGGACCATGGCTGGCCAGTCGGGTGTTCCACCACGATTTCAGTGCGAGCTTTCTCATCTTCACTGCACTCGTGAACCTTCACCATTTCATACTTGACGGCGCAATTTGGAAGCTCCGGGATGGCCGCATCGCATCACTGCTGCTTAATTCGCGAGATCGCCTGGCTGGTGTTGTCTCTGAGGCGGGAGGCGGGTTCGCAGCGGCATGGGAGTGGATTTCAGGAAGTACTGCGCGTGCCCATGGTCTACGGGTTGTGGCCGCGTTGCTGCTTCTTGCCTGGGGGACGGTTGACCAGGCGCGCCACTACCTCGCGCTCCACTCTGAAAATGTGAGCGATCTGCAGCGGGCTGTGTTGCTCGACTCGTTTGACAGTTCCTTGCAGACGCGCCTAGCGCATCGAGAGCTGGAGGATGGCCATCCCCAACAAGCCGAAGCCGCGTGGAAAAAGGCGATACAGTCGAATCCGGCCGATCCTGCGCCACGGCAGGCTCTGCTGCGCTTTTTGGTTGAACATAAGCGCTTCGATGAAGCTTTCGACCTGACTGAGGCGTCGCTCCTCTACACTCCGAGGGACACGAATCTTCTAATGGATCGCGGGCTGCTGGCACTGCGTCGCGGTCATCCGGATCTGGCGGTGGAGAGCTGGAAGCGGGCGATTGCCATCGATCCTGGACAGATGCTCGCGCAGCTTTATCTTGCAAACGAACTCGATCGCGAAGGCAAGGCAGGGGATGCAGCTTTGCATTACAAGGCATTTCTGGGCAGAATCGCCCAGCAGCCGGCGGAAAAACGTCCGGAGCCGGAGAAGGTCATTGCGATTGCGCTGCGCATGGCAGATTGCCAGGCACGAGCGTCGCAGACGGCACAGGCTATTCAGTCTTACCAGTTGGCGGCAAAGATTGCGGCTCAGACCAAACAAACCAAGCTGGAAAGCATGGCCAACGTGAACGAAGCGGCGATTCAAGGGGAAACCGGTAAAACGGCGGAGGCGCTACCGCTCTATCAGCACGCTTTGCAGTTGGATGAATCGATTGCCGACGGGACCTCGACTGCCGAGGATTGGTTTGCTTATGGCCGCTTTCTGAACACCGCCGGGTTTCCTGAACGGCTGGTTTATGCCTGCTTCGTGAAATCGAGCAGCATGCAGGATTTCTTGCCGGACGCGTCGCAGCGCCAATTGCTGGCCGATGACAGCAAGAAAGCAGAAAAACTGGTTGGAGCAGAAGCAGGCGCCATCCATCGCGATCCCGAAGCCCTTCTGCGGGAAGCCCTGACGCTCCGCCGTTAGCGCCGGTGGCAGATCCTCGTCTTTTTCCTCGTCTCTTCATTTCGGGCTAATGAATGAATCAGTAGCGTATTATCACAGGCCGTACCTACCTTGCATCCTATGAACTAATTGACAGTACTGGCCTTGTGCTAAACAATTGAGGGAACCCAACGATCAAGGGCGGTTAATTCTGGGAGGAACCATGGCGGAAGAAGGCGAACAGATACCTATGGAACATACTGAACATCAGTCAAACACAGGAAAGTGGATTCTGCTTTTCCTGGCGATCATCGTTGTTGCGGGGGCGGTCTATGGGTATGTGAGCACGCAACAACACGTCGATAAATTGACCAAGGATTTGAGCGACAGCCAGTCGCAAGTGGCGGAACTGAAGAGCAGAATGCAGACCGCGGAAGCCTCCGAGGATGCGCTGGCTCATCAGGTGGGTCTTACGAAGAAGGAGTTGGCTCAGCGTGCAGCTGAGCTTCAAGCGCAACAGAAGGCCACAGAATCCCGCCTGGAGAAAGAAACGAACGAAGAGAAAGCGCAGCTTGGGCAGGTAAGCGGGGAGGTGTCCGGGGTCAAGACTGACGTGGGTGGCGTCAAGACCGAAGTTGCTTCCACCAAGGCTGACCTGGAAGCCACCAAGGCGAGGCTGCAGACTACGGTGGGCGACTTGGGCGTGCAGAGCGGATTGATCGCGACTACTCGCGGCGATCTGGAGACCCTCAAACATAGAGGCGACCGCAACTATTACGAGTTCACCCTGCTGAGGGGAGCGAAGCCGCAAGCGGTGGCTACGGTGAGTCTTCAGCTCAAGAAGACCGACTCGAAGCACGGCAAGTTCACGGTGAATGTAACCTCCGATGACAAGACCATCGAGAAGAGAGACCGCACCGTCGCCGAACCGATTCAGTTCTATGCGGGACGCGATCATCTTCTGTTTGAGTTGGTGGTTTGGAGCGTGGACAAGAACAAAGCTGCGGGCTACTTAAGCACGCCGAAGAGTGCGCCGACACCGGTGACTGCCAATTGAACGGAGTGCTTTTCCCGGCGGGTGGGCATGTGGCGCTGCAGATCGCGCTGCGCACCGGAGTGATCTACCTTGTAGTGCTGATTGGGGTGCGTCTCAGCGGTAAGCGCGAAGTCGGACAGATGACGCCGTTCGACCTCACGCTGCTGCTTCTTCTTTCCAACTCTGTGCAGAATGCCATGACTGGGCCGGACACTTCGCTGATCGGCGGCGTAGTAGCGGCTTCAACGCTATTGTTGCTGAACTATCTAGTAGGGAGTATCTCCGGCGTCAATCGCGGATTCCGGCGTTTGGTTGAGGGTGAGCCGAGCTTGCTCATTCACGATGGGAAACCCATCGAAGCGCACATGGCGAGAGAGCACGTCAGCATGGACGAACTACAGCGTGCGGTGCGTGAGCACGGCATAGGGCAGTGCAGCGATGTGGCTCTAGCTGTTCTGGAAGTCGACGGCTCGATCAGTTGCCTGAAATACGATGAGATTAAGCCGGACGCTAATACTCACCTCGTGCGGCGAAGATTCATTCAAAAGAAATGATCCCGGCGGGTCACTCGATTGGCACGAATTTCACACAGACGGGCTCGGCTACATCCAGAACCTTGCCGGTTGGCGTAAGGCGTCCGGTTTCTCGATTGATGCCAAAGACGACGATATTGTCTGATTTTTCGTTGGCCGCAAATAGCAGCTTGCCTGAAGGATCAATCTCAAAGCTACGGGGAGTCGCGCCGCCGGTGGGAGCAAACTCGACGGGCGTTAAAGTCCCTTTTTTCGCGTCAATGGAGAATACCGCAATGCTGTCCTGTCCACGGTTCGAAGCATAAAGGAACTTGCCGGAAGGATGAACCTCAATCTCGGCGTCGTCATTGTGTCCCGCAAAGCCTTTGGGGAGAGTTGAAATCGTCTGCAGTGGATTTATGAGACCGGCTGCACGTTCGTAGGCAAACACAGAAACCGTCGACCCCATTTCCTTGATCACATAGGCGAACCGGCCGTTCGGATGGAGCGCGAGGTGCCTGGGACCCGCTCCCGGATCGGCCTTAGCATATGGCGGGTCGTTGAGAGTGAGCGAGCCCTTGGTTCTATCGAATTTGTAGACGAGCGTTTCGTCCAGGCCGAGATCGTCCACGAGGGCAAAGCGGTTGTCGGGCGATAAATCGATGGAGTGAGCGTGCGGCCCTTCCTGGCGTTCCGGATTTGTGCCGTGGCCGGTGTGCTGCACAACGGCCGAAGCCTCACCCAGTCGGCCGTCTTCAAGCACTGGGAATACCGCGATGCTGCCGCCGGTGTAGTTTGCCACCAGAACGTACTTTCCAGTTTTGTCCACCGTGATGTAGCAAGGATCGGCGCCTCCGGACGCGACTTGATTCAACAATGTTAGTTTTCCGGTTGCATGATCCATCGCGAAAGAGCTGACCGCTCCACTTTTCTGGCCTTTGTAGTTGCCGACCTCATTAACTGCGTACAGATAGCGATGGTTCGGGTGCACGACGAGGAACGATGGGTTAATCGTCTCTGCCGCCAGGCCGATGGAGGTTAGCTTCGCGTTCTCAGAATCGAAGCGATAAGCATAAATCCCCTTACTTTTGCTGCCTTCCTCAGTGTAGGTACCGACATATACGAAATACTTGTCCTTGTGGGGGGTGGGTGCGGCGGCTCCAGCGCAAATGGCCAAGAGCACAAATACGAGGAGGAGTGCGACAGTTTGGAGAATATGTCGGGTTGAATTCATCGCTCTATAAAAGCGCATCTGATGGGTATGACGCAAGCGTTGGTTATTTGGTCAGCACCACAGGCAATGGCTGGTCGTACGGCTGGACGATGACGCTCACGGAGCGGCGCTGGTTGAACATTTCCAGCGTAACGGGGAAGCTGACAATCACGGTTCGCTTGATTTCCTGGCCGGGCTGCAGCTTGTCTTCTGGAGCAAGCGCTGGCTGAGCATTTGTCTTAAGCGTGGGAAAAGCCTGATAGTAGCGATCGAAATCGACAGCAGAAACAGCGTCGCTGCTTAATTCTCCAGTTGATGTGACGAGCTTACCTTGGATGCCGTGCACCCAGAGCGGTTTCTCACCGGAGTTGCGCAAGCTGAAAGTGAGGACTGCGAGAACCGCATTCTGGCCGGGGATTTCTACCGCGGACACGTTGTCGAGCGATCCGGCACCCTGCGGCTTTGCGCGCTGGAAAAACGCTGCGATGCCCACGACGATCAGCACTCCAGCCGTGGCCAGCAGCAGGATCTTGGCCGGCGGCAGGTTGCGTTTGGCGGTACCGAATTCGTCGCCGATGTGAATGGTGGGGCCGTGCTGAGCATTCTGTGGTGCGGGCTGAGGAACGGGAGCTTTGTCAGACATGAGTCTCCTTTGCGCCTGCTGATTCTACGCTCGCCGACGATGGGCGCGCGACCGCGATTCGCGCCGGAAGCGAGCGTAGACTCCCCCTATCTTCCGCGAACCGAAGAGACAAAGGTCTCACCAAGCGTGCTTCATTGCCTTGGCAAATTGTTGTGCGGGCAGAGTGTTCAGAACATCGTCTTTGGTAAGCCAGGCGCGGCGCGCCTGCAGAATGCCGTAGCGGATTTTGTCGAGGTGAGAGGTGTGGTGGGAGTCGGTGTTGATCACGATCTTCACGCCGCGCTGTTTGGCTTGGCGCAGGTGGACGTCGTTGAGATCGAGACGGTCGGGGTAGGAGTTCAGCTCCATTGCAACTTTCTGTTTTGCCGCCGCGGTGAGGACTGCATCCATGTCGAAGTGGTAGGCGTCGCGGCGAAGCTGCAGGCGGCCGGTGGGATGGCCGATGATTGAAGTATTTGGATTCGCGACGGCTTTGAGCAGGCGTTCGGTCATCTTTGCCGGTTCCTGATTGAAAACGGAATGCACGCTGGCGATAACTACATCCATCTGCGCGAGCACATCATCGGAAAGATCGAGATCGCCATCGGCGAGAATGTCCACTTCGATTCCAGCGAAAATGGTAATGCCATCGATGCGTTGATTGGCTTCGCGAATCTTCTGAATGTGAGCCACCGCGCGCTTGTCGTCGAGGCCGTTGGCAAACGCCAGGTTCTTGGAGTGGTCGGTGATAGCGATGTATTTGTAGCCGCGCGCCATTGCGGCCTCGGCCATTTCTTCGATGGTGTTGCGGCCGTCGGTTTCGACGGTGTGCATGTGTACGTCGCCTTGAAGATCATCCAAAGTGATTAGGACAGGCAGCGTGTGTTTCTCGGCGGCATCGATCTCGCCGAGATTTTCGCGCAGTTCAGGAGGGATGTAATCAAGTTTAAGTTTGGCGTAGATTTCTTCTTCAGTTTTGCCTGCGACAGGCTTTTCGGTTTTGAGGTCGGCCAGACTGTACTCGTTGAGGGTGTAACCCATCTTGAGGGCGCGCTGGCGGAGGGCAACGTTGTGGGCTTTTGATCCGGTGAAGTACTGCATGGCCGCGCCAAAGGATTCTGGCGGAAGCAGGCGAACATCCACCTGCATGCCGCTGCGCAACTGGAAGCTGATCTTGTTATCGCCCTGCGCGATAATGCTCATGAGAGGGGGATATTTCGCAATATATTGCACCGCCTGCTGGCGTTCGGCTTCGCTGCAGCACGCGGTTCCCGTGACCAGAATGTCCAGATCGCCGGCAGTTTCACGGCCGCGGCGCAGGGAGCCCGCGGGGGTAATCCGATCGATGCCGGGAAACTTCGCCAGATACTCAGTGAGCTTTTGCGCCTCGGTTTCGGCAGCGTCGATGCGAAACCGGCCAGAGATTCGGCGGTAGTCTTCGATTGCCTTCAGCAGCTTTTGTTCGTGCTTCTCGCCCATGCGCGGCAGTTCACGAATCTTGCCTCCGCGCGCCAGTTTTTCCACACCATCGACGTCGCATACCTGGTGGGCGCTCCAGATCAGCGCAATCGTCTTCGGTCCCAGGCCTTGGATCTTGAGCAACTGCAGCATCGAAGGGTGATATTTCTTGAGAAGGTCGGCTTGGACGCTGAGGGTACCGTCCTTGAATAGTTCCTGCAGGTTTACAAGCATTCCTTTGCCGATGCCGGGAATCGCCAGCACCTTTTTCGGTTCGCCGATGATGTCTCTGATCTGCTCGGTGTGATTCTCGATGGCTTGAGCTGCATTGCGGTAGGAGCGGATACGGAAAGAATCCTGGCCGTCGATTTCGAGCAGGTCGGCGGTTTCGTAGAGTATATTGGCGATCGACTTGTTGTCCACGGAATAAAGATTAAACAAGATTGCTGTGCAGTGCCAGCGGGGACGGCGGGCAGGAGCGGGATTGCTTTGAAAATAGGGCTAGGCGTTCGGCCACGGATTCTTCTGAACGGCCCGTGCAGCGTCGGACAATCAGCTAGCCACCAATTCAAGCGCTCTTCGTGACGTTGGCTGCCTGTGGTCCCTTTTGGCCTTCGGTAATTTCGAACTCCACTGCATCGCCTTCCTGCAGGCTCTTGTAGCCCTCGAAGGTGATCGCGCTGTAGTGCACAAAAACGTCGGGACCATCCGCGCGCCCAATGAACCCGTATCCCTTTGCGTTATTGAACCACTTCACCGTGCCTTTCAGACGTTCCACGTACCCCCGCTTTCTGCACGTCTTTCAGTGGGGGGCCCAAAGACGTGCCCGCATACGAAGCATTTTGGAGCGATTGGGATGGAGTGTCAAGGCGAAACGGTTGCCGGCTCCAGTGGAGGAGAGGCGGTGTGGGCCGGGGTCGCGGGCCGGAGCCTTCGGTTTCGCTCAGGGCAGGCTCCCGAGTCGGCTGTCCCTAGGCGAGCGTTGCCAGCTTTCTACCTCCGCGAATCTGGTGATCGAGCCACAGGACCGAGGAGATGGTTTTGGCGTCGCGAATGGTGCCCTTCAGCACCATGCGAACCGCCTTGGACAAGGGAACCAAGCTCTTGCGGATCACTTCGTCCGGTTCCGGGTGGGCTGGGCCGGCGCGAAGGCCGGTGGCGAGGTACACGGACATCGTTTCGGCGACGAATCCGGGACTGGCGTAGAAGTTGAGAATGCGACGCCAGTGGGCAGCGGTGTATCCGGTTTCCTCGAGGAGTTCACGCTTGGCCGCGGGCAGAGCCCTTTCGCCGGGATCGATGCGCCCGGCGGGGAGCTCCCACAGATAGGCCTTGGCGGCGTGCCGATATTGGCGCTCCAGCAAGACACGCGGCGTGCGGCTCGATTCATCGACCGCGAGAACTACCACCGAGCCGCTGTGGTGAATGACATCGCGACGCGCGCGGACGCCTCCGGGTTCCTGCACTTCGTCAGTGGTAACCGAGAAGACTGGCCCGCGATACACGGTACGGGAAGAGATCAACCGCGCCTTGTGATGTGACCCATTGTCGGATTTAGTCGACGTTGACTTGGAGCGCGAAGACTTGGACATGTGAACAATATAAAACACGGCAGAGAATGCGACTTGTGGCGTCCGGTTTTCGGCGGAAACTGATGTGGCAACCCCGGGGCCGTGCGGCCGCTTCTGCTATGCTGCCGGGCATGTCTGGAAGAAAGAAGCCGCGCATCGCAATGGTTGGTGCCGGGAATTTGGCCAGTGCGCTGGCCGTCTCCTTGCACGAAGCGGGATACGTGATCGAACAAATCATTTCACGCGGGCGGACGGCGTCTTTGCGGCGAACACGGGGGCTGGCTCGACAGGTCGAAGCATCCGCCGTGACGGCCGATGGGGCGCAGATTTGGGCGGACATCGTTTGGTTTTGTGTTCCCGATGGAGCGATTGCCCACGCCGCAGACTCCCTTGCGGGAGCGGCGGATTGGCGCGGCAGAGTGGCGCTGCACTCCAGCGGCGCTCTGACCAGCGACGAACTTGCCGTGCTGCGGAAGCGCGGGGCAGCGGTCGCGTCCGTGCATCCGCTGATGACATTTGTGCGCGGTTCGCGTCCGCCAATGACGGGAGTTCCATTCGGGATCGAAGGAGATCGGAAAGCGGAGCGCGTCGCCCGCGCGGTCGTTTTGGATCTGCGCGGGAAGCCGTTCACCGTCCGCAAAGCACAGAAGGGGGCGTATCATGCCTGGGGAATGTTCGCCTCGCCGCTGCTGACTGCGTTGCTGGCGGAGGGCGAGCGCGTGGCGGTTGCTGCCGGAGTCAGCCGAAAGGCGGCCAGAGAGAGAATGCTGCCGATTCTCACACACACCCTGGCTAACTATTCGCGATTCGGAGCCGCGGGATCTTTCAGCGGTCCCATTGCACGCGGCGACGTCGCGACCGTTGAGAAGCATCTCAAGGTCTTGGGCAAAATTCTGGGAGGTCGGGAGGTGTACATTGCTCTGGCGCGGGCGGTGCTGCGCGATCTGCCTGCGAAGAACCGGTCTGCTCTGGAGAGGATTCTTAAGGCTTGAGCAAGCGACTCACGAGCTGAATAAATGGCCAAGCTTTTCTTTTTTGGTCTTAAGGTACTCTTCGGCGTGCGGATTGGGCTCGACTTCGCACGGCACACGCTCTATGACTTCGACGCCGGCGCGCTGCAAAGCCTCGACCTTGTCGGGATTATTTGAAAGCAGGCGCACTCGAGTTACTCCCAGCGCTTTGAGCATCTGGCCAGGCAGGGCAAAGTCGCGTTGATCGGCCTTGAAGCCCAGCCGCTCGTTGGCTTCGACGGTATCCAGACCGGAATCCTGCAACTCATACGCCTGCAACTTGGCCATAAGCCCGATGCCGCGGCCTTCCTGCTGTTCGTAAATCAGGATACCTGCACCCAAGTCGCGAATCATGGCGAGCGCCATCTCGAGCTGCTGGCGGCAGTCGCAGCGCAGCGAATGAAAAACGTCGCCAGTGAGGCATTGCGAGTGAACCCGCACCAGCGGCGGAGTCGAGTGAACGTCGCCCATCACCAGGGCGACCGCTTCTTCAATGCGGCGATTTCCATCCGAATCCGATTCGGCGCGAAAACCATAGATGCGGAACTTGCCCCAGCGTGTGGGAAAATCCGCGGATGCGACTTGCTGAACTGCATTTTCGGTCACATATTGATTATAGCGGCTGTGGAATAAGACCGGAACGATGCGCGGGCTTGCCTAACCACGTGCTTTGAAGGGAAAAATCGCATCTTGCTTGGAAGGAATGGGAGCTCCATTTTGAGTGGCCGGCCGGAAGTGCCAGTTCTCCAGGGCCGCCAGGCACTGGTTGTCGATCATCGAGCCGAGGCTCTGCAGTACCGTTTTGCGGACGATTTCTCCTCTTTCATCGATCGTGATTTCGATGACGACTTTACCCTCAGACTCAGGCCGTTGCCATGGGAAGACCACGGGATCGGAAGTCGCGATGGGCAGGGCCGGACGAATCTCATTGCCATACACAGGACCGCCGGGCAGACTTCCGTAGGGAAGTCCTGCCGCCGCGCCATGGCCCAGCTTGGAGAGCGTCGCCGTCTTTTCGTTGTCTTCTGCTGAGGATGGAGACACCGGTGGCCATGGTAAGGACAGTTTCTCCAGTGCGGAGTTTTGTTTCAAAATCAGTTTCTCGTGCCCCAGCCGCTGATGCCGATAGACTTGGCTTGCTTGGTCGGATGAACTGGTAGTGCTGTTGTCAGGTGACTGGGAGGGGAAGTAGAGTTGCGTGACTACTTTGCCGTTATGTCCGAGGGCAATGGAAGCAGGGGTCAATAATCGAGGCTCCGAGGTATGTAGTAGCCAGACGAATAGCAGGCCGTGCAGCGCGAGCGAGCCCGCCAGCACTCCGCGCTGACGCGTTGATTTCCCGGCATTCAGTTGTGCAAACATCTCTCGGAAACTCTGAGCCAGCCCACTGCCTCAATATTAGCTTAGACGCGTGGCGGGGGCGTTCGTCAAGACAGTTTTAGCCCGTTTGTCCACACCAGTAACCGCGCGGACGGCGATTCCGGATGAACCCTATTTTGGGAGAATCGCTTTGCGCGTCCATTCTGCTTCGGTCGGTCGACTGTATCGGGGTGGTGCGAATCCTTAGTTGGCGAAGGTCTTGGTATGGAAGGACGAACGCTGGTAAAATGAGTAGGCGAATCAGCAAACCATCACGCCCGTGGGGCTATAGCTCAGCTGGGAGAGCGCGTCGTTCGCAACGACGAGGCCGTCGGTTCGATCCCGACTAGCTCCACCATATAAATCCCAACAAAAATGCCAGTCTACGATGGGTACATAAGAAAATGTACCCAAATCGTACCCATGTGGGTACAATGATGCCCATCACCCCAAAGGGAATCGGCATCCATGCTTTTCGTTTATTCACGCCACGCTCCCGAGTGCGCTCACAAGGATGAGCTCAAGTACCGGCGCTGCCGGTGCCCGAAGTGGATTGACGGATACGTCGACGGAAAGCGGGTCCGACAATCCGCAAAGACTCGGAGCTGGGAACAAGCGGAGCGGAAAGCGCGCTCTTTGGAGGATGCTTCCGATCCCGCGAAGCCGCCCCAGCCGAAAGTGACGACCATTGCCGATGCCGTCGCCGTTTTCATGGCTGATGAACGTGGCCGCGATCTCTCTAAAGAAACGACGAAACAGTCGAAGACCCTCTTTGAAAAGCAGCTTCTTCCCTGGGCGAAGCACCGCGGCCTGAATCGCTTGCGCGATTTAGCGGCGTCCGAGTTGGTCAATTTTCGTGCTGCTTGGAAGAACAATGGTTTAACGGCGAACCGCAAGCTGTCGCGTCTGGTGGGGTTCTTCGCGTTCTGTATTCAAAACGGGTGGCTTAGCGAGAATCCTGCGATGAAAGTGAAGCGCTCGGCACCGAATTCACTTCCGACGGGCTGGTTTCCGAAGACCGAATTCCAGCGAATCGTTGACGCGACCTATGCGTATGGCGAGTGGCGCGGCGGGCGCGATTTTCATTTCCGCGCTGATCGTCTTCGAGCCTTGGTGTTGCTGATGCGGTGGTCGGGTTTGTCTATTCAAGATGCGGTGACGCTCGAACGCGAGCGTTTGAGCGATGACGGCAAGATCTTTTTGTATCGGGCGAAGACGGGGGTTGCGGTCAACGTTCCGGTCCCGCCGGACGTTGCCGAGAGTTTGCACGCCCTCCCGAGCGAAAACGCGCGGTACTTTTTCTGGTCAGGAAACGGCGATCCGCAGACCGCATGCAAGGGCTGGCGACGTTCGCTTACTCGTCTGTTTGAACTCGCAAAGATTCGCAGGCCGGATGGAACTCCGAAACGGTGTCACGCTCACATGTTCCGCGACACATTCGCGGTCGAGTTGCTCAACAGGGGAGTGCCGATCGATCGTGTATCGCTGCTCTTGGGGCACAGCAGCGTCAAAGTGACGGAGAGACACTATGCGCCATTCGTGAAAGAGCGTCAGCAGCAGTTGGAAATTTACGCCCGCCTAGCATGGGACGACGCAGCGGTGGAAGCGGCGAATTTGCAGAGTGTTCCTCCGACCGGATCAAAGCCTGCCCCGGCCCAAGTCAACTGAATCCTACCGAATGAGCGCCGGTTTTGTGCGGAGGTATAACCGCACGGAATAGTGCATGGCCAAAAAGTTATTGGACATTTAAATCGACATGAACCAAAGTAGTTAACATTTGCAATGGCGCTGTGGGCAAGGGTTTTGGCGCCCAGAGGCCCGTTGCGTTCGCCAATCCAGCCTTTGAGCGGAGCAAGGGTACAGCCATGTCGAGGTTCGCTCGGAAACCAGCCAGTTATTCGTCCACCTTTGGCGCCCCAATCGCGGAAGTGACATCGATCGATCTCTCCAGAGAGAAGCACTATTCGATCGCCGAAGTTGCCAAACTGTGGGATCTCAGCGAGAAGACAATTCGCCGCATGTTTGAGCACGAGCCGGGCGTGTTGTGCTGGGGAAAATCTGAGACACGGTTCAGGCGCGGATACAGGACGCTGCGCATCCCGGAAACGGTCATGTTAAGGGTTCACCGACAACTACGCATCGCGAGCTGAAGCCCTCTCCGACCCGTGGGCTTCGGAGAGAGGCAATTTCATTTGCTTGGGCGGGACTCGCTGCGGGGCGTATCGGCGGAGAAATGCACGCGCGAATTCGTTTGTTAACCGCGAATCGTCATCTTTGCTCATCACCAAGCAGGTCTGAAACTGCAGGGACTTGTCGGAAAGGGCTTTTATCACAACGCCCTTACCGTTTGTCTTGGGCGTTGTCGGCTCCGCGATAATGGCGACGCCAACATGTTCGGACACGAGATAAATTGCCTGATCCGCCGTGTGAATACCGTGGGCATCCTTCGGTGCGATGGACTGAGCTCGCGCGGTTTCCATGATGGCATCGTGAACCATTGGACTGGCGTCTCTGACGCAAAGAATCCACTCATCTCTTGAGAGATCTTGCAGGAACAGCTCCTTTTTGTGCACGCCCAGATGCTCCAGGGGAAGAGCAGCGTACACAGGGGCCGAAGCAAACGGTACGGCTGTGATGGCTGGGTCTGGCGACGGGGCCGTTACGAGCGCGAGGTTGAGTTCTCCTGTCAATACGCCTCGCACCAGCTCAGTACCGAATCGGGTGGCGAAGCGAATCTTGAGTCTTGGGTACGAGGGCAGTCGAATCGCGAGAATCGCTGACAACCACGCTGGGTCCGCGTGAGATGAGTGTCCTACGATCAATACCCGGTCATACCCCTCGCTGGCGGCACGAGCAGAATGGACGGCTCGTTCGGCTCGGAAGACCGCGACGCGGGCGTCTGCGACAAATGCTCTTCCGGCGTCCGTGAGATCCAGAACCCGTCCCTTTTCACGCAGAAAGAGCTGGAAGTCGTACTGTGCTTCGAGATCAGTTATCTGTTTGCTGAGAGCAGGCTGTGAGATGTGCAGTCTTTGGGCAGCCCTCGTGAAGTTCAGCTCTTCGGCC
>PMSQ01000142.1 GCA_003168355.1 Acidobacteriaceae bacterium | reverse complement strand
GGCCGAGATGAGCAACAGCGAGCCGAGCGCAATTGTGCCCCACGGTATTCCTTGCATCGGCGGATTATACACAAGGTTCGATTCAAATGGAGAAATCGGTTCGCACAAGGTTCGCCGCAATTCACCCTTTCTAGACAGGCTTGGAAGATAGCGGATCAGTTTCGGATTGACAACCGAGCTCTATTGCAAGGCGTGATGGAGCCAAGAATATACTGGGAACTCACTATGCTTATCATCCTTGGTGGCCTGCCAGGTACTGGAAAGACGACCATTGCGCGAGAACTTGCCCGCCAGCTAGGTGCAGTTCATGTGCGTATCGATTCTATTGAGGAGGCGATTCTGGATTCAGGGGTGCTCAGCTTACCAATCAATGACGCCGGCTATCGTGTGGGCAACGCAGTCGCCGCGGACAATCTCCGTACTGGCAGGACAGTGATTGCAGACTCAGTGAATCCTATTCCGCTCTCCCGCGATGCGTGGGTCGAAGTCGCGAACCGTGCACAGGTATCTGCCGTTGAAATCGAGGTCACCTGTTCTGACACCAAAGAACATCAGCATCGGGTGGAAACACGCATATCCGACATTGCCAGATCGCGGTCCCTTACTTGGCAAGATGTAGTCTCACGAGAGTACCACCCATGGAGCCGCGAGCATATTGTGATTGATACCGCCAGCCGAACCGTCGAGCAGGTCGTCACGATACTTCGCAGAGCGATTCCCAAACACTAGTCAAAATCGCTGCCCCTTCCCGCGTGCCCATCCCAGGTGACGCCCCTTGGAAATTACCATGCCAGATCTGCATTTTGAGGCTCTGCTTACAGATTGCCTGGGTCAGTTTTGGAAAGCAGACGTGGTTAACTTTTCGCGAGGGGGCGGCGAACGCCGCGCGAACGCGACGTCAAATAGCGCCGAAGAAAGCCCGTCATTTTTCTCTGAAGATCACACGAGCAAAACGTGGTGCGGGCGGAGGGACTTGAACCCTCATGGGCCGTTTAAGCCCTGCGGATTTTCATACCGTCTACGGCTTTCGCCGCCCGGATGTGAGGCCTTTAGAGGCTCACGCCAGGTTTGCGGTCTGGACTATCCCTTCACCCTCCCCCGAAAGCTCCGGAGCTTAGGTGCTGCCCGTCTAGTCTCTACACCTTCCCGGCTGGTATCTCTCCGGGCTTGGCTCGGGATTGCCATTTAAGGTTTCCCCGAATTTGAGCAGTTCTGCATCGCCGGTTTCCCAGNNCTTAAGTCCGCTGCGTATGCCATTCCGCCACGCCCGCGCGCGGCTGTCTCACTCATGATAGGGCACGTTGCCCGATTTTACACATCCGTTTCCTCGTCACCAGTCTGCGCTTGCGTGGGAGTCTCCACGTTATCTTCTTCTACCTTATTCCTCTTCTTCCGCATGACAGTGATTGCAGCGGCGTCGAGCGATGTCTTGATATCCTAGTGCGAAATCCTGAAGGTGGGTGCAGCACTAGCTATTCGGCTTCGGTTGGCAGCGTTTGCTCGAAGCCGGCGACCGAGCGCAAGGAAAGACTTTAGGTCACTCCACGTGAATTACAGATTTTCGCGTAATCGCTCTGCTTAGAACGACGGACCAAGATGGCGGAACAACACACGATCCTTGGCGGAAAGGTTTACGTCTACAAGCGGCCGGACAGCAGCCTCTGGCAATGCTCAACCTATTTCGCGGGCAAGAATCGTCGCAACAGCACAAAGAAAGAGAGCCTCTCCAAAGCCAAGGAAATCGCCAAGGATTGGTATCCACAGCTTTGCGGGAAACTCCGCGCAGGGGAGATCAAGAACGAAAAGACGTTTGGCGAAGTGTCTGCACACTACATCCGCGAATACGACATCATCACGCAGGGACAACGCAACAAAACGCAACAAACGATACGTGGAAGGCCAGTACTGGCGATGTCGCAAACGCTTGGGCCGTTTTTTCGGCAACCTCGGCATTTCCGAGATTACATTGGGCAAGATCCAGGACTACCGGATTCACGGATACCAGGAAGCAATAGCTAAACGCGGCAAGCCGTCGGGAACACAGCACTATGCATCAGGAAATTGTGACGCTACGCCAGCCTCAGTGTATGTCTAGTATTGCAATAGACAATATAGTATACTGCCGACAGTTCGGCTGAAATACCACTTTCGTGGTGGTCAGCTGACGTGGACTTTGGCCCCGGGGTCCCGGGCCGGCGAGTATATCGAGTGGTTGACCATCCGCGACCAAAGGCAGGCTGTCATCGACGATGTAGAGCGCATTCGGAACCACCCGCTGGTGCCGAAGTCGATTCCGGTTTACGGATTCGTCTATGACGTTCATTCCGGAAAACTGATTGAAGTGGAAGGCGCCAGCGCAATCGGGAAGGCGGCATGATTACAGCGCGAATTTGATCTGTTCCCTCCCCCTGGCACTCATTCCGTGGACGAATGCGGTCAGCCAGAAGGCTATCGGCCTACGGAGTGAATGTGTCGAAATCTCATGAAGGGCGGGGTAAATCGGAATGAAGTTCAACTCCTCCTGGGGAAATACGCGCAAAGATTTGCTCGCCGGCGTGACCGTCGCGGCCGTCTCGTTGCCCCAGGCCATGGCTTACGCTCTCATCGCGGGTGTCGACCCGCGGTTTGGGCTCTATTCCGCGATTGTGGTCACGTTCGTGGCCTCGATCTTCGGTTCGTCCTCGCATCTGATCAATGGCCCCACGAACGCGATTTCGCTCGTGGTTTTCAGCGCCCTCGGATTCTTCAATCCCGACGCGCGGCTCGAAGCGTACCAAGCCATGTTCCTGTTGGGGATCATGATTGGCTGTATCCAGATCCTGATCGCGATATTCAAACTCGGAGATCTGACGCGCTACATCTCCGAGTCCGTCGTGATCGGTTTCATGGCCGGGGCCGGCTCTTTAGTGGGACTAACGCAGCTGGGCAACCTGACGGGTTTGCGCGATCGTGGAACGGGGCAGCAGCACGTGCTTTACCGCATTTGGCTCACGCTTAGCGGCGGCCACGTGAATCCGCGGGCTCTTGGCATTGGAGTAGGAACCATTGTTCTCGTTATCCTGCTGAGAAAATTGGCGCGCAAATACGGTCTGCCGCAATTTGACATGCTGATGGCGTTGATTGTCGCGGCGCTCTTGGCCGCCGCCTTTGGCTGGTCTAAGCCAGGGCTCGATGGCACAACCGTAATCTCGGTCGTCGGCAGCGTCCCGCGCAATCTGCCGATGCCGCATATCCCCCGGATTCAGTTCTGGTGGGTGAAGGAAATGTCGGGAAGCGCGCTGGCCATTGCTTTTCTCGGACTCCTGGAGGCATTGGCGATCGCAAAATCGATTGCCAACACCACGCGTCAGTCGCTCGACTACAACCGGCAGTGTCTGGCTGAGGGTCTGGCCAATCTTACCGGAGGATTTTTCCAATGCTTGCCGGGTTCCGGCTCGTTGACGCGCTCCGCCATTAACTTTCAAGCCGGGGCGGTGAGCCGCGTTTCCGGAGTCTTCGCGGCGGGAACGGTCGCACTCGTCGTAGTTGCACTCGCGCCCTTCGCCCGATACATTCCCAAAGCCGCTCTGGCTGGACTGCTCCTGGTCACAGCCGTCCGCTTGGTCGATTGGAAACGATTGAGATATGCCATGCGGGCCTCTCGCTACGATGCCGCCTTAGTTCTGGTTACTGCCTTCTCTGCGATCTTCATCAGTGTTGAATTCTCCATCCTGATCGGGGTGGCTTTATCGATTCTGATGTTTGTCCCACGCGCCGCACTTCTGCGTTGGACCGAGTTGGTGGTCAGCAGCGACCGGGTCGTGCGCGAACGCCTGCCGGAAGACCGGCCTTGCACGGCGATGGTGCTTTACGATTTGGAAGGCGAATTGTTCTTTGGCGCAGCCCCGGAGCTCGACCGTTGCTTTGATCATTTGAAGCGCCGCACCGAGGACGAAAACATTCACTTCGTCGTGTTACGCCTTAAGCGCTCTCGCAATCCCGACATGGTTTCGCTCGAACGCTTTGATCATTTCCTGCATGACATGGAAGCGCGAGGAGTAACGGTTCTGCTTTGTGGGGTTCGGCCAGCATTCGCGAAGGCTATGGAAAATCTGCACTTCCATGATTGGCTGCCGGGAGACCGTGTTTTTCCGGAGGAAGCAGAAAAGTTTTCTGCAACTCTCAAAGCCGTTCGCTATGTTTACGAACTCTTGGAAGACAATCCCTGCGACCATTGCATGCAGGCAGAGTTCGCAGGAGCCGACCAGCAGCCTCTGTATTACCTGGTCTAGCTGCACTTCACCCGTAGCCGCCTTGATGGCGGCCGGCATATACTCTAGTTCGTTAATGCGCTATGTAGATTCTCGCGAGGAGATCATCTGATGCTCTGGAAGACTGATCCAACTTTCTATCCATCTCCTAAGCTCGCCATGCAGGCACCAGTAGAGAAGCTGGCATATGTGGCCGCGTTGAATGCCAGCGGTGGCAGTCAACCTGATGCTCTCGTTGTGGTGGATGTGGACCACGAGTCAGACAAGTATGGTCAGATCGTGGGCCGTGTAGATATGCCGAACGTGGGAGATGAACTTCATCATTTCGGCTGGAACGCTTGCAGTTCCGCGTTGTGCCCCTATGCTCCGCACCCGCATGTGGAGCGGCGGTATCTGATTGTTCCCGGGCTGCGCTCGTCACGCATCCATGTGATCGACACCAAGGATAATCCGAAGAAGCCGAAGATTGTAAAGGTGATTGAGCCAAAGGACGTGGCGGAGAGGACTGGCTATAGCCGTCCGCACACGATTCATTGCGGGCCTGACGGCATCTACCTGAGCGCCCTGGGCTCGCCCAGCGGCGATGGTCCCGGCGGAATCTTTGCCCTGGATCACTACAACTTCGAGCCTCTCGGGCGATGGGAAGTCGATCGCGGTCCGCAATACTTTGGCTACGATTTCGCCTGGCACTTAGGACATGACATCGCCGTCACCAGCGAGTGGGGCACGCCAAACATGGTTGAGAACGGAGTGAATCCTGAACTGTTGCTTGGCGGCAAATACGGGCACAGCCTGCATATATGGGATCTCCGTAAACGCCGCCATCTTCAAAGCTTGGACTTGGGTGCAGAACAGCAGATGGTACTAGAGCTGCGCGCAGCGCACGATCCCACGAAGGCTTACGGCTTTGTTGGTGTGGTTACGTCTCTGAAAGATCTTTCCAGTTCCATCTGGTTGTGGCATCGGCCTAATGGAGCATCGAACGGAGGGTCGAACGGGAAATTTGAGATAAAGAAAGTCATTGAGATTCCGGCTGAGCCTGCAGAAGCGAGCCAACTGCCTCCGCTGTTGCAGGGCTTCAAAGCCGTACCGCCGCTGCTTACCGATATCAATCTCTCTTTGGATGATCGATTTCTTTACGCTTCCTGCTGGGGCACGGGAGAAATGCGGCAGTACGATGTCTCCGATCCGTTTAATCCCAAGCTGATCGGCTCGGTGCATGTTGGCGGGATCGTGCGTCGCGCATCTCACCCTGCCAAGCCGGGCGAGCCATTGAATGGCGGACCCCAGATGGTGGAAATCAGCCGCGACGGCCGCCGCGTCTATTTCACCAACTCGTTGTACGCAGCATGGGACAAGCAGTTCTATCCCGACGGCATTCGGGGCTGGATGGTTAAGCTGGACGTTGCCGAAGATGGCGGCATTCAACTCGATCGCAGTTTATTTACCGAGTTCGGCGACCTCCGTCCACATCAGGTAAAACTGCAGGGTGGCGACGCCTCGTCAGACTTCTACTGCTACCCGTGAGTTACAACTGACAATGACTCACAACTGGCCGTGGGTTGCCCTGGCGCTTCTTGGAGCTTACCACGGCCTGAATCCAGCCATGGGCTGGCTGTTTGCGCTGGCTCTTGGCCTGCAGGAAAAGCGCCGCTCCGCGGTCATCGGCGCCCTCCTCCCGATTGCTCTCGGACACGCCGCCGCTATCACAGTGGCGATTCTCGCCCTGCGCTTCGTCCAACATTTTCTCCCCGTGAACATTTTGAAATGGGGCGTCGCTTTAATTCTTTTCACGCTTGGTGTCTACCGACTCTTCCGCGCGAACCATCCGCGTGGTGCTGGTATGAGAGTCGGAGGTAGGGATCTATTCGTTTGGTCCTTCCTCATGGCGTCTGCCCACGGTGCAGGTTTGATGCTCCTGCCGGTTCTGATGGCACAACCAATGTCGGTGATGACGCACAGCATGGCGGGAGGAATGCCTCTGACGCCTTTGTCGCTAAGCGCACCGTCGTTGAGCGCAACAACGATCGGACTGGCGGTGCTGATACATACGGCAAGCATGTTGGCAGTAGCCGGAGTCCTCGCGGTAGTGTTTTTTGAAACGTACGAAAAAGTGGGCTTACGGCTACTGCGGCACACGTGGCTCAATTTCGACCTATTGTGGGCGATAGCGCTGCTGGTAGCAGGATGTTTGGTTCTGTTCTTCTGAATTTTAACGTCTCCGCGCCCTAGACTCTCCGCGTCCAGGCGGCCGGGTGTCCCCAGCCGTGTCCGAAGACAAAGTCCGCCAGCGGTTTTCGTTGTCGCGGGGCCCGTTCTTTCTGCCGTAACTTGTCTGGCAGTTCTGCCGGAGCTGCCGGGGTAGCCAATGGCGGCGACCGCGACAGGTTCATGATCTTGAAAAATCGAAAACTCCCGGCGAGCCTTTTCGACGTCGAAGCCGGCCATCTGATGCACTACTAATCCGGACGCAGTTGCCTGGACCGTAAGACTGGCAGTCGCCAGGCCAACGTCATGGAAAGCTTGCCGGTTTGGTTCCCAGTAGATTGAAAAATCATTCGGGCGATGGACAAGATGAGCACCGGGGCATGCTGAGCCCATTCCAGATTGAATTCAATCAGGCAACTGAGCAGACGCTGAAACTCAGGTTTGTCGTCTTTTACGGCCCCGTAAACATGGCCGCCCCAGCATGGGAGGACATGAATGCCTAGTAATTCAATAGTCTATCTAGTCGACTATGCCCGTTTCTGAAGCGCTGGTCGAGTTCTCAGGAGGCTGTGGCGGACGCTCGGGTTGTCCAGTGGAGACTCATCGAATCTTTATTGGCATTTTGTGCTGGCTCTGCGCTTGCCGGTAGCAACTTGGCGCCTGACGGAAGCGGCGTTCAAAAGCGCGAGTGAAACTTGAGGCGTGTTCGTAACCTATGGTGCTGGCGATCTCCTTAATGCTCATGTTGGTATGCACAAGAAAGTCAGTTGCGTGCTGCATTCGTTGTTCAGTGAGCAATTGACCCAGGCCCAGTCCAGTGCGCTGCTTAAACAGGTGTTGAAGGCGTGATTCGCTCAAGTTGCATTCCTGAGCCAGGTCGTGAATCTTACGAGACGGATAATATTCAATCATATGCAACATTTTTCGAAGCCGGCCGTCCTGCACTACCGGAATAAGTGCGCTCAGCTTGGCATCGTTGTTCTTGGCCGTCCCGGTGCCCACCGCAACTCCAGCCGCGTCTGAGTTCGGCGACGTCAAATTTGGGTCTTCCTTTCGAATCGTACGACGAAACGCACCCATAGAACCTCTTTCAAGACACGGTAAAGGGCGACAAATCAGATTTCGTGCGGGGTCGCGTGTGGGCGGAAGACTTAGCGTCCCCGCCGCGCCTTTCAGACTCTGTACCTTATCCCCGAGCCGACGTGTCGCTGCAAACCGTCAACCGCTTTCAATCGTTCCTGGGCCCGAAGCAGTCTCCTCGAACCGAGGTTGACACCTGGCTGAAGAGGGGTTGTTTGTTGGCGCTTTACAGCGGGGTAAATGCTTACCGCAAAGGCGGCACGAGTGCGCGGACAGGAATCCTTTGCCTGGAGTCTACTAATACCACAACTGCAGTTGTCAGTAAACGGCCTGCCACCACAAGTAAGAAGCAGACAAGTAACCGTACTACTTTCCCAAATTGGGAAAGTAAGTTTGTTGAGGGGAGCGTAACTCTTTTTTATCAGAGTATGGTTACTGCCGTAAACTACGTGGCTTGGCAAATACACAAATAAATCCGGACAAATGCAGGGGTGCCCGAAACTACCGCGACCGACCTTAGCGTGGATTCTTTGCGGCACTACAAGAAACTGTTCGATGTTACGGAGTTAGAACAGAATGCGCCGGGAGTGCGTCGGAATCGTTAGATGTTTGTTACGGATACGATTTTATTGGCGAGAAGCCTCCTCTTATCGCACGGACCCGAAAAGTGGCTCGCGTGTTCCAAAAGCCGGAACTGTAAGAGGAGATCCTGATTTGTCCACTACTCTGCTTCTGTCTTTTTCTCAAACTACGAACGGTATAGCCACGGACTTATTGCTATCGACTGAAACGTGGGTTACAGAGGTCGCCTGCAATGTTGATTGTCAGATTGTCAGCAGTAAGCTGACTTCGTTTCTTTCGAAAGAAATGTGAGTGCAATCCAGCACGCGGCAGAGTCGCACAGCAACTTATGCTAAGAGATAGCACGTTCTGCTAACAGAATCAGATTGACTAATAGGTAATAACAATCCAACAATGCTTCGCATACCTAAGTTAGGCTGAACAGGTTTTCGGCGGTACTTCTCAGGGGCAGAGCAATAAAGTTGCACAACTGACTGGCGTGACCTGACCAAAACGGGTCTCGTAAGCGACGTCAGGGTGTAGGTGCTTAGTTAGTGTCGGCAGCAATAGGGCGGCGCTTCCTTAATGAGTGTGCGCAAGTGTGGAGGAAACCAATCGACCTCCGCTCTCCAGCGATTCAGAAGGCGCTGCCTAAGACGAGACAATCGCGAAGGCAGCGAACGACAGGTCGGGGAGTATCTCCCGACCGAAAGGATGTGTTATGTCAAAAATAAAGCAAGAAAACAGAAAGAGCGCTCGGCCTCAAGATGGCTCTGGCTGGTCGAGAAGGACCATGCTAAAGGCCAGCGCGGCCGCCGGTGTTGTGACCATGCTGACTTCGAGAAAGACGCTGGCGCAATCGCTCCCGCCGATCCCGACGCAGCCGCCGGATTGCGCGGCCCCAGCCCCAACCAACAGCCCAGCGACAACACCTTTTGTCCAGGCTCTGCCGATTCCACCAGTAGCGATCCCGACGATCCTGAATCCGTTCCCCACCCTGGCAGCCGATACTGCTAACGGCGAGGCCGCACGCGCCAATCATCAAGATTGGTTCCAGTTCTTCCCCTTATTGCAATATAACGTTTCGGTTCAACCGACGATGCATCAATTCCACCCCCAGATTCCGCCGACGTATTGTTGGGGCTACAACGGGATCTATCCGGGACCGACGTTCCTGAATATTTATGGCGTTCCCGTTGTTGTGCGCTTCCACAACAATTTGCCCGTGGATAATATTGGGTTTGGAGACAACAACCACACCACCCACCTGCACAATGGACATACCGCTTCAGAGAGCGATGGGTTTGCGGGCGATTATTGGAGTCCGGGGCTGTTCAAAGATCATCACTACCCTAACGTCTATGCCGGCTTCAATGAGTTCCCGCCCCTAGGCGATCAACTCGAAGCGCAGCATACTTACTGGTATCACGACCACCGGCACAGCTTCACTGCCACCAACAACTATCGCGGTATCAACGGTATGTACCTGATTTACGATGACATTGATACCGGGTTCGAGTTCCCCGGCCAGGGCCCACAAGCCCTGCGGCTGCCCGGGCCCTATGGGATCTATGACATCCCGCTGAACTTCACCGACAAGTTGTTTTGCGCCAACGGCGAGATGTTTGCCACGGCACCTGACGCGGTTCCCGGCGGAACTGACAAGTTCTGTGTCAATGGCGCCATCCAGCCGTACTTCAACGTGCAAACGCGCAAATATCGTTTCCGCTTCCTCAACAGCGGTCCGGCACGCATCTGGACCTTCAACTTGTCTGACAACAACGGCAACCCCGTACCGATGACCGTCGTGACCACGGACGGCAATCTACTGCCCTCCCCCGTCGAGGTAATATCAACCTCTTCGGTTCCAACCCTGACAGGCCTCACGGTCTATGTCTCGCAACGTTATGACGTGATCATTGATTTCACCAACGCCACGCCTGGTACAAGCTGGTACCTGACGAACGTCGCAGCCCAGTTTGTGGGCAATGCGCCCGAGCCTGAGCCAGCGCCTGGAGTCAACATTGGCAACGTGGTCATGGCCTTTAACATCACCGGCCCGCCGCCGTCCCCGGATCAAAGCCAGGTGCCGGAGGTACTGACTACATTGCCGAACATCTCCAAACCTATGGCCAACCTGTTCGGAACCAGGGTTTGGAACTTCAACGACGATGTTGTCGGCGCGGAAGGCGATCCGGCAAACCCGACGGGAAAGGTATTCAATGTCAATGGGTTAACCTTTGATCCAAACCGGGCCGACGCAACCGTACAGCAGGGCTCGTCAGAAACTTGGCTCATCCGGAACCGGTTCCCTGGTACAGGCTGGACCCATCCTGTCCACATTCACCTGGAGGAGGGACGTGTTCTGGACCGCAGGAACATTACGGTCAACCCCACGACCGGTGTTATTACCATAAATAGTCAAGGGGTTCCGCCGCTGGAACAGGGCCGGCGGGATGTCTACCCGATCTTGCCCAACGATGAGGTTCTCATCTTCTTGCAGTTCCGCGACTGGTTTGGCAAGTACATGATCCACTGCCATAACCTGGGACACGAAGATGGCCTGATGCTGGTGCGCTGGGATGTCACCACCGGCCCCAGCTCTACCGTCACGTCTCCAGTCTACTCGGATGGGACGCCTAACACGGGTAACGGCCAGGTCAACTCGGGTGCACAGCCGAACATCACCCCGGCCTTAACCGCGCTGGCACCCACTTTCAATCTCAACCCCCCTGGGACAAGTAAGCTCAATCGCCCCGGCTTAAAGGGCTCCAAGAAAGGAGTTAAAGCATGAACAGACGAGACTTTTTTACCTGCCACGTAGCAGACAAGTCACGGCCGGCAGCCTCTTTGGGGCCGGGCTATTACAGCAACGGCGTGTTCCGCACGCATGAAAACAAACCGGTGCGGTTCTATGACGACTTGATCAAAGGCAAAATCTCGATCATCAACTTTATGTACGCAAGTTGTGACAAGTATTGCCCCAGGTCAATCGCCTGCCTGACAAAACTACAGGATCTGCTCGGGGACCATCTGGGCCGCGACATGTTCATGTATTCCTTCACATTGAAGCCAGACGAAGATACTCCAGCCAAGCTGGCGGCCTACGCCAAAGGCAATGGTGCCAGGCCCGGCTGGCTCTTCCTGACAGGCAGCGAGTACGACCTTACCAGCATTCGGTTCAAGCTTTTCCGCTTGGACGATCCCCTGCTGGATTTCTCGGTCGACATCCATGCCTCGATGCTGCGCATTATCAACGATAACAACAGCCGCTGGACATCCTGGGTCTTGCCCGATCCGCCGCGTCTGATCAGGGAGGCCGTTTCCTGGGTTGAGCCAACCAAACCCTTTGCAGTAAGGGTTCGCGAGAATGCCGAACTGCAGGCGGCGATCGACAAGGAAAGTGTGATATCTGCGCCGAAGCGGGCCGAGTTCAAGCGCGCCCACGGCTGGCCGGAGATCACAGCAAAATACGAGAACCCGGACGGGATGAAAAAACTCCAAACGCTATTTCACGCAGGGGCGTAGGAGAAAGGCTGGGTTTCGGGCTCGCCGGATTGCTGGGCAATGCGTCGGCGGGTCGATTAGCAGCAAGTTGTACTTCCGGAGGTGGGAGCCGTGCGCAAGCCGGCTCCCATTTCCGGCAACAGGCTGGGGATAAGGGGTTGCCGAAAAGAGACCTTATTCCCAGCCTTTTGCGGCTGCGGACAATTACTCGCAAGAAAACGTTCTTGTCCTCGACGGTTTTGACGTGACTCATATTGCGCCTGATCTTAGACGGCGCAGTTCTTTCAACTGAGATTTTGCGAAGATTTTTAATTAGGTCGTCCGGTTCCAAGGAGTCTCCCATGAAGCGGCTTACCTTCCTGTTTTCGTTGGTTCTTCTTTTTCTGGGCGTGTTCCCAAGTGCCTTTGTCGGTCAGGAACAGCAGAAGGCCTGCCAGTTCAACATTGCCGGTACTTGGCAATCGTCCACGGACGGTGAAATGAATCCAACGCGGGAGCGTTTTGGATCCAACGGAATTGCGACGGAACTTTCCCGCAGCGGTTCAAACAAAGGTTCCGAGTGGCAGGCAACAGGCAAATCCACATACAGGCTTGACGATCCGAAAATACCCAAGGCCATAATCGTAACCCCCATCGACAAAAGTGGCCGGTTCTCTGTGAATACCACGTTGCAGATCAAGACATTTGACGACGGACTTTTTGTTACGGCCGGGGATGGGAACCCTGGCGCTGCGCTTACCCGATGGGCCAGAGTTGATCCTCAGCGCTATTTTGTGGTCCTCGCTGCCGGCAAGGGTGACCCGGGCTTCGGCGCTGCTGGCTTTGCGATGCTGATCAAGACCGATGGCGTCAACACGCAGAGGAATGCCTTTGGCGTGTACCCTGTGGTCAATCGCCTCGAGCGCCACCCAATCATTGGAGTGATCCCAGCGAAGATTCGCAGGCAATTTGATAATGAACCTGTCGGCGATTCCGGAGCTATGCTGCGCCTGGAAGTGACGGCCGGGCCTTATAACCGGGCCTTGGAAGTACTAAAAACTTGGGAGCGACGGGCAGAAGAGAACACCCTGCTGTATACCGTTCCTTATCTCAACAACGCCGTCTACCTCAACCAGCTCGTGAGCAGCCTTAATGAGACCGGCGTGCTCACGTGGAGGGGAGGAATGCCTTGCACTGAAACTATCAAGCTGCAGAAATTGACATGGAGTTTGAGTGACCCGATCATGACCAAGCATAATATGACTCAGACCCCCTATTACCTTTTTAAGACGCTGCGGCAGCTCAATAGTTCTCTGAACCTCAACGACAGCCAGTTTCACGCCGCCTTGGCAGGCGATCAATCTGCCGTCGTCGCGATTTCATCGAGGTGAAATCACCATGCCGATTTTTGAATATGTGTGCCAGAAGTGCCACCATCGCTTTGAGCGTCTTGTCCTGGGCCCGCAGAGGCCCAGGTGTCCGGAGTGCGCCAGCATGAAGCTCGAGCGCCAAGTGGAAGCCTTTGCACAGGGCCGGCCGACTCGACAACCTCGCGGACTCAATAGCGATTCCGTGATTACCCACGCAAGAGCTTTGTTGGGAAATATACCCACCATACCCCGGTATCAAACGAAAGACTTCGGTAATCTGCGGCGCTCGCGGCGTTCTAGTGTTAGCTGATTTACGAATTTAGGCCTTTCGATAGAGATGACCTGATGCCTCGGGACCTCGGCCTTTCCCGTGCGAACGGCCGATGGATCGTCAGCTTTGCCGCGTCCGCTGAGAATTGTTCAGCTCACCAACTCTCATCCAGCCGTTACGGTCAGGGGCCAACGGATCGGCGAAACCGATAGGTGAAACTTAGGCTTGCGTAGGATGGTATGCGTACTCCTACAACTCCCTGAATATCGGAGGGGAAGAAATTTTCTGTTGTCTGCCCGGTATAGCCGCGAGCGATGAGGAAATTTACGCCTGCAGCGAGGCGTCCGTTCATAAAGGGCCGCATTACAGCGCCCCGAAACTCCTTTACCGGAGTTCCCGTGCATTCCGCATTCAAGTCGGGCAGGCATCCCGTGCCCAGAGGCTTCGTCCCCACATATTCGAATTCCCCTCGCGCTTGCAGACGAAACGGAAGCTTCTGAATCGTTCCCAGCAGGTCAAAGATGGTTCGTGGCGCTTCTGGTGTGGGCTCTCCCGAATCCAGGTCCCGGGAATCAGCCTTTGAAAAAGTTGCCAGAAGCGATCCGTAGCGGAAGTCTTGCCGCAACGCGACCGTCATGAAGCGAAGGCGGCTGGGCCCTTCGTTAAACTGCAATCCGGTATCTGGGTCAATCTTTGCCAGTTCCGCGCTGCTGGTTACGTGACCCAGCGTAAACCGCAGATCAGTGTTGTGAAGCGTCTTGCTGGCGACGACTTGATAAGAATGCGACGTGGCCACCGGAGTGCCCACGGCAGTCCCGGTGCCGATCCGAGGGTCTTCGGTAAAAAAGGCCTGGCCAAAGCTGAGTGAGACGAGAGGAACATACCAGGATGGAGTGGGAAGAAAAGAGACCGTAGCCTTGGGTGAATTCACGCCCACCCATTTTTGAAAGGAATTCTGCGACTGCAGCAGATCCTCGTTGTCAACGTTAATTTCATCGCGGCGCCAGCCGAGATAGTAGCGAAAGTAGCGGGCCAGGCCGCCTTCGGCGGCAATGTAGGGCGTCACCGACCCTACTGTGACGTTGTTCCCGTCTACGGGAACAAAAGGACCGTAGAAGGCGGGGGTGCTGGGATTGAAGAATCCATAGTGGTCGAGATCATCACGTCGCGGCGCTTCGCGCTCGTAGTCGAGCCCCGCCAGCAAAGAACAATACTCGGCAATCTTGTTCACATAGTTCCCGCTGCCGCCCGCCACGGTGCGAAACTCACTCTGGCGAATCAGGCCCTGTCCAAAATCCGAAAACAAAGAGAGATTGTAAGTCCGAAAAAAGCCGGAGAGATGCAATTGCTGGCTGCTGCTAAGCTGCCACACATCGTTCAAGGCTATGAGCCCGGTATGGGTCTGGTCTTTCTGCCGTGGGTCGATCGTGTCTCCATAATTAGGGAAATCGGCGTCGGCGGAATTAAGCGCAAAGAGAGGGACGAGACCCGGAACGTAGGAAAAACCGTAGTACCCAACTCCAAATAGCGTAAGCCGATGATCGCCGGCTTGAAACACTCGCTCGCCGTTGAATTTATACTGTTGGCGGTGTTCCAGCCGATCCAGGAATCCGTTGCCATAGGAGGCTGCGATCGCCAACCACGATTCAGGCGTGGGACTAAGTCCCGACACCACGTCGATGTCTCGATAATCTCCGGTAATGGTAATGAACGGATCGAGGCGAGACCGGAGTCCGTACGTTGCCGCCAGATTGACCGAATGATTCCCTTCCCGAACGTTGAATGCTCCGCCATCGACCTGGACGCTTTCCAAAACCTCTGGAATAAATATGTTGGGATCGGAATAGCCATTGCCGTGGGCATTAGCCGACAAGTTGTTAGGCACGAGATAGCTGGCCACGGCGATGTATTGCGCAATGGGTTCGCCATGGTCTCCCGCAACACCTGGCGCAAAGTACTGCGGCGCTTTGATCCCGCTGGAGGCGGTTTCGATGGGGTATCCCGGAATCGACACTGGCGCGCCTGGCCGCCCGGGATTCGCGTCCAGGAGATTCTCGCGGACAAACACCTTCTCCGCCGGGTCAGGAGCGAGCACATCCGTGCCGTTTATATCCGCGGTAACCGTGACGGTCTCCAAGCGGGAGGAAATCTGACTCATTCGGACTGTAATCTCGGGATTTCCCCTGGGATGAATGTTCTGGGGAACTATGACGTCTCGAAATCCCTCGGCGTCAACCCTGATGTCAAAGTCACCGGCGGATGGCGCTCTGATCTCGAAGTGGCCGTCGGGTCCAGAAGTGGCTTGGCCCAGAGCCTGACCTTTTCCATCGGAACCGCGACGGATGAGCTGAACCGAAGCCTTGGGCAGCCCGTTTCCCTGAGGGTCGGTGACTCGGCCCCGCAACGCGATCTCCTGGCCAAGAAGAGGAAGAGAGAGACCAGTCAGCAACAAGACAAGAATTGCCAGATTTTTTCCGTGTAAAAGCATTTCCGCCTTGGCACTGCCCCTCTTCTAACGTTTCCTACCCGGCACCGGGATCTGGGCCAGGACGAGCTGCGCATGTTCCGATCCGATCGCGTGCAGCGACACCGCTTCCTGCAAATAGTTCTGTGCCCCGGCCCGGTCGCCCAGCTTTAGAGCGATCTCGCCAGCGTGCGCGAAGATTTTGGAATCGCGGATTCCGACCGCCAAAGCGGTCTCGATCTGCCGGCGAGCCTCTACGTCCTGACCATTGACGTGCAATGCCCAGGCGTAAGCATCCAGCGTGTATACGTCATGACGCCACGCGTACTCCTGCTTTGCCACATCCAGCGCCTTGGCCGGCTGGCGAGCGTAATCAGCATAGTAGAAGATTAGTTCCCGGTTGGAATTATCCTTACGGACTGACTCCGCCAGTGATTTAGTTTCGAAGTCAGTAAATGCCTTTTTGGCTTCGCTGTCGCGGCTCGCCAACTGCAGGGCCTCGGCCAGATCATAGAGATTCTCGGCGCGTGGTGCGCTCTCATAGCGTTGCCGTAAGAGGACTATCGCTTCCGCGTAACGCTTCTGGATGATACGAAGCTGGGCTAGATTTCCCAGCGCGGAGGGATAGTTTGGAAAAGATGTCAATGCCTTCAGGAAGAGTTTTTCTGCTGCATCGGCATTGCCGGAAGCCAACCGAAAACGGCCCATCTGCGTGAGCAGGCGGGCACGTTCTTCGGTCTCGGTCGGGATCGTCGACTGAAAAGCCAGTTCCATCATTTCATAGGCGCCCTCCGCGTCTCCGAAGAGCTCGCGCAGATGGGCTGCCCGAATGTAGGCAGGCCGATTGCCGCGGCGCAGATTGAGCATCCACGTTGCCGAATCCTCCGCATCCTTGTAGTTGCCGAGCTCGGCGTCCGCATCCGTCAATAAGCCGTAGATCAGGAGATCATCGGGCACTCTTTTGTTTAATGCTTGGGCTTCCTCCAGCGCAGCGGGATACTCGTGTTCGCCCAGAAGGACCGAAACCTGTATCTTCTCGGTCTCGAAATTGTCCGGGGATAGCGCCAATGATTTCTTGACCGCTTCTTCTGCCTGAGCGTAGAAGGTAACATCGAAAGTCTCTTGTGCACGGCGAATTAGCGCAGTCGCGAGCAGGTTGTAGCCCGCATATTCCTTCGGCCTATCACGAATCGCTTTGCGGGCTTCTGCCATGCTCTGCTCCGCCGGGGAAAGCTCCGTGCCGGCCGCGCCGGTTATGCTTTGCGCAGCGGCGAATGCAACAACCAACATCATCACGCACAGCATCGAAATAATTCTTTTCATGACAGGCCTCATTTCCAAAGATAAAATTGTGGCCGCCGCTTTAAGAACGACGGCCACAAGGGTTAACTACTCAGGGCAGATGCCGCCCGTCAGACCGGTGCAGCCTGCCTGTCCGGGCCCAATGTGATCGCTCTCGCGTCCACTGTTAGCTGGCATGACGTAGGGGAAGGAATTGTTGAAACCTTCCACTTTGGTTTGCACGCCATCTCCGAGCGGTAGCCCGAACTGCGTGGGACTGACCAGGATGCCCTCGACGGCACGGAGTGAGATGTCAACCACATCGTCGATCGGTCTGCGTCCGTTGGGGTAACCAGCGTTGTCGCCCGCCAGAAAGCCGAGCCGCAATTGGCTGCCCACCGGAGTTGGTGGAATGCCCGTGTTGAGGCGCAGGAAATCGGCGATCGGCCCCGCATTGGCTGCCGTGCAGGCAGGACAGATGGGAGGCATGTACTGGACCAGAATCAGCAAGTCGTTGCGCGGGTTGGGTGCAACCGGAATACCCGCGCTGGCTAATACACCTGCCAATACTGGATTGAGAACGAAGTTCGCGAACTGCGAATCATCGCTTGGGAAGGACATGCTGAAGCGGTCTTTAAAGCCCGTGCCGATGATCAATTCGTTGATCAACGAATTGCCTTCACGGTTTACCTGCTGCAGCGATCCAAAGTTTTCGTCTGGAGTCGGAGAGCGCCGAACCGTGACTTGAGGGCGAGCCGTGCTGCCATAGGTTCCGATGACAGCCTGCACGGTGTCGGCACCATGCTGCTGGCCGTCAACGGTCAACATCGTGATGGGGACCTCCAGCACAATGGAATTGACGTTGAAGCCGCCAACGGAATCCGGAGCGTAGTTGTGGGTATTGTCAGCATCGATTGCGGCCGATAGAATCGGGTCGCCCGGAGATCCCGGGACTCCGCGGTAGTTCACGGAGTCAAAGGTGGCGCCCAGGTCGATAAAGAAAGGGTCATCCACAGTTCCGGCAAATACGGTGACTCCGCCAGGTAAGGTGTTAATCCCCTGGCTGAACAGCGCTGGGTAGTTTGGCATGGTCTTCGGGCCCACGTTCGTGGGAACCGCGAAAAGTGTTTGTCCATTGTTCAGCAGGGTTGAGGAAGTTATCTTGCCATTTGTCAGCTTGAGCATGGTTACGGTGTAGGTTTGGCGCAGGCTCAAGCCCTCAGAACCTTTGCCGTTCAGTGAAGTAATCGGCGGGAACCCGGCAATGCCGCCCACAAATCCAACAGGCAAATCGGGCTGGCGGATCACGGTATGGAACCGGAATTGGAAGATGATGTTTGGAACTCCGCTCTGGTTATTGTCAACGAGCATCTGATAGACCACGTTGTCGTCGAAGGGAAAATAGTTGGGACCGTTGGTCGGCTCCAGGAGCGGGTCAACGTTCAAGATCATGGTCACGTTGTTGGGATTGTCATAGCTGACAAAGGTGTACCAGTCGGTGACATCCGCGGTACGGTCCAATGCCGTGATGGGAGCCTCGCGGTGGCTCGACGCGAACAGGCTGGCAGGCGCCAGCATGCACAGCGACGCCGCGAGAGCTGCAATTGATTTCAACTTTTTCATGGAAATGCCTCTCTACAGAATTCGTTGACGTCGCCGTGGATTTAACTGCTCCTGAGCAAATGCGTGTCGCAGTCTCTTCGGCTAGCCCACGTATTCAAGCTACGTTTTCAATGCGGCAAACGGATTTCGCCTATGAAGAATATTTCCGGCACAATCGCGGATACAAACGATTGCCCGGTTGTTGGTAGAAACGCGTGGAGGCATTCCATAGCATCGAAGACACACGTGTAACAAAAACGAATAGTGCTTGAGAAAATCATCTCGATCCCGATATTCAAAGCGGATTCATTGCGGGATCCAGTGGACCTGTGAAGTGAACAACCCGTCGACAAAACCGATGTGGTAAACCAGAAAGATGCCGAAAGCCATGCTGGCAAAACCGGAAATCGCGGTCAGGTGCCGATTGATCTTGAAGAATTTCTTCCCTGTGTAAACCAGAGGAATTGAGATTGCGGCGGTCATGACCATCATTCCCACCATTGTCCCGACACCAAAAACCAGCAGGTAAGCCGTTGACCAGAGTGGGCTCTTGATCGTGGAAAGGACTAAAAGCGCGACCGCGGCCGAACCGGCCAGGCCGTGTACGAGTCCGACCACCAACGGTCGAATGGTCTGATAGAAGCCTAGTTTCCCAATTGTCCTTTCAAGAAAAAGCTCACTGCGTCCGCGAACCTGGCTGCTTGTCTCACCTACGCCCTCGGAGTTGCGACCTCGGAAAAACGCTGGTGATGATGTTGCGGCTACACTCTTCATTGGAGTAAGGCGCTCCGTGATCCAACGCATTACGCCGGTCAAGTTCAGTACTCCCAGCAAGATGAGCATCAGGGCGACGCAAAACTCCATGGACAACCCGAGACGGGGCGGGATCACGACACCAAAAATAATGATCGCGGATCCGACCAGAAAAATCGTCAGCGTGTGTCCCAATCCCCACAGCAAGCCGATTGTCGCCGAGCTCCTGACCGACCCTTGGCGGCTCACGATGGTGGATACGGCCACCACGTGGTCGGGATCAGTGGAATGGCGCATCCCCAGAAACAATCCCAACAGAATTACTGTCAGGAACGGAACCAGTTTGTCCTTGGACAGAAGGCCATGCCCGATGTGAACGGACGCGACGGCAGATACTGTTATTGCCGCACCCAGCGCCACCATGAACCCAGACGACAAAAATGGAAGATAGCGGAGCGCAGCGTTGCCGGCGCGGATACGAGTTGACATCACACGTTTGGCATAGACCATTGTCAGGCCGACCGTCACCAGCACAGCTGCCAATCCCAAACTAAATGCAGTGATCAAGAATAGGCCGAATCCTATCCGGTGAAGGGAGAAAGCGCTAAGCAGCACGACCAGGGCTCCCGGGCAAGGCACGATTCCCCCCGTGATGCCCAGCATGCAAAGCTCCCGCAGCGAGAGAACACGCTCGATTGGTTTGGAATCGCCGGAGATCGCCACGCGATTCGCTGGTTTCGTACCCATACGTTGTTTGAACATCGAAAGAAGCCAGTGCGAATGCTGTTCTCCCGGCGCATGGGAATGCTCTCCGGTTTCTCCGGTCCAGCGTCTGAGAAAAATGAAAATCCCAAGTCCGGCAACGCTAAGGCCGGATATTGCTCCAAGCCATGGGTAAAGCTGCTCGGGAACTACGTAACGCGACGCATAGAGAGTTACGGCCCCCAGCAGGTACACCCCTGCTGTGTGTGCGGCCGTGACCACGATCCCCAGCAACACCGCATGTCTCGCCGTACCACGTGAACCCACAAGGTAGGCGGCCACAATGGTCTTGCCGTGTCCCGGTTCCAGCGCATGAAGCGCGCCCAACCCTGCCGCAATCAGCGCGGCCGAGATCAATACCCAGAAGCTCAACTTACCCTGCGTCGAGATTAGTTCGGTAAAACGGCTGCGGGGAGTATTCTGCGCGCGGGCCGCAGGCAACGGAGCAACGCTGGATGCCACGACGCCGCTGGGCAAGGAATGTGCATCATGCCGGCCGGACGGAGCAATTGCGCCTGACACAATCGCACCCAACGATTGGCGCGGCCTTTGTGATACTGTCGCCTGCCGTGCCGTGTTTGTTCCACCGGGGGTCTTCCGAAAGAGAGATGTTCCGATCACCTCCGCTGGAGCGGTCCTCTCCGTGTCAGAGGGAGCGACTTTGAAGCCGACCAGAGCTGATAGTTGTTGGGGAGGGCTGTTCAAAACATCGCTGGAGTAGTTGGTGAGTTCCTGGCTGCGATCGGTGTCGGGAGCGGAACTGTTAAGAATCGCAACTCCGTCGCCTACGACTACGACCTCTTTCCAACCTGCTCGCCCTGGAAAGTTGTTATCGAGGTAGGAAAGTTTGCCAGCGCCGGAGTTAACATCAAGTCTGCCGCGAAACACGAACCCGATTTTCATCGTAGGCAAACCGCCGGCGCCGTCGGCAAACGCCACCTGGCGAGACACAGTATCCAATCGGATGGATTGACCATCGCTTTGCAAGGACAGTCCTTCCTTTAAGAGTTGCTCCTCCGTGTCGAGGTAGCGGGAGGCGCTCGGGTCATCCGTCTTGGGAGTGATACCGAACTGCCGAATCTCCTGAAAAGTAGGAATTTCAGCCATATCGATCAGATATCGGATCTCAACCGACTGCTGGCCGATTTTGATCTTCGCATAATGATTGACGCTGAAATTTCCCATCGGATGGGCGAAGGATGTCGCGGTGCTCAAGATCAATACAAACAGGAACAGAACGATTCCCCGCCGGCGATCATTGCTCCTATCATTCTTATTGCGCATTGCTGGATCTCAATTCTTTGCTCTGCGATTGCGCGATATCTTCCAGCGCGCGGCTCGCGGCTTCGGCATGAAAGACATGAAAATGCGGGTTAGTTTTCAGCGCACGACTCAGGAAGTCGGCCGCATCAGAATCCTTGGCCAGACTGTGGTAGATCATGCCAGCATGAAAAAGCAGCAGCGAATCATTGGTGTGCAAAGCAAGAGCTTTGTGGATCGCTTCGGCCGCTTCTTGAAATTGGCCATTCCGGTAGAGAACCCACGCTAAAGTGTCCCACGTGTAAATGTCGTGCCGGACTTCAAGTTCGTTTCGCGCGAGATCCAGAGCTTCCGGCAGTTTGATCCCTTGATCCGCATAGAACAGGGCCAGTTCACGATTGGCCAACACTCGATTTAACTTGCTGAGGTGTCCAATGTAGTCGACCAAGTCGTACTGCTGCTGGGCTTCGCTTATTCGTCCCACTTTCCTATAAACGTCGCCCAACTCAGCGACGTACATGGGAAAAGGAATGATGGCAATCGATCGTTGATAGAGCTGAATGGATTCTTCGAGCTTCCCTTGCGCAGCCCGAACCTTCGCCAGTCCCGCCAGGGAGCGATAATGATGAGGATCGGCCGTTATGCCTGACTGATACGACAAACCAGCACTCTCCAGATCGCCTGTTTGAAAGTACCGCTCGCCCAGTTCGAAATAGAGCCATGCGAGATTTTCGCGGAGAACATTGGTTTGAAGCGCAGCTGCAATAGCGCCTTTCATCAGCCGGATGGCTTCCGCTGAATCTCCACGCAAAAAACTCAGATATGCCATACGACTGTCGTTCATGTAGGCGAGCGCCAAGGGTGATGAAATCACCCGTCCGAGAGACTGCACGGTGTTATAAGCCGTTACCGCCTCGTCGTAGTCGCCCATATCGGTGTAAGCGTCGCCCTCGATAGCGAATGGTGCAAGATTGCCCGAGCCTGTACCGATCGCCTTTTGTGCACAGGCTAGGGCGTCGGAGAAACGATGTTCGCCCATATACACCGATGCCAGGTGTACTAGAGGATCCGCGGCCCGGAAGTCTTGCGGCGCCAGAGTGAGCGCGCTCTTGAGCGTTTGCTCGGCCAAATCATAATAAGCAATGTCGCCCGTTTCTCTGGCCTTTTGAAGGAAGGCGGACCCTAACCCGTCATAACCTGCGTAATCGCCCGGTGCTTCCCTCACATGAGCTTGCAGTATCTGAATCTGCCTGTCCGTCTCCGAAATAGGGGCGACGCGTTTCAGCGGGACGGATTCAGAAGGCGCAGCCTGAGCCCATGCTGATGCGGCACACAGAGTCAGAAGAACTAGTAGCCACTTGGCCATTCCAACCTCACCGGGTTGCAAATAAAGGATTTGATCTTGGTTAATGCCGTGCATCGCTCGATTGCCGCGAGTGCCCGGCGCTTCAGGAGCGTGTACCACCAACTTCGCCTGTCTTGTGAGATACGGGCACGAGCGCAAATCGGATTGCTGGCGTCCAAATTTCTCCTCCGATCTTTGCCTTTGTGGAAGGCAGCGCAATTTCCGCGCATTTCACGAATCCGTTGGGAGAGGCGCTGAAGGATGTTCTTAAAGAATTGGAGAAGTGCTCGGATCGTGAAATCAGCGGCGGATGGTCGGCGGGGCGAACAGGTCGTAGAGCGGCTGGGCCGGTTTTACCTCCGGGTTTTCATCGGCCACCGATATGGCCAGAATGCGGATCTTGCCGTTGTCGGGCAGCGTGATAGTCCGAGTTCCCTGCGGCAGGTCGATGGGATATGCGAACAGGTACGAGTAGCCATAAGCAACATTCTCACCCGCGGCATTGTGGTGGTGCGAGCAGTACCAAGCCAGGTCGGCGCGCTTGATGTAGGCCGGAGTGAGGCCGATCATCTCGCCATAGTTGTCATTGGAGGTGTCGCCCGAACTCCACTTCCGGTCGTCCCATTGGCCGATGAATCCACCCCAGTCCTGGATATTCAGTTCGACCTTTTTGTCGCCGGCTTCGAATGTAGCCTTCTGGTCGCCGTCCGCCGAGGCCGCCAGCACGTATGCGCGGTCATATTGCCCCGCCGGCAGATCAATCTTCTGCCCCTTTGCTACGACCGCGTTCGGAGAGCCCGTCTTCGCCGGTGCGAGTTGAAATTGCACATCGTTGAACGTGATCTGCGGAGGCAACATCTCTGCCGGCAACGCATTGCCCGCGCTGTCAAATCCTCCGTTGGACTTCGTCCCGTCATTGCTGGCGGTCGCGAGATCATAGCGCAGCGTTACCGGCGCGGAACGCACCGCCGCAACCTTGACCTGCGACGACGCGAACCGCAAAGCAAACGTGCGCGGCTGATACGCGGAGAACGAAGTGACCAGTGCACCGCTGTTCACCGTCGCCGTCCCGACTGGCTGCTCCTGCCCGTTGACTTCACGGGCAGCCGTGATTGGCGTGATGAACGATACTTGAACGTCCGGCTGTGGTTTGCCATCAAGTTCAACCAGACGCACGATCACTTCGTCGCCATGTTCCGCTTTTTTCAGCGCCAGCACTCGAATCCGCGGATTGCTGACTTTCAGCAGAGAAAACTCCCGGCCCAGCGCGCCTGCATGCTTTGAAGCTTCAAAGGCGATGAGCGGATCGTTCAGACGCTGTGCTTGCCAGTCGGTCTGGCTCTTGCGCCAATCGGCTACGTGGCCGGCGATGCCGTAAACGAACTCGTGATGTCCGATATCCTGCGTGCCCTGGTCAGCATAGCCGCCCCGCGTGCCCGGCGTACGGATCAGCGTAAGGCGAATGGTGTGGTCGCTCGGCTTATCCGATCCATTCTTGCAATCGGTCAGGATGGTCGCGCCGAACCCGCCGTTCATATCGGTCAGGTCAATCCACTGGTGAGATGGTACTTCGAACTTCTTCGGTTCCGCGCTGGGCCGCTCGATCGTGCCGATGTCCCAGTTATAAGTCGCCATCTGGTTCGAAGCTGTCAGAGGAAAAGACACTTTCAGATTCGATTCTTTGGTGTTCCAGTCGACCACGTTTCTGAACTCGACGCGCTTTCCCGCATCGCCTGCCGACAGGCTAATCGTCTGGACAAATTTAGAACCGGCGGTCTCCCGCGAAACTTCCACGGCCACGCGCGCCGGACCACTTTCCACTACTCGAATCTTCGCTGGCCCGCTGACGTAGGCTCTTGGCGCAGCTTGCTCCTGATCCCAATCCATATTCCAGGCCGGCCAACGCTCAGGATTGTCATAGGAGATGGCAAGGCGAGCCGGAGCGGCCAGTAATTCCTTGCCAATCGACTTGTCGAAAATGCTGGCCACATCGCCATCGGAATTCAGCTTCACGCGGTAGTACTGGTTCTCGAGAGAGTTCTCCGACACGTGCAGCGTCGCGGCGCCAGTCGCACCCGCACCGGGCTGCACATCGTAAACCACATAGCCAACTGATGGTGCTTTGGCTACGAAGACCACCTTGCCGTTTGAAATCTGCGCCGGAACTTCGTTGTTGTCCGGACCAATCACATGCACTGCTTTCGGCATGCCGTCGGGAAAGCTGACGCTGGCTTCCACCAGGTCTTCGCGCGCGATGTTCAGCGGGTTGAAAACCACAATGGGCACACCTTTGGCCTCGGTGTTCAAGGCCGCGGCAACGGCTCCGGTAGCGTTGTTCAGCACACCGGCGAACTGGTTCATGGCGATGACGTCATCGTTCCAGGCGAACTCATACGCTCTGGGAGTTGCGGTCCCGGCGGCGATGTCGTGAAAGTGGCCGCCCATCACCAGTGTCCAGGCAGTATTAAGGCGCCCGAGAGGATAGGGCCGCGCGCCCAGCCATTCCGCTGCGATCGAAGCTTTCTCCGCGGCATCGGCCAGCAATTCTTCTTTTCGGAGCCATCGCTTCTGGTATCCCTGCGAGGTCAGCGAGCCGGCGGAATGGTTCGTCAGCTCCATTTCGCCGGTGTAGTGTGGAAGTCCAGCGGCCTGTGACGGTGTGATATCGAGGAACATCTGCTCGGCATTCGCGGAAATTACGTGAACCGGCCCATCGCCGACATTCACCACAGGACCCCGAGCGCGCGAGAGCCGAGAAAAAAGCGGATCAGCGTCAAGCGGCAGAGTCGCCGTGCCCTTCGTCACAATGGCTTCCAGTCGCTTCACGAATTCCTCATCCGGAGCGCCACCTATGTCACCCGTTCCGTAATAGTGATAGTCCGTGAATACGCCGCTGACCTTTCCGTTCAGTTCGACGCGGCCAGCCCAATCACCCTGATGCCGGTTTAGTTTTCGGTCCTCGTCGGCCTTGGCGAACGCCCTCTGCTGGTTTCGCAATTCGAGAAACTCTTCGATTTCTTTCGGATCTAACGTTTGCCCGCTCTGCTGGGCTTGTTGCACTTTTTGTTGCAGCGGCTGAAGTCTTTTGTTCAGTTCTTCGAGGGCGGGATTCGGCGGGAGCGGAGGCAGCGGCTTGCTGAGATCGCTGTAAATCCCCCCGCTGTAATCCCCCGGATTCAGTCCTGCCAGCACACTCTCGCCATCCGGTCCCACCCACACGCCCACATTGAATGGCGTGCCTTCCGGCGTTTTCTCCAGCGACTCTGAACCCCCGCCAGGCGCGGACGATCCCCACACCAGCTTCTGTGTCGAGAATCCCTTCACCCCGGAGTGCGCGAGAATGGTCGGGAGAGACGCGGGAAATCCGAAGCAATCGGGCAGCATGTATTCCGCGCTGGCCCTGCCCAGTTCCTTGCGGAACCAGTCATTGCCGTAGAGCACTTGCCGGATAATTGCCTCGGCGCTGGGCGCGTTCACATCCCCCTCTTCCATGGACGATCCCGTCGGGAACCACCTTCCTTCATCCACGTACTTCTTCAGCCGGGCAAAGTCCGCGGGAAAATATTCCTTCATGAAGCGGTAACGATTTGCACCGCTGAAGTTGAAGATGTAATGAGGATATTTATCGATGAGGGTGAAATTATCCTCCATCGTCTTGCGAATATATTCGTCAATGACCTGCGGATACTCCCATCGCCATTCCGTATCGAGGTGGGCATAGCCGACGACGTAGAGGGTCGGCTGTTTGCTCAAGTCGGGTTTCTCGGCATTCTGCGCACGCGCGCCCGCGAGCAGGATCAGCCAGGTAACAGAACCCACTACCAAAGTATTGCGGAATCGTAGCATCGCCATTCTCCAGACGCTTTTGAGATCTCGCTCAGATCGATAAGCTGAAAATTACTCGTCGTGACCTGCAGCGGGTGATTCTCGTAGAGGACGCTTCCCTTCTGGGCAGCTCTCCCGTCTCTGCAAAAGCTTCACGCGTATTAGAAAGGAAACTTCGACTTTGTGCCAAGAAATCGCTCACGGAGATCGAGGGCCGTCCCGGACGGGACCCCAGGATGTTCGCTGTCCACATATTTCAGGACGGGATCGCTCCGCTAAGCGACTCCCTCGATCGCAGCCGGAGTGGAAGGCGTACAAGGCAGGGTTGCCACCACGGTTGTTCCACCCGCATCCGATTCAATTTTCAGCTGTCCGCCCAGCTGCGCAACTCGTTCCCGCATTCCGCGCAATCCTACCCCGGTGCGAATGCCCAACTTGATTTGCTCCTGCTTCTCCGCCGGCATTCCCGGACCCGCATCGCGGACTTCCAGACTCACGGAGTCGCCGCTTTTCGTTACTCGAATTTCCGCAGTGGGGCTTTGTGAGTGGCGATGAATGTTGCCTAGACATTCCTGAACAATTCTGAAAACCGCGGTCTCCAATTCAGAAGAAAGGCGTTCGAATGAAGGGGAGAACTGCAGAGTCACACTAATACCGCTGCGCTGGCTAAATTCCTCCACATACCACCGCAGGGCTGAGGGAAGTCCAGACTCGTCAAGCAGCGGGGGATGCAGAAGATGCGAAATCGTACGGATGCCCTGCAAAATCTGTTGCACGAAGGAACGGTTTTCGACGAACGCTTTTTTCGCCTCCGGACTTAGCTTCTCCGATTCTTTATCGACCACGGCCATATTCATGCTGATGGCGGCGAGAAGCTGACCAACACTGTCGTGCAGCTCGCGCGCAATGCGCCTCCGTTCATCGTCCTGCATCTTCAACAGGCGCGCGGACAATTCTCGGAGACTTTCATTTGCTGTTCTGAGTTCGGCGGTTCGTTCGTTGACGCGAGCCTCTAAAGTGGCATTCAGTTGGGCCAGTTCCAGGCGTGCTTTTTCGGCCGCCTGCGCCTGTTGGCGGGCTGTCGTCTCGGCCTTCTTCAGCCGGAGAAGCGCTCCCACGGTAGCCACCAGTTCGGCGCGGTCGACCGGTTCCGCCAAATACGCGTCGGCTCCGCCTTCAAGTCCCTGCACCCGTGACTGTGGATCGACGAAAGTAGAAGACACATGAAGGATTGGAATGTGAGTCGTAGTAGGATCCGCTTTGATTCTTCGGCAGACCTGAAACCCGTTCATATCCGGCAGGTTCACGTCGAGCGTGATCAGATCGGGAAGCTCCGCCGCACGGGCGAGCGCCTCCGCGCCAGTTTTGGCTTCGACTACCTGATAACCAGCATCACGGAGCGAACGGGCAAGTGAATAGCGTAAGGCCTCGTTATCATCAACCGTAAGAATTCTGATCGCACTATTACCCGACGGGTCTGCGCTGAAAGCCTCCCAGCGAGCTGAGTCCTTCGTCTCGATCGAGTTAGACATGCTTCGCCTCATTCGTTGGTAGGACATTGAAGGAGAAACCGGCCTTGCTGAAAGCATCTGCGAAGTGAGCCAGCGAAAGTTCCCTGGACCTCGGCTCCTTGGAAATGACCGCCACGGCGCTGCTTAGCAGCCCCCTTTCGCGAGAATCCAACACCTTCGAGGTGTGAATGATGACCGGAATATCGGCGGTCCGCGGATTTTCTTTCAGCCGGTTCAGCACTTCAAATCCTGATAAGTCCGGCATAGCCAGATCCAGAATCACCAGATCCGGCTTTCCTTCGTTCGCTCGCCGCAGTCCCTCATTTCCGCCGGCAGCTTCGAAAAACCGGAATTCCGCTTGCCCCAATACACTTTTCAGCAGATATCGTGACACCTCATCGTCGTCAATGATTAGAACCTGCCGCTCAGACAGGCGTCGGGCAATCACCTCCAACTGCTCGATGAGCCAACTTCGTTCCACTGGCTTGGCATGAAATCCGTCAGCTCCCAGAGCCCGAGCCTTTTCTCGATTGTCGACCACGGTTACAACGAATACGGGAATGCTTGCGGTGGAGGGGGTTTGCTTGAGCTCCTGAAGAAGCTCCCAGGAGTGCTCGCCTTGCAACAACACGTCTAATACGACGGCTGCAGGCCGGAAATCACGCAGGGCTTGGCGGGCTTCCTTTAGGTTCGTCGCGGGAATCAGCTGAAATTGAGTGCTCTTCAAATACTTCTCATAGATGAACAACGCCTCGCGGTTGTCCTCCACCACGAGCACGGGCAACTTGTGCGCGTCGAACTCGCGCTTCACATCCGGAACGTAGACAACTTCAGTTTCTCCACCGAAGCAAATGGGAATGGCTGCGAAAAAAGTCGAACCCAATCCCACCCGGCTCTTGACGTACACGTTCCCGCCTAGCAACTGCGCAAACTTTCGCGACAACGGCAACCCCAGCCCAGTCCCCTTTACAGCTTTCTGGCGGTTGCCTTCCACCTGCACCCACTCCTGGAAAATCCGCTCCTGATCTTCTGGTGCAATTCCGATCCCAGTGTCAGCTACGGCGAAAACCACGGTGTTGTCGTGACCCCGTTCCACCGATACCCGAACTTCACCACGCTCGGTGAACTTCAAAGCATTGGATATGAAGTTTCTGAGAATCTGCGACACTTTCGCTTCGTCTGTGTAGAATTCGGGTAAGTCCGTTGGATCGTCAAAAACCAGGTTCACCGAAGAGTTTTGGCTCAGCAAAGGTCTTAGCATGCCGCGCAACGCGGCAAAAACCCCGCCAGCCGTGAAGTTAGACGCTCGAATGCTCACCTTACCCGCTTCGACTTTCGCCAGGTCAAGCAGGTCGTTAACCAGATCGGTTAAGTCTTGGGCGGAACCACGGATGAACTTAACTTGTTTTTCCTGCTCGACCGTCAGGTCACCGTCCAGCCGGTCCAACAGGATCTGGCTCAGCGCTGCGATGGAATTCAGAGGCGTCCTGAATTCATGGCTCATGTTGGACAAGAAATGACTCTTCAATTCTGAGGCGCGCTGCAGAAAGTCGGCTTTGTCGTTGAGTTCGGCATACAGCGCAACCACTCCACGATTCGTTTCATCCAGTTCGCGGTTGAGTTGGGCCAGTTCCTCCTGCCGTTCCCGGAGCTCCTGCAATGTGTTTAACAGTTCCTTGTTCTGCTGCTTAAGTTCTTCGTAAGGGTCCTGGGACGCCCGTTCAATGTTGGAAAGTACTTTATCGAGTTCGCCCGGCCTGAAGCGCGAGAACAAGCGAGGGACTTTCTTCCCCAGCACTACGGTAGTTCCCTGTCGCAGACTCGTTTCAATCCTGAAGTGGTCCATCAGCCGCTTGGCGCCAACCATGCCGAGACCCATCCCGGTTTGAGAAACGTACTTGCCGCCCAAAATCTCATCGAGGTTCGCGATGCCCTTGCCTTTATCGCGAAGAGTGATCAGCAACATTTTCTCGGGATCGTCTTCTATGCTGAACTCGGCCCAGCCTCCGCCGCCATACTGAAACGTATTGCGCGCAATCTCGGAGACCGCGGTGGCGATGCGAGTTTGGTCCTGGGGCTCAAATTTCAAGGCCGCGGCAATGGTGCGCGCCTTTTGCCGCGCCAGTACCACATCATTCTCGAGCTGGATGTCGATCGTAAAAAGATTCAGGGCCATGGAAACTACACCAACACTACACAGTCTTTGCCGCCAAAACCGTTACATCATCCCGCCCGCGGCTGAAATCGCGGTGCAGAATTGTCGCCATAAGGCTGGGATGTTTGCTCCAAATGCCGGGATAACGTTCCAAATCCCAGCGAGAGCCAAGTCCATCGGAATGCATGATCAAGTTACTGTCTGCGTTCCAGGGGTAAGTGAATTCCTGAACTCTCGGCATATGGAGGCCGACCGTCCCGTTGTGCGAAGCCATGCTCCTGCTTGTCCCAGCCGAAACTATGCAGGCTGAGATGTTGCCCACCCCCGCGAAAGAGAGCAGGCCCGTTGCCGGTTGGATTCTAGCCACCGCAGCCGCTGCGCCTCTTGTTTTTCTTAAAGCGGCATGGATATCTTGCAGAATCTCCTGCGGCGAATCGACTTGGGCTCGGGCCAGAACCTGCTCCGCCTCCCGTGCAGCTTCAGCCGCCAGCACCCCGTGGCCAAGACCATCCACGACCATAAGCACGAGCGAATCGGCGAACCTGCGGATTCCCCATCCATCGCCGCACTCTTCTTCGCCTTGGATCGGCTCGGAAACCCCCGCGACTTCCACGGTTCCATCGGCTGATGCGTGGTGTTTAGCCCGCCAAAATTCGGCGCGTATCAGCGTCCCTATGCCTGGAACCGAGTAGATCTCGAATATGTCGGAAACTCGCCGGATCGCACCTAAGCCAGTTCCCATCGAACCGGCAGTTGAATGCCCATCTTGCAGCGCCCTGGTGATATCGCCAATTCCGGGTCCCTTATCAACGGCGATCAGACGTAATCCCGACGATCCGTTCTCCCCAACCCGCTGCAGCAGCATGTTCCCGCTTCCGGCGTGTTTCAACAGATTGGTTGCCATTTCGGTGGCGGCCAATGCCGCAGCGCCGCAGCGAGTTTCTCCCAAACGCAGCTCTTCCGCGAGCTCCGCTGTCCTCCGTCTTATTTCTCCCGTCTGGCTGGACTCTTTCACTTCGATAATCATTTGCACGACTACTTCCACCGAGTAATTGTGATTCGTGTTCCGGCACCGGGCTTGGAAAAAATTTCAAATTCATTTACCAACCGCTTCGACCCCCCAAGACCGAGGCCCAGGCCTGATCCTGTGGTAAAACCGTCCCGGAGTGCGAGGTCGACGTCCGGAATGCCCGGACCGTTGTCCTCGAAAGTCAGGCGCAAGCCAACTCGCGGACCATTCAAGGTCTGCACCTGCATCGACCCGCCGCCGCCGTAGATGATCGTGTTGCGCGCCAGTTCGCTGGCTGCAGTAATGATCTTGGTTTGGTCGACCAGGCTTAGACCAAGCTGGGAGGACACCTCGCGCACGCGCCGCCTCACCGTAACCACGTCCGGCTCAGTTTTCACCGGCACGTTCTCAGTGGAGACGACTGCCATACATCTCCTTGGTCGCCTTGACCGATGCTCGTAGGAGTTCCATGCCCGCGTCCACGTTCAACGCGGTGCGCACGCCCGGCAGCGACAGGCCCAGCTCTACCAGGGTGATCGCAACTGCCGGCTGCATGCCCACCACAACAGTTTCCGCATCCAGCACGCGTGACATGGCCGCGATGTTGCTCAGCATCCGGCCTATAAAGGAGTCAACGATTTCGAGAGTGGAGATGTCGATCAATACTCCGTGCGCCTCGGTCTGGCTGATCGTTCGAGTCAAGTCATCTTGCAAAGCCAGGGCCAGGCGGTCGTGCATGTCCACCTGGATCGTGACCAGCAGAAAGTCACCCATTTTTAAAATCGGAATCTTCTCCAACTGGCGCTCCTAACTCTTCGCGGCGTCGCGAACAAAGCTTATCCCTAATCTTTGCAGTGCTACCGAAAACGCTGCCGCAAGAGTCGCTTTGGTGGTCACGTCAAGAAGGTTGATCCCCAAATGGACGATGGTTTGGGCAATTTGCGGCCGCACTCCGCTGATGATGCAATCCGCCCCCATCAACCGCGCGGCGGTCACCGTCTTCAATAAATGCTGCGCGACCACGGTATCCACGGTGGGTACACCCGTAATGTCAATGATGGCCATGCGTGAATTGGTCTGCACGATTGCCTGCAGCAGAGACTCCATCACGACCTGCGTGCGCGCGCTGTCCAGGGTCCCGATGATCGGCAGAGCCAGGATCCCATCCCACAGCTTTACCACCGGCGTGGAGAGTTCAAGAAGTTCCTCCTGCTGGCGGCGGATCATGTCCTCTCTCGACTTCTGAAACACCTCCATCGTATAAAGACCCATCGCGTCCAGCAGTTCAGTCAACGACCACATTTCCGCGGCCATCGCATCTGTGTCACCCTTGTACTGGGTTTGAATCTGGTCAAACAGCGGACGCTTGAGGGAAAAGACAAAGGTCGCGGTCTCCGACGGCTTGAATCCCTTTTGGGCCCGACCCCGAGAGACATCGCCCAGCATCTCCCGCATCGGCCCGAACGAGGGGGATTGAAAGTCGGTGCCGGCGGCTTCTGTCGTTTGCTTCAACAGCTTGAGGAATTGCGTACATTCAGCGCGCAGTTCCGACTCTTTGATCAGATCTCCCCGTCGTGTCGAGCCGGTCATTTCCTTCATCCACTCTGCCAAGATTCGCTCTTCTTGCCCGCTCAAAATGTCCACCAACTTGGCGCCTTTCTGATTCAACTGCATCTCACTCATAAGTGTTTACCCCCCAACCGCATCTTCGTTCTCACTTCAAAATTCCTTCACATGTATCTGATTCTAAACTTCTGCGAAATGTACAAATCTAATGTCGACGACCGTAACGAAGAGCGGAAAATTATACCCCGTCCAGACCTGCAGCTTCAGTTCGGCGGCGTACCGTGAATGACACGCCACATAATATTAGTTCGGACCAATTCCGCGAAGCTGCCTCGCAAAGAGATTCAATTGCATTAAACCGGGAGACGTCTTGCCACCCAACTCTACCGTGAGCCGCAGTAAGAAAAACATGTTCGGCCCGGTGCGGGAAATACAGGCTTTCCTGTATATGGTCATGCGAGACCTTCTAATCGATGGTCGAAAGGAGGTTCGCTCTCGAAATAGCACGACCTTTTGTCGCGTCGTCTGCCAAATGAAGAAGATTTAGGAGTTCACCCGATGGCGGTGTCACGGATATCACGCTAAGGTGGGGGGGTGAAGCCGCCTAAGGTCCCCCATCTCCGTCTCGCAAAACCATACCCTCCAACTTTTGGTTGCTCCGCATGCTCGGCAGCATTTCCGGGTCCCAAGGACCGCAAGGGCCTGGCCAGCGAATTCGCCGCCCACGTTCGAGAGCACCATCAGCGGTTTGAACGCTCGGCAGAAACAATTCTCCCCCCTGTCAGAGGCAAACGAAATTAGTCCGTCGTTGGTTTGTCAATGTGGTTTGTAATTATCTTTCCCATTGCGCCCACGCGGAAATTTCTTCTGAACAATCACCAACCAAACCCAGCCTTCTTCTCCGCATCATATGGTCGATCTTCACACCAAATTCAGGAGGCAGTATGGCGGACAAGGGGTTAAGAGAACTATATATTGATGAGCTAAAGGATCTTTACAACGCAGAGAACCAATTGGTAAAAGCGCTGCCGAAGATGGCGAAGGCGGCTTCGTCTCCCGACCTGCGGTCTGGATTCGAGGAGCACCTCGAACAAACCAAAGGGCACGTACAGCGACTCGAAACCATCTTCGGCCAACTGGACGAGAGCCCCAAGGGAAAGAAATGCAAGGGCATGGAAGGCTTGATTGAAGAGGGCTCAGAGGCCATCGGTGAGTACGAAGAGTCAGTACTCGATGCAGCACTGATCGGAGCAGCTCAGCGGGTGGAGCACTACGAGATGGCAGGCTACGGTACGGCATGCGCGTTCGCCGAAGAGCTGGGCGAATCGGATCATGTCTCCCTTCTAAAAGAGACGCTCGAGGAGGAAAAGGAAACTGATGAAAAACTGAGCACCCTGTCGAAACAAATCAATCCTCTGGCGAACCAAAGCGAGGAAGCATCGAAACAACCTGCTTCTCAGTCAGGCAAGAATAAGTCCAGGCGCGTCGCGTAATACCTATTACGCCGCAAAGATCTGACTACTTTGTATTGAGGTGTCGTTTTGCCCGGCAAGGCAACCGGCACCTCGTTTTCCTACCCGAACCAACTCATATAACAACTTTGTGCAACTAATCGGCGCTCTGACCAAAAGAAGCCAAGCAGCGAATCGCGGACGGCATCCGAGGCGCCCGTCGAAAGTGAACGCCCTCGCCCTCGCCCTCGCCCTGCACATCCGGCACAACCTCTTACCTCACTAGGTCCTCTAAGGAGCGGGAGAATTCCATGTCTAACAAAAAGAAATCCTCTTCTGGTAAACCTAAGTACGGTAAAGCTGCAGGCGAGAGCGTAAAAAACGCCATGCATCGCGAGAAAAAAGGCACGCTCCGCTCCGGCAAGGGCGGAAAAGGCGGCAAAGTAACGAGCCGAAAGCAAGCGATCGCGATCGGACTATCCGAAGCGCGCAAAAAGGGCGCGAAAGTCCCGAAGAAGAGCGCAGCCTAGCGATTGGAAGGACCACGGGTTCGTTCTCATCACACGCGTGCTCTTATCTGCCGGCAACACATTCAAGAGTCACGCTCATCTAACCACGGTCGGTGTGCGCGCGATTCAAGCCATGTGTAAGATGAAAATGACTCGTGCAACTGCTCGAAAACATTCCGCTCGCGCCGCTTACCACCCTTAAGATCGGGGGTCTGGCGAGGTATTTCGTCGAGGCGAGCAACATCGTTGAATTGCAGCACGCCGTTACGTTTGCGGGGTCCCACGCTCTGCCCCTTTTCGTTCTGGGCGGGGGTAGCAACCTGCTGGTCGCTGATAAGGGTTGGCCGGGCCTCGTCTTGAAAATCTCGATTCAAGGCATTGAACAACGCAGCGGGCACGATCAAAATGGCAAGATTCTTTTCGATGCGGGCGCCGGCGAATCCTGGGATAAGTTCGTTTCTCGCGCCGTGATGGCGCGCTGCGCCGGCGTCGAGTGCCTGAGCGGCATCCCCGGCAGCGTGGGCGGTACTCCCGTGCAGAACGTCGGCGCCTACGGGCAGGAAGTGTCCGAGACCATTGCAGAGGTGCAGGTTTTGGACCTGCGGGACAAAGATGGGCAGGTGCGCGAACTCTGCCCCGAAGCCTGCGGGTTCGGCTACCGGGCCAGCATCTTCAATACCAGCGAGCGCGGACGGTTCATTGTTCTCCGCGTCACCTACGCGCTCACGCCCGGGGGCAGTCCGCAGATCGCCTATGCCGACCTCAAGCGGCATTTCGAGGGCCGCGAAACGCCGCCCGATCTCGCCGAAACCCGCGAGGCCGTGCGCCATATCCGCGCGCTCAAAGGCATGCTCATCATCCCCGGTGACCCCGACTGCCAGAGTGCGGGCTCGTTCTTCAAGAATCCTGTGCTGGCAGAAGATCAGCACGACGATCTGAAGCAGCGGGCTGCCGCACGAGGACTAACCGTGCCCAGCTATCCCGCGCTCGAAACCCGAAAGAAAGTTTCGGCGGCCTGGCTGGTCGAGCACTCCGGATTCACCAAAGGATTTGGATTTGGCCGGGTCGGAATTTCGACCAGGCACGCACTGGCGATCATCAATCGTGGCGGAGCCACAGCCGCCGATGTCCTCGCTTTGAAAGAACAGATTCAGCAGCGTGTAGAAGAAATCTGGGGCGTCTCCTTGGAGCCGGAGCCGGTTATGGTCGGATTTTGAGTAGGTCGTCCGCGCGCGCGCAAACTCGTCGACGCCATCCCATTGCCACAGAAGCCTGAGCCCGGTTCATTCCCCAGACGCCTTCTTCTCCTCTTTCATCTCTTCCTTCATCAGCTTCCGCAGCGCCCGATTGATCCGGGTCTGGTAACCGCGCCCCGGCTTCTTGAACCAAGCCAGCACATCAGCGTCCACACGCAACGTCACCGGCTTCTTGAGCGGCTTGTAATTTTCCAGCACATCCTTAAGCAAAATATAGCGCCGCTTCGGGGACTCTTCCGCCGCCGCGCTCAGGCTGATCGTCTTCCGGCCAGTCACCTTCCGGACCCTCTTAACTCCTGTAGCTCGCTTCATCTGGGAGGAATTATACAGACATAATCAACCATACATAATTGCCAGTACAAAATGTTCCCACCGGAACATTAGCGTAAACCGCACTCATGTTCCCACACTCGCGCCTCACCAGGAAAATCGGCGCCGCCCCGGTTCGTGACCCCGGTTTTTCGAGTGTGACCCCACTATATGGGGCAGGGTGCAACAATCCGCCCGGCGGCGCCTCAAATTACTCATCGGCAAATCGTGCCGCCTGCTTAAATATCTCGACAAACATTTCTCGCGTGAGCTTGCCGGTCTGCGTATTCTGGTTCGAAGGATGGTAAGAAGCCAGTAACACCTTACCATCGGGTAACCGGTAACTGGCGCCATGTTTGAAAGGGAAAAGTTTGAAGAGGTATTGTGCCCGATTCAAGATGTCGCAGCGTTTCAAGTAATTCAGATACGCGTCGAAGCCGATCTTGCCCAGCGCAACCACGACCTTTACCTTCTTTAATCCTGCCATCTCCCGGTCAAGAAAATGCGAGCACGCGGCGAGTTCCTGCGGCGTGGGTTTGTTGGCGGGCGGTGCGCAGCGCACTGCGGCAGTGATGTAGAGATCTTTCAGCGTGAGCCCATCGTTGCGATCGGTGGCGTTGGGCTGGCTGGCGAATCCGGCCTCGTGCAGCACGGGGAACATGAATTTGCCGGAGGCATCGCCGGTGAAGGGGCGTCCAGTGCGGTTGGAGCCGTGCGCGCCGGGGGCCAATCCCATGATCAGCACGCGCGCGTCGGGGTCGCCGAAGCCCGGCACGGGCTTGCCCCAGTACTCGCAGTCACGGTAAGCGCGGCGCTTCTCGCGGGCCACTTGCTCGCGATAGACGACGAGGCGCGGGCAGCGGGTGCAGGCGATGACTTCGCGGTTGAGGACGTTGAGCCAGTTGGGATCGCCAGCAGCCTGTGAATTCCTCATCGAAATAAACTTACGGAGGCGAGTTGGGATTGGGGTCCTTGGCGTCAGCATCCGCCTTTCTACTCGGATACCCCCTCCCCCTCCCTATTGGGGTTTAATGGAATCACTAGGTTAGCAGGAAATTTCCCGCAAAATACGTCTTTCAAAGAGCTTAGATACCAAAGTCCGTGAAACAAAGGACTTCTAGGGACGGCTATGCGGGTTCGCCCGACCGCCACGGCCTCGACCATGATCGCGCAAGTTTATGGGCGCCACAAGGTCGGATGTCACATGGAGGTTGTGGAAGGATTTGAGAGCGTGTGAAATTTTTAATGGATAGCGTCGAGCATGAAAATCAAAAGCCCCGCACAAGTGAAGCTTGAGTGGGCACCCTGGATCTCGCTTGGACGGGAGAGGGCGGACCAAAGCAGATTCCTCGCGCGATAAAACTGCACTTCGGAATGACAAAACTTATCAAACTGAACCACTACCGGCCAACAGCAGATTCCTCACAGGCAAAGAACGCCGGTTCGGAATGACAAAATGTAATGCTGTTCAAAATGTGACGCTGTTCAAACTGAGCCACAACCGACAAGGCGGGGATCTTGCGAAGCTGATGCAAAGTGAAGGACACTCGTAGCTAGCATGAGAACTCCTTGCGATGAAATAGCGGCGCAATCTACCACGGCCACCGTTCCATGTGTGACGGAAGCGAGAACCTGGATACTCGCCGCGACCATTCTCGGTTCCAGCATGGCTTTCATCGATAGTACGGTCGTCAATGTCGCTCTGCCTGCGCTCCAAGCCAGCTTCCATGCCACCGTGGTGGATCTGCAATGGGTGGTTGAGTCTTACGGAGTTCTTCTGGCTGCTTTGATTCTGATCGGTGGCTCTTTCGGCGACCGGTTCGGCCGACGGCTGATGTTTGTCGCCGGTGTGACGGTTTTCGCCCTGGCCTCCGCGGGCTGCGGGGTCGCCTCAAACATTCATCAACTGATCATCGCGAGGAGTGTTCAAGGTTTAGGAGCTGCCCTCCTCGTGCCCGGCAGTCTTGCCATTATCAGTACGTCTTTCGACGAGAAGAGTCGCGGACCGGCGATCGGCACGTGGTCGGGTTTCTCGGCCATCACTACCGCTATCGGCCCGGTGCTTGGAGGCTGGCTGGTTGAGCACGCTTCCTGGCGGTGGGTGTTCTTCCTCAATCTACCCATCGCCTCGGCCGTGGTGGCGATTTCGCTTTGGCGGATTCCGGAGAGCCGCAGCACCAGCGCGGGGCAGATAGATTGGCCAGGAGCGATTCTTTCTACCCTGGGACTTGGGAGTTTGGTCATCGGTTTCGTCGAATCGCTTAATCTGGGTTGGAGAAGTCCGCTGGTCTTCTGGAGTTTGATCCTTGGCGTTGGCTGTCTTATTGCGTTCGTATTTGTCGAGGCTGCCAGCTCTGCGCCGACGCTCCCGCTTAGGCTGTTCAAATCCAGAAGCTTCAGTGGCGCAAACCTGCTTACGCTTTTTCTATACGCCGCGATCGGGATTTTCTTCTTCTTGTTTCCTCTGAATCTGATTCAAGTCCAGGGCTACTCCGCCACCGCAACCGGCGCTGCGGTCCTTCCGCTGATCCTGCTTATGTTCTTTCTCTCGCGCTGGTCTGGCGGACTTGTCTCTCGCTATGGTTCACGGGCTCCCCTGATCGTCGGCCCGCTCATTGCCGCTTTGGGTTTCGCTCTGTTCGCCGTGCCGTCTGTCGGGGGTAATTATTGGAGAGAGTTCTTCCCCGCAGTAATTGCTCTCGGGTTCGGAATGGCGGTCACGGTTGCTCCTCTGACCACCGTGGTTATGAATTCAGTTAACAAGGATCGAATCGGCGCCGCCTCTGGAATCAACAACGCCGTGGCGCGGGTAGCGAGCGTGCTCGCTATCGCGGTTTTCGGGATTGTGATGGTGAAGGCTTTTGCTTCTCAACTGAACTCCAGCCTGGCTCACCTGATGCTGCCGTCTAGCGTTCTGGCGGAGCTGCAAGCGAACAAGAATAAGCTCGCCGGCTTGCAGGTCCCAGCCGACCTTAGTCCCAATATGAAAGCTGACATCAATGTTTCCATTCGGCAAGCTTTTGTATTCGGGTTCCGAACAGTCATGTTGATTTGCGCAGGGCTGTCGCTGGGAAGTGCGGCTGTGGCATGGTTTTTGATTCCGAGGGATCGTGCTCACCGAAAGCTGCATGCGACAGTCTCCCGTGATGATGCAGGACCCGGGAAAACGCTGGGGACTTAATTCCTGATCTATTTATTATCCAAAACGTACCGGGTTGTGGAGGATTTAAGAGCGGGTGAAATTCTGAGGTTAGACGGCAAGGTCAAGCTTCTGTTTCAATCTTTCTGCCACTCGTAGGGGAAGAGTTTCCCGGCAGCCTCGGGTGAGATCGTTACGCCCAGTTCCTGCGCCGCACGCGCCAGAACGGGGTCGTGCCCGGACTCAAGATCGAATGGCTGGGGCAGCGCCACTTCGTCGGGGTTCACTCCGTGGTGTTCGAGACTCTTGCCGTCGGTCATGATCAAGTTGGCGACGGTGACTTCCGCGCCATAGTCCACGCCGGAACTGCCGTAGTAAAAGCTGGTTGCTTCCATCACACTACCGGAGGTACGGTCCCCGATCACAGCCCCACGTTTTTCCAACTGCATCACGCGCGCGAAGATCTCGGCCGCCGACGCCGATTCGCTGTCCACCAGCACGATCACTTTCCCGGGAAAGTAAATGGAATGTTCGTGCTTGGCAACCTCCGGGGAAGTCTTCTTGCGTTGCACTTTATCAAACAGTTTCACGTCCTTCTCGAAAAACATCCCGACGAAATACTTGAGGGTGTCAACCGAGCCGCCGGGGTCGCCTCGCAGATCTACGATCAAGGCTTTGGCCTTGCGGATTTTGCCGCTAAGGGCAAAGAAGTCGTCGGCGCCGTAGAAGAACCACGGAAGCTTGAGAATGACGATGTCGCCAGTCTGCACCCATTGCATCCGCATCCGGTCGCGGACATTCTCGTTGTTGCGGATAACGTCATATCGCACGCCCGCCCCCAGCCGATACGCCAAGTCCGGGGAGAGGCTCATTTTGGCTTTTATCTCCACCTTCTGCTTGTCCCCCGAAGGGTACTGCACCTCTAGTTGCATCGTCGGCCGGGGGTTCAAAACATAATCCAGGTAATGGATGCTCCTAAGATTCTGCCGGTCGGGCGCGATTCCATTAATCGTCAGGATTTGGCCTCCGGGCTTGAGCCCTTTCGCTGCGGCGTCGGAGCCCGGCCGCACCCGCGTGACGAAGCACAGGCTCCAAATCACCTGGTATTCGAAGCCAAAATCAAGATTATAGGGTCGTTCGGGCGGCTCGAATGTTGTATGTGAATCATGGAGCGAATCCACGGCGACTGCAATCTGAGTGAGCGCCTCGTTCAGCGAATTGGATGTCACAATCTTGGTTCTTGCGTTCGAAGTTATGGCGTTCCAATCCAGCCCGTTCATCTTCGGGTCGTAGTAACGCTCCTGAATGCCTTTCGAGACCGCGTCAAGAATACCCAGCGCTCTTTCGCGGTCAGTCTTCGATATTGCTCCGGGTTGGGATTGCGGAGACGTCGCCTGTTGTGCTCGCAAATTCGCGGGCAGCAGGAGCGCCAACGCGAACGCAAGCGCGAGTGCATTTCGATGCGGCATAGGTGATTTCCTCCGGCTACCTTGCCACGGACATCGAGAAATATCATAGAGCCAGCTTGCTTGCCAGTTATTTTCGGCGTCCTTCGCCCTCGGATTGCACGGGGCGACCCTTCCCCTCGTTTGACGCTGCTCCCCTCCCGTCTTTACACTCAAGTTAACGCCGTATGAATCGGGCCTGGTTCCGTTTACTCGACGGAGCCTGGGGATTCGGTGGCGAGTGAAAGGCGGAATGTGAGTCCCACAGAGACTACCGACGCGGGCAAGATCGACGCCACAAAGACGGACAGTACTAATAAGGATATCAAGCGGGAGATCTCGGTGGAGATCCCGGCGGCGGAGGTTGTCCGCGAGACCGACTTGCAGATTCAGCGCTATCAGAAGAGTGCGCGGCTGCCGGGGTTTCGGGCGGGGCATGTGCCGGCTTCTATCATCAAGCAACGCTTCGGCGATGGGCTTAAGAATGACGTGATTGAGGCTTTGATCCCGAAGTACTTTCGGCGGGAAGCTGAGAAGCAAGGACTGATTCCGGTATCGCAGCCGCGCGTTACCGACTTGCAGATGCAGGACGGAGAGCCGCTGCGGTTCAAGGCCAGCTTCGAAGTGCTGCCGGAGATTCAGGTGGAGGGCTACAAGGATCTGCGGGCCGATAAGCCGGAGATTGCCGTCACCGACGAGGAAGTCGAGCAGGCGCTCACCAGTGTGCGGGAGCAGCATGCCACCTACACTACGGTGGAAGGACGCGCTCTCGCCGAGGGCGATTTCGCGCAGGCTTCCATGGACGGAAAGCCCAAGGACGGCAAAGACGTTGAGGATGCCAAAGCCAACCCCGTACATATGGACGATGTGCTGATCGAAATCGGCGGGAAGAACACCGTGCCGGAGTTTAGCCAGAACCTGACCGGAGCTTCAGCCGGGGACGAGCGCACATTTGACGTGAGTTATGCCGAAGACGTCTCCGACAAGCGGCTGGCGGGCAAGACTTTTGTTTATACGGTGAAGGTCAACGGCATCAAGCAAAAGAGTCTGCCGGAGCTGAACGATGACTTCGCCAAGGAGCTCGGCGAGTTCGCCGGCCTGGACCAGGTTCGCAAGCAGATCCGCGAGAACATGGACGCCGAAAAGCGCCACACGGCTGAGCATGCCGCGAAAGATAAGCTGGTTGCAGAAATGGTGAAGCGCAACGATTTTGAGGTGCCGGAATCTTTAATCGACCGGCAGATTGACCTCCGACTGGAGCGGGGGTTGCGGGCGCTGGCGGCGCAGGGCATGAAGATGGAAGACCTGAAGAAGATGGACCT
>PMSQ01000169.1 GCA_003168355.1 Acidobacteriaceae bacterium | reverse complement strand
CCTCGGCCTGGATCCCCTTGGAGTTACTACATGGCTGCTATGCCTCAACAGAACTTTCAGCTCGGAATACTGCCTGAACGCAAGATCGACAAGCGTGCGCTCGGCGCCAGCTACACCTTCATGGTGCTGCTGCTTTTGCTCCTGGTTAACCTGGGAGCTATATTTCCGGACAGGCTGCAGCTGAAGCAGTATCGCGTCACCGAACTGATTCCGCTTCCCTCTTTGAGACCGGAGCCCGCGCCTGTCAAGGTAAGGCCGGTGGTGAAAGCAAAGCTGCTTCCGCCTGCACCGGTTTTCGACCGGCCAAAATTGATCGTCCCGCGCGAAGTTCATCGCACGCCCGCTCCCGAGCCGGTGGAGGCACCAAAGGTCGTGCTCAACCAGTTCGCCGCTCCCCAAATAAAGATGGCCTCGGGCGCGGCGCGTCCACAACTTTTGCATACCGGAGACTTTTCAGGCAGTTCCGTCGCGCCAACCGTAAATGCGGCGGTGGAGAAAGTGCAGACCGGAGGCTTCGGCGATCCCAATGGGTTGAAGGGGACCGGCAAGCCAAACGCCAAGCTGTATGCCGCACAAGCCGGTTCGTTTGACATGCCGGCAGGTCCGGGACAAGGCAACGGATCGGGCGGAGCGAAGGGCATCAAAGGAACGATCGCCAGCGCCGACTTCGGCAGCGGCATCGCGACCGGAGGCAAGGGTGACGGCCGCAGCGGTGGCGCCGGAGTCTCGACCGGCGGATTTGGCGCCGAACAAGTGGTTCATGGCGGACCGAAGATCGCACAGGATTCGGGGCCGGCTACCACACCGGTGGAGATCACATTCAAGCCGCAGCCGGTTTACACCGACGACGCGCGCGGTCTGAAGTTGGAAGGCGAAGTACTGCTGGAAGTGATGTTCAGCGCCAACGGCACGCTGCACGTGAATCGCGTGGTCCGCGGCCTGGGTCATGGTTTGGATGAGGCAGCCATGGCGGCGGCCAACAAGATGCGGTTTAAGCCCGCACTGCGCAGCGGACAGCCGGTTGATTCGACGGCAGTCGTGCACGTGGTCTTTCAATTGGCGTACTAGCAGAGGACGTACCTAAGTTTGCGTACACGGAAAGTCTTAGGTCAAAAGATTCGCTTCGTGGCCCTGCGTTTGCGGGGCAAATCGGGGAAATCGGTACACGAAAACATCGGTCAAAGATTCATCGGTCAGCAATTCAGTGGTCAAAGAGACTTGGAGAAAATAGTCATGGGCACTTCGAAATGGATATTCACTGCCGCACTGCTGGTCACGGTGAGCGCCACCGCGCAACCGCAGTCGACGGATTCGCAGCCGGCCGCGGGGCCAAACACCAGCGCAGCCACGCAGACGGTGCAACCGCCGGCGTCGACCGATGCCGCGCCGCAGACCCCAGCGTCTCAAGCGCAAACGCAGCAAGCCACCGCTCCGGCGCCAACGCCTTCGGTCCTGCCGCAGCCCACCACCATGGATCAGGTCGTGGACCGCTTCATCGAGCGCGAGCACGGGCTCATGAAGGCGCTCGCCACTCGTACGCCGGTGGTCGAGACCTATCTGCAAAACCTGACCGCCGATCCGCAACTTGGCCCCGTGCCCAGCGCAGACCACTACTTTCTGGGACGCATGGATATGGGCGAGACGGTCGACCGCAAAGATTATCTGAAGGAACAGGACAAGGGCATGGAGACCCGCCTGATGGGCGGCTTCAACAAGCTCTTCAAGGTGCAATACCAGCCCATGGGCTTTTCCTGGATGGTCTATGCTGATCGCACCGACTTTGACCGCGCTCACTATGACTTCCATTACATCCGCCGCGAATTTCTCGGCGACGTCCGCTGCCTCGTATTCGACGTGACTCCCAAGAAAAACTCCGGCAAGGGACGATTCCTGGGCCGCGTTTGGGTCGAGGATCAGGACTACAACATCGTCCGCCTGAACGGCACCTACGCTCCCGCGCCCAAGAATTCATTTTTCTTCCACATGGATAGCTGGCGCCTGAATCTGATTCCGGGCTACTGGGTTCCGGCTTACATCTACAGCGAAGAAGGCGACTTCAGCGCTGGCGTGAAGAACAAGATCGCCTTCAAGGCGCAGACCCGCATCTGGGGCTACGACCTGAAAAAAGGCGACAAGGACGATGAACTCACGCAGATTCGCGTGGACAGCGTGAAAGATGAAACTGCCACTACGCAGGATGCGTCACCGCTGCAGGCTGAGCGCGAATGGCAGCAGCAGGCGGAAGACAACGTCATCGAGCGCCTCACCCGCGCTGGATTGCTCGCCCCTGAAGGCGACGTCGACCACATCCTCCAGACCGTGGTCAACAACCTGGAGGTCACTAACAACATCGATCTGCCGCGTCCGGTGCGCACTCGCGTGCTGCTCACCGCGCCTCTCGAAACCTTCAGCGTGGGCAACACCATCGTGATCAGCCGCGGATTAATCGACGTGCTTCCCGATGAGGCCAGTCTGGCGGCCGTTCTCTCGCATGAACTGGCGCACATTGTCCTTGGTCACAACCTGGGTAGCAAGTATGCCTTCAACGACCGCATGCTGTTTTCCGACGATTCCACCTACAACAACCTGGGCTTCAAGCACATTCCGGAAGAAGAGACCGCGGCCGATAAGAAGGCTATCGATCTGCTGAATAACTCGCCTTACGCGCAGAAGCTCGACAATGTCGGGTTGTTCCTGAAGGCGCTGCAATCGCGCTCTGCTCAGCTCAACGCGCTTTTGACCACACACTTGGGCAACTCCCTGGCGGAGAACGGAACCATCAGCCGCTTAGCGGCTCTGGCCTCCAAGGGGCCGGCACTGGACAACAACAAATTGGACCAGGTGGCGGCTCTCCCGCTCGGTGGCCGCGTCAAGATCAATCCCTGGGACGACAAGGCGGAAATGGTGAAGACGGCTCCGGTCGCCATCACCTCGGCACGCGACAAAATGCCGTTTGAAGTCACGCCCTTCTATCCGCGGTTGGCACGCTGGGGCACTCAGAACGCTCCGAGCGCACCAGCCACATCGGCTGCCAACGCGCCCTCGGGCAACTAAACAACTTCTACTCCAAGTTGCAATAAGGCGCAGGCCGGGATCCGGAATCATCTTCCGGGATACCCGGCCTTCGTTTATTGCGATGCCCGGGAAGGCCTTAGTTCTGTGCTCGGACACTGCCGGTCAATACCCATCTCAGCTCTCCATAGGGTCCTGAACGCGCCCTTCCGTAATCTCCCCTTCTCCCACCCACCTCCCATACTGGACTTACCCCATGACCTACTTTCCCCCACGGCGGGCACCGCGTGCCCCGCGAACCCGCTTTTCAGAAACCACTCCCGCTGTCCTTCGATGCCAGGACGGTCATCGCGTACGAGGCAAATTGCAGGCTATCTCTCTGAGCGGCGGATTGCTCGGTTTGCCGAAACCGCTGGACCGCGGCACCCAGGTGAAGTTGATGTTTCTGACCGGTAGCGGATCCGTGCTGGGCGTGGCGGAAATGCTGAGTCCAATCACCTGGAGTCTTCAGCCCTTCAAGTTCGTCAAACTCTACGACGACGACGAAATCAGGCTACAAGCGGCGATTCAGTCGTCGCTGGATCGGAGCCGTCGCGCTCTGGGGCAGTTGGAACGGTACAGGAGCTGGTGATCTCCTCAATTGTCACGCTTTTCCGGGGCGCTTCCCCGGCAGTCCAGCCGGATTTTCCTGCGTGCGCTCACGGAAGGTTCCGCGCATGCCCGCCGCCAGTTTCACGCTTGACTCGCCAAACTTTTCGCGCAGGCGATCGGCGGCAGCCAGCGCGTCTTTCCATCGCTGCTGGCGGCCACCTTCGAGCAGGCTGATTTGCTCTGCCTGCTCTTCAAAAGAAGACGCCTGCACTCCCAGCAACCGCACTTCCCTGCCCGGCTTCCAGTTTTTGCGAAACAGCCCGCGCACCTGTTCGAAGATTTCCCCGTCGAGTTGAGTTGCGGCCGGCAAGGTATGCGCTCGCGTGATGGTGGTGAAGTCTTCGTAGCGCAGCTTGAGTTGAATGGTGCGCGCGTAGAAATTCGCTTCCCGCAAGCGCCGCGCCACCATTTCGGAGAGCCGCATCAGCGTGGCTTCGAGTTGGCTCACGTCCGCGGTGTCTTCGTTGTAGGTGTGCTCATGGCTGATCGATTTTGCCGCCGCATCAGCGCCAACCTCGGTATCGAACCATCCTCCGGCATCTTCGCCGCGCGCTTTGCCGGCCAGCGCCAATCCCCATTTGCCGAAGCGAGCTTCCAATTCAGATTCCTCTAGCCGTGCTAAGTCGCCCACTTTCTTGATGCCTAACTCGTGCAGATGGCTCTCCGTCACTTTCCCGACGCCAGGAATCGCCCGCACATCCAGCGGCGCAAGGAACTTCGATTCTTGTCCCGGAACAATCCACAGTACGCCGTTCGGTTTGGCTTGCGCGGAGGAAACCTTCGCAATCAATCGCGACGAGCCAATGCCGATCGAGCAATTCAACTGCGTTTCTTCCTTCATCTGCCGATGCAGTTTGTGCGCGGCTTTCAGCGGCGGACCGTGCAGCCGAGCGGTCCCCGTCATGTCGAGGTAGGCCTCATCGATCGAGGCCATCTCTACCTGCGGCGAGAATGCCTGGAGCACTTTGTAGACTTTTTCCGAGCATTCGCGGTAACGCTCCGGGTGCCCGTTGACGAAGATGGCGTGCGGACAAAGCTTGGCTGCGGTTCGCAACGGCAGCGCCGAATGCACCCCAAACTTCCGCGCCTCATAGGACGCCGCTGAAACGACTCCGCGCTCGTGGCGTTGTCCGCCAACGACTACAGCCTTGCCTTTCAGCGAGGGATCGAACAACTCTTCCACCGAGACGAAGAATGCGTCCATGTCGACATGGAAGATGGTGCGGGCGAACGCGGGCTGGTGGGAAGCAGCCATGCTGGAGGAATTTTAGCAGTTGCTCTGGCATCGGTCCGGCCAGAGCAATCCGGCGTGCTCAAACCGGATGTGCTCAAACCCGGATCCGCTGTTAGAATCCGCCTCATGGCCGGACGCGCTATCAGGATTACAAGTCGCGTCGCATTTCTTCTTTGCGGGCTGACTTCGCTTCTCACCGCTGCTCCTTACGTGATGATGCAGGGCGCCGACCTGCCGGTTCAGAGCGAATGGGTCATATTTGTGGTTGCCCTGGCGCTGGTGGGCATTTTCAGCGTGACTCTTGCGGTGCTGCCGCGCTCATGGATCGCGAGAGTATGCAGAAAAGATCGGGACGATGAACGCTTGTTTTCAGCGCCCCTCAAACTGCTCGGTGGCTTCGCGGCAATTTTCTATGTTCTGGCGCTCGTCGCGTATTTCGCTCCGCATAGCTGGAACCTCAATCCCCAAATAATGCTTCTGCTGTGTCCGATGTATTTCGTGAAGATGACGATCGATCCCTCGCCCGTGGCCATCTTTTTCCTGCTTGCTCCCATGAACGCGGCGGTGTTCGGCGCAGCGGGGGCTACCTTGGGATTTGCCCTTTTGGCGTTTCGAAGGCAGCATTGAGGTATAGGCGAGGTGTCACCTGTTATTGGTAACTAACCGGGCTTGTTCCAAGATTTGTTAGCTTCATCCCAACATGCTTGACCAAGATCTCACCAATTGGCAGGACCCGTGCCTCACGCGACAGCCCACGATGTTGCGCGCTGCGGTGCTCGTACTGTTATTCCTAGCCATCCTGGGCGGCATTATTTTTCTAATTATGCTGGCGGATCGGCCCTGCGGAATCCAATTCGGTTCGATAGTGATTGACACGGCGGCCGTCGCTTTTTACACCTTCAGCCGCAACCGCAATGACAACCAACCGTTCCTGCTTTCTTGCCCCGTTGTCCGTCGCCAGCTTCCCCGGCTTATCCGCCGACATCTGGGTTTTCTTGCTATCCTTCTCATAGTTGAGACGACAGCCCTCGGACTTCGCCCGAATCTGCCCGCCCGCTTGATCACGCCAAGCAGTGCCACGGACCCATCCCCATTTGCTATCACCGTGGGCTGCGTCTTCGCCTGCCTTGCAATCGTCCAAGTCCTCACCAATCGTTCACTGCTCGAGCGCGCCCACCTTTCGGCGCAGATAAACGCAGCCGATAGGCGGCAATAGATCGCCCCGGCTCTTTGGGCTTTAAATCATACAAAGGGCTCTAAACCAGAACCTTTTCCGCCGGAGCTTGCGACACCCCGCGCATCTGCCGCACTTTGTCGTAAACCTTCCCGTACTCCCGCGCAGAAGCGTTCCAGGAAAAATCCTTGCTCATTCCGTTGCGCATCAGCACTTGCCACGAAGTCTGGTCGCGATACGCCTGCAGCGCATGCTTAATGGTCAGCAGCAAAGACTCTCCGTTGTATTCAGTAAACTTGAAGCCGGTGCCTTTGCCGGAGCGGGCGTCCCAGGACTCGATGGTATCGTCGAGGCCGCCGGTGGCGCGAACAATCGGCACCGTGCCGTACTTCAGGCTGTAAATCTGGTTCAGGCCGCAGGGTTCGTACTTTGAAGGCATCAGGAACATGTCAGCTCCGGCCTCAATCTTGTGCGCGATGGCGTTGTCGTAAGCCACCTTCACCGCAATTTTGTTGGGAAACTGCTTGTTGAGCCGGACAAACATTTCTTCATACACCTTGTCGCCCGCACCGAGAGCCACCACGATCATCTCCTCGCGCGCCAGCCGATCCATGATCTGCGCGATCAGGTCAAATCCTTTCTGCGCCGCAAAACGCGATACGATGCCGATCACTGGAATCTTCGCGTCGGCATTGGTCACCCCAAAGGCCGTCAAGAGATCCTGCTTGCATTTAGCCTTGCCCGCTAAATCCTGCGGCGAGTATTTGGCCGCGATAAACTTATCGGCCTGCGGGCTCCACTCGTCGTAGTCCACTCCGTTTAGAATGCCGGTGACGGTAGCGGCGCGGTCGTGCAGGACGCCTTCCAATCCAAACCCGTATTCCGCGGTTTGAATTTCCTGGCTGTATTTCCGGCTCACCGTAGTGATGAAGTCGGAATAGGTAAGCGCGCCTTTCAGGAAATTTACCTGCCCAAAGAATTCCATCTTCGACATGGTGAACAGGTCCCAGGGCAGCATGAGCAGCGGCAAAACCTCTGGTGGGAACAGACCCTGGTAGCCAATGTTGTGGATGGTAAAGACGGTGCCCACGTCGCGAAACGCCGGATCCTCGGCATACACCGTACGCAGCAACACCGGCACCAGAGCCGACTGCCAGTCGTGGCAGTGGAAAATGTGCGGCACGCCCAGAATTTTTGTCGCCTCCAGCACAGCCCGCGAGAAAAGCGCGAAGCGCTCGGCATTATCCGGATAGTCTCCCGCCGGCGTGCCGTAAAGCGCGTCGCGATCGAAGTATTCCGGGCAGTCGATGAAATAAAAACGCACCCCGGACTGGGTTCCACCCGTTACCACAGAGGCGAAGCGGTACTTGTCGTCGAAGGGAACGGTGATGCTGCGCACCACGGTCGCCGGATCAGTCAGCTTGGTCTGCCGGTAACGCGGCAGGTACACGCTCACCTGATGCCCCAGAGAGGCCAGGGCGCGAGGCAATGCGCCCACCACATCCGCCAAGCCGCCGGTTTTTGAAAACGGCACGCCTTCCGACGCCACAAATGCGATATGCATGAATCCCTCCTGGGCAAGACCCGCTTTTCGCGGGCACACGATATGATGGAATATATGTTGCGGGACCACCTCCCGCAGGCAGTCAGCGGGCTGAGTTTTCAGTCTATATGCCCGAGGAAAAGAGGGTCAACGTGCCGAAGGTCGTGTCAACCCGCCGTCCGCAACATAAACCCAAGTTGGGACAGCATTTCCTCACCAGCGACAGTTTTGCCGGGCAAATCGTTGACGCCCTCGGCGACGCCTCGCAAAGCACCGTGCTCGAAATCGGTCCCGGACGCGGCGTCCTCACTTCCCTGCTGGCCAGGCGCGTCCGCCGCCTGATCGCCGTCGAACTCGACCGCGTGCTCGCAGCGCAGCTTCGCTTGAAGTTCGGCATGTTCCCGAACGTCGAAGTCATCGAAGCCGACATTCTCTCGATCGATTTCGATTCCCTGTTTGGGCCGAAGCCCGGTCTGAGTCGTCCTGGCATCCAATTAAAGCCCGATCCGGTCAAGGTCATCGGCAATCTTCCTTACTTCATCACCTCCGACATTCTGCTGCGACTCTTTGACTTCTCTAAATATTTCGAGACCATCGTCATCCTCGTGCAGCGCGAGGTGGCAGACCGCATCGCCGCCGAACCCGGCAGCCGCGACTACGGTCTGCTCTCCGCAACAACGCAACTCTATGCGCGGGTCGAAAAGCTCTTCACCTTGCCGCCCGGAGCGTTTGCTCCGCCGCCGAAAGTGCATTCCACCGCGCTACGGCTCACCATGGCGCCGCGTCAGCAGGAGCTTGGCCTCGACGGGGATGGCTCCAGCAAAGATGGCCGCATCGAAGACAGCTTCATCGAATTCCTCAAGCTCTCCTTTGGCCAGAAACGCAAGACTCTGTGGAATAATCTCAAGTCCGCCTACCCGGAGCCTCATCTGCGCGCCGCTCTGGCAGAGGCTCGCGTGAAGCCTGCCGCCCGCGCCGAGACCCTGAGCCTGGAAGAGAGTGCAGCGCTGTTTCGTGCCTTGCGCGCCAACCACAACGGCTCGTAGCATAGTTTTCGCCAGGAGATCCTATGACCGCGACCCCCATTCGCCATCCCGCGGTCGCCGGACGATTCTATCCCCGTGATCCAGAAGCTTTGCGTGAAGAAGTCTGCGCCCACCTGTCCCNNGTTCGCGCTCTCGGCTGCATCGTCCCGCACGCTGGCTACATGTATTCCGGCCACGTGGCGGGCGCCGTGTTTGCTCGCTTAGAGATTCCTCAGCTCTGCCTCGTGCTGTGTCCCAACCACACCGGCGTGGGCCGCGCCCTGGCGATCTTCAGCGAAGGCGCCTGGGAGACTCCGCTGGGCAATGTCCCTATCGACAGCGAGTTCGCTGTTGCCCTCAAACAACGCTGCCCACTGTTACAGGAAGACTCAACCGCACACCACGCTGAGCACGCCGTAGAAGTGGAGTTGCCGTTTCTGCAAACACGCCAGCCCCAACTTAAGTTCGTTCCCATCGTGCTGGGCACGGGACAATTCGAACCTCTCGCGCAACTCGGGGACGCCATCGCGAATGTGATTGCAGCGCAGAACCGTCCCGTCCTGATCGTCGCCTCCAGCGATATGAATCATTATGAATCCGACGCCGTCACGCGCGTGAAAGACCACAGCGCCATCGAACCAATTCTTGCCCATGACCCACGCGCCCTCTACGACGTGGTCACTGAGCAGCACATCAGCATGTGCGGCTTCGGCCCCGCCGTCGCTATGTTGACGGCAGTCAGAAAGCTGGGTGCGACTTCCGCTGAACTGGTGAAGTACGCGACCTCCGGCGATATTTCCGGTGACCTCGATATGGTCGTGGGTTATGCGGGAATTATTATCCGATGATGACGCAGAAGCTCACTCCAAACAGCCTGTCGCCACGCAGATGTCTCTTCCCATCCGCTCATCATAGGATTAGTCTTTGCGCTATATTTAGTGCATCCGCTCTCTGGCGGGAAAAGGTAACTCCCATGAATCGCTTTTTCGCTTCCTTGCTACTCTTGCTTACTTCCGTCGCGTTCGCTCAGGCTCCGCAAATCAAGAGCGGGTCTACCGTCTACATCGAACCAATGGACGGGTACGAGACGTATCTCGCCGCAGCTATCGCAAAAAAGAAAGTCTCTTTGATTGTGGTCGCCGACAAGAGCAAGGCGGAATACATCATCGCAAGCTCCGTAAGCCATCAGACACCTAGCCAACCGGCCGTGGTGGTCAACAGCACGAATATCAACAACTCCAATGTCAACGACGGAGGAAGCGGAGCATACGCAGACGCAGTACAGAGGGCCGAAGCGCGGCGGGCCGCTCGCGGGGCGACCAGTGCGAGCATTTCGGTAATCGACGCTCACTCATCCCAAATCGTCTTTGCCTATTCTGTGGGCAAGAGCGCCAATACAAACCAGATCCAGAGCACTGCTGAGGCTTGCGCCAAGCATCTGAAAGAGTTCATCGATAAGCCCCAAAAAAGAGAAACTCGATGAGGAACAACTTTCGTTTAGCAGTGCTTCTACTTGTTAGCGCAATAGCGCTGCTCTCCGTTGCCTGCAGCAGCAACAGCTCCAGTGGAAACTCCGGCATGAACATGGCGGGAGCTTGGGCAATAACGGCGGTATCCTCTGAGGGTAAGGGGACTGTTTCCGGCACAGCAAGTGTGGAGCAGGCGGGTCAAGGACTAGGCACCAGCGGTGTAACCACATTTACCGCCGTTGTTGGCAGCGTTACTTTCTCCCAGTCCGGTACGAGTCTGACCGGTACTATCACAGATTCGATAAAGGGCGTTAACTACAGCTTCACCGGAACTCTTTCCGGCGACAACCTTACAATCACAGGATCAGCTCCTTGTAGCGTGCAAGGTACGCAGTCCGTCAGCATAACTGGAACAATTACTTCCACTAGCATGCAGGGGAACTACACAATAACGCGCAGTTCGAATTGTTACTACTCCGGCGATGCCGGGACTTGGACAGCCACGAAACAATAGATGCAGAGGGCTTATTCAAATGAGCTCCGCGTTTACGAATGTTTATTCGGTCATTCTTGATTGCCGCTCTCCCGGTTCAAGAGACGAATGCAGTATTCCTCTCCCGCGTCAAAGCCGAGGAGAAACATCCGAAGATCAATGGCGTCTGCGCGTGGGTACCTGGCCGACGACTTTTCTGTGCCTTCGGCACAGGCGTGCGTTCGTTCGTTCGGAACTACACGTCCACCCAGTTGCTGAAATTCGGCCCCCAGGTCTACCCGTCCCCCAGATGTGGGTGATTAAAGCCCTATGCGGGCACGAAAACTGCGGAGAGCCACATACCATCTACACAGCAAGAGAAGAAGATTGGTCCCAAGTAGTGCGTTCAATATTGGAACCCACCCCCATCGTGGTGCCCTGCGGCAATCACGCTTTGGTTTGGCGGGAAGACTTGATGCACAGGACTGAGATTGCATACGACTCTCCACTGCGCTAATGTGCGCTCTAAGAGAATCGTTTCATTTAGACCCCGCCGGGGCAGGGTTTTTCCTCGAAAGGTAGCACCCCACCGTGCGCTAAACAAATAAATGGGGTAGCTGTTGCCTGCCCCGTTTCAAGCCTTAATCTCAGCAGTAAACGGTTAGTGTGCGGTATGCCCGCCACCACTGGAGGCATGTCCCGCCGATGCGGAACTACCGCGGCCAGCTCCGCCCGAGGGAGCTTGGCCAAAGCCGTACCCGGCACGAGGAGAGCTCGCCGCAAACTGCGGCACCGGGTGCAGTTCCACGGATCCCGTCTTCGCCACCTGCGCACTCAAATGGTGCAGATCCCCATACGATCCGCGAGCAATTCCCAACCCAGCCGACCCGGCCCTCACCACAGCGCGCATCGGAGGAGCATTCGCCACCACCGGTCCACCCTTACCCACTGCAACCGTGCTTATGGTGCCCTTGGGCTCAACCGGAGCATGAAAACCCTCGGCCACCGCGCCGACATAGTGAATTCCGCCGTGCCAGCCGGTCCACCCGCCAGGCTGCCATCCCCAGCCATAACCCGGCGCATACATCCAGTTTCCGTAGTTGTAAGGCATCCAGCCCCACGGATACGCCGACGCCCACAAGTATCCCATGCCCGGATACCACGACCACGCGCCATCCATGAACGGATTCCAGCCCACCCCGGCGAAATAGGGCTGCCACATCGTGCCGTAGCCGGGCACGTTGCTATATCCGCCGTAGTAGCCGAGGTCACTGGCGCCGTAGCCATACGGTGTCGAGTTATTCTTCGAATACTGATCGTGATACTCGATCGACTGCTTGTCCCACTCGTCGTAAGGATCGGCTTCAACATTCTTCGCCAGAGTCGACTTATCGTTGTCGTTCACATCGAAGGTGACCATCTTCTTCTTGTCGACCTTCACCGCGCCCGACGGACTCACCACTTCCAGTTCGTTCTTGAAACTGGCAATCTCCGCCATGCTCGAAGAACTTGCCACACGGAAGTGTGCCGCCTGGCCCAGTTCCACCTTTTCGTGGGAGAAATTCAGCGTAAACTCGTCGCCGCTCTTCCCCAACCAGTTCACATACGCCCGGCCTTCCACCAGGTCCACCACGGAAAGGCGCTTCCCCGCATCGTTCAACGCCAGCTTGCTGAACTCGATCGTTGTGTTGGGCGTGACGCGCAGCGTGCTGCCGTCCTCAAACTCAACCTCGGCGCGCCCATTCTTACCCGTCCGCAGTTGTATTCCCTGCGCGACGGGAAGATTGACAAATGCGTTCTCGAACCCCAATCCCGAATTCTTGTCGATCTGCACTCTACCCTGCACGTCGCTCAAACGAACGATGCGTGCCTGCGAATCAGCCGCGGCGGGCAGCGCAAATAGCGCGCAGGCCAAGGCCGTCATTACCATCGCGTGAAGTCGTGGCTTGTACATAGCAGCCTCCAACATACTTTCCCGCCTATTAGAACACGACTTTGCTCCGACCGTGTCATCAAATCCGGTCATTGGAGCAGCTTGATTCTCATCCTGTTTCTGAGGACTTCTCAATCCTCCTGTGTCTCTGTGTCCCCTGTGTTTAGACTTGTTCTTTGCGGCGCCAACGCATTAATCACCGCCCTGCCCCCGCGCTACTCCCCATCTCGATCAACTCCTTTGCCCGCGCCCGCACCACATTGATCACCGAGCTATCCTCAACAATCTCCTGCAACACCAGCCTCACTCCTTGGATCTCGCTGAGTTCGTTGTTCCTGGCCTGTGCCTCCATGCGCTTTAACTCGTCGTCGAGCGCCAGCTTCTGGTAGCGATGGTAGTAAGCCAGCCGGCGTCCATATTCCTGCGTGCCGGCCATGTTCTGGAACAGAGTGGTCAACTCCCGCACCGGCTCCAGATTCGAAAAATTGTAGCGCGCCGTGCTGGAACGCAGGCCATCTTGATAGCTCAGAATCTTCGCCCCCGTGAAAGCCAGCTTGCGATTGCCCGAGTCGATCTGGCCCGCAAAATACTGCGCCTGTTTCGCCCACTCGAAAACGTGCTCGCGACTTCCTGCCGATACATCGAATTCTGTCTGGTAGGTCTGCTCCTCGGGATCTTCTCCATCCTTCACCGTACACTCATAGCTCGCGTGACCGCTCCTGTCGACCGCGATAGAGTAGTGCTTAGGGCTTGACTCCGGGAAGTCCAGTGTAAAAATAACGCTCGCGGTAGAAGGCGTGACGCTGCTCGCAACCTGCTGTGAGGTCAACCGCGCAGACATTGCTGTCAGCGACACCACTCCCATCACAACTGCCCGCCAGTACCTGATGCCCGAAATCAGAGATGCTCGACTCACGAAGTGTCGAATCGAAGACGATCTAATCAAATAGGATCGAATTAAGGAAGCCCGATTCATCACCGCGCTCCAACCCGCTGCTTTTCCAGCGTTCCCGCCGTATGTAAATGGCAGATCGCGATGGCCAGCGCGTCCGACGCATCCATCGGCTCCGGAGCCTCGGCCAATCCCAGCAAGCGCGTCACCATGTGCTGCACCTGCTGCTTCTCCGCCCGCCCATATCCCACCACCGAGGACTTGATGGTCAGCGGCGAATACTCCGCAACCTCCAATCCCGCGGCCGCCGCAGCCAGCATCGCCACTCCCCGCACTTGCCCCAGCTTTAATGCCGACTTCACATTCAGCGCGTAGAAGATCCCCTCAATCGCCACCTCATCCGGATGATGCTCCACAATGAGCGCCCCCAGACCGTCATAAATCCTCGATAGCCGACGCGCCAGCGTTTCCCGCGGCGAAAGCTTGATTGCTCCACAGGTCAGGCACACCAGCCGCCCGCCGGAGTGCATCTCCACCACGCCGTACCCGGTATATTCCCCGCCGCAATCGATACCCAGGACGCGCATGCAGGAAGTGTATCGCACTTGATAGACTTCACCATTCCCCAGGAAGGTTACATCTCAAACGATTTTATTTTGAGGACGTCCAACGAGTTAGGAGAATTCGTGAAATCAATTCTGTTTGTTCTGGTCACCGCCGGCGCCCTCTGCTGCCACGCTCAACAACCTGCAACCGATCCCGCAATGAGCAGGTTCTTCGGCGGCAACTGGAGTTGCGCGGGCGAATTCGCCAGCGGCAAGAAGATTGAGGCCGACGTGAGCTTTGCCCCCGAACTTGATGGCAAGTGGCTTCTATACCGTCACACCGACCGTCCGCCTGGCCCTTTCAAGGCCATGGCTCTGTGGGGCGTGGATCAGCCTAGCGGAAATCTGATCTCAGTGATGGAAGACAATTTCGGCAACGCGCGGCTATTCACGAGCGATGGATGGACGGATGGATCGGTAACCTTTACCCGCGCCGCAATCCTCGACCAGAAGATAAGCCAGGAGCGTTTTCGTTACGAGCGCCAGTCGGCTGATTCCTTCAAGATGACCTATGAAAGATCGGTGGACAATCACTGGAAGATGGCAGACTCCATCGTCTACATGAGGAAGTGAAAGCGTCTCTCAGCAGCATCGCGGCCGGCGAGCGCAGCTCTTTTCACGCTCCCTCCAAAACGCCTCATAGGCTTCGCTCGACGACACGATCCCAGCCCGCCCCAGAAACCGCGCGTACGCGGCTTCATCGAAAATCTCCCGCAGCACCGCAACCGCAGTTGCCGCGAAATCGCGGATCGTCCCTCGCACTCGCTTCATCCCTGCTCCTCCACCAGCCGCGTCCTCACGAACGGCGATTCCTTCACCCGCGCTTCTTTCGTTCCCCGCAAAATCCCGAGCCATTGCCGCAAAGATTCCGCCAGCACAAGCGTCACCATCACCACCAGCCCTCCCGTGACCGCCGCATCCAGCCGGTTATTGAAGATCAGCCGCACCGTCGCGCCTGTCGCAGGACCTGCCGCCAGCGCCTCTGCCTGCGCCAGAAATCCCACCCGGGGATTCGGATCAAATATCTTGTGCCACGATGCCGTGAACGTCACCGCAATTAGCCATGCCAAAGGAACCAGAGTGACCGCCGCATACTTCGCCCGATGCATCTTGATGATGATCGTCGTAGCCACGCACAACGCCACCGTCGCCAGCAATTGATTGGAAATGCCGAATAGCGGCCACAATGAGTTAATTCCACCCAGCGGATCCTTCACGCCCTGCCACAGGAAATATCCCCACGCCGCAACGATCAGCCCGCTGGTCCCAAGAATCGACGGATACCAACTCGTCCGCCCGAGCGGTTTATACACGTGCCCCAGCGCATCTTGCACCATGAAGCGCGCCACCCGTGTGCCCGCATCGAGAATCGTCAGGATAAACAACGCTTCGAACATAATGGCGAAGTGGTACCACAGCGCCATCAGCGTATCGCCTCCTAAACTGTGCGAGAAAATGTGCGCCATCCCCACGGCAAACGCAGGCGCTCCGCCGGTTCGGTTGTAAAGCGTTTGTTCGCCCACCGCGTGCGCCAGCGCCTGCATGTCGGCCGCGGTTACCGGAAAGCCCCAACTTGAAATCGTCGCCGCCGCCGTTGCAGGCGCCTGCCCAACGATGCCCGCCGGACTGTTAATCGCGAAATAAATCCCCGGCTGCATCACGCACGCCGCGATGATCGCCATCACCGCCACCGCCGACTCCGCCATCATCGCGCCATAGCCCACCATGCGCGTCTGGGTCTCCCGCGCGATCAGCTTCGGAGTTGTCCCACTCGAAATCAGGGCATGAAATCCGCTGATCGCTCCGCACGCAATCGTGATGAAAGCGAAAGGAAAGATCTTCCCCGCAAACACCGGCCCCGTGCCGTCGACAAACCGCGTCAGCGCCGGCATGTGCAGCGTGGGATGCAGCGCCACAATTCCAACAGCCAGCAGCGCAATCGTTCCCAGCTTCACGAAGGTGCTCAAATAATCGCGCGGCGCCAGCAGCAGCCAAACCGGCAACGCCGACGCGGCAAATCCGTAAACCATGATCAAAATCGCCAACGCGGGCGCGCTAAACGTAAACACCCGCGCCATCGCCTCATTCTGCGATACATATTGCCCGCCCCAAATCGCCGCCAACACCAGCACAAATCCCATCCCCGAGACTTCCAGTACTTTTCCCGGACGGATCCGCCGCAAGTAAACGCCCATCAGCAACGCAATCGGCATGGTCATCGCGATCGTGAACGTGCCCCAGGGACTTGCCTTCAGCGCGTTCACAACGATCAGCGCCACCACGCCCAGCAGAATAATCAGAATCGTGATCACCGCCAGATAAGCTACAAATCCCCCGACCCGCCCGATCTCGTCCTTAGCCATCTCCGTCAGCGATTTGCCGTCGCGCCGCACCGAGAACAAGAGAATTACGAAATCCTGCACACATCCCGCGAACACCGCCCCCGCCAGCACCCACATTGTCCCCGGAAGATACCCAAACTGCGCCGCCAGCACCGGCCCAACCAGCGGCCCCGGCCCGGCGATCGCCGCAAAGTGATGCCCAAACACCACCCACTTATTAGTGACCAGAAAGTCGCGTCCGTTCTCCAGTCGCTCCGCCGGAGTCGCCCGCAAACCATCCAGAGCGAGAATCTTCACCGCAATGAACTTGCTGTAGAAGCGGTAGCCGAGCGCGTAGCAGCAGGCCGCCGCTACCACCAGCCACAGTGCGTTGATGGGTTCGCCGCGGCGCACGGCCACTACGCCCACCGCAACCGCGCCCAGCAGCGCAACCGTTCCCCACCCCAGAATCGCCAGCGTCTTATTCATCACAGTGCAGCATTGTGCCCAAACTTGCGCCGCAGCGCAACGTGGTCATTGTTCCTTAGTGTGTTCGTCCCTTCGCAATTCCCCTTCTTCCGCCCATGGTTGCTGCATAATAGAAAAATGGCCTATGCTTTCCTTGACGAGCGTTGGCTCCCGAAGTCTGTGCTCTGTCTGCGGGACTACAACGCCAACAAATTTCTCCGCGATCTGGTTGCCGGCATCACCGTGGGCCTGGTCGCGTTGCCTCTGGCCATGGCTTTTGCCATCGCCTCCGGCCTTACCCCGCAAGCCGGTATCTACTGCGCCATCGTCACCGGTTTCCTGATTTCCGCGCTGGGCGGCTCCAAAACCCAAATCGGCGGACCCACTGGCGCCTTCGTGGTCGTCATCGCCGGCATTGTCGCGATCCACGGCGTCGATGGCCTTTTCATGTGTACGATGATGGGCGGAATTCTGCTCATGATCATGGGCATCGCCGGCATGGGCACGGCGGTCAAGTTCATCCCCCGCCCCGTCGTCATCGGCTTCACCAACGGCATCGCCATCCTGATCGCCAGCACCCAAATCAAGGATTTCTTCGGCCTGCAGCTCGCCAAAGTCCCTGGCGTTTTCTGGCAGCGCATGGAAGCCCTGGCCGCCAGCTTTCACTCGCTCTCCTACACCGCGACCGCACTAGCCGCAGGCACTGTGCTGGTGATGATCCTTTGCCGCGCCGTCTCCAATCGCATCCCCGGCGCGATCGTCGCTTTCCTGCTCGGCACCGCCGCCGTTGTTCTGTTCAAGCTGCCGGTGGAAACCATCGGCTCCCGCTTCGGCGGAATCCCCGCCGGCCTGCCCCATTTTGTGATGCCTCGCTTCCGCGCCGACCTAATCCACGGCTTGCTCGGCCCCGCCTTCACCATCGCCATGCTGGGCGCCATTGAATCCCTCATGTCGGCCGTCGTCTCCGACCGCATGAGCAACGACCATCATAATCCCAACGTCGAACTCATCGGCCAGGGCGTGGCCAACATTGTTTCTCCCATGTTTGGCGGACTTCCCGCTACCGGCGCCATCGCCCGCACCGCCACCAACATCCGCTCCGGCGCTCAGTCTCCGGTCGCCGGAATGATTCACGCCCTCACTCTGCTCTGCATCCTGCTCTTCGCCGCGCCTCTGGTCAGCCACGTGCCGCTGGCCGTGCTCGCCGGAATTCTCATGGTCGTTTCTTACAACATGGGCGAGTGGCGCGAGATTCCGCAACTGCTGAAGCTCACCAAGACTGACATCAGCGTCTGGCTGGTCACCGTCTCCCTCACCGTCTTCGCCGACCTCACCGTCGCCGTCGAAGCCGGTATGATCCTTGCCGCCCTGCTTTTCATCAGCCGCGTCGCCTCCACCACCACCGTTTCCGAGGTCACCGACGAATATGTCGAGGACGGCCGCATGCACATCCTGCAGGATAAAGACATTCCTTACTACGCCACCATCTTCCGCATTCACGGCCCGTTCCTGTTCGGCGCCACCGACAA
>PMSQ01000084.1:460-3150 GCA_003168355.1 Acidobacteriaceae bacterium | reverse complement strand
TACGACCCAGAGTTGCGTTATCAATTGTGGAATCCGTATATGGAGCGACTCACGGGTAAGCGCGCAGAGGAAGTATTGGGTAAGGTTGCCACTGACGTTTTCCCTCGCCTTATTCCCAGCGGCTTTGAAGCGGCTTTGAAACGAGCATTGCAGGGAGAAGTCATTCAAGTTCCTGATGTTCTGATTCCAAAGCATTCGGCCGAAGGCCAAGACGTTTGGGAATCTTGTACCTTTGCTCCCCACCGTGACGCACAAGATCGCATTGTCGGGATCATTGGTCTAGTGCGCAATATCACCGAGCGTCACAGCGCCGAAGAGACCTTCAGATCGATTGTGGTGGGCACCGCCGCAGTAACCGGAGATGATTTCTTCGCGTCGCTGGTTCGCCACATGGCAGCGGCATTTCGCGTCCGTTATGCCTTTATTGCATCGTGCGACGACCAAAAGCGCGCAAATACGCTTGCCTTCTGGGATACCGATCAGTTGGGGAAGAACTTTGAGTTTGATATCGCGGATACGCCTTGCATGAAGGTTCTGCAAGGCGAAGTGTGTCACTACGAGAAAGGAATCCAGGTTCTGTTTCCTCTGGATAAAGGATTGGAGGACTGGCACATCGAGAGCTACCTGGGAGTGCCGATGCTAGATGGAATGGGATGCGTCATAGGGCATATCGCCGCCCTTGATGATAAGCCGATGAAACACGATCCCCGCGCCATCGACGTGCTCAAGATTTTTGCGGCGAGGGCTGCGGCTGAACTGAAGCGGCAGCGCGCGGAAGCGCAGCTGCAGGCTGCTCTTGTGCAGGTGAAAGAATTGCAGCATAAGCTCGAAGCGGAAAATGTCTATCTCCAGGAAGAAATCAGCAAAGAACACAATTTTGAAGAGGTCGTGGGGAACAGTCGAGCCCTTATTAAAGTGCTGCAACAGGTTGAGACTGTTGCCCCCACTGACTCGACAGTTCTTATATTAGGCGAGACCGGTTGTGGCAAGGAGTTGTTTGCCCGTGCCATACACAGCCACAGCAAGCGCAAGGGACGCCCGCTCGTGAAACTGAATTGCGGAGCGATCCCCACCGGCCTTGTCGAGAGTGAACTATTTGGACACATGAAGGGCGCATTCACCGGTGCCTTGGAACGCCGGATAGGTAGATTCGAGCTCGCGGATGGAGGGACTCTGTTCTTGGATGAGGTCAGCGAGTTGCCCCTTGATACGCAGGTCAAGCTGTTACGAGTCTTACAGGAGCATGAGTTCGAGCCGCTGGGCAGCAGCCGAACCCTCCGCGTAAACGTCAGGATTATTGCGGCGAGCAACCGCGACTTGGAGAAGGCCATCCAGGAAGGACGCTTCCGTGCCGACCTATACTATCGCCTCAATGTTTTTCCCGTCTCGGTTCCACCTTTGCGACAACGCCGTTCAGACATCCCTGTCTTGACCAGCTTTTTTGTTGAACGGTTCGCGAGGCAACTAGGCAAGCAGGGCATTGCCATTGCACAGGAGACTATCGACGCGCTCACGCAGTATGACTGGCCGGGTAACATTCGCGAGCTGCAGAACGTTATCGAACGTGCGGTTGTGTTGTCACAAGGACCCATTCTGCGGCTGGGCCGCGACCTCTTGCCTTTTTCCAACGATGATCCAGAACCCGCAAATGAGGTTGGGGATGGAACTTCTTCTGATAAGCCAAAGTCCGAGGGAGATCTTAATGCCCACCTCTCATTGCAACAGGTGGAAAAGCGGCACATCCTTGAAGTCCTAGCAAAAACAGAATGGGTGATCGAAGGCCCTCGTGGAGCTGCCAAACTTCTAGGCCTGCACCCCAATACTCTCCGCAGCCGCATGAAGCGGCTTGGTATCGGGCGTTCTTTGTCACGGCGCCCCCACGAAATATCGCAGCCACGAACCTCCAACTAGCCGCTCCCACGAGTGTTCGTGGATTCTCCGAGTGCTAATTCAAGCTTGTGATCCTCCAATCCTTGCCTAAGCAATCACATAGCCTTTTCTTCTTGCGCTGTTGTCTGTGGCATTTCGCTTGCCCTAGCAAAGGAGTCTTCGGAGGAACCATCCCCAGTGCTCAGAATTTCGGTCGCCAGCGACTCAGACGTCTCGATCCATTTCCAATTGGAAGGTAAGCTCATCGGCCCCTGGGTAGAAGAACTACGGCAATTGAGCAATACCGCTCTCTTGAGCAACAAGACTATAACTCTGGACCTCAAAAGGCTTTGGTTTACTGACCTGGAGGGAGCCGGTCTGCTACGCGACCTTCACCAGAGGCAAGTCTCCCAAATCAACTGCTCTCAATTCATTACCCAACAATTGCTCGCCGTTCATCAGCCAACAATTGAAGAAGAGGCACCCCCGACGACCACAACCTCTGAGAAAGCTCTGCCGGTTGAGAATCAAACCTGGTCCCGGAAGGCTCGCGGAGCCAACGTTACTAAAACGAATTCCGGGGAATCATGCCTGATCGATCGCGTGCTAAACGGAGAGAGCGAGTGCTTCTACGAGCTTGTGCGACCTTACGAACGCGCCATATTTCTCGCTGCCTTGTCGCTGGTCAGGAACGAGGCCGACGCCGAAGATATCGTTCAGGAGGCAGTCCTCAAAGCATTTAAGGGTCTTCATAGTTTTCGACAGGAAGCGAAGTTCAGCACGTGGCTGATCCAGATCACTCTCAACGAAGCGAAGATGAG
>PMSQ01000084.1:0-324 GCA_003168355.1 Acidobacteriaceae bacterium | reverse complement strand
AAGACGAGGCTCTCCCGCGCCCGCCTGAAGATGAGGGATACATTGGCGACTTCCTTTAGGTGTCTTTCGGTCTAATTCTTGATTCGGAGCAGATCCAGCCAAGTTTCGGCGCGATCGATTCAAGAAAATCGACGTGAAGAATCAAGGAGAAACCCCGCGCTCCGAATCAAGAATTAGGCCGAAAGACACCTAAAAGAAGTCGCCAATGTATCCCTCATCTTCAGGCGGGCGCGGGAGAGCCTTGTCTTCACACTGGCTTCGCTAATGCCGAGCGCATGTGCTGTTTCGGCGATACTGAGTTGCTGCACGTCCCGCAATACGAAC
>PMSQ01000017.1 GCA_003168355.1 Acidobacteriaceae bacterium | reverse complement strand
TTCTCAATCTCGATGTCTACGCACAAGACACATGGAAAGTGAGTCGTACTCTGACTTGGACGTTTGGCCTGCGCGACACATTCAACTCCAATCCGCTGAATCCTCATGATCAAGTCGCCCGTCTTCGCGGCTCCTTCAGTTCTATTCCCCATGACAATCAACCGTTGAACACCGTTATTCAAACTCATCTCGGCAATCTGTTCTCGTCTACACCGGTGGCCATTCTGCAGCCGAGAACGGCAATTGCGTGGCAGTTCGAGCCGAAATCAGTACTCCGCACCGGCTTCGGCATTTTCAGCGATATCTTGCCGGGGACGGTGGCCGACCTGATTGGCACAAATCCGCCGTACGACAAGATGTTTCAGGGAGGAGTGCTGGGCAGCGTGGGCGGCACAGCCATAGCGCCCGGAGCGCCCAACAGCGCAATCGGCGCAATCGTTGCCGCCAATCAGACTTTTACTTCGGGATTTCCCCAGGGCCAGCCTTCTCTTCCACCGGTTGCGATCACAGCCATTCCAGATGGCAAACTCCACGCGCCATATTTCATGGAGTGGAGCCTCGGAATCGAACATCAATTCGGAACGACGGCTAGCTTACACGCACAATATGTCGGGACGCGCGCCGTGAACCAGCCCTACTCAACACAAGTCAACGGTTACCAAACCGTGTGTCAGGGCTGTTTTGCACCATTCCCCTATCTGCAGCCTACCGATGCTCGATTCGCCGCGGTGACACAGTTATCCACCGGTGCGAACAGCCACTACAACGGTCTTCAACTGACCGCGATGAAGCGNNGGAGCCGTTGCATGGATACGGTCTCGAACGGAGGATTCCTTCCGTTCTCTGCGGGAGGGATTCTTTCGCCTCTGCCGGGAGACCTGGCCCGCGACTATGGTCCCTGCGACTATGACATCCGGCACAATCTCAACGCGCAGTATGTTTATCAGTTGCCGATTAGAGTGCGGAGTCATTCTCTGGGCTACGCACTCAACGGCTGGCAGATCTCCGGAACAGCATTTTGGCACAGCGGAGTTCCGTTCTCGGTGCTGAGCACGCCCTATTCGGCAAACGGAAACGGCATCGTGGAGGGCAGCGGGGCGCAGTTCGCGAGTGTCGTTCCCGGCGTCCCACTCTATGCGCATCATCCCGTCCCCAGCGTGACGCAGCCGGGCACGATTCAGTGGTTGAATCCCGATGCTTTTGTATCAGCGGTTGATCCGAGTACAGGGCAGTGCTCCGGCGGCGACGACCCGCAGCATTGCCAATTTGGAAGCCTCGGCCGCAATTCACTGCGCGGTCCCGATTTCCTCTGGAGCGACTTCTACCTGACAAAATGGTTTCCTTTGACCGAGCATGTGAAGGTGCGGTTTGAGGGTCAGTTTTTTAATGTCTTCAACCACCCGAACTTTGGGCTGCCAAGCATGGTGCTGGCAGGCATTCCGGGAAAGCCCTCCACGCAAACTGGCTTTGGAGCACTCACGTACACAACTGCTCCGCCAACCGGCTTGCTGGGCGTCGGTTTGGGCGGCGATAGCAGTCCACGAATGATCGCCTTTCAGGCACGGCTGGAGTTCTGAGAATTCTCAGGATGAAGAGCACAATCGGATGACTCGATCCGGTATGCGGACGCGCAGTCAATTGGTGCATGTCGTTTCGGAACAACATCGGGATGAGGTCCAGCACGGCAAGCCGCGAGAGTATCGGCATGGGCACACAGGGGACTGCGACGGACCGTTTTACCTTTGGCCCTGCTCGCAACCGTTGTCTTGGCGGCGACGGGGTACGGAAACAGTTCAGCGCCTCCGTCCAGTTCGTTACGTGAAGATCAGCAGATCGGCAAGATTCTTAGTGCGCGAAAGTTTTGGAAAACCGCGATTTTGTGAGCCGCTATCCCCAAGTCCACCATTACCTGCGGGTGTAGGTTTCGTCACTGCTCCGTCACTGAATCCCGTGATCATGGAATTCGCAGCCAAACAGAATATCGCGGTCTTGCCCGGCGCATTGACACCAACGGAGGTCGTCACCGCATGGAGCGCGGGCGCCGATTTCGTCAAGGTCTTTCCATGTGGTCCGGTCGGTGGGGATAGGTATATCAAAGCGCTGCACGCAGCATTACCCCAGATTCCATTGATTGCCGCGGGAGGAGTGAATCAGCAGACAGCGGCCAGCTTCATTTTGTCAGGTGCGACCGCCATCGGGGTCGGTACGGAATTGATTCCAACCGAGGCAATTCAAAGAAGGCAATCGCAGCGCATTCACGAATTGGCCCGCCGGTTCGCGAAACTCGTGAAGGATGCGCGCGAACAGATCGAAGCCTGGGAACGGAGTCAAGTCGTAAAGGAATTCAAGGGCACGGAGAAGTGTGAGAAGTGAATGGAAAGACTCGACGAAGCTCGAACCCGCGGCCTCCTGCGTGACAGGCAGGGATTTTAGCGACGAAGCGCCTAGTCCGAAAATCTCACTGCTCCCTGTGTCCGCCCATGCCCAGAGAGCACCCTTCCATCCCATGGATCTGACCAGATGTCACGTTTCTTGCATTTCTCAACCGAGAATCATGGGTTGAAATCGTGGGTTCGGCATTCTTGTTTCAATACTGTACTTCTCTAGAATTATGTTCTTCGGAAACAAGGAGGAATCGCCGACTCTCGCCCGGCCAGTGCTACGTTAAGCTGTCGTCTTAACAACTTAAGTGACTCCAGGTGGCCGCCTAAGTGAAAGACATCGGTCCGAAGAAAGCCGACGCGTCGCGAGAAGCCGATCGTCAGAAGCTGCGCGAAACCATCAACCAATTACAGCCCTTCCAGGGAAAGCCGAGGACATTCGGTCAGCTTCGTCAGCACTACATCGAGAACGAGCTGAGGATCGAACCAGTACGTAAGCATGCCAGTAAAGTCATAGATAGAACACTGACTGCGAACGGCGGGAGAAGGCGCAGCACACTAGGATCAGTTATGCGAAAAACCGACCGCAGAAGTCCACGGCTCAGAAAGTATTCGGTGACAGATGCCAGGGGAGCCATCATGAGCGACGTGATTGTGTGGATCGCTATATGAGGTACAAACCTCGGCCCCGTCAACGGGAACCGTTTGGCCAGACCAATCACAAGCGGTGTGTACGCCGCCCATACGTACCAGTAGACAAGTTCGAGCGCACCCACGATCACCCAGCTGACGTGGATACCCTGTACCTTCACCAGCACGATCCTGCGCACGGCAAACAACAGTCCTACAATCGTCCACGCACACAGGATCAAAATCCATCTCGTCCGCCCCATATCTGGTGTGGCCTGCAGCAATGGGTGTGTCGACCCTCCGGCACGGATTATAGCTGAACCTTCGAAGGAGACATCGCTGGGGACAGGGCCGTCGAGAGCGCCAAGTTCTCTCGGCAAAGCAATTTCACCGGTCCACCGGTCCAGGTTTGCGAACCGGCAATCGGGCAGTTGCTGGCAAACGCGCCAACCCCACGTCCATCGCAGCTGTAGAAGGGCCTTTGTCTAGGTTGATTGGGGAGAAAGGTAAGGAGCTCAAGACTCCACGTGCTGCCATCCCAAATGTAACGAAGCGTTTGAAACGGAAGGTACAAAGTCTTTGGCCGCCAACCGCCCAGACGTTTGTGCTGGATACCGCTGCCACATTTTGAATTCCGGTTTTGCCCTGTGAACGGATCCGTGGCAACAGTATTTGACGGCCAACTCTGACCGCTTGTCTCATTTCGGACACCGCATGTCACTTTTCCTGCGAACACTGGTTCTTCGCGGCATATGTTCCGTGAGCAGGAGCATCGCCAAGAACGTATTGGCGTTGGGATGACGCTGTGGCCGACAGGGCCTACAAGAGGAGAAGAAGCGAATGAAATCGAGATTGGCAACTTCAATACGCTGTAGCTTTCTACACATGAATCTGGGGGGGCGCATTCTGGTCTCCACGTTACTGGCGGTAATCGTAACGGCTCCAGCCGGGGCGCAAAGTGCTCCTGCCGTCAATTCGACAGAAGCGCGAAAAGCGATTCAAGCCGGTTACGTCGAGTGGGACAAAGCGCGTGTGGCGATGGACAAGAACACAATCGAGAGGTTGCTGGCTCCGGATTTATACGTCCAAACTCCCGACCGAAAACTAACACGGCAGGAGTTTATCGATGCACTCTTCAACAGCTCGTTGACCTTAACACGATTTGACGCCACCGTGCTCACGGTCGAACCCAGAGGCAACGACTGGGCGGTACTCGTACTTGAGAAACTAGAGGGCGAGATTAAGGACAAGTCTGGCAAAACGACCAAGGTCTACGTCATGGGGGTTGCACGGGATGGCTGGGGAAAATTGAACGACAACCAGTGGACCCTCCTATGGTCCGAGCAACTGGGCCAGCAACGGTGGAAGGACGAGAGTCCGCCGATCGCAAACTGGTAACTAAATAAGATTCTGTGATATTGACCGAGAGGAGCGTCTTCATGGGGACTTTACTTCAGGATGTTCGCTATGGTTTGCGCATGCTGGTCAAGAAGCCCACATTCACGATCGTGGCTGTCCTGACGCTGGCTCTGGGCGTGGGAGCCAACACGGCCATTTTCAGCATCGTGAATGCCGTGTTGCTGCGTTCTCTGCCCTACCGCGATCCCGACCGTTTGGTAAGAATCTTCTTTAACGAGCCAGGCGTAGGATTGCGGGACGTTAAGTTTTCCAAGCCCGAACTGGATGACCTGCAGACGCGAGCCGGTGTCTTTGAAGATGTGACCCCGATCT
>PMSQ01000149.1 GCA_003168355.1 Acidobacteriaceae bacterium | reverse complement strand
CCTTTGCGAGTCCCACCAACATCTTCGCGCCCGTTTCGACGCCAGCGAAGTCAATCTTCGGATTGTCTATGTTCGTACTTGCGGTCACGGCAGCCATATTCGTGGTCGTGTTCACCTTGCTTGCCTACTCTGTCGTGAAGTTCAGAAAAAGGGCCGATGACGACGGCCGCGAGCCTCCGCAGGTGTATGGCAGCAATCAGGTGGAGATCGCCTGGACCGTTATCCCCGTCCTAGTTGTTTTGACCCTACTCGTGGCAACCGCGCGAGTGATTGCCGACGTTCAAAACGCCGCGCGACCTGACAACGCCATCGAAGTGACCGCCATCGGCCACCAGTTCTGGTGGGAGTTCCGCTACCCGGCGCTGGGAGTCGCGACTGCCAACGAATTACATGTTCCTGTAAGCGATGGCAATCACCCGACCCCGACGTTCATAAAACTGCTGTCGGCAGATACTGACCACAGTTTCTGGGTGCCACGTTTAGCGGGCAAAACCGACCTGATTCCTAACCACCCGAACAGCATGTGGATCGACCCGCATGAGACGGGTGTCTATCTAGGCCAGTGTGCGCAGTATTGCGGCACGCAACACGCCAAGATGCTCCTGCGTGTTTACGTGCAGTCCCGAGAAGATTTCGAGCGCTGGATTCGGGAGCAACGCCAGCCGGCGGTCGTGGCCGATGCCGTTTCCGAAGGGCGACGAGTATTCGAAACAACGGCCTGCATCAACTGCCACAGCGTGGCGGGCACAATGGCGACCGGGCGTTTCGGCCCCGACCTCACACACCTGATGAGCCGCGAGACCATTGCTGCCGGCGCGGCACTTAATACGCCTGAAAACCTACGGCTCTGGATTCGAAATCCCGACGCGATCAAGCCGGGTTCGCTAATGCCAGCGATGCAGTTGAACGATCGTGACTTGGACGCATTAACAGCTTATTTGGAGACGCTGCGTTGAAGGACCCATTGAACATGTCGAGGAGATCGCGCGATGTCGAGTGATTCCATTGCATTGCCGAGGGCGGAAACAGCATCGCGTCCCCTGGTCGATGCGCTCCACGGATGGGTTACTACCGTCGATCACAAGCGGCTGGGCATTCTGTACATCCTCTATGCCCTGATTTTTCTAGTGATCGGCGGGATCGAAGCAGGGATCATGCGGATCCAGTTGATGCACGCGCACAATGACTTTGTCTCGCCGCAGGTCTTCAACCGCATGTTTACCATGCACGGGACCACGATGATCTTCTTCGTCGCGATGCCTCTGGTGTTCGGTTTCGCCAATTATTTGATTCCTCTAATGATCGGCGCGCGGGACATGGCGTTCCCGCGCCTGAACGCTTTCAGTTTCTGGCTGATGGCATTCGGAGGCTTTCTCCTCTATTTCAGCCTCGTGGGAGCAAACGGTCTGTATGGGGCCGGAAATGCTCCGGATGTCGGATGGTTTGCGTACGCACCATTGACATCAAGGACGTTTTCCGTCGGACACAGCACGGATTTCTGGACGTTGGGATTGCTCGTGTCGGGCTTCGGCAGCATCGGCACGGCAATCAATATCCTAACGACGATTCTTTGTATGCGTTGCGCGGGGATGAGCTTGGGAAAAATGCCGTTGTTAGCTTGGCTCAACCTTGTCATGTCCGGCATGGTAATCCTTGCCATAAGCCCGCTTACGGCGGCACAGGTAATGTTGCTTGTCGACCGATATCTTGGCGGCCACTTCTTCGATACCCAAGCTGGCGGCTCGGCCGTGGTTTGGATGCACTTCTTTTGGATCTTCGGGCATCCGGAGGTCTATGTTCTTGCCATCCCGGCATTCGCCTTCGCATCCGAGATCATCCCCGTGTTCTCCCGCAAGGCGATCTTCGGCTACCCGGTTATGGTGGCGGCTACGATTTGCATCGGATTTATCGGCATGAGTGTGTGGGCGCACCACATGTTTACGGTTGGCATGAGCTCGAGCGCCAACACTTTCTTCGTACTCTCGACAATGGCCATCGCGGTTCCCACCGGAATCAAGATCTTCAACTGGTTGGCCACTATGTGGGGAGGAAAGATTGAGTTCAAAACACCGATGCTGTTCTGCGTTGCTTTTCTCTTCCAGTTCTTGGTCGCCGGCCTCACCGGGATCATGTTGGGGGCCGCGCCGTTCGACTGGCAGCTGAGTAATTCATACTTTGTGGTTGCACATTTTCATTACGTGATCGTGGGCGGGATTCTGTTCACGATCTTCGGTGCTTTCTATTACTGGTTTCCGAAGATGTCGGGAAAGATGTGCAACGAGACTCTGGGTAAGCTCCACTTCTGGCTGTTCTTCATCGGGTTCCACCTGACCTTCGATTTCATGCACATTCCCGGCATGCTGGGCATGCCGCGTCGAATCTACACCTATGAGCCCGGGCGTGGCTGGGATGTCTGGAATCTCATCGTGACGATTGGTGTGTTCTTCCAAGCTCTGGGCACGGTAATTTTCGTCACCAATCTTCTGTGGTCCTATTTCAAGGGAAAAGCTGCGGGCAGCGATCCTTGGGACGCCTGGACGCTCGAATGGTCCACACTTTCACCACCGCCGGTATATAACTTCGCTTCCATCCCGGTAGTCAAGAGCCGCCGTCCGCTCTGGGACTTGAAGCATCCGAACGATCCTGACTGGAAGTACGAATGATGAGGAGAACATTGTGAATGCGACCTCCGTGACCGTAGCCGAGACAATTCAGTGGGACCGTCCTGTGCGCGGACGCGTCGCAATGTTCGGCTTGATCGCTGCTGAGGCCGCAATTTTTTCTATCTTTGTAGTTGCGTATCTTTTTTACACTGGCAAGAGCCTCACGGGGCCGATGCCGAAGGACGTTCTCAGCGTTCCGATCTTCTACACGATTTGTTTGCTCTCCAGCAGTCTGACGATCCACCTCGCCGTCAGCGCTCTTCGTCGGAAAGGCGTGAGAGGTTTTGCGGTCTGGTGGTTCGCGACCATCGCTCTGGGTACCGCTTTCGTCTACGGGACCGCCACTGAGTGGCACCGCCTGATTTACCACGACGGATTGACGATCAGCACGAATCTGTTTGGGACCACCTACTACTCATTGGTCGGACTGCACGGGTTTCACGTCGTGGTGGGGCTTATTGCTCTCTCGATAGTTATGGCGCTAACGCTTTTGGGAAACGTGAGAGCGGAGCACGCTGAACGTGTCGACGTTTTGTCTCTCTACTGGCATTTCGTGGATGCGGTTTGGGTTGTCGTTTTTACGGTCGTCTACGTGATTGGACGATAAGGGGAAGGACTGGAAGATGGCATTGGAAACATTTGAAGCACCCGCCGGGGCAGCACAGACGCCACGCACGATCGACCTTCCCGCACCGACGGCGTGGCCGATTATCCTGGCTTTCGGCCTTACACTCGTCTTTGCCGGGTTGGTCACCAGCGTCTCCCTCAGCATTCTTGGTGCAATCTGCGCCGTTGCCGGAGGTGTCGGATGGTTTTTCGATGTTCTGCCGCACGAAAAGCGCGAGTCTGTGCCGGTAGCGGACGGAGTGCCGACGGTGGCCACCAGTCGCCCGCAAGTCGCTCGCGTCGAATGGATCACGCATGAACTGCACCGCGCACGGCTGCCACTGGAGATCTATCCGATTTCGGCCGGTGTCAAAGGCGGCTTGGCAGGAAGTGTAGCGATGGCCGTCCTGGCAGTCCTTTATGGAATTGTCAGCGGCAAGGGGATGTGGTATCCGATCAATCTTTTGGCCGCTGGGTTATTTCCGGAGCGGTGGACCATCGCGCAAATCTCCGTGTTTCATTGGAACGCCTTGATCGTCGCCACGATCATTCACTTGGTAGGTTCTTCGCTCGTCGGGCTTCTTTATGGCGCCACGCTTCCGATGTTTCCGCGCCGACCGATTCTGCTTGGAGGCGTGATCGCCCCTATCCTCTGGACGGGTCTGATCCATAGCATTCTCGAAGCGCTCGATCCCGTGCTCAACCAGCGGATTGACTGGTTGTGGTTTGTCATTTCTCAGATCGGATTCGGCATCGTCGCTGGCATCGTAGTTTCCAAGCAAGAGCGCGTACGGACCTGGCAATACCTTCCGTTCGCCGTCCGCGCCGGGATTGAAGCGCCGGGAGCAATGGATGAGAGGAACGGAGAGAATCGCCAGCCATGAACCGTCGAGCTATTCTCGCTGCTCTCCCGGCATTCGCGCTACTGGTCTGCGCCGCCTGCACCAGTTCCCCCGGCGCACCTCGGGCCGGCTCTGAGGTAGTGCCACCGAGCGCAGTCGTGGAGTTCAGTGTCCTTTATGGACAGAACTGCGCAGGATGTCATGGAGCAAACGGCGAGGGTGGAGCAGCTATTGCTCTGGCTAATCCCGTTTTTCTCGCAATTGCTGACGACACCGTGATTCGCCGCACCGCTGCGACCGGAGTGCCGGGCACTTCGATGCCCGCCTTCGCGCAGAGTGCGGGTGGAATGCTCACTGAAAAACAGATCGAGTCCCTTGTGCGCGGAATCAGATCCTGGGCAAAGCCCGATGCGCTCGGCATTCAGATTCCACCGTCGTACTTAGCGCAGGGTCCTGGCGATCCTCAACGTGGTGCTGACGCCTATCGAACTTACTGCTCCTCCTGTCATGGACCGAATGGTGGCGGAGGGAGCAAGGCCAGCTCGATTGTAGACGGATCATTTCTTGCCCTGGTAAGTGACCAGTTGCTTAGAACGATAGTGATTGCAGGCCGGCCCGAGTTGGGGGCGCCGGACTGGCGCGGTAACGTCGAGGGCCGGCCCATGTCGGCCCAGGAAATTTCCGATGTCGTGGCGTGGCTTTCCAGCCAACGGCCAACGCTTCCGGGACGGCCGTACCCGATTGCTTCGACGAATCCCGTCAACGGAGGATCTCGATGAGTGCAGAAACCGGAATGTCCAGACGAGCGATGCTCGTAAAAATCGGCTTGCTTCTTAACGGCATCGTCGGAGTTGTTTTGGCTGTGCCGATCGTGCGCTATCTCGTTTCTCCCGTGACTCGCGAAAGGCAGATCGGATATGAGTCGTGGCTTTCTCTCGGTGGGCTGGAACAGTTTCCTGCCGGGCAGACTCGGCTCGCCACGTATCGAAATCCTGCCGTGAATGCCTGGGACGGCGAAACCGCTGATATCGCATGCTGGGTTCGAAACGTTGACGATCAGAATTTCCAGGTCTTTGCCATAAACTGCGCGCACCTGGGATGCCCAGTTCGCTGGTTCGCCCAGTCGAGCCTCTTCATGTGCCCCTGCCACGGAGGCGCTTACTACCAAGACGGTTCCCGCGCGTCCGGACCTCCCGAACGTGGTTTATTTCAGTACCACTACAAAATCGAAGATGGCAAACTTCTGATCAAAGCGGGCGAAATGCCGACTCCCGGTCAGCCTGTAGCAAATAAGGCGGGAGGGAAGCCGACGTGCGCCTGATCCAAAAAGTCGGTGACTGGTTCGATCTACGGCTGCAGCTTGGCAAGCCCATTCGCGAGACAGCCGAGCACCCCGTTCCGCGCGAGACCGCAAGCTGGTTCTATGTTTTCGGCAGCGCCGCGCTCACGTGTTTCATGCTCCAGATTGTGACTGGCATTCTGCTTGCCCTGATCTATGTGCCTTCGGCGGGAGAGGCGTGGAATAGTCTCCAGACCCTTAATCATGGCATCGCTTTGGGTTGGTTCATACGAGCCCTGCATGGGTGGGGTTCGAACTTCATGGTCGCGATTGTCCTGATTCACATGGTCCAAGTTTTCCTGTTTGGAGCGTACAAGTTCCCAAGAGAGCTCACGTGGATCGTTGGCGTTCTTCTCTTGCTCGTGACTCTCGGGATGGCCTTCACGGGCCAGGTACTCCGATTCGACCAGGACGCCTACTGGGGCCTCGNNGGAATCAACGAGTGGCCCATGCCAGGACGTATCGTTCGGCGTGCCACGTATTTGCAGGAATATCGCGAGTTGACGCATAAACAGGGTGTACCGTTCGTGCCTAGCGCGGTGGGGAAGGACATACTGTTCTCCGGTTTCATTCTTCTTTCGATCGCTATCTGCGCGGTCTATTTTGGTCCCTTTGGTCCGGGCGGCCAGCCGGATCCGACGATTATCCAGACTGCTCCGCGGCCTGACTTTTTCTTTTTGTGGCTGTATGCGCTGCTCTCCTTCTTGCCCCCGTCAGCCGAGACACCCATCTTGCTGATTGGCCCCGCAGTCGGAATCGTCGTCCTCCTCGTACTTCCGTTGGTAGCGGGCGAAGGCGAGAAGAGTTGGAAGCGCAGGCCGATTGCTGTCCTCACGATTCTATTGATTGCAGTAACTCTCGGTACTCTGACGCATTTAGGTCAGCACACACCCTGGAGTCCCGTCATGGATGCTTGGAGCAGCCAACCGATTCCCTCAGAATACCTGCGGGGGCGCACTGCCTTGGAGCGTCGCGGTGCGCTGGTTTTTCAGGCGAAGCAATGTCACAACTGTCATTCGCTCGACGATAAAGGAGGTCAACGCGGCCCAGCGCTTGACAGTGTCGCTCTACGTCTCACTGCAGATCAGCTCATTCGCCAGGTGATCCAGGGCGGGGGCAATATGCCAGCCTATGGAAAGAATCTCAGTCCGGCGGAGACTACTGCGCTGGTGGCGTTCCTTAAGACGTTGCACCCGGCTAGTCAACCGCCAGCACGTGACGCTTCTCGTGCCATTGCACTCGGCGCAAGCGAGGTTACCCCACGGTAGACCTAGCCATGTTCGAGCCCCATGCTCACATGCAGCCGCTGTCGCTGCTCCTCGCCGTCGCATTCGCGCTGGTGGTCACAGCGTTGTTTTACTTGCGCGGCTGGCTTCATCTTCGAAATGCTCTCGCAAATCTCATCCCCGTTTGGCGGCTGGTCGCGTTTATGTGTGGCCTCGTCTCAGTCTGGACTGCCGTGGCGTCCCCCCTAGCCACACTTGATCATCAGTCGCTCACCATCCACATGGTGAAGCATCTCCTGCTGATGACTGTTGCCGCTCCTCTAGTTCTGGCTGGGGCGCCAGTGGTCGTATTGCAGAACTGGATGTCGAGATGCTTTATTCAAAACAATTTGCTCCTCGGCAGCCTGCCGGCGGGGTCGTTCGAACGGTGTCTGACGCACCCTGTATTGTGCTGGTTGGTGGGTACTTCTGCGGTGATCGGATGGCATCTTCCCGTTGCGTTTGAGCTGGCCATGGGGTCGCATTGGATACATGGAGTCGAGGACGGATGTTTTCTTCTGGCTGGCCTCTTGTTCTGGTGGCCCGTGCTGCAGNNCATGGCTTTATACCTCTTCCTCGCCACGCTACCTTGTGACCTTCTTTCTGCGTTCCTGGCGTTTTGTAACCGCCCTGTTTACCCTTGCTACCTGTCCACAACTCAACTGTTCAGTTTGTCTCCTCTCCAAGACCAGGAGTGTGCAGGAGCGCTGATGTGGGTCTGGGTAACGTTTGCGTATCTGATTCCCGCAGTCGCCATCACAATGCAGATACTCTCGCCTCCCAATAAGAGCTCGCACGAACCAGCGCAACTCGCGTGGCGCCTCCTCGCGGCACAGCCACTAAATGGTTCCGAGGCGGAAGTGATCTAGACGTGGCGAGCGAATCCATCCCGATTATTAGCATCCCGTCCGCAACGGCAGCTGACGCACGGCCAACGTTTGCAGTTCGCACCTATGTGATGGTGTCCGACTATTGGGCGCTTACCAAGCCAGAGGTCAATTCCCTGATCGCGGTGGCAACTTTCACCGGCTTCTATTTGGGTCATGCAACCGAGCCGCAAGGTTTTCCATTCTTGCTGTTGATTCACACTTTATTGGGCACTCTAATGGTTGCCAGCGGCACCGGTACGCTGAATCAATATATCGAGCGACGCTTCGATGCCCAGATGCGCCGGACGGCCCGGCGGCCTATGGCTGCCGGTAGGCTGAAGCCTGACCTAGTTCTGTGGTTCGGTGTGGCGCTGTCGGCCTTCGGCAGCATTTATCTTGCGATAGCCGTAAATGCGCTTGCGAGTCTGCTCGCGATTGTCACGCTGCTGTCTTACTTATTCGTCTACACTCCACTCAAACGAAAAACACCGCTGTGCACTCTGGTCGGGGCCTTTCCGGGCGCTATGCCGCCGCTGATCGGATGGGCAGCAGCATCGGGTAGATTGAGCCCGGAGGCATGGGCACTCTACGCTGCGCTCTTCCTGTGGCAGTTCCCACATTTCATGGCCATCGCATGGATGTATCGTGAGGACTACTCCCGGGCCGGATACTTGGTCCTTCCGAGTGGTAAATCAAAGGCAGGGTTCATGGGCTGGCTGACCGTGTTGCCGCTCCTTGGATTGAATCTCGTGAGTTTGATACCGGCGTTTACTGGTCACGCCGGTCCGGTCTACCCAGTTGGCGCTATGCTCCTCGGTTCGAGCTTTCTCTATTTCGGGGCACAACTGGCTCGTCGAAAATCGAATTCAGCAGCCCGCCGACTACTTCAGGCGTCAATTGTCTATCTTCCATTGGTTTTTATCTTACTTATGGTTGGAAGGAGCTAGCGCGGAAAATGGGGCGAGGCAGATTGGTAGCAGTTCTACATGAAGAAGCTTGGAATCGCCCGGACGATCTAGGGCATTCGAACCTGAACGCGCCAGGTGACAATGCTAGGTGGCTGGTCCACTGCAGAGGGAGAGTGAAAACCGGTGACAGGGCAGCGTTCTAA
>PMSQ01000206.1 GCA_003168355.1 Acidobacteriaceae bacterium | reverse complement strand
TGAACTCAGTTAGTAAACACCATGCGGTCTCGCGATCAATCATGCTTTCTGCCCTGTTTCTGCGGAATTTCGCCGCCTAGTTTCAGTTTCCACCGGCAGCATTCACGGCTTTATGCATTTTAACCTTGACTTCCACAGGCCTTGTACCGCAGATTGGNNCGATGGCCACGACTCTTGCCCCAGTAGATTCTAGGGAAGTCGTCCGTTGCGATCATTGCCTGCTGGTTCAATTCCGTACGGTCAATAACAATTGCCGGCGCTGCCACTCGTCCCTGGACGAGGAACCCGAGCCTGAACCGGTGATGGTTGCACCGCCTGTAATGATGCCCATGCCCGGCACCGGACGCGGACACCTGAACCTGGCAACGTCGATCCGTTCGCTGCGTTTGCGCAGCGGGCTGAGCCAGCGGCAACTTGCCGGACGTATGTCCGTACCGCGGACTTACGTTTCCAAGATCGAAAACGAGAAAGCCACGCCCACGCTGTTTTCCCTGGAACGGCTGGCGCGGGCACTGGAGGTGACCGTGCCGGAACTGCTTAGTGGCGGGGAAAAGAGCCGCCAGGACGAAATCAGCGAACTGGTGAAAGATCAGTTTATCGCGGAGATTCTGCCGTTCGTTTCGCAACTGAACGGGATGCAGATGTCGAGCGTCCTGACGCAGTTGCGGGACTTGACGGTGCGGCCGCGAAGGACCGCGTAGGCGGAGGGAGAAATGTGGGAACAGCCGCTCCTTCGGCAAGCTCAGGGCAGGCTCTCGGCTGTCCGGCCGGGTGAAGCCCGGCCACTTTGCAAAATTTTTATCCGGGCAACCAGCCAACTCAATGCCGGGACCGCACCTTGGTCCCGGCTTTTTTCGCGTAGCTGAGTTTGTGTCTTTCGCCCCGCTGGGGCTCGGTTCCACACTTTCTTTCCGATTTCCCACGGCTCGCGCTGTGGGCCGCACTTTTTCGCCACTTCGGGGCTGGATCGGGGAGTTCCGCCCTGTGAATCCCAAGCAGATCGACCAACATCTATCCAGCATGAACCTGGAAGAAGTTGGGAGTAGATTTTCTGCTTCGGCCGCCCACGTTGCATATGCAAATCAATCTGAAACGAATGGCTGGGGAGAAGAGGCTTCGCGGGAACCGGCACGGGCCGCGGTTTCCGCTGCCGACGACGATTCGCTGCTCGATGCCTACTCTCGCGCGGTCACCGGCGCGGTTGAGCGCATCAGTCCATCGGTGGTGAACATTGAGGTGCATGCGGCCGCTGGCCGGACGCGCTCCGGCGAGCCGCGCGAACGGCGGGGCGGAGGCTCGGGCTTCGTATTCACTCCTGATGGCCTGATTCTTACCAACAGCCATGTCGTGCACGACGCGCGTCGCATCGAGGTCACACTGGCCGACGGACGCCGCATGCCGGCGAGCGCAATCGGGGATGATCCGGCAAGTGACCTTGCAGTCGTTCGTGTGGACGAACCCGGTCTGACTGCGGCCGCGCTCGGCGATTCGCAACAGCTTCGCGTTGGACAACTCGTGGTTGCCATCGGCAATCCGTATGGATTTCAGTCGACGGTGACGGCGGGCGTGGTGAGTGCGCTGGGACGTTCGCTGCGGTCGTATTCCGGGCGGCTGATCGATGATGTCATCCAGACCGACGCCGCGCTTAATCCGGGCAACTCCGGCGGGCCGCTGGTGGATTCCGCGGGGCGAGTGGTTGGCGTGAACACGGCGACCATTTTGCCCGCGCAGGGAATATGTTTTGCCATCGGCATCAATACGGCGAAGTTCGTGGCTAGCCGCCTGCTGCGCGATGGACGCATCCGCCGCAGTTACATTGGGGTTTCGGCGCAGACCGTGCCGATCCATCGCCGCGTGGTGCGCTTCTATGATCTGCCCAAGGAAACGGGCGTGGTCGCGTTGTCGATCGAAGAAAAGAGTCCGGCACAGCGCGCTGGCGTGCGCGAGGGCGACGTGATCGTGGCCCTCGAAGGCCATCCGGTAGCTGGCGTGGACGATCTGCACCGCGTGCTGACCGACGTTCGCGTGGGCGTGAGCTGCTCGCTGACGGTGCTGCGGCGGACGGAGAAGCTGGAGTTGAGGATTGTGCCGGAGGAGACGAAGTAGCTAGTGTGGCGTTGGGCATTGAGTTCGAGGACCGGATGGGTTATGTATTTCTCATCAATGATATTGTTTGTGCTCCGCGCTGCTCGCTGAGTCTACCCGCGTCCCTTGGGGGCTGAAGCCCACGTTGATTCTGGGCGCTTTACGCGGCGCTGAAGCGCCTCTCTTCCACGTCGCTGCCGACATTTTCGGATTTTTCCGTGGCCGGGGAGGGCGTGCCCTCCCCGTCATTGCAAGCGCCTTCCCCACTGTGGTAGCGTCAACATTCGGAAGGGGATAGGCCTTGCAGGCAAGAGTTCCCGCCGGGCTGGATCGCAAGGAAAGCGAAATCTACCGGCAGCTTGATCCAGAGCGGCTCCCAAGACACATCGCGATCATCATGGACGGCAACGGGCGCTGGGCGAAGCGGCGTCACATGCCGCGCGTGGCCGGACATCGCGCCGGAGTCACGGCCGTGCGCTCGACAGTGGAGACGGCGGCGCGCATCGGCATTCATGCGCTCACGCTCTACGCCTTTTCGGAAGAAAACTGGAAGAAACGGCCGAAGAGTGAAGTCGACTTCCTGATGCGCCTGCTGAGCCGCTATCTGAAGGCGGAAGTTCCCACGCTGAATGAGAACAACATTCGTCTCGAATACATTGGGCGGCAGCACGAACTGCCGGAAGATGTGCAGGAGCGCATGGCCTGGGCGCGCGAGAGCACGGCGCGCAATACCGGCACGGTGCTCACGCTGGCGCTGAACTACAGCGCGCGCAGCGAGCTGGTAGATGCGTTCCGCTCCATGGTGAATGCGGCTTCGCAGAATGGCGGCCTCGAGCATCTGCGGATCGACGAGGACACGGTCGGTCATCATCTTTACACGCGGGATCTGCCCGATCCGGATTTGGTGGTGCGCACCTCGGGCGAGATGCGGCTGAGCAACTTCTTGCTGTGGCAATTGGCTTACGCGGAGATTTTTGTGACGCCCACTTTGTGGCCTGATTTTCGCGGCGTGCATTTGCTGGAAGGCATCGCCGAGTACCAGAAACGCGAGCGGCGCTATGGCGGGCTGAATCATCCCGGCTGAACCGTCCAGGTTGAGCATCCCAGACTAAACCATAGCGATACGCGCGCTCACCACGAGAGCGAAGGTTCATAAGCAGCTTGCGGCTGCTGATTGCGTGGACAGGAGTACAGCAGGTTCCTCACCGGGCTTTCAGCCCGGGTTCGGAATGACAAGAATTTTGTAAGGGTGACCAACTTTCTTGCTGAAACGCATCGCGACCGCCCTCGTTCTGATTCCGATTGTGATCTTGCTGGTGCTGCGCGCGCCCGTGCCGGTGGTGGCCGTGGCGGCGGCGGTGGTGGCGCTGGTCACGGTCCAGGAATTTCTGAAGCTGACGGAATCCTATGGCGTGCAGCCGCTGCGGCTGGCTACATATATTTTTGCAGGATTGTTCTTTCTGTTATTGGCGGTGGGCACGACGGTGGAAACCCCTCTACTCTCCGCAGTCCAGTTTCTCCTGGCTGCGGCCTTCGCCTGCGCGATTTCTCCGTTTCTTTTTCTCACGATCGCCATGCGGCGGGCGGAGTTGAGGGGCGCGTATCCGGCGGCGGCGGCTTCGGCGTTTGCTTTCGTTTACGTCGCATTGCCCATGGGAATGCTGGTGCAGTTGCGCCAGCAGTGGGCGGGAGCGTTCTGGCTGCTCTACCTGCTTCTGGTGGTGTGGGCGGGAGACATTTTCGCCTACTTTGTGGGCCGGTCGCTGGGGCGGCATCGGATGGCGCCGCGCATCAGTCCGAAAAAAACCTGGGAGGGCGCCGCGGCCTCGCTCGCGGCCAGCCTGGTGGTTGGAATTCTGCTCTTCAATCATGCGCTGCAGATCAGTTCGTTCTTACTGCGCCTTGGGCTGATCCAGCGCCGCGATGGCCTGTTCGGGCTGGAGAAGCCGGAGCTGTGGCCTATTATTCTGCTGACCATCGCGCTGAATATTGCCGCGCAACTGGGCGATCTGGTGGAATCGCTGATCAAGCGCGGTGCCGGGGTGAAAGATTCCGGCGCGATTCTTCCCGGCCACGGCGGCATGCTCGACCGCATCGATGCCCTGCTTTTTGCCGCGCCGGTGCTGTGGTACTATGCGGCTTGGCGTGTGCTTCACTAATCGAGCGGTTTATCTGTTTCAGGAAAATCGGGAAGGTGCAGCTCAGAGGCTGCGGAAAATAACGCGCCTGTAAAAAGTCGATCCGCGCGGGCGTACTAGTCGCATCCGCGCCACCGCTCCAGCAGACTGTTACTAGGCTCAATTTCTGCATTGACATTCGCGATGACAATAGCTATAACTTGGCCGCGCGGTAAAAGGGGGCACCGCTCTAGGGGGTATGTGTGTCCCTTCAGGTTCTTCGTCGATTAAGCGGGCGCCGGGTCTCCAGTTTCTTCTTCCTCGGTTTCCTTACTTTGGCCACAATCGTAGTTGCGCAATCAACGGGTTCAACGCCCATCCCCGCTACGAGCTCAACCAAACCGGCGGGCGCTAATGCGGGCCGAACTGCGCCGGCACCTCCGGCACCCAAGCAAAAGCCTGAACAGGCAGCGAATGCTGCCAAGCCGCAGGCACCGCCAAGCGGGGGCGGAGCGACGCCACCCGTGTCTGGAAGCGGCAGCACGAGTCCTACGATTACGTCGGTCGATGTACTACCGCCACCTCAGGTGCAAGCGACAGACCAAACGAAAGGCACTACAGGAGATCAAACCAAGCCTGCTGTTCAGAGTTACCGTCTGATAATGGCGGGTACGAACTTCGACAAAAGTCTCGCAGCGAACTCGATCGCTCTAATCCCCTCAGCCAACGTAAAAGTTGAGAGCATAACGACATCACTGGACGGCACCACTATCATCGGTGGGTTCACAGCGCCGCCGAATTACTCGCTACAAGAAGTGGTATTGTCAGCCAAGTCGATCTCGGTCGATTTCCCCGTTTCGCCTCCCCAGACAACAGCTAATGGCGCGGCTTCGCCTGCGATTAGCTCGGTCGCTCTATTTCCCCAGTCGCAGGCGACAGATCAACAGAGTAAGGGCTCACAAGACTACCTGGTCGTGATCAAGGGTGTGAACCTTGACAAGCTTAGCAATCTAAAGCAGGGGGCGATTGCCCCTATTCCTTCGACAAATGTAACGGGGGGCACGGGGCTGTCTCTGACGCCAGATAGAACAGGGATTATTGGTCAGTTTACAGCTCCGACAAACTACTCCATGGAAGGGCTAACGCTCTCCGCGAATTCCAGCTTGATCTCCTACACTGATACAACCCCTTCCTGCGACTTTCAAAACAAAGTTAAAATGAGCGCCCAGACTGTTCCTAAGAGTCAAGCTGGAGACAAATACGGGAACGGAGTGGCTAAGAATTTCCACGCGATTCAGCTTTCACTCGTGAATGAGTGTCCTATGGCGGTGATCATACCCCTTGCTGGCATCCGGGTCGTGATCGATGGCCAGCAAAACGCTGCAACTGGTCCGACTATGGGCGCGCAGACCGGCAGTGCGAATGTGCTTGTTGCGATAGCGGGCGACGGCCAAGTCGGCAGCGTTACTAACCCGCTGGCAATTCCGCTGACTATTTCGGCGTACAGTAACGGGAGTCCGGCCCCGGGGGTGAAGGTCACCTTTGCTGACGGAGATCCGAAAGGCACGTTCGACCCTGCCGACACAATTACCGACAGCACCGGCACTGCTTCGACCAAATATACGCTCCCCGCAGCAGCGGGTATCGTCACGATTACGGCCACCTCGACGGGCTATACGTCGGCGACATTTACGGAAACAGCGGCGGCGAAGACCCCGACAGCTGCCGAAACGGCCAATGAGGGCTGTATGGGTAACAGCCGGAATCTCGTGCCGTTCTCGTTGGACCACGTGACTAGCATCTACTCGACTGACAGAAAACTCACAGGACGCCGAATTATATACTTCAACGCGATCCAGGCTTTGGCGACACTCGGAAGTGCCGCTGAGGTGTTTATGCCTCAAGCTCATGGATTTGCTAAGGCGGTTGGTGTACTTGGCGGTGGGTTTACCACGGCCTCCAAAGACGTTTTGGTTGATATGTCGGCGGAGCAGTTACAGAACCTCACTTCGCAGAGTTTTGGAGCGACGGAGCAAGTCGCGGCCCACGGATCGCTGCAGAAATTCGTATTCGTGTTCCGCAGCGAGAAATGCAAGGGCGGCGAAATCGAGAAGAGTTTGAGCACGGGGCATTACGCGGTCAACTGGGAGCTATCGCCGGCCTCGTCCGTGCCGCCAAGCACTCTGAAGACGCAGGCGCAGGGAACGACGGCCAACCCCACGGCACCGGCCTCCAGCGCTGCTACAGGTACGAAGAAAAAACCATAGAAATCAATCAAAGTAAAGTGAAGTCTAGGACCTCAAAAGGATCACGAATTGTCCGCCACGGCGCAGACACGACGCGGTTCCTAATTTAGCTTCGCTTGCACAACGGAGTGATAAAGCTTTTTGGGTTGGACGGATGCCAAGGGCCGTCCTCAACATATCCCCCTTCACCCTCGCGCTCCCACCTAATTCGCGTAAAATAGAAGACTGCAATTCACCCAATCTCACGGAATGAAAAGCATTGCCATCCTCGGATCCACCGGCTCGATCGGCCGCAGCACGCTGAGCGTGGCTGAGTCCTACCCGGAGCGCTTTCAGATCGTCGCGCTGGCGGCGGGCAGAAATCTGGAGACGGCTTTCGAGCAGGCGCGCCGCTGGCGGCCAAGACTCGTTTCGATGGGCGCGGAGCCCGATGCCGACGTTCTGCGCGCCCGTTTGAAGCAAGCCGGCATGGGTGAGATCGAGGTCGTTTCTGGAGCGGCTGGCGCGGTGAAGGTCGCGACCCATTCTGAGGCTGATTTCGTGGTGAGCGCCATTGTGGGCGTGGCCGGGCTTGAGGCCACGTACGAAGCCGTAAAAGCAGGAAAGACAGTCGGCGTGGCCAACAAGGAATGTTTGGTTGCTGCCGGCGAACTGATTACGGCCGAGGCGCGACGCCAGGGCAAACCGCTGCTGCCGATCGACAGCGAACACAATGCCGTACACCAGTGCCTCCGGGGCGGGCGCATGGAGGAAGTGGAACGCATCTGGCTGACAGCTTCCGGCGGACCGTTTCTGAACACGCCGCGGTCGGAGTTCAGCTCCATCACGGTGGAGCAGGCGCTCAATCATCCCACCTGGAAGATGGGCAGGCGCATCACCATCGACTCCGCAACGTTAATGAACAAAGGTTTCGAGGTGATCGAGGCATGCAGATTATTTCACATGCCGCCCTCGAAAGTGGAAGTGATTGTCCACCCGCAATCCACAATTCATTCCATGGTGGAGTTTAGGGATGGCAGCATACTTGCTCAGTTCTCGGTGACCGATATGCGGCTTCCGATTCTGTACGCATTAACATATCCCGAGCGGATTCAGTCGGATATGCGGTTTCCGGTGGGTAACTTGCGGCATCTGGACTTCTGCCCTCCAGACATGGGTAAATTCCCTTGTCTCCGTTTGGCGTACGAAGCGGCAGAAGCGGGTGGGGCGAAAACCGTAGCGCTGAACGCGGCCGATGAAATCGCGGTGGCGGCGTTTCTCGAAGGCAGCATTGCTTTCGATGAGATTCCCAGGATCATCGAAGACGCGGTGTCGGCATCTAATTCTGGGAAACTGGAATCTATTGCAAAGGTGCTTGAAGCCGATGCCGAAGCCCGCCGATATGCTCAAGAGCGGGTTTTGGGACTAAATAGAAAAACTTCGCACCCACGGGCAACATCTGTGGTGTTGTAGCTGAATCTAACGGGGGGCTGTTTACGCACTTCTTTTATGTCTGATTTCTTTATCTCCGTCGCTGCCGTCGCTGTGGTCCTGGGCTTCATGATTCTCATCCACGAGTTCGGCCACTATGCCGTGGCCAAGTTGCTCAAGGTCCGGGTGGAGGTCTTCTCGATCGGATTTGGCAAGCGCCTGCTCGGCTTCCGCAAGGGAGACACCGACTACCGCATCAGCGCCATCCCACTGGGCGGCTACGTGAAGATGAGCGGCGAGAACCCCATGGACGAGCGCACCGGCGACCCGGCCGAGTTCATGTCGCACTCGCGCTGGCACCGTTTTCTGATTGCGATTGCCGGCCCGACGATGAATATCCTGCTAGCCATCTTCCTGCTCACTACCGTTTACATGGTGCATTATGAGTATCCGGTTTTTCTCGACAAGCCGGCGGTCATTGAAGGAGTGAAGCACGACTCCGCTGCGGCTCGCGCCGGCCTGCAGCCAGGCGACCGGATCGTGGAGGTCGACGGCATTAAGAACCCAACCTGGGAACAACTGCAGCCTCGCGTCTGGCTCAGTGCCAACCAGCCTCTGACCATCACGGTCCAGCGCGGGGATCAGATTTTCCAGAAAACCATTGTGCCCCAGGCGGTGACTACGTCGGCGGTGGGTTCCGCGGGATGGTTTCCCGAGGATCCCGTCATCGTGGGCCAGGTGGAGCCCAACTCGCCCGCTGCAAGGGCCGGGCTGAAGGAAGATGACAGAATTGTTGCCTTGGATGGCAAGCCGCTGGTTTCCATCGAAGCCATGATTGAGGGCCTCCAGCAAACCAAGGAGAATCCTGTCGATCTCACCGTGATTCGGAGCAACCAGAGACTGAGCTTTCCGGGCCTGAGGCCGGCACTGGGTAAAACAGAAGACCCGAAGGAGCAGAGATATCGCCTGGGGTTCGTGGCCAAAAGCGAGGCCAAGGTAACCACCTTGCCGTTCGCCCAAGCCCTGAGCCTTTCTCTGGAGCAAAACAAGAAATACTCGCTGCTCATTCTGGAACTGGCCAAGAAGCTGGTTCAAGGCAAGGTTTCGCCTCGCATGGTTTCCGGCCCGATCGGTATCGCTCAGGATGCCGGCTACGCGGCACAGCAGAAGGGCTGGACGCCGCTGATGGAATTGACGGCAGGCATCAGCCTGAACCTCGGCATCTTCAACCTGCTGCCCATCCCCATTCTTGATGGCGGCGTCATTCTATTCCTTCTCATCGAAGGGCTCATGCGGCGCGATGTCAGCCTGCGCATTAAAGAACGCGTCTACCAGGCCGCGTTTGTTTTCCTGGTGCTGTTCGCCGTCATGGTCATTTACAACGATTTGATGAAGACGTTGCCGGGGCTCATGGACCGGCTGCCGTAGCATCATTTCTCTAGGCACGACCTTGCTCCAAATTGGGCGAGAGGCTCCTAAAACTCGACGAAGGTGTCGAACCGGATTTCGATAGCCCGTTATACAGAAGAGCATAACTTCCGAGTTGCCCGCGATCCGTAATCTCGAGCAGAGCTTCCAACAAGCCGACTTGTCATCACTAATCCGGCCAACTTCCTCGAAGCCCGTTTCTGGATAGCTTCGTGTGGCGGACAATTCCCTTTGGTCAATCGGCAACGGCGATTTTGCAACAACCAACGCCGCTCCCGATCTTTTGAGAGCCGGGGCTGTGCATACAGCCTGGTCATCGGAGTACCTATTGGATCGGTGCTCTAGGATTCAAACTCAGCGTCACATTCGGGGTGGGGGTCTTACGTTTGGCGTCGATCAATAACTGATCGCCGATCTCTTTCGGAATATAAAAATAAATTTTTCTCGGGGGAATCTCAAACCGCATGCAGTCTTTGAAAAGGATTGTTACTGGTCGGTAATCAAGGTCGCTCCATGGAATTTCAAGATTCTTGTTAAAGCCTCCAGCCCCATACTTCCTCCACCATCCCTTGCTGGCAGGATGGTACAAAAGGCAAAGCCCGGACTCATTGGCGCCAATAAAGCACAGACTGTCGCACTCTGAAGTTGCAAACCTTAGCCTACACTCGTAGCGCTTGCCCTGAAATTCGCTGTTATAACGATAGCCACTGACGAACCCATACCAGTTGGCACCCTTCCAAAACGTCAGGGCAGCCCCAATCATTCCGACGATTATGATGACCAGCGTCAATCCATATTGCATTCTTACACCGGATGACCTTTTGTATTGACAGCCGTCCAAGCGAAATCGAGCGGCGGGCGAGGTATGTTCAAACGCCGGAGGGCAAAAGATGTTCTACCGAGTGGATTATGCACTGGCAGTGCTGTTTGCTGGCTTCATCGCGGGAGTTTCGTTTAGTCGGCGCAGTGCAGTTATTCTGCCTTCTCGACTGGCCCGCGGATACTATGTGGCCGTCGCGATCCTGTTGGTGGTCCGAACAGGAGTCTTTGCATGCACCATGCTCACGACTGACCAAGGCTTCTGCAGAATTGCGGTCGGGTTCATAGGAGACGTTACAGGATTTCTATTCGGCGCTCTATTTGGAGTAGCGGCGCGACGCACGGACGCCCGCAAATTTCTGGTAGATCCGTCTGTTCTGGGCGCGCTTTGCATGGCAATTGCGTTCACGTTTTCGATGGCCGGTATCGGCAAAGCCTTCTCTCTGGCTCCCATGACGGAGTTCTTCACGCAATCGGGCTACTCGATCACCTTCCTCAAGTTCATCGTGATTGCTGAGATCTTTGGCGCGGTGGGGCTACTGCTTCCGTGGGCTTTCTTGCCGTCGTTGATTGGACTCACCACGGACATGTTTGGTGCAGTGGTGACGCACATCCACAATGGTGATCCCTTGAATGACAGTACCGGGGCGATTGGGTGCTGATCCGCCTCGTGGCCGTCGGCATTCTCTGGCCATTACGTGCTCGTTCTGGAAAGTCAGAGCGCGCAGTACGTAACTCGCTGTTGGGCGTCGGGGCGACCGCGATAGCTTGTCTATCGTTCACTGTCGCTGGCAGTGTAGCGGTGCGTCACTTGAGTCCGCCAGCTCCCACGATCGCTTCACCTAGCTCACCGTAACACCCCAGCGATATTGCGCGTAACGCGGTTGCCAGCTGCCATTGCAAGCTGTATTGGTGCCTGTTGCGAATCACGGGCGGATGACGCGCGACTCGGAAGTAACCCATTTCAAAAAGGCACCTCCGCCCGAACGCAAAACATCTCCACGGGACAGAAGTCAGCTTCGGGAAAATCCTCCAATCTCCGCAAAGCCCGTTTCTGGATAGGTTCCGTGCGGCCGACCGCTCGCCGCGTGACAGCGGGGATTGTGAGAGATATTGTGATGCTTCAACAGTGTTGCGACGGTCGTGGAAGGTCCAGGCCGTAGGCAGCTAACGGATGTTCAGGTCAGCGTAGTGGGTGAAGCTGGAGAGCGCTACTTGGTCGTTGCCGGGTATGTAGAAGCCAAACTTGCCCAGGCTGAGATTGGCGCCGGGCTGGGTCCAGCGATCCAGGACGGTCCAATGGTCACCATGCTTGATCTGGTGGACGAGCTCCGTGGGGCTAACGCGGATTTGGAGCGTGCGGAAGCTTTTCTTGTCGCTTTTATCGGGAACTTTGATCTCGTCCGTTTTCTCCCCGTTGCGGATGACAGTGCGGTAGAAGTTATCGTCGTCCACTTGGAAGAGGACGTAGTTCTTGGGGTCGCTGTAGTTGAGCACCCATTGCAAGAGGCGACCCTTGGTATGCATCGCGGAAAAAACAAATGTGCCCGAGGCAGGAACGACTCCGTATAGGACGAAGTCCCCTCCTTTGCGAATGAAAGAATCTCTCTCATGCTTCCAGGCGCCTGGGTCATCCCACTTCGACATACCGCTCGGTGCGAGAGACAAATCCAAAGACTTGGATTGACCGGCTATGACTTCGAGCGTGGACGAGCGCGTGAACCTTTCGGCGGTTCGCGCGGTAAGAGTGTAAGTACCGGCGGCAAGATTGAGCGGGACACCACTGCTTACTATCTTCAGCATCTCACCTTTCACGATTGCAACTGTGGCGTCGGCGGGCGCGAAGGTAATTTTCAATTCGCCGGGAGCGGCTTCCAGCGCAGCATCCGCAGCAGCCAGAGATATGGTTCCACCCACAACGAAGTGTTTCTTGAACTGCCGGGGCTTGAATCGCTCTTTGCGCAGTTCGACGGTATGGTCTCCAGGATTGACGGTAGAGACGGAGAGCGTGCCATCGGGCTGAATGGTGCCCACGAGAGTTTGATCGACGAGAACCATGGTTTCGGGAACGCCGCCCTGGATGGTCAGCGAGGCCAGGCGAAGCTGCGGTTCGAGGTTCTGCGGTTGCAGGCTGAAGACAAGCCTGGCCTGTTCGCCTTTGTGAATGCGGATCTTCTGCTGAGGAGGATCCTGAAAGCCGCTCTTGGAGACTTGTACAACGTAGTCGTTGAGCTCGAGATTCGATAGCCGCAACTGGCCGGCTTGAGTGAGTTGCTGTTGAAGTTTTCCGTTGAGACAAACGCTTGCGTCGTCTTGACCGGCAACGACAAGGAGCGTGCCCAGGTTGCGACCGGACTCGGCGGGAGGCTGATCATGGACCGTGACTTTTCCGGCGGCGGTGTCGGAAGAAACACCCGAAGCAGGCAAAGATGGTTCGGGAGTTGTTTGTGCGGGGGCGGAGACAGTGGGAGCGGAGACGCTGGGAACTGAGACTGGAGCGGAGACGGTCGTCGCAGAGACGGAGGGAGTGGCTGCGGGGGTCTTCGCTATTGACGGAGCGTAATGTTTTCGCGTCAAGAAGAAGGTCGCTGCGACCAGGATTATCGCGACGGCGGAGACGAGGATCAGGGTTGTGGAGTTCGACCTCGTGGGCCGTTTTGGCTGGGATGATAGGGATGCGATTTTGGCCGCCGGAGCGGAAGGCTCGGCGGCGGGAACGGTGACAGCTTGTGGCGGGGGGAGTTGCGGCTCTGGCGGAGTGGTCGGGACTTTGCCCGGCGGGGCAATGCTGGGCGGCGGAACTTTGCTGGGCGGGACAATGCCGATGGGAACGTTGCCGGGTGGGATCGGGTTGGCCGGAACCGAGCTCGGCAAAACCGGGCTTGGCGGAAGCTGGCTGGTAGCGGCGAATGAAGCCTCCGGAGCGCTGGGGCGCGGGACGTGAAAAATGACGGTCGCGCCTTTGCCGTGCGGCGAGGCGTTTGAACTCTCCTGGGGGACAAATCCCAGCCGCTGCAGAAGGCGATTGGCGACGGCTAAGATTTCTCCATCCGTCCAATATTTGGCGGCCACCGCTTGGATGCGCTCGGCTAATGCTTGTTTTGCTGCAACGTCCGCGGCCTCATCGATTGCAAGCTCCATGCGCCGCAGGTCTTCCACGTCGCCGCGGCGGGCCTGGCGCCGGCGAGCGGCCTGGTCGCGCTGGATTGCATCGTGAATCTGAAGCAACTTGGGATCGTCGGGATGAACGGCCAATCCCTCTGCAACCCAAGCCAAGGCTGCGAATAGATCGCTGGAGGACTGCAGCTTGCGCGCTCGCGCAACCCAATCCTCCACAGAGCTTGTTTTTTTCTGGTCTACGATCAGGCTGCGGATCGTTTTGGCCGTGGGATGTGCAGGGTTCAAGGCGAGCGCTTGATTGGTTAGCGTCTCGGCTTCCAGCCAATCGGTTTCCACAACGGAATGCGCGTGCTCGACCAGGGCATTGGCCAGGATGGAGCGGGCGAGAGAATTATTTTTATCCAGCTCGTAGGCTTCGCGCAACAATTGAATCGCTTCGGCGGACTTCTGCTGCGCGAACAGTTCCTGGCTTTCGGTGATAAGACGTTGGGCTTCGGCATTACGCTTGACGCCATCCCCGGCCAGCTTTTCCAATTCGGACAGCTCCGCATCGTTGGGGAATTCGGCGACTGTGCCTCGTAACAAATCCAGGGCGCGAGAGTAGTCGCCCGAATGCAGATAGATATTGATCTGCTCAACGAGCCGCGTTTGGGATTCGGTGCGGGTTTGCTGGTCGCGTCTTTTCTCCAAGCGCTCTAACCTCGAAGGTCAAACCTGGATATCGATTGTCGGATCGAAAGCCCAGCCACCGGCCTACCGTCGATGGCATCATTGACATCATTTCCCCGGCGCACGAACGTTTCGTCGGCGCGGAAGACGAGGTCCTTGCCGCTCTGGCCGAGGACTTGCCGGTCCTCGTAACAGCCTGCCAATTCTCTGGGCGAAGAGGGAGTTTTCATGGCGCATCCCGCAGTGCAGGGGCCTCAAAATCTTACTCGATTGGGCGGAAAAGGGTAGTGTCCTGGTAGTTGCGTCACTGGCCATGTCCCCTTGTTGCGAAGAGTTTTCGATTCTTCGCGTATTTCAAAAACTCGGAATTCCTACTTATCATGCGTCTCGGAGAGCGGTCTAGAAGTCGGCTTCGAGGACATCACCATCGATTTCCCCGAAGCCCGTTTCTGGATCGCTTTCGGATGGGCGGCCATTCAACAACATCCATAACATCATCGGCTGGCGGACTAGCACTAGAGCGTTTTCCAATTGTACGTAGTACCGCGATCTGCGGCACTACGCCTTTCTCGATGAATGCGGCGTCACCACCAATCTGATCCGCCGCTATGCCGGAGTCTCCGCGGCACTCGATTACGCGACCATGCGGCCTGCGGCCACTGGCAGACTCACACTGTCGTCGCCGCACTCCGGCTCGACGGTCTGGGAGCGCCCGCGGTCTTCGACGGTCCGATCGACAAGCCGACGTTCTTCGCTTATGTCGAGCGAGTGCTCGTGCCGACGCTCCGCCCGGGCGATGTCGTCGTGCTCGACAATCTGGCGGTGCACAAGCAGCCCGAGGTCCGAGCGGCCATCGAACAGGTCGGCACCCAGGTCCGCTTTCTGCCGCCTTTACAGTCCGGACTTCAACCCCATCGAACTCGCCCTTGCCAAACTAAAAGCGTTCCTCCGCGCGATGCGTCCCCGCACCTTCGAGCAGGTGTGCGCCCTCATCGCGGCCGCACTCGGTCCTCTTTACGTCCGACGAATGCGCCAACTACGCCCGCCACTGCGGCTACCGAGTTGCTACGCCCTAATGGAAAACGCTCGTTGACGTTCGTCCACGCCCTGTCGCGCCGGCGGTGATGTCCACCTGGCACCGCAACCGAGTTCGTCACAGAGATCATGCACTCACCCCGACCCTCCCCGAGTACAGGGGAGGGAACCAGACAGCGAGCGCAACGACGGGAGTGCACTCCCATGACCCACGCGATCATTCACTCTTGCTCGTCTCCGACGGCGTCGGGAAGCGTTCTTGAATCCACGCTTGCCAGAGCGGTGTCTCGCGGGCGACGGTCCCGGCCGCCAGATCGCCGTAGAGGTAGAAGCTTAGCGTGACCATGCTCTGGCCGCCGAAGTTGACGGCGCCAAGGGCGGCGGCGCCCGGCCCCGGCTTGTCGAGCCGCAGCAACGCGTTGCACGGACTCTGGCTGACGTGCTCCACCACACCGCCGAGCGCCGGGACGCCCGCCGGGGCGGTCCAACTCTGTCCGGCGCTCGTGCCTTTCAGCCCCAATGCCGCGGTCAGCGTTTCCCAGGCCTCCGCTTCGGTTCCCGCGGCGGGGGCCATCCACTGCATCATCGCGGAGCGTTGGCCGCGGAAGTGCGTGAGATAGATGCGCAGGATGCGGAAGAACCCAGGCCAGCCGGATTCGGTGCCTTCCAACTGGTTGTCCCAGTCGT
>PMSQ01000165.1 GCA_003168355.1 Acidobacteriaceae bacterium | reverse complement strand
TTCCTTATATTTCCGGTTCAGGAGAAGGACTCATGGAAGAAGGCCCAGGTTTGCAAGGGAGCAAGCGCCGGGACGAGGATATCGCGCTCGATTTGATGAAATTTATCGCGATGACCACAGGGTATGGCCGAACTACTTCATCGGGCGTAGGTTTTCAAGGCACAGGTTCGGCGTCGAAGCCCGAGGAGTACGCGGCGCATTTGCTGGAGTTGTACGGAAAGTGCCGGGCGGCGGTGGGGGGGAAGAAGTAGCGAGTACCGAGATAGAGGGCTCGCCCTCTGGTGCCCCCGGTTATTTTTCGCCTGCCAGGTAGCCCGGAGAATGGGCACAAACAAAGGAACCGCAGCCAGTGAGCCGCGGTTCTTGATGTTCAGCAGTTCTTAGCGGCGCCCTTTTTTGGCTTTCTTTTTTGCCTTTTTCGCCGGCTTCTTCTTGGCTTTCTTTCTTGCGGGTTTCTTGGCCGCCTTCTTTTTTGCCGGTTTCTTAGCGGCTTTTTTCTTGGCGGCCGGTTTCTTAGCTGGAGCTTTCTTCTTGGCTGGCGGCTTTTTGGGGCCACCGCCGGCGGGAACAACGGGTTTGGGTTTGGGCGCTGGAGGTGGCGGAGGAGTTGGCGTTACCGGCTCACTCAACGCCGGTGCCGGCGTGCCAGCTTCTTCCTCCTCCTCTTCTTCCTCTTCGAAATCTTCTTCGAGCGACTCGCTGTAGGCNNTGTGCTGGAACGGCGCGCGATTATAGCACGACGTTTGGTGCAGACTGCAAGGGCCGTGCATGAAAGCGCGGTTGGTTTATCTGTTATCACAGTGCGCGAGCAAAGGGAAGAGGAATTCGAAAAGGAACTTGGCGCTGGTGGCCGGGTGACCGAAGTCATGCTCTTGCGGGTTGTACCGGTACTGAGCCCTCGCCCTTATGCTGCTACGGTTGTTGAGCGAATAAAAGACGAATCAAGATGGCCGACCGCTCCTCGTGGCCGATGGTTCGTACGAAGGTCTGCCGAAAGGCAAGCGGAGAGCTTGCGCTCTCCGCTTCTCTTGCTCAGGCAAATGCCAAGGTTTCGGCTACTTCTGGGTGAAGGGCAGTCCGGGCAACGTTTCCGTGTGCTCGGCCTGCACTGCGGTCAGCAGGTTCGGGTCCAGCCCCAGGGCTTTCACGATGGTGGGAGCGATCTGACGGGTCTCGACCTGATCAAGAAAGGTTGCAGCTTTGTATTTAGGGTTAGAGACAATCAGAAGGACGTTCCGGTCGTCGTAGGCAAAGCCGCCATGCTCGGAAACCTTGCCTGTGCCGCCGGTATAGATGACGCCAACATTCGGAGCCACGATAATGTCCGGAGTCCGGGAATCGACAAGCGGATCGTTGAATTGCAGCGCCAGAGATTGGCCGGCGAAGATCTCTCCCTGGCCAAACAGGTTTTCATTGGCAGCCAACGTGGTCACGAAATTCTCAGTCTGGCTTTGATCGGTCAACCAGAGCATCGAGATGTCGTCCTCGTCAGCCTGCGCTACTGGCAGGCCTGGCCCCACCCCTGCAGGTGAAAGAATCTGTGACGGCGGTTCATCCGTTGCAACGTCTCCTGGAATGCGCAGCACGCGGTTCGGATCGATCGGCGACTGCCCATGTTTGGCGGATACAATGATCAGAGTCGATTCCAACAGCCCTTGGGCGTTCAACTCTGAAACAAACTGGCCGATGGCGCCATCCACGTACTGGATCTCGGCCAATAATGAAGCACTCGGCGTTCCCAGCGGGTCCGTATAACCGCCCGTCAGGCTGAGCGATTTTTCCACCAGCTTCTCGCCCACGCTTACTGCCTGGAAGTTCATGCCAAACAGGGTCGGCACGGGCGCGGAAGCAGTTCCGTCGTGAGTCTTGCCGTCGATCCAGTTCAGCACCGCCTGCACTTTGTACTGGTCGTAGCAGCGAATGTTCTGGAAACTGTCCGTCCAAGCGTTCGACGACGTCGCGGCGCCCGGATCGGGAAGCGGATGGCAACCCTGTACCGTAGGGAGTGCCACCGGAATCGAGTTGATCTCCGGCGACCACAAATCAATCACGCCATCGCCACTCGGTCCATTGGTAAAGTCATAGGACGGATGCTTGTCCGACCAAGCGGTGTAGCCACCCGAATTCTTTACCACGTTGAAGATGGTGTTCACGCGGAGGTAGGTGTGGGGATAGACCGGCGCGCAGCCATTCTTCGGATCGCGCGGCAGGTAAGCCGGATCGATTCCGTTGATTCCGGAGCTACCATCCGGCTTGCCGGAGTGAAGGTCCAGATAATTGTAATCAATCTCTTCGTCGAACCCAACCTGCGTACCAATCACGCTCGGGCATAGCTTGGGGCCGCCGACAATCCCGTAAGGAGTGGTCTTCGCTGGGGGCGAAAGCGCGCGATCGTAGCTGACGTCATAGAAAACCCCCGCAGAACGAGGCGTCGCGCCTGTGATCTGAGCCACCAGCCCAGGGAAGGAATCGGAAGGCTTCGACGTCAGCGCTTGCAGGTAATGCACGCCGGTTGACGAAAGTGCAGCCAAATTTGGACAGTAAGGTACGTTTCCGAAAGCCGGAACGCCATTGCTGCAATTCACGAAATCCAGCGAGTGCATGCCGTCAACGCTGATGAGCAGTACGCGTTTGATGGGATTTTGGGCGAATGCCGTTGAGGCCGCGAGCAAGAGGCCAAGTACCGGCACACCGACACGGAATTTACGAGAAAGATTCATGGGATTCCTCCAGGGGGGATTGAAAACTGCTTTCACAGAACTAGCAGAGGAAGATGAACGGCAGGTGAGAGGCGGATTAAGCGCAGGTGAATAACGAGGGCACGCCGTGGGTTTGTGGTTCGTTCGTCAGTCGGAGATCGGAGGTGGGTGCGCGAGACTGCGAGAGGCGCAGGCAGAGAGAGTGACGCTTTAGCGGTTCTGCTGCACAACCAGAATCATGCCGGGCCGGAGGACGGCGACATTGCCGTTCGTGCGCTTCAGGGCGGCGACGGTCGTGTTGTAAGTGGTGGCAATTGAGTAGAGAGTTTCGCCGGACTTTACCTTGTGGTGGAACACACTGTTCTGCGCTGGGGTATCTTCTTCTGCTACCGCTTTGGCTGCCGTGCCAGCAGAAAGCCTGGGTGTCTGTGCGGTCTTAGTGTGCCTGGCTGGCTTGGCGGAGGTGGTTGAATCTGCCTCGCTGCTGGGGGTAACCGGCAGGCGAATGGCGAGCATTTTCCTGCCGCGCAAGCTATCGCCGCTGTGCAGGCCGTTCCAGCGGCGGACCATCTGAGCGGGCACGCCGAAATTCTCAGCGACGGTCTGGACTGTGTCTCCGTTGCGGACTTTGTAGCGAGTAATCCGGCGGGCGTAGCTGGCGGTATCACCGAGCGGATGCTTGCCGGGAGCGAGTGGGATGATCACCTTAGCATCGGCTTGGAGCTCCGCGCCGTCGAGATGATTTGCTGCGGCGATGGACTTTGCCGTTGTGCGGTACGTGCGCGCCAGAGAAGCCAGCGTGTCGCCGGAGTGAACGGTGGGGTAGCGCCACCACTGGCGCATACCGGCCGGGATGGCGGCGATCGCGGTCTGATATTGGTCTTTCGTCCCAGTGGGTAAATGGAGCTCGAACGCGCCTTCTTTGGGCGTGCTCGAGCGCAGCAGACTGGGATTCAATTGCTGCAGCTGGGCGGGTGTCGCGTCCACACAGTCGGCCACGAGATGCAAATCCACGGGATAGTTGAGGGTTACGGTATCAAATGCTGTTGGCTCGTCCATCGAGACATCATCAAAACCATAGTGGGACAGGTTCTTGGTCACGATGGTCACGGCCAGGATGATGGGAACGTAGTTCCGAGTTTCCTTGGGGAGAACGTTGCGCCGGTACAGCTCCCAGAAGTCAGCATATCCAGTGCGGCGGACGGCGGCCTGCACCGTACCGGGACCGGAGTTGTAGGCGGCCATAGCGAGATACCAGTCGCCAAACTGCTTATAAAGATCTTTTAGGTGGTGGGCGGCGGCGCGAGTCGACTTCTCAGGGTCCTGGCGGTCATCCACCCACAGGCTGCGCTGCAGACCGTAACCTCGGGCGCGGCTGCCCATGAATTGCCAAATGCCGCGAGCGCCGGCGCGAGAGACGGCCAGTGGCTGGAATCCGGATTCGGCCTGGGCCAGGTAGATGAGATCCTGCGGAACGCCTTCCTCCTTCAGGATCTTAACCATCATGTCGTGGTAGCGGCCGGAGCGGGCGAAGGCGCGCTCGAAACTGCCGCGCCCACGGTTGGAGAAGTAGCTGATGTATCCGGCGACCTGATCGGTCATCATCAGCGGCAAGTCAGAGTGGGTCGACTTGATCTCGGCTTGCGCTTTGGCCCTCACGTTGGGGTCTGCGGCTGGCGTGATGCCGTTGGTTTCGTCGATGGGCGCGGGTTCGACCTTCTGTGCTTCGGAGTCGGCTGCCAAATTCCCCAAATCGAGGTGATTGACGCCTTCCACGACACGGTCAAATTCTTTTTCGAGACGGTTGTCGGAGCGGATATCGAGATTGCTTTCCAGCAAGGCGTTAAAGGCGCTGTCGAAATTCTGCTTGGCCGTGTCAGTCTGGCCCGCCTGATAGGCGTCCAATCCCGCCTGATAGTCCTTTTCCACCTTGGCGATGAGTTCGCCTACCGGGTCTGAAGTGCCTGCCGGGGTTGGAGATTCTGGCTTGGCTTCTGCCGGGGCTGGAGCCTGGATCTGCGGCTGGCTTGCAGTGGTTGCTGGTGGCGCGGCCAACGAGGCTTGCCGCGGCGACGCAGGCGCGGAAGCTGGAGCCGTGGCCGCAGTCAGAGCTGGGGCAGTTCTCGCCGGCAGCAAGGAAACCGGTTTCTGGGCCGTCTGGCATGAAGAGCCAGCCATGGCCATGACGGCGAGCATCGCGATCCGCACTTGGAGTTTTGCAACTCGCATATTTTTCTATGAGATACGGTTGCTCCTTGGAGCTGAAAGCCCGCTCGATTCTATCAAAATCGTATCTTCTGGTCTGGCTCGGGTCAACGCCGAAAAGGAAGCCCAACAGTTACCTTCGGCACCGGACCGACTGGTTACTTACGGGCCAAATACTCAGACGGCAGAAGCCGGGAAAAGGTTTGAAAGCGATCAAACTCAGTCTGGCTCCGAAGCCCAGAGTCGACGAACCTCGAGTCACACCCGCCAGTAGTCTGGACGCCAGGTCTGAATCGCCTTCTTGATGTCCGCCCGCGACAACTTTTCAGAGAGTGCACGCCCGACCAGCGTGGACAGTTCCGCATCCGAAGCAAAACGTAGCGCTTCGCTGAGTTCGGGAATGCGAGAGCGTAAGGGCTCGGGCAATAAGGTCGTCAGGCGCTGACGTTCTTCCAGGCGAATCACCCGGTCCTGCACTTTAAGTGTGTAAAGGCGAATTTTCAAGACCGCGATTGTGGCGGCCATCGCAACTACGAAGAGGAATCCTGAATGCAGGCCGGGGTGCCGAATGAAGTGAACCGCGGCGACAAAGGGCAAGAGGATGAAGACCGGTAACGCGAAGAAGTGAAACAACAGGTCGTAGCGCGTGTGGTTGGCGAAGGTCTGTGGCTTCTTTTCGGCCATGACGAAGAACTCCTGGCGCGGTCGTGACAGTGTACCAGAGGAACAGTTCTCAGCTCAGAAAAGCCAGAGCCTTCGTCCGAGGAGTGGGAACTGGGATCGTCGATCCGGAATCCTTTATCGGAAAAGACGAATCCAACCCAGGCATGAAAGCCATTCAAGTGAAACAAGTCGGCGGCCCGGAGGCGATGGAAGTCGCGGAGTTGCCGGTGCCGCAGCCGAAGGTGAATGAGGCGGTGGTGAAACTCGCGGCCTCGGGCGTGAACTTTATCGATGTCTATTTTCGCGAGGGCCGGTACAAGACGCCATTGCCTTTTACTCCGGGTCAGGAAGGCGCGGGTGTAGTGACCGCCGTGGGCTCCGACGTGAAGCTGGTGAAGGCGGGAGATCGCGTGGCCTGGTGTGGCGTGCAGGGATCTTATGCGGAGTACGCCGCCGTGCCGGCCGATCGGCTGGTGCCGGTCCCGCAGGGCGTGAGCGACCACCATGCCGCGGCTGCGATGCTGCAGGGTATGACAGCACATTACCTTTCGCACGACACGCATCCGTTAAAGAAGGGTGAGACGGCGCTGGTTCATGCCGCCGCCGGCGGCGTGGGACTTCTGCTGGCGCAGATGGCGCACAACATTGGGGCGCGCGTGATCGCAACGGTTTCTACCGAGGAGAAGGCGAAGCTGGCGCGTGAGGCGGGCGCGGATGAAGTGATCCTCTACACCCAGGCCGATTTCGAAGCCGAAACCAAACGGCTGACCGGTGGCAAGGGTGTGGATGTGGTCTACGACTCCGTGGGCAAGACTACATTCGAGAAGGGACTGAACGTCCTGCGGCCGCGCGGCATCATGGTGCTGTTCGGCGGTTCGAGTGGTGCTGTGCCGCCGTTTGACCTTATCGCGTTGTCACAAAAAGGATCACTGTACGTAACGCGGCCCACGCTGGTGAATTACATCGCCACGCGCGAGGAGTTGGTGGCGCGGTCGAGTGCGGTGTTTGGCATGATTGCCGCAGGAAAGCTCAAGCTCCGCAGCGAGCATAGCTATCCTCTGGCCGAGGCGCAGCAAGCGCATCGGGATCTGGAAGAACGCAAGACTACGGGAAAGCTGCTGCTGATTCCGTGAGTGGCGGCCCTCCACAGGAGCAATGGCTAGCGCATTCTGCGTGGGATCAAAATCAGACGAAGATTCGGAAAGTCCAGACCATAGCGGTTTGCGTCGCGGGTCATGAGCCGGTCCGCCTTCAGGAGCGCGTGCGAAGCGATTACGAAGTCCACCAGCAAACGCTTTGGCGAACCCCCGCCAGAGCGGCGCCGACGAATGGCATAAGCGGCAAAGCTTGTTGCCGCCAGTTGCCAGACATCTTCTCCGAGGTCGAAATCGACGGCGATGGTCATCTCCCCAAGCAATTTCTCAATGCGCTGCACTTTGACCGCAGGCATGGCCGAAAGCTCGACGAAGACTGGCGCGCTTACCACTAGCGCTCCCTCGGCGCGAGCCTTTGACAACTGAGCGACAATCGCGCCCGCCGACGGTTCTCCCGACCAAACTGGGGAGAGGATGTTCGTGTCGAGGGCCGTCCTCATTCGGAGTCTTTATCACTTCGCATATCGTCAATCCAGGCTTTTATTCCCTCTTCCCCGCCGGGGAACGGGCCTGCAATTCCGATAAACTTCTCGAAGGGGTTGACTTCCGAACGGGCGGGCCGGATCACGGTGCGATCTTCCTCCACTACAAACTCGACGCGATCGCCGGTTTCCAACCCGAGGCGTTTACGAATTTCCTGCGGAACCGTCAGCTGACCCTTGCTGCTGATAGTGCTAAAATAACCCATCCTTACTTGCACTCCTTACTGTAAGGATATATCACTTTACCACTATTGGCAATGAGGATCTCTCTACCGCTTGCGCGAATACTGCCGAAGATAGGCCGGCGTGCCAATCTTGGGATCGAGCCGCAGATCGTCGATCGGCGCTCCCGCAACCATCTCCAGCGGAACAACTCCGGCCCACGTTGGAAAAGAGTAATCCTCTTCGTCATCGACGACCGGGCCGGTGCGGACCTTGGCCGAGAATTCATCGATGGGCACGCGCAGAACGGACGTGGCTTTGAGTTCGCGCTCGTTGGGCTGGCGGGAGTCGTTCCAGCGGCCAGGAATGATGTGCTCGGAAAGCAGGCGCAAGGCTTCGAGCTTTTCCTTCGGATCATCCACCAGAGCCGCTTTTCCCAGGATCACCACCGAGCGGTAATTCATGGAGTGATTGAAGATGGAGCGGGCAAGTACGAGTCCGTCGAGCAACGTAACGGTGATGCAGACGGGGACGCTCTCTTTCAAGTTTCGCAGCATGCGGCTGGCGGCGGAGCCGTGAATATAGAGGCTCGCGTCTTGGCGTCCGTAAGAAGTGGGAATCACGAAGGGCTGGCCGTCGGCGATAAAGCCGACGTGACAGAGAAAGCCTTCGTCGAGAATGCGATATGCAGCTTCGCGATCGTAGACAGCGCGCTCCGCTTCGCGGACCAGACGAGTCCGGGGGGTGGGCGTATAGGGTTGAGACATGGGGAAAGAACTCCGGGCAAACGCCAAGGATGGGTGAAGGGAGAGTGTAACATCCGGGCTTTCGGGCTTCTGCTTTCGGGCTTCTGCCAAACACGTTCGGCAGGAGTCCGGACTCCGTGGGATCACGGAATCCAGACTTGCGACCGAATTGCGGAGAACCTACCAGTTTAATTTCAAGGCGAACTGGAACTGCCGGGGATCGTAGGCGGCCGTAGCCTGACCAGCGTTCGTGAACAGCGGGCTGACTGCGGACACGTTATACCGGTTGGCGATGTTGAACATGTCGGCGATCAGGTCCATGTTGTAGCGCTCGCCGAAGTAGACGCGCTTGGCCACGCGTAGATCGTCAAACACAGTCCAGGGAGTGTGGCCAGCGTTGCGGCCCAAGTTGCCGTCGAGGGAGAGCAACGTACCGTTGAAATCGGCGGTGCACGGCTCCTGAAACACTCCGGTAGGCGAATACTTTGAGGTGATCGCCGGATACCCAAGCGCTGTGCATGCCGGGTTGACGAAGGTATTGGGACGGCCTGTGAGCGCCGATTCCTGCAGGTTGTCGCCGTTGCCCGTGATGATATTGAAAGGCCGTCCAGAATTGAAGTCGATCAAGGGGGCGACGGTCCAGTTGCTCAAGAATTTGCGGCCGAAGTCTCTGCCGCCCAGCTTGCCCGTTTGGTAGACGCCGCTGAAGACGAAGCGTTGGCGCTGATCAAAGGTTGAGTTGGAGCGATCGAGAGCTGGGTAATAGCTGTCCTGAGGGGTGAGAGTGGACTGCAAGTCGGTGGAATCGTCGATGGCATGCGACCAGGTGTACGACGCGAGAAATTCGTAATGATTACCGAAACGCTTGCGCAGGTTGGCGGTGAGGCCGTGGTAGACGGAACTGCCATTCGAGTAATTGGCGTCCATGTCGCCGAAGGGAACGCAACCGGCCAGAGTGGCGGGATTACAGGAAGTATTGAAGCCAGCGGTACTGTAGCCCGATTCCTGGAAAAACTGCAGGACGGCCGGGGCCAGGGCGGTCACGCAAGCCCCCGCGCCGGCGCCGGTCAAAGCGTTGGCGATCGACGCATTGAAACCTCCGGGGCGGAAAAAATTCATCAGGGCGGCGGAAATCCAGGGCTGGCCCGAAGGATTGACACCGCAAGGAGCAAAGCCCTCCGAGGAGGGGCCGCTCCCTACACCCAATGGTCCGCCGGTGGTCGCATAAGACGTTGGATCACTGGAGGCCGTTTGCCAGTTTGCCACCAGCAGATCACCACGCTGGGTGTTGGCGTTGATCGGTCGATTCAGATGGCGTCCGCCGTTGAAGTTGTAGGCCAGATTGAAGTCGAAACCTTTCCCCAGGTCGCGTTCGATGCTGAAGTTGGCTTGCTGCGCATAAGCAAACACGAAGTTCTTTCCCTGGGGATAACCAAACGGTTGAAAGAACAGCGGGAACCCGTCCGTGAGGTAGTTCTGGTTGAGAAACAAGGAGCTAGGGAAGTTGATAGCAGTGAACTGCTGCTGATTGGGCAGATAACCGAGCGCCGGAAGAAGCGCCGCTGGCCCCGGAGTGCAGGCGGCGCTGTTGACCAATCCCTGGAAAATGGGAATCGCGTTCAGGTTGGCGGGATTCCCGGCACCGTTACATACGCCCGTGCCGGCGAAGGCAAGTTGGCCACTGGAGGAGCCGTCGGAAGCATTGCCCAGGAAATACAGACCCAGCAGCGGGTGGTCGTAGAACAGGCCGTAAGAAGCCCGCACAACTGTCTTCCCGTCTCCCTTGGGATCCCAGGCCAAGCCGACGCGCGGCTGGATATTGTTCTTATCAGTCTGAATGCCCTTCTGTAGTCCGAGGAAGTTATATCCGGCCTGCGCCAGCGCGGTCACCGGTTTGAACGTGGGCGGAATCTCGACGTCGTAGCGCACGCCGTAGTTCAATGTGAAGTTCGGGCGCACGCGCCACGAGTCCTGCCAGAACACTCCAATGGGGATGTTGTGGAACGTGTCGCTGGGACTGCCGATGCCCTGAACAAAATCCCCTGGCAGGCCGGCCCCGTAGGCCTGCACTGGATTCAAGGTGGGGAAGGGCTGAGGAAATGCGGCGAAGGAACCGAAGTCGTAATTCCCGCCGTAGTTGACGGTGAATGTGGCCGTGAGCGGGAGGTAGGTGAAATCCGCGCCGAACTTGGTGTTGTGGCGGCCGATGGTCCAGGAGAAATTATCGGTGAACTGATAGCGCTGCTCCACGCGCTGGATGTAGGAGTAAGGCTCGCGACCGAAATATCCGAAGCCAGGAATGTTGACGGCTGGATCCGCGCCCGCGGGTATTTGCGTGTTGTAGAAGTAAGAAAGTCCGCGGCGCGCATACTGAAAGGTGAATTCGTTCACCCGGTTGTTGCCGATGGTCCAGGTGTCTTTCACAACACCCGTGACATCGCGGTACGTTTGCTGAGAGGTACGCGAATAAGCGTTCTGCCCGAAGGGCTGGTCCTCGCCGCTGCCCTCGATGCCGGTCGCGGTGCTGGGGCTCACATTGACCCGCAAGGTCAGGCGGTTGCTGTTGCTGATGTTGTGGTCGAGGCGGAGGGAGTAGAGGCTGGTCCCCTCAAATACAGGAAAGTTACCCGACTGGGATCCCAGACTTTGATACGAGCCAGGCACGAAACAGGGAGGGGCCGAGCAACTCGTGGCGAAACCGCTAAGGCCCGGAATACCGGTCAGGCCGGTCGGCCATACCCCATTCACAGCCATTCCCGACGAAGCGCCGACGAGAAATACGTAATTGGGCACGCTCGGGGCAATCGCCGCAAATGCTCCGGGATCGGCTGCCGCCAACTGAGCTAGCGTCCCTCCAGGGCCAAGGAACGCAGCCTGATCGCTCGTCACCGGGATGCTGCCAAAGGGTAGCGGAATCAATCCCCCAGCCGTGGTTGAGGTGTCGAAACTCTGTAAGCCGTAATATCCGATGTCGCTTCCGGGTGCGATACTCGAGAATCCCGTCTCGTGCCGCCGCGTGACTTCGTAGGCGAAGTAGAAGTACGTCTTGTCCTTCTTGATCGGTCCGCCGAAAGCCGCACCCGCCTGCACTCGGGTATAGGCCGGGTTCGAAACCGTGCTGAACGGATTCACCGCCTGGAAGTTGCGGTTACGCAAATAGCCGAAGACGTCACCGTGAAAATCATTCGATCCGGACCGGGTAATGATATTGACCACGCCGCCCGCGGCGCGGCCATATTCCGGTGCGTAACCGTTGGTGACGATCTGGAACTCCTGAACCGCCTCCTGGGAAACGGTGGAGCGTACGCCGTTGGTGGAATTGTCGGTGGCATCGGCGCCATCCACGTTCACCAGATTGGAGCGGCCGCGCTGGCCGCTTATGTTGAGCCCGGACGTAGGTGCAGCGCCGAGGAACGGCGCGTTGTCGCGCACCACCTGCGAATCGGTCAGCGTGAAGTTAATGTAATTGCGGCCGTTGATGGGGAGATTGTCGATGCGGCGTTGTCCGATCGTGTCCGTGGTTGAGGTGCGCGAGGTCTCTACTAATTCCGCCTGGGAGCTGACCTCCACCACTTCTTTACCGCTCGCCACCGCGAGCGCGACTGGAAGATCCACCAGTCCGCCTACCGTGATACTCACCTCCCTAGCCTCGACTTTGCCGAAGCCCGCCGCTTCCACCGTGACGGTATAAGTTCCAGGTGGCAACAGCCGGGCACTGTAGCCGCCTTCGCCGTCGCTGGTAGCGGTGCGCTCCAGCCCTTTGGCAACGTCGCTCACCTTGACCATGGCGTTGGTCACAACACTGCCGTTGGGGTCCTTTACGGTGATGTGTAGATCGCCCGTGGCGACGCCGCCCTGGCTGAAGGCTATGGAGCAAAACAAGAACACGACAAATAGCGAGGCAGAGAAGGTTTTCAGGCTGTGGATCGTGATCACGCGGATCATAGAGTTTCCCCTGACTCCGGCACTTCAAGGTGCCAGAAACAACTCCAACGGCGGAAAGCGGAAATATGCACAAAGATTCCTGGGTGATTAGGTCCCGCTGGTTTTTACACCAGAAAGGGTAGCGAAAACAAGGCTGGATTGATCAGGGGTAGTGTGCAAGTACTCTGTGCGCGTTTGGCCGAGGCACGGCGAAGCCTACCAAGAGTTTTGCGCAAACACCGCCGCCGCATCTGTGACCAACGTCACACGTTTAGGGCAGAGAGGAGAGGCGAACTGGGATCGCGGGATTCTGCAGTCGCCCCAACAGCATGGCGGTGCCGCTCACTTGCGTGTAACGGTCGACCACCCGTCCGGCGGCGAACCCGGAATTGGGCCATGCCAAGGCCAGGTAAATCCGCGCCAGCGCCACGGTGGTATTGCGGCGGAGCAGCAACGCATCGTTCACCAGTCGGTGAGCGGCTTCGGCAACCTGCGGATTGCCGGTGGCGAGAGCTGCTTCGCCCAGACGCAACAGTACGACGGCGTTGCTTCCTGCTACTTGGATGTAGGCGGCCATGGCGCGCAAGCGCTCGCGGCGAACCAGGCGAAACTGAACCGGCGGTAGGCGCCGCCGCAGGTAGTCGTCCTCGGCAGGATCGATCAAATTGCGGAACGCTTCGATGTCGATTGGACGGATGGTTCCGGCCAAGTTGGTGCTTCTCTTGGCCTTCAGGGTTTGCGTTACAGCCAGGCACAAAACAATGCCTAGTGCAAGCAGAGCGGCGACGACTAGAACAATGGCCAGATTCATTGCTGCAACAGACGCTCCAGTTCCCGGTTCCAAAGCTCGAGACTGTGCTCAGGCAAAGGAACCGCAGACGTAGTGGCACTCTTCTGAGGGACGAGCACGTAATAAAACCAGATCAATACGCAAATCTGGTATGTAGCCATAATTACAAAGTCAAGGAGGATGCTCTTCTGCCCAAAGAGCCAATCCGCCATGAGAGCCCAATGGGTCAGGTAGGCAGAGGCAACGATACCAAACCCGAGGGTAATCCCAAGAACAGAGCGTCCCCACCTCAGCTTGAAGTGAGCGGCGAAAACAAAAAGAAAGAGAATCAGTCCGCACTGAACCACGCTCACACTTCGGCCCAGGATGCGGGTTGCGGAAATAAGCCAGAAGGTTGTGGGACTCGCATAGGCTGCGATGAGCGTTGCGGTAAATACTAGAATGGTGCCGACGCCACTGATAAGAACTCTTGCCAATCTGCCAAGCGGAGGGTAGACGCGCAAGAGGTGGTTAAAAACTTCACCAATGACGACGAATTTTATGAAGGCTTCAACTACTAGGAAAAGAAACGAACTCCGCCAATAAGTTGTTGCGGAAATCGACGGGCTAACGTCTATCGCATAAATGAATCCTCCACCTGCGGCCTCAAAAACCGTGTAACAAAAAAAGGCAGGCAACTCGCGGTGCAATCCTCGCCTCCACATCAAGAAGGCAAGGATCGCAAGAAGACCGCAGGGCGCGACCCACAAGTAATGCCACAACAATGAATGGGGCTGCAACATGACCGTGATTGGTCACTGTAGCGCGACGAGCGCCCGTCGGCAATATGCTTGTGTGCCGTGTTCGTTTTTTGTAACTTCCACTCAACGACTACGGCTTACAGGCGGTTTGGCCAGAACAGTTGCCTCCGTTGCTAGTTCCACCGTCGGCGTGGGCCACGGTTGGAACTACCAGCGTATTAAGGAAGAGTACGGCTGCTGCAACGACGAGTAGCATCTTTTTCACGTGTTTTCTCCTTGTTTTGGAAAAGCGAACCGTGATACTTTCATGGCGTCAGGCTGGCTGGAAAGATCACATTAGGCCTTTACCTTGTTCGGAATTCGTAACAAGAATTCCCGGAAAATGACGCTGAAATCTGCTGTGCAGGATCTGCGAGAAACCACCTTGGCCGCCGTTTCCGGCCTCTTGGCAAAACTGGCTTATCTGGGCTCTCTGCGACGACGGGAGGGCGGTTACCTGCATTGGGGTATGTCACTGGTGCACGGGGAAGAATCCTCAGACCGCGCGTTGAAGGCGGCTCACACCGAAGTGTTGTCCACTGTGCTGCGTAAGCCGTTATCAGAACTGGTGGAAGACCTGCGCGAATCGAGCCAGAGCAGCGACAAAACGGCGGGAACTTACGTGGAAGGCATGCGCGAAGAGTTGAACCAACTGCTCCCCTCACCGCAGGACGCCGTCTCCGCCAGCCATCTTAGTTCAGTACTGGTTGCGCTTTCGAGCCTGGAGAAGAACCAAAAGCGTGCCACTCCGTCAGCTTCATAGCGACCCCCACAACCTGTCCGATGATCTCTGCTTCCTGGGGATGGCGCAGAACTCGAATCTGAACCGGCGACAGCGGATGGGGCTGCAGGATAACGTCATCGCGACGCATGCTGCACCAGCAGCAAGTGTATCCGTCACGCGTTTCCACGAAGTAGATAGGGCGTTCATACTCTGACCGCCAGGATCCGTCCATCACCTTATTCCTGGCCTCATCGACCTGGATGAAGCTGCCGGGCGGAAGAATCGGATACATGGTGAAATCCTGGTGGCCGATGTATCCATACGTGAAATCGCTGTGGGCGAACTGCGCAAGATAGGACAACGGCACCAAACCCCACTGTTCCACCATCCGGCCCAGATTGCTGGTGCGCTGCTCATCAAACCCAGGATCCATGCGGATTGGTATTTGTACGGAGGAGAGTCCGGAAAGAGTTTCGGAGATATGCGACCGCGGGGGAGCGATCATGCCGAGGTCCGCAGCCATGTTGTTCATGTCAACACCGTACCAAGCCAGCAACTCCCTGAGGTCGCGCCTGTAGATTATGGCGAGCGTGTAGAGGCGGAAAATGCTGGGTAAAACACCCTTGGTCTCTATGTCCGACAAACGGCTGGGAGGGATGGAGAATTCCTCGTTGCGATATTTCGCCGCCATGCGCGCACTGGATGTCTCGATGTCGCGCATGGTCAAGCCGAGCTTTTCGCGAAGTGTGCGAAGACTCTTACCGGCTGGGAGCATGGCAGGCCTCCGTTGAAGTTGGGGACATCATATTGTGGCCGACATCATAGCAGGGAGTGCGGTTCCCTGTCATGATTTTGCGGAAAATTTGAAAGGATCGGCGTTTGTTACGATTTGCGAACAAGTTTTTCCCCGCGTCCTATCTAGGGAATCACTGATCCTGCGTTAGAGAAAGAGCGACTCTCTGAAGGCCTGCCGTTGCCCCAACAGCGCGACTCTGTTCGGATTTCGTAACGGATAAAACCGAAAATCGCAAAAACTCGCTTTGAGTCTCGCGGTTCCGTGGTCAGAATCCCATCTTATCGCCGCCCTCGCCATCATGACATTTGTCACGCCGCCGGCGTGATGAACAGCACTGGCGCACCGCCTGCCACTCCATCATGATGCAGTCACGTGGCAGATTGATTGTTAGCCGGCAACGGCCGAGCGAAGGCGAAGAAGGACCAATATGATCGCAACTCAGAGGGAAACGCCAAGCATAGACCGCGCAAGTTCCGCCACTGTGGTGGCAGGTCTGGAAGGCGTCAGCAAGAGCTATGGAGAAGTTCGCGCCCTGCGCAATGTGAATTTCACAGTGGACGCCGGGCGCGTGGTTGCGCTACTCGGACCCAACGGGGCAGGGAAGACTACGGCGGTGAAACTGCTGTTGGGGCTGCTGCAGCCCAGTTCCGGCAAGGCCCGAGTGTTCGGCGGAGATCCCACCAATCCGCAGAATCGTATGCGTACCGGCGCCATGCTTCAGGTGGGGCGCGTGCCGGAAACTCTGCGGGTGCGCGAGCACATTGATCTGTTCTCCAGCTATTACCCCCGACCGTTGCCCCTTGAGAAAGTGCTGGCCGCCGCCGGCCTGGAGAAATTGCGCGATCGAAAGTTCGGCGATCTTTCCGGTGGCCAGAGACAACGAACCCTGTTTGCGCTGGCAATCTGTGGCGACCCTGACCTGCTGTTTCTCGACGAGCCCACCGTGGGCCTGGATGTGGAAGCCCGGCGGTCACTGTGGGAGGAGATTCGCCGGCTGGTCGAGCGCGGAAAGACCGTTCTTCTTACCACGCACTACCTCGAGGAGGCGGACGCTCTCGCCGACCGCATCGCCGTAATCAATCAGGGAGCAATTATCGCGGAAGGCACGCCGGCGGAGATCAAGGCCCAGACCAGCGGCAAGCGCATCCGCTGCGTCACCACGCTCAGCTTAGCGAGCCTGCTTCAAATTCCGGGCGTGACCGAAGCCAAGCAAGATCGCGAAGCGGTGGAGATCCATGCCGGCGAAGCCGAGCCTGTCGTGCGCGTGTTGCTGGCACGCGACCCGGCACTCTCGGGGCTGGAGATCACCAGCGCGGGACTGGAGGAAGCATTCCTGGCTCTCACACAGGACAATGGCGAAAGCACCAACCGTAAGAACCGATTCGCGACTGTCTAGGCATCAGCGAACGCGTGGACGAAACGAGGAAACTACGATGAGCACCGCCGCAGCTGCCGCGAGCAACACACAGATCGAACGTTCCACCAGCCACACCACAACCATCTACTTGAAAGAAGCAAAATACGAGTTTCTGAAAAACCTTCGCCTGCGCGTGTACACCGCCTCCGTAATCAGCTTTCCGCTGATGTTCTATGTGCTGTTCGGCTTGGTATTGAATTCCAAGGGAGCGATCGGCGGCATGGGTGTTCCGACCTACCTGATCGCAACGTACGGCACGTTCGGAGTGATGGGGGCATCGCTGTTCGGGACCGCGTCTGGACTGGCCGCCGATCGCGGCCTGGGATGGCTGCAAGTAAAGCGCGCGAGTCCTATGCCGCCATTCGCCTACTTCACCGCCAAAGTTGTGCTGAGCATGATCTTCAGCGCCATCGTGGTTTCGTTGCTACTGGTGTTAGGCATCAGTTTCGGTGGAGTGCGCTTGCCGCTCGGTGAAATGACTAAGTTGATCGGAACGCTGGTCGCCGGGTCGCTCCCTTTCTCTGCGATGGGATTGGCGATCGGTTATTTCGCCGGGCCCAACTCTGCTCCTGCTGTCATCAACATGTTTTATCTGCCGCTTTCGTTTTGCAGCGGCTTGTGGGTACCTTACATGTTTCTGCCCAAGCTGGTGAGGCAGATCGCCCTGGCCCTCCCGCCCTATCACTTGTCGCAGCTGGCGTTGGGAATTGTGGGTGCGGGTCGCCATGAACCAGCGGCGACGCACTGGGAGGTTCTGCTCGCCTTCACTATGATTTGTCTGGGTGTGGCGCGCATCGGCTTCCAGCGTGATCAGGGAAAGCTGTACGGCTAGGCGCTTACTTGCGCGGAACGTAGCGGTCTGCGAAATGAGAGGAATCATCATGAACGCCACGTCGAGTGAGTCTCTGTGCTTCACCGCCCTGCTCGTGCTCTTCGGAATGCTTGCGGTGTACGGCGGCGCACGCTGGCTAGGGATCTTGGTTCCAGCCGCGATTATCGTGTGGCTGGCTACCAGCGCGCGATGCCAGGCCCGCCGGGCAGCCATTGACTCAGGGGTGGACAATAGGAGCGTGCGAAGATAAGGCGGGGAAGGGTAGGGATAAAGATTGAACCGTAATGGCATGGCTCCCGATGACCACGGTGTCGGCGAACGCCAACGAGTCCGGACCGAAGAGTCTCTCTCCTGGGGAGAAAAAGTAAGCCTTTCGCCTCGCGACAAGGGAACCGGCTGGGCTCCTTTCATCTGGCTCGCCTACTTGAGCTTTTTTTTCCTGCAGCCGATCTTTGACCACGTCGGCTGGAAGGAGTGGTCGCTCACCGCGCTCGCCTCGGCCGTGTTCCTGGTTCTCTATTTCGGTCTGTTCTGGCTGAAACATCCGCGCTCGCTGTTGCACATTGCCGGCATGGTAGTCCTGGGGCTCGTGTTCGCGCCCATTAACTCAGGAGCCTCTACTTTTTTTGTTTTTGCAGCGGCTTTCGTTCCTTTCGCCGTGCAAACGGAGCGAGCCGCCGTCGGGCTGATGGCCGTGATTGTGGCGCTGGCTGGGATCGAAACGTTGGTGTTTCACCTGCCTGGCTGGTTTTTTTTCTACGGAGGCGGACTTGCTTCCGCAGTCGGGGGCAGCAACATCTACTTTGCCCAGCGCAACCGTTCTCTGGCCAAGTTGCGCATGGCCAATGACGAAATTGAACACCTCGCTAAGGTGGCCGAGCGCGAGCGCATCGCTCGCGATCTGCACGACGTGTTGGGGCACACTCTCTCAGTGATCATCTTGAAATCCGAACTTGCGGGAAAATTGATGGACCGCGATCCGCAGCGCGCCGGCAATGAGATCCGCGAGGTCGAACAGATTTCCCGTCAGGCGCTCTCGGAAGTCCGCGACGCCATCCGCGGCTATCGCTCGCAAGGGCTGGCGGCCGAACTCGCGCAAGCGAAGTCGACCCTCGAGACCGCAGGGGTCGCTGTGAAGTGCGAGACAGCGAAGGTGTCGCTGCCCGCGCTGCAAGAGAGCGTGCTGTCGATGGCAGTGAGAGAGGCCGTTACCAACGTAGTACGACACGCCCAGGCGCGCACTTGCAGTTTGCGTCTGGATCAGCGGAACGGCTCTTGCCGCCTCGATATAGAAGATGACGGCCGCGGCGGTTCTCCAACCGAAGGCAACGGTCTGCGCGGCATGCGCGAGCGCGTTGAAATGTTGGGTGGGACACTCACTCGTGACTGCAACGCCGGTACCAAGCTCACCATCACGCTCCCATTCATGGAAGTCACGCCGAAAACCGAGGGCTGCGAGAATTGAATCCCACCTCGAAGGAAGCCCGTAAGACGATTCGTGTCGTTCTCGCCGAAGATCAGGGCATGGTGCTCGGCGCGCTCGCCGCGCTACTCGAGATCGAGGGTGACATTTCTGTTGTCGCGCAAGTACGCAACGGCAAGGAGGCGCTGGAGGCTGTCCTCGTCCACAAGCCGGACGTGCTTATCACCGACATTGAGATGCCACTGATGACCGGACTCGATGCCGCCGCGGAGCTCAAACGCCGCCGCACCAGCACCCGGGTTATCATCCTTACTACCTTCGCGCGCTCGGGATATCTGCGGCGCGCCATGGAAGCCGGAGCCCTGGGATACCTGCTGAAGGATATGCGCGCCGAGGAGCTTGCTGAAGCTGTACGTCGCGTACAGCAGGGACTGCGCGTCATCCATCCCGATCTCGCTACCGAAGCCTGGGCCGAGATGGACCCGCTTACCGATCGCGAACGCCAGGTCCTGCGCCTCGCCGGTGAAGGCATGCAGAGCGGAGACATCGCCGCCGAACTCCACCTATCCGAGGGTACCGTGCGCAACTATCTTTCCGAAGCCATCAGCAAGATGGGTGCCAGCAACCGCATCGAGGCGTCGCGCATCGCGCGGACCAAGGGATGGTTGTGATAACGGGTGGCGCGGGCACTCTTGCCCGCGCGCGTACAGTGCCATTGCTCTGCTGCTCTCCCACTGTCCGTCCATCTGGGTGTCCCCGGTCGGTCCCTCGGACTTGCAAGTCGAAACTAAAAGCTGGAAACTGAAATCCATGCCCGACGCCTATATCCTCGGCATCGAAAGCTCCTGCGACGAAACCGCCGCGGCCATCGTGCGTTCGGGCGAGCAGGTCGTCTCCAATGTGGTGGCTTCGCAGATCGCCACGCATCAACCTTATGGTGGCGTCGTCCCCGAGTTGGCATCGCGCGAGCACCTGCGGGCGATCGTTCCCGTCGTTCGGCAAGCACTGGCTGAGGCCAATCAGACTTACGACACGGTCGACGCGATCGCGGTCACCCAGGGGCCTGGACTCGCCGGAGCGCTGCTGGTCGGCATCAGCTATGCCAAGGCTTTGGCCTTCGCCCTCGACAAGCCGCTGATTGCGGTTAACCATCTAGAAGGCCACATCCACGCAGTTCTGCTTGAAGAGCGGCAGAAGGGCGATCACGAGCTGCAATTTCCCGTGCTCGCTCTGGTTGTGTCGGGAGGACACACGCACCTCTATCTGGCAGCGCAGAACAAAGACGGTTGGACTTACGAAAACATCGGCCACACTCGCGACGACGCCGCCGGCGAGGCCTTCGACAAAGTCGCCAAGCTGCTTGGCCTGGGCTATCCCGGAGGCCCGATTATCGACCGGCTCGCCCCGTATGGCGACCCTGGTGCCGTGAAATTCCTACCGGCGCAGATCAAGCATCGCGACCGCCGGGACCAACACGGAAAAGACCATCGCGGACAAAGAGGAATGGAGATGGATCACCCGCGGTTTGATTTTTCCTATAGCGGCATCAAGACGGCCGTGCTGCGCTACGTCGAGGTTCACGACATGCGTTCTTCCATCGAGATCCGCCGCAAGGCTTTGCTGAACATTTCCAAGCTGAAGCCGGAAGACTATCTTGGGAATTGCGATCGGCAGACTCTCGACTTGATCGCATCGTTTCAACGTGCAATCGTCGAAGACCTGGTTGGTAAAACTTTGGCTGCGGCTCGCGCCTACGAAGTTGCAACACTTTTCGTTACAGGTGGGGTGGCAGCGAATGACGAATTGCGTAAGACATTCGAGCGGGACGGCGCCCAGGAGGGCATGCCAGTGTATTTCCCATCACGTCCGCTCTCTACCGACAACGCCGCCATGATTGCGGCCGCCGCCTATCCCAAATTCTTGGCAAAGGATTTTGCTGCCATGGATTTCTCGGCAGAGGCAAGTCTGCGGCTGTGCTAGAGCGACCTCTGCGGCTCAAGCTCAAGGCTTAGAAGCTAGCTACTTCCCCGCGCCTTGCCCGTGACCTTTCCCTATCACTGCATCCAGCGCTTTTTCAAGCTGGCTCTGGATGTCGATATCTTTGTAAATGGCGAAGTTGGCACGTTTTTCCGTTTCGTCGAAGCCGCTGGCTCGGCCTGCAACAATGATGATGGGAATCTTCGCGGTCTCCGGATTCTTCTTCAGTGCGGTAATCAGTTCGCTGCCTGTCATCTTTGGCATCTGCATGTCGGTAACGATCAGGTCAGGATGCACCCTCTCGAGAATCTGCAAGGCCTCCGCGCCGTTCGTGGCTGACTCTACCGTAAAGCCGCGCTCTTCCAGGGAGCGGCAGACGGTGTAACGGATCAGCATGGAGTCGTCGACCACGAGCGCTACTGCAGGCATGAGTGTACGCGTGCAGAAACGCACGCCCCCGCACGCAGACTAGCAGAGCCTTTTCGCCGGGAACAAGGTGGAATCGAGCGGCTTGGTTACTATAGTGATCTCAAGCTGCGGATTTGCGCACTCAAGATTCCTGGGCCCCACCGTCAGTGCTCTCGGTGCTTTCCTCGATGCTCATGTCTTTCAGTTCGCTGGACTCGAAGATTTCGCGGCACTCGAGGCATTCCACAAACTCCGCGTCTTCTTCGCGGCTCACGATTTGCACCCGCGGGTGTTTGCAAGGTTGCTTACCTGCGTTTTGAGGATGCGAGAACGGCTTTGAGGTCATAAATCCGGAAGCGCCGCCCTCCTGGAATATGCGGAGGGACCGATTCGCGGGAAGTTTCCGGTATTTTAGCCCGCCTTCGGCACTTGTCAAGTGCTGAGCGTGACATTTGCAGTAATTTTATTCCCAGTCTCCGGCAATTTGCCTGTCTATGCCCCCAAATTGCCGGATCTCCGACCATAACCATCGGCGACATCTAAACCATTCAATTACTGATAGTTACCATTCAATGACGCTTCCTAAGGCTGCCTGCAGGGAACTTGCATAATTCTGGCTTCTGGACGTAGAATGAATTACGACGGAAAAGGTCGTAATTAACCCGACTCTGCGGGTCGGAGTTCAGGTTACCGAGGGTTGGCTATCGGCAGCCGGAATCAAGATGCTCAAGTTAACCAAGAAGGCGGATTACGCGCTGATGGCCATGAAGCACTTGGCCGATCACGCTCACGAAGGAACTCGTAGTGCCAGTGCAAAGGATATTGCGGATTCTTTCGGCATCCCGCCTGAAGCTCTGGCGAAGATTCTGCAGCGGTTGGTCAAGGCTGGTCTGTTGCACTCGCAGCATGGTACCAACGGAGGTTACAGGCTGGCTCGCGCAGCGCACACGATTTCGGCCTTCGAGGTAATTCAGGCCATTGATGGTCCTTTATTCATCACGTCCTGCGTCACCGTTCGCGGGGAGTGCGGTCAGAGCGACCGTTGTAACATCCGCGAGCCGTTGCGAAAAGTGAATGACAGCATCGAAGCGGTGCTGAAACGCATCAAGATTTCTCATATGCGGGAAGAACCAGAATTGGCTGCGAGTGGAACTGTCAAGCCGGCCGAACTGGTGACGATCGTTTAGCAAGAGTTAATTAGCAAGGGTTTAGGAAGACGCCAGGGTTAAGAAGAAGCAATAAAGATCAAGCATTCAACAAAGGTAGGAGAAGCAATTATGAGCACGGATGTAAGAGTCCCCCAGCAACTCCCAGTGACGCAGCACGCCGCTCCGCAGGGAGTGAAGCTGCCCATTTACATGGATAACCACGCCACCACGCCCATGGATCCGCGGGTGCTGGAGGAGATGTTGCCCTATTTCATGGAAAAGTTTGGCAATGCTGCCAGCCGCAACCACTCCTTCGGCTGGGCGGGCGAAGAGGGCGTAGAAACAGCTCGCGAGCGCATCGCCAAGTTGATCGGCGCCACCACCAAAGAAATTATCTTCACTTCGGGTGCCACCGAGAGCGATAACCTCGCCATCAAGGGCGTAGCCGAGATGTACCGCGAGAAGGGCAACCACATCATCACCGCCGTCACCGAGCACAAAGCTGTGCTCGACACTTGCAAGCGTCTGGAGAAATACGGCTATCGCGTCACCTACATGCCCGTGCAGAAAGATGGCTTGATCGATCTCGACGAGCTGAAGCGCGCCATGGATAACAAGACCATCCTGGTGAGCATCATGGCCGCGAACAACGAAATCGGCGTGGTGCAACCGGTAACCGAAATCGGCAAGCTTTGTCGCGAGCGCGGCATCATCTTCCACACCGACGCCACGCAGGCGATCGGCAAGATTCCGGTGGATGTGAACAAGCAGTTCATCGACGTGATGTCAATCTCCGCTCACAAGATGTACGGCCCCAAGGGTGTGGGCGCTTTGTATGTCCGCCGCAAGAATCCGCGAGTGCAGATTTCCGCCATCATCGACGGCGGCGGCCACGAGCGGGGCATGCGTTCGGGGACGCTCAACGTCGCCGGCATCGTCGGCTTGGGCAAGGCTTGCGCCATCGCTTCCGAGGAAATGTCTCAGGAGGCGGTCCAGTTGAGTGGTCTTCGTGATCGCCTGCGTGACCGCATTATGAGCCGTCTGGATGAGACTTACATCAACGGTTCCATGGAGCACCGCTTGCCTGGCAACTTGAACATCAGCTTTGCCTACGTGGAAGGCGAGTCGCTGCTGATGGGCATCAATGATATCGCGGTTTCGAGCGGTTCGGCCTGCACCTCTGCAACGCTGGAGCCATCTTATGTATTGAAGGCTCTTGGCACGGGCGACGACCTGGCGCACAGTTCGATCCGTTTCGGTATCGGCCGCTTCAACACCGCAGCCGAAGTCGATTACGTGGCCGATCGCGTCATTGAAACCGTCGAGCGCCTGCGCGAACTTTCTCCGCTCTACGAAATGGCGAAAGAAGGCATCAATTTGGCGGACGTGAAGTGGGCTGGAGAAGGACACTAGTTTGAAAACTTTGAATTTTCGGGAGCTTACACAAATGTCATACAGCGATAAAGTAATCGATCATTACAACAATCCCCGCAACGTCGGCTCCATGGACAAGAGCAGCGCTGACGTAGGCACCGGTCTGGTCGGCGCGCCCGAGTGCGGCGACGTCATGAAGCTGCAGATCAAGGTCAACCGCGAGACCAACGTCATTGAAGAAGCCAGGTTCAAGACGTTCGGCTGCGGCTCCGCGATCGCATCGTCCTCTTTGGCCACCGAGTGGGTCAAGGGCAAGACGGTGGATGAAGCCCTCACAATCAAGAACATGGACATCGTGAAGGAGCTGTCGCTTCCTCCGGTGAAGATCCACTGTTCTGTGTTGGCCGAGGACGCCATCCGCGCCGCCATCGGCGATTGGAAGAAAAAGCAGGAGAGCGCGAAGCCGGTTGCCTCGGCAGTAGCGCAGTAAGCTCTTCGCGTGCTCCGCAATGCGGCTGAGTTTTGAAAGGGCGCGGCTTCAGCCGCGCCGTGGAGCGGCCAAACAATTAACAGTGGCTTTTGCCGCTGAGGCACTGCGTCAGTAGTTCAAATGACAACGGCAACGGAACAAACCGCGCAACCTTCGCAAACCGCGCCGGCCAAGGGCATTCAGGTCACCGATAAGGCCCTGGTCAAGGTGCGCAGCGCGATGGCCAAGGAAGGCATTTCGCCTGAGCAGGGCGGACTGCGCCTGGGCGTGCAGGGCGGCGGTTGTTCTGGACTAAGTTACAACATCCGCTTCGACACGCAGCCGCGCGAACGCGACCGCATTTTTCAATATGGCGATGTACGCGTTTTCGTAGATCCGAAGTCGTTTATCTACCTGCACGGCATGATCCTGGATTACCAGGAAACGCTGATGCAACAGGGATTCGTCTTCGTGAATCCCCAGGCCACGAAGTCGTGCGGCTGCGGGACTTCGTTCTCCGCTTGATCGCGCATGCTTGTGTGGCGCGGGCACTCCTGCCCGCGAAAACTCACCACGAAGCCAGCGTTCGCCGAGCCGTTACTCTGAGCTTTGTTGTGATTAATAAGAAGTAAGTGATGACCAACTCGTCTTTAACCACGATAACCGCGAAGGCCGCACCTGAGGAGACTCAATCCTGCTGGTCGTGCGGCACTATGCGCGCCGTGCATTTCTGCGCGGCCTGTGGCAAAGTTCAGCCTCCGGTGCCGGTGGACTATTTCACATTCTTCGGGCTGCCGCGCAAATTGAATCTCGACATCTCCCGTCTGGAGAAAGATTTTTACGAGCTGAGCCGCAAGCTGCATCCTGATCTCAGCGCTCGCGCCAGTAGCCAGGAGCAGGAATGGAGCCTGCAACAAAGCTCGCTGCTCAACGACGCCCATCGCACATTGAAAGACCCGATCAGACGTACTCAGTATCTTTTACAACTGGAAGGCGTGGAACTGGAGGAGCAATCGAAAACGGCGACTGAACAAGCGCGCTCCGCCGGAGAACTCAAAAAGCAGATTGTGCCCCCCGACTTGCTGGAGGAGGTTTTTGAGTTGAACATGCAGCTCGAAGAATTGCGCATGCACAAGAAAATGGGTGAGGACGATCCCGCCCTGATCGAAGAAATCGGTCGGCAAAAGCTTGAACTCGAAGAAAAGCAGGAAGCGCTGTTGCGCGAGTTAAAGGATCACTGGGAGACGTGGGATGGAATGATCCAGCGACAGCAGAACGGTCAGCCCGTCTCAGAAGAAGAGCGCAAGCAGGAGCGCGGCAAATTGGTGGACTTGCTGAACCGCCGCAACTACATCCGCAATCTGGTACGGGACGTGAGCGAGGTTTTAGAAAATTGAGTAATTTTGTAATCGGGTAATTTTGTAATTTGAAAACGGAAGGCCCCTAAATTACCAAATTGCCCGATTACAAAATTACTAAATGGGATCGGATCGCATCGTCGGCATTGACCTGGGCACCACGAATTCTCTCGTGGCCTTCATGCAAGGGGAGAGCCCTGTCGTGATCCCCGGCGACGACGGGTCGAACCTTGTCCCTTCGGTCGTCGCGCTCGATAGCAACAACCAGCCGGTGATTGGCAATGCCGCGCGCGATTCTCTGATCGAAACGCCGGAGCGCGCCGTCTACTCGATCAAACGCCTGATGGGACGCGGTGTTGACGACATTCAGGAAGAATTGAAGTTCTTCCCTTTCCGCCTTGCCGAAGATCTGCAAGCCGGCGAAGTTCTCCGCATTAATCTCGGCGAGAGGACTTTTACACCGCCGGAAATATCGGGGTACATACTGCGACAGCTCAAGCGCAATGCCGAGCGCTTCTTCGGAGCGCCGGTTACCAAAGCCGTCATCACGGTGCCCGCGTATTTCAACGATGCCCAGCGCCAGGCCACAAAAGATGCAGGCCGCATCGCCGGCCTCGAAGTCTTGCGACTGGTCAATGAACCCACCGCCGCGTCGCTCGCCTACGGCCTCGATAAGAAGCAAAACGGCATCGTCGCCGTCTACGATCTGGGCGGAGGCACCTTCGACATCTCTATTCTCAAGCTGCACGACGGAATCTTCGAAGTCATCGCCACCAATGGCGACACACATCTCGGCGGCGACGATATCGACAACCTGCTGATTACGATTGCCCTCGACGATACTCTCGGCGACCTGGGTCTCGACCTCCGCCGCAACGCCGAAGCCGTGCAAGCCATTCGCAAAGCTGTGATCGAGACCAAGATTGCGCTCTCTTCGCAGGCATCCGTGAAGCTCGATATCGAATTGCCCGGCGGGAAGCGCTATCTGCGGGAAATCACCCGCGAGCAGTTCGAACAAATCATCCAGCCCATCATTGGCCGTACCGTCGGCCCCTGCAAGCAAGCCTTGAAAGACGCCGGCCTCAGGCCCGAACAAATTGACGAAGTCGTCCTCGTAGGGGGATCCACGCGCATCCCCAAAGTTCGCGCTTTGGTGAAAGAACTCTTCCACCGCGAGCCGCACACGGATCTGAATCCCGATGAAGTTGTTGCGCTGGGTGCGGCGGTGCAGGCTAACATTCTCGGCGGAGGCTCCGAAGCAACTGAGAACATGCTGTTACTCGATGTCACGCCGTTATCGCTGGGCATCGAAGTCGCCGGCGGTGTCACCGACAAAATCATTCTGCGCAATTCAACCATTCCCGCGTCGGCCACGCAGCACTACACCACGCAAGTCGACGGTCAAGCCAACGTTGCCATTCATGTGTTGCAAGGCGAGAGAGAGTTGGCAAAAGACTGCCGCTCGCTGGCGCGCTTCGATCTCAAGGGCATTCCGCCCATGGCCGCGGGAATGGCGCGCATCGAGGTCAAATTCCTTATCGATGCCAACGGCATCCTGCACGTTTCGGCTCGCGAGCAGCGCAGCGGCAAAGAGGCGGAAATTCAGGTCCAGCCCAGCTACGGCCTCACTGACGAGCAGGTCGAGGGCATGATCCTCGATTCCTTCGACAGCGCGGAAGAAGATTTTCGGCAGCGTCAGATCATCGAAGCGCGCAACGAAGCCGCAACGATCCTGGCCGCACTCGACAAAGGCAAGAAGAGCGCAGCCTGGGGTCACCTCACCACCGACGAGAAGAAAAAGATTGCGAAAATGGAGAAGGCTTTGGTCGCAGTAAATAGCGAAGACGACTACCAAGCCATCCGCAAAGCCATCGACGCACTCAACCAAGGAACAACGCGTCTGGCCGAGTTGATGATGGATAGTGCCGTCTCCGTCGCGCTAAAAGGCAAAACCATGGACGAAGTCGACATGGGCGGAGGCCCGACGGCGCCGCATCCCGTGGCGAAAGCAGAGTTTGAATAAGTACATTTGTAATTTGGTAATCGGGTAATTCGGCAATTGAAAAACTGTCGGGCTTCAAGTTGCAAAATTACCCGATTACCAAGTTACTCAAACTCCAATGAGGAGCAGTGATGGCAGAACATAAGACGCAAGGCGCCGGCACAGCCACCGAGGAAGTTCCCGGCGAAAACTCGGTGCAGATCACATTCCTGCCCGAAGGTAAGACCGTGCAATTCGAGCACGGGAAGCTGCCCTACGAAGATCACGGCAAGGAAGAGTCGATTCTCGACATCGCACTCAACTACGGAGTCACGCTCGACCACGCCTGCGGCGGCAATTGCGCCTGCACCACCTGTCACGTGTGGATCAAAGAGGGCGCCGAAAATCTCTCGCCGATGGATGATGACGAAGCCGATCGCCTCGACATGGCGGCCGACTTGCAGTTAAACTCGCGTCTCGGCTGCCAGGTGCAGATCACGAAGCCGGGTAAGATAGTGGTCGAGATTCCCGCCTGGAACCGTAATTACATATCGGAAGAACATCACTAGAATCGGGTCTTCGGGCTCCGGCTACCGGGCTTCAGTTTGCAGGATTCGCTGAGGCCCGATTGCCGAAGCCTGAAGCCGGACCTGAGGAACTCCCTATGCCGAAATCTCTCACCTGGGACGACGCCGAAGACATCGGCATCCTGCTATCTGAAATCCATCCCGAGCTCGATCCGCTCACCGTCCGCTTCACTGACCTGCATCGCTACGTCACCGCACTGCCAGATTTCAAGGGCGATCCAGCAGCCTCCAACGAAGGCAAGCTCGAAGCCATCCAAATGGCGTGGCACGAAGAATTCCAGGATCGCACTCAGGGATAGACGAACAAGGCTAGACTCGGCGGCCAATCAGCATCTCGCTCCATCCAACGACAAACGGCACGGTGTCTGGCCGTGCCCTAATTTTTCTCGGCCGAACTCCAGCAGTCTTCTACCCGATACTCGCCGGAACCGGTTCTTCCACGCTGGCTTCGCGCAAAAACTTCGCCGCTTCCTCCGGCGGCGTGGGATTGATGTAGAAACCCGTGCCCCATTCGAATCCCGCGGTCTTGGTCAGCTTCGGCATAAACTCCAGATGCCAGTGATAGTGATCGTTGGTCGGATCCTGCGCCGGCGAAGTGTGGATCACCAAATTGTAGGGCGGATTATCCAGCACGCGGTCGGCTTTGATCAGCAGCGTCTTCAGCGCCTTGGCCAGGTTCTCATACATGTGTGAGGACGAATTCTCGAACGCCGACTCATGTTGTTTCGGCAGAATCCATGTTTCGAACGGGAAGCGCGGTGCGTAAGGCGCAATCGTCAGGAAGTCTTCATTCTCCGCCACCACGCGGCTTCCATTTTCCGTTTCCTGCCGGATGATGTCGCAGAACACGCAGCGCTCCTTATACAGGTAGTACTGCTTCGCGCCTTCCAGTTCCTGCACCACGTTGATGGGCAGAATCGGCAATGCGATCAGTTGCGAGTGCGCATGCTCCAGCGACGCTCCCGCCGCCTCGCCGTGATTCTTGAACAGCAGAATGTACTTGAACCGCCGGTCTTTCTTCAGATCGAGGATGCGGTCGCGAAACGTCCACAGCACGTCTTCAATCCGCTTCGGCGGCAGCGTTGCCAGACTCGCGTTGTGGTCGGGCGTCTCGATGATCACTTCGTGCGCCCCAATGCCGTTCATCCGGTCAAACATGCCCTCGGCCTGCCGGTTCAGCGTACCTTCGATCCCCAACGCCGGAAACTTGTTCGGCACCACCCGCACAGTCCATCCCGGGGTATCCCGTTGCGATGTTGGCCCGCCATTCGCTCCCGGACGGTAAGCCTGAATCTCGGGCGGTGTCTTGCCCTCGTTCCCATAGCAAAAGGGACAAAACCCGCCTTTCAACTTCACATTTTCACGGGCAAAATCCGTGGGGCGCTTCGCGCGATCTGTGGAAATAATCACCCAGCGGCCAACGATAGGATCTTTTCTAAGATCAGGCACTCACTCAACCTCTTTAACATAGGATGACGAAACTTTAATTCCAAGCCGTCAGGGAGGAATTTCGAAACACTTCAATCTGCGGTTGGCTGGCCTTCGAATGCCCATAGTATACGCTTACTATATCGAAGCGCCACTGGCACGAAGGTGGAAAGCGCCGCAGGTACTCTCGCACCACAGCCGCTACTTCCCGCCGCTTATGCTGGTCCACAGCCGCTTGTCCAGGCTTCACGTCGCGGGTGGTCCGCGTCTTGACCTCCACGAAGCAGAGGACATCCTTCTCCCAGCCGATCAAGTCAATCTCTCCCCGGCAACGCGGCGACCGGAAGTTTCGCGCCACCATCGTGTAGCCCAGCTTCCTCAAATGGAAGTAAGCCGCCTCCTCTCCCCGCCGTCCGGTGCGATGATGTTCAGCCGTCTTCTCCGCCGGCAGCGTACGCTCCGCCAGCCAGTCTAAAACCCGCAGCACCGCCCGCGTCGGTAGCCCGGAAAACGCACGTCCAGAAAGCACAAAAGATCCCCAACCTAACTGTACCCAACGCAACCCGGATTGGAAGTGATCTCTCCAACAATTTGTCAGGACGGAGACGACCGCTGCTCCCAAACCGGGAAGGCCTGTAACACAACCGCCAAGTGCTTTGAAGCCGCCCTCCGTAGGATACCCGCCGCCTCCGCAACAGGTTTATAATCTCCAAGACTGTACCGTATGCAAACTGATCAACTTAGAAAGAAACTGCAGGAAGAAGTCGACGCGCTCGAGCACGAACTCGTTCACGAGCTGCCCAAAGAGATCAAGCGGGCCGCGGCTCTCGGCGACCTCAGCGAAAACGCCGAGTATCACATGGCCAAGCAGCGCCAGGAGTTCGTCAAGGCTCGCTTTCGCCAGCTCGGCAAGCGCCTCGCCGATCTCTCCCTGACCAACATGAACAACATCCCCAGGGACAAAGTGGGGCTGGGTTCCACCGTCAAGGTCTACGACAGCACCAAGAATGAAGAGATAGAATACAAGCTCGTAACCAGCGAAGAGTCCGACGTAGGCGCGGGCAAGATCTCGACCACCTCGCCGATTGGCCACGCCCTGCTCAACAAGAAAGTTGGCGACGAGGCCACCGTCATCACACCCAACGGCAAGCGCGAGCTGGAAATTTTGAGTCTGAGCACCGTTCACGACGAAGCCGATCCCGAAAAGGCGGGTGCCTGATGTCCATGGCGTCGTCAAATAGATCATGGACTAGCGCCTTCGGGCGCGCCTGCGGCGTCCTGCTCGATACCATCGTCCGCTGGCTCGCGCTATCGCGCATCAATCCCAACGTCCTCACCTTCATGGGGCTGGTCGTGAACACCTGGGCCGCGATCCTGTTCGGCTCCGCCACCGCCGGGACCGAGCGGCATTTGTTCTTTCTGGCTGGCCTGGTGATTATCTTCTCCGGCTTCTTCGATCTCGTCGACGGGCAGGTAGCGCGCGCCACCAACCGGGTCACGCGCTTCGGAGCGTTCTTCGATTCCGTGGTCGACCGCTACAGCGATGCCTCGCAGTTCCTTGGGTTGCTGGTTTTCTATGCGCGCGGAGACCGCTTCTTCTACGTGGTGCTTACTGCTTTTGTGATGGTCAGCGCCATCATGGTGAGCTACACGCGCGCCCGCGCCGAGTCGCTGATTGGATCCTGCCGCGTGGGATTTATGGAACGTCCAGAGCGCCTGGTGCTGGTGATTATCGGCGCACTCTTCAACCGCATGGCCCCGGTGCTGTGGGTGATCGCTGTGCTATCAACCATTACCGTGATCCACCGCATGCGCTACACCTGGACCCGCACCCAGGATACGCCGAACACCGCCACTAAGGCAGGCCAAGCAGCCTAACGCCTTCCGGATTTTTTGCCGCACGCGATGCTAGACTATTCGGTCATTTCACTTCTTCTGAGGACAATTCTTGCCGACTGATCCCGTTCTTGTCGTTCACGGCGGTGCCTGGGCCATACCCGATGACATGGTGGAAAGCCACCTGCGTGGCGTGCGCGATGCTCTCGCGGCGGGATGGCGAGTGCTGAAGCGTGGCGGCGCTGCGCTGGATGCGATTGAGGAAGCGGTCGTCATTATGGAGGACGACGAAACGTTCGATGCGGGGCGGGGCAGCTTTCTGAATCGCGATGGCAAGGTGCAGATGGATGCGCTGATCATGGACGGCGCCACGCTGCGGGCCGGAGGTGTGGGCTGCGTGGAGCGGGTGCGCAATCCGGTGCGGGCGGCGCGGAAGATTTTGAGTGAGAGTCCACATGTGTATTTTGTGGGCGAAGGCGCGGAGCGATTCGCAGCCGAGCATGGGGTAGAGCTGTGCAAGAACGAAGATTTGGTGATCGCGCGCGAGGTGGAACGTCTGCGGGAGTATCAGCGGGAGACGGTGGCGCAGGGATCGTCCTCTGCGGCGTCGTCTCGGTCTGGGAAAGATGGGAACGACATGTTCGCGCCTGTGATTTCGCACGATACGGTGGGCGCAGTGGCGCTGGATCGTGCGGGCAACGTCGCGGCGGCCACTTCTACCGGAGGGACTTTGAACAAAGCTCCGGGGCGACTAGGGGATTCCTCGCTGATTGGGTGCGGATGCTATGCCGACAATTTGAGCGCGGCCGTCTCCACCACGGGCTGGGGCGAACCGATTATGAAGCTGGTGCTGGCCAAGTGGACGGCCGACCGCGTCTCCGCCGGAAATCTTCCGGAGTGGGCGGCGCAGGAAGCGATGAATTATCTGAAGCAGCGATTGAATGGGCATGGCGGCATCATCGCGCTGAATGCGCGGGGACAGTTCGGCATCGCGCATAATACGCCGCGCATGGCATGGGCATGTAAGACGGTCAAAAAAGAAGAAGCCGGAGTGGAACGCAGCGCTCCGTGAGATGTTGCAGAGTAACCCTCTGTTATCGATAAATCGGCGATTCTCCAGCAGCGTGCAGCGCTTCATGTCCAAGACCTTTGCCATCTCGATCCTCCAGACCATTCGTCAGCAAGGCTTTCAAGCCTATCTGGTGGGCGGATGTGTGCGCGATCTCCTGCTGAAACGCGAGCCTGCGGATTACGACATCGCAACTAATGCAACGCCGGCGCAAGTCATGGAGATCTTTCCGGATACCTACGCCGTGGGTGCACAGTTTGGGGTGGTGCTGGTGCTTCTGCCAGAGGAGCAGCGCGCGACCGAAGACGAACAAATTCTACAGAAGACTCACGCGGTGGAAGTGGCAACCTTTCGCAGCGATCTGGGTTATTCTGACGGGCGCCGTCCCGATGAAGTGCGATTTAGCCAGGATCCGCACGAGGATGTTGCCCGCCGCGACTTTACCATCAACGGCATGCTGCTTGATCCGTTGGGGGGCGAAATGACCGGCGCAGTGCTCGACTTTGTGGGTGGGCGGAAAGACCTGGAAGCCGGCATCATCCGCACCATCGGCGATGCCGGGCAGCGTTTTGCGGAAGACAAATTGCGCATGCTGCGGGCCGTGCGCTTTGCGGCGCGTTTTGAATATGAGATCGAAGCGGAGACCCTGGCCGCGATCCAACGTCTTGCCCGCGAAATTCAGGTGGTCTCACGCGAGCGGGTTCGCGATGAACTCACAAAGATGCTCACCGAGGGCCATGCCCGGCGCGCATTTCTCCTGCTGGATGAGAGTGGGCTGCTGAAGGAAGTGCTGCCGGAAATTTCGGCCATGAAGGGCATCGAACAGCCGCCGGAGTTTCATCCGGAAGGCGATGTGTTTGTGCACACACTGCTTCTACTGGACAATTTGCCCCGTCCTTGTTCGCCCACCTTGGCCTGGGGCGCCCTGTTGCACGACGTGGGCAAGCCGGCAACATTCCGCGTGGCGCCCGATCGCATCCGTTTCGACGGGCATGTGGATGTGGGCGTCAAAATTGCGGAGGAAATCTGTGACCGCCTGCGGTTCTCCAGTAAAGATGCGGAGCAGGTGCTTGCGCTGGTCGACAATCACATGCGCTTTGGGCACGTCACCCGCATGAAGGAATCGACGCTGAAAAAATTTCTTCGTCTGCCCGGCTTCGACGAACATCTCGCGCTGCACCGCGCCGACAGCCTGGCCAGCCACGGCAATCTGAGCACCTATGCGCTTCTTCGGGAGAAACTCGCCGAGATTCCACCGGAGAACATGCGTCCAGCAGCGCTAGTGAGCGGCGACGATCTGATTGCTGCCGGGTACCCACCGGGGCCCGAGTTTCGCGAGATTCTGGAGGCTGTGGAAGATGCTCAACTCGAAGGGCGATTGTTGTCGCGCGAAGCGGCGCTCGAGTTTGTCGAGCGGGAGTTTCCACTGTGAGAACGGGTCGGCCGAACGCCTACGAACGCGCCAATGTAATGCTAGAATCGGATTCTCTGGCCGCCGCTTGAGTGCGGGAAATTGGTCTACGAGGAGTTGCATGGAGCAGGCCGGTGCGGGACTGGAAAAGATTGTGCTAGGCTCGCTGCGGCGCGTGCCGTTGGGCGAAGCCCCACTGCTTGCGTGGCCCCTGGTTTGTGGATCGGTGGTGGCGGAGCGCACGCGGGCTTTGGAGTTTATCGGCACCGTGCTGCACGTCGAGGTTCCCGATGCCGGATGGAAGCGCGAGATGCAGAGCCTGGCTCCGCGTTATCTCGCCGCCCTGAATCGTTACGCCGGGCGAAAAGTGGAGAGGATTGAGTTTGTAATTCGGCAGGGTTAGGCAGACTTGTTTCTTTAGACGCCTTTTCCAACACGGTGAATCACAAAAAATGAAAGTTACAGAGAAAGACGTCGCTTACGTCGCCGATCTGGCCAACCTGGAGCTTTCCGCGGAGGAGCGCGCCGGCATGCTGCGGGATTTGAACTCGATTCTCGACTACATCGAGAGGCTTGGCGAGCTGGATACAGAGAACGTCGAGCCGATGGCGCAGGTATCGGACCGCTACGGTGTCGATGAATCGAAACAGGGTAGCGAGAGATTTGCGTACGCCAGTCGCGAGGATGTGCCCGAGGGACTGCGCAAGTCCTTGTCGCAGGAGTCGGCGCTCGAGAACGCGCCGGATGCGGATGGGACGTTCTTCCGTGTGCCGAAAGTGATTGAAAGATAGTTGTCGTGCTCCTCGCCCGAGTCAAAACAACTCGCGCTAACTCACTCATAGTTTCTGAAGTGCCTGGTGATCTGCCATGCAACTAACCAAGCTCACCATCGACGCCGCGCGCTCTGCCGTGCAGCAACGTAAGACGACTGCGCTGGCGCTCACCGAGGCCTCCTACGCGCGTATTCAGAAAGAAGATGAACAGATTGGCGCATTCCTAACGCTGTGCAAAGAGCGCGCAATGGAGCAGGCGGACCGCATCGACCGCATGGCAGCCGAGGGTAAACCTCTGCCGCCGTTAGCGGGCGTGCCGGTCGCGATCAAAGATGTGATGTCAACCCGCGGAGTGCGGACCACGGCGGGATCGAAGATTCTGGGCAACTACATTCCGCCTTATGATTGCACCGCAGTAGCGCGCATGCAGGCCGCAGGCGCGGTGGTGCTCGGCAAAACGAACTGTGACGAGTTCGCCATGGGCTCTTCCAACGAGAACTCCGCGTTTCGTCCCGTGCACAATCCGCGCGACTTGAGCCGCGTGCCGGGAGGATCTTCTGGTGGCTCGGCCGCCGCCGTTGCCGCGGATATGGCAGTGGTCGCGCTGGGTTCGGACACGGGCGGATCGATCCGCCAGCCGGCATCGTTCTGCGGCGTAGTGGGATTGATGCCGACCTATGGACGAGTCTCGCGGTATGGGTTGATCGCGTTTGCGTCTTCGCTCGATCACATTGGACCTCTGGCTCGGACGGTGAAGGATGCCGCGATTGTGCTGCGAACGATCGCCGGACGCGATCCGATGGATTCAACCTCCGCCGATCTGCCCGTACCAGACTATGTTGCCGGACTGGAAAGACCCGTACGCGGGCTGAAACTGGGAGTAGCCAAAGAATATTTTGGCGAGGGGCTCGACGACGAAGTTCGCCATGCGGTTGAGTCGGCCATCGACAAGTTGAAAGGCCTGGGCTGTGAGATTGTGCCGGTGTCTTTGCCGCACACGCCGTATGCGATTCCCACCTATTACCTGATCGCAACCGCGGAAGCGTCTTCAAACCTCGCCCGGTACGACGGTGTGCGCTACAGCTATCGCGCTCCGGGAGTGAAGTCGCTCTCGGAGATGTACCGGCGGAGCCGCGATGAAGGTTTCGGCGCCGAGGCAAAGCGCCGCATCATGCTCGGCACCTATGCGCTAAGCGCCGGCTACTACGATGCGTATTACTTGAAGGCGCAGAAAGTGCGCACGCTGCTGACCCGCGACTTCGAAGAAGCCTTCCGCAAAGTGGATGCCATCGTCACGCCAACGAGCCCAACGGCGGCGTTTCGATTGGGCGAGAAGTCGAACGATCCGCTCGCCATGTATTTGGCCGACATCTATACGGTTACGGCAGATCTGGCGGGGATTCCGGGCATTTCAATTCCGTGCGGCGAAACAAGGCAGGGACTGCCGATTGGGCTGCAGATTCTCGGAAAGCATTTTGACGAGGCAACAGTTCTGCGGCTGGCGCATGCCTACGAGCAGGCGGCTTAGATTGGCTCGTAGTACCGTTCTCCGGCGCAGGCGCGGCAGAGCACGTTCTCTTTGGTCCGCACTTCTCTACGGAAGTTGATCCCTTCTCCACATGCTTCACAAACCACTCGCTCACCTTTATATCCGGGAAATTCTTCAGGCGGTAATTCGACCTTTACCCATTGAGTGGCGAACAGATCAGCATCCGCGATTTCGCGGTAGGCCAGCATCTGCTGCTGGTTCTTGTCGGCGATCTCGGGATGCATCTGGCGTGCAAGAGCCTTGGAGGATTCCTTGGCCGCAATGCGGATTGCTTTGCCAGTGCTTACGTCCACGAACGTTGCGGCAACTTTTCCCCAATCGCGAAACTTCAGGGCACGCTTGCCCAGTCGGCAACCAGTGACCACGGCAACGGCATCGGTGGCGCAGCGGTCGATCTCGACAAAGGTGACCAGCCGCTTGCGGTCTTTGCCGCTCGGATCTTCGATGCCCAGTTTGACCAGGCCGAGCATTGCCAGCCGCACACCGAGGACTTGTCCGGCGCAGAGATGTCCGTGGGCGTGCTCGGCATCGCAGAGGTATTCTTCGAGCGATTTCATAGAGATCTGCCATCCGTCGTTTTCAGCTTAACACCCGCAGGAGCTACTTCCTCCGCCAGCGGACGCCCTCCTTCGTGTTCTCAATCAGAATGCCAGCGGCGGTGAGTTCCGCGCGCAGCGTGTCGGAAGTCTTGAAGTTACGGGCACGACGGGCGGCTTCCATCTCAGCGAGTTTCTTTTCGATGTCGGCATCGGAGAGTTGGCCGGACCGCATGGCTTCCCGTAGTTCTGCACTGATGTCGTTATCGCGGCCTTCGCTCTGCGCCCAATCGAAAACCTGTTTCATCTTGGGGCCGTCATCATCGTTGAGTACGGCGAAGATTTCGTCGAATTTCTCCAGCGCAGCAAGCAGCGGGGGAACGTCGTCCGCATTGAGCCCACCGGCGTCGATCGCGGAGTTGGCGCTCCGCACCATCTCGAAGATGGCGGCCTGCGCCTGCGCGGTGTTGAGATCATCATCAAGCGAGGTCCGCATGCGGTCGCTGGTGTGGCTTGCGAGCGTCTGCATTTCCGGACTGGAGCCAGACGGCAAACTTAACGCAGTCAAACGCTGGCGGAAGCCGCGCAGGCGTTCCACGGAGACCGCGGCCTGCCTGAGTCCATCGAAAGTGAAGTTCAACTGATTGCGGTAGGGAACGGACGTCAGCAGATACCGAATCGAGGAGGGTTTATGTCCCTTCAACGCCAGGTCGCGCAGGGTATAGAAGTTTCCCAGGCTCTTCGACATCTTCTCGCCCTCGACCAGAAGGAAGCGGACATGAAACCAGAAGCGAGCGAATGTCTTCTCCGTGAGCGACTCCGATTGTGCAATCTCGTTTTCGTGGTGCGGGAAGATGAGATCTTCTCCGCCCGCGTGCAGATCAAAGCTCTCGCCCAGTTCCTGCATCGACATGACCGAGCACTCCAGGTGCCAGCCGGGGCGTCCCGGACCAATCGAGCTATCCCAGGAAGCCTCGCCCGGCTTGGGTCCCTTCCAGAGGGCAAAGTCACGCGCGCTGTCTTTGTCATATTCGTCAACATCGACGCGGGCTCCGTCCAGCATTCCGTCGAAGTCTTTTTTCGAGAGTTTCCCATATCGCGGAAAGCTTGCGATGCGGAAGTAATACGACCCATCGTCGGTGCGGTAGGCGATCCCTTTCTCGACCAGTTTGGTCACAAAATCTGCCATCGCCGCAATATGCTCGGTGGCGCGCACCAGCGTCGGTTGCTCGATCCCGATCATGGCGGCGTCTTCGAGAAACGCCTTCTCGTATTTCGCGGTGTACTGCTGAACGCTGACGCCGTCGCGCGCCGCGTTGTGGATGATCTTGTCGTCCAGGTCCGTGATGTTCATGACATAGCGGACTCTGTAGCCGGATTGGCGCAAGAATCGTTGCAGCATGTCGACAGCAATAAAGGTTCGGAAATTGCCGATGTGCCCGTAATCGTAGACGGTTGGACCGCAAGCATACATGCGGATTTCGTGATCGCGGAGGGGATGAAACTCCTCGACCTGCGAGGACATGGTGTTGTAAAGGCGTAAGGCCATAGGGTGATTGTGCGCTGAGAGATGAACCACTAATTCTAGGGGTACGCTGGAAAGAGGGTCAACTAGGGGGTAGCTACTCGATCTTTCGCCAACGACGGGCCTATCTGCTCACCAGCCTTGCTGTAAACTTCATGCTTGGCGTTGTGCATCCCGTCGAGATGATCATGGCCAACACCGAGTATTAGAGGAGCTGCATCGTGAATAAATGCTTTGAAAGCATTGTTGCTAGAGCTTTTGTTGAGTACGCCCATGTTGTTTGCCCAGGCGCCGGAGGGGATCTGGCAGGGATACGATGGAGAATGGAGACATGTATCCCAGCAATTGATTGCACTGGCCGAGGCGACGCCACCGGAAAAATTCGGAGGCGCCCTGCAGCAGGAGTCCGTTCCACCAGCGAAGTGTACATGCACATCGCGCTTTCGAATTTCTACCTGTTGAGCATAACTGGTCCCAAGATGCCTGCGGGCCTCAAAGAGGATGCGGAGAAAACGGTTACGTCCAAGGCCGAGGTAGTCGACTGGCTGAAACGTTCGCTGGACGCAGTGAAAGAGGCTCATTTAGCCGTCAAACCCGACGATCTTGAGCGTAAGGTGCACATTGCCGATAGAGATGCGACGGTGGATGGAATGTATCTCCGTATCATCGTTCATGCCAACGAGCACATGGGTCAACTGATCGCGTACGCGCGCATGACGGGCGTCGTGCCGCCCTGGGCGAAGAACTGAAGCTCGACCGTTCGCTTTGTTTGTTTTTGTGAAACCAGCGGCTTGTGCAGGTGGGTGTCCGGATTTTTCTGCCCCATAGCGTCCCCGTCAACTGGCGGAAAGGTCGGAGGAAGAATGCGGAGGGAGCGCGTGCGTGTGCGCCCGTAGGCGATGTTGCACCAGAAAAACATAATGCAGCGCCGAGATAATCGTGAAGGCAAACGTGGCCCGCAAAAAGACGGTTCGTGTAATCCAGATCCAGCGCATTGGACGTATGGAAAACAGCATCACGAAAAAGACGGCAGCGATCTGTGAAAACGTGTTCGCTTTGCCGAAAATGCTGGGCCGGAAATCACGTAATCCCGCGATGGCAAACAGCACCGCACTGGCTGCCAGGATGGAAATATCGCGACTGAAAACCAGCACGGCGAACTTCCACGGGATCCTGTGCAGGATGGAGAGCACCAGAAACATCGTGCTCAACAAGAGCTTGTCGGCGATGGGATCGAGGTATTGGCCCAGCAGAGTCTGCTGGTGCAGCTTGCGAGCCAATAGCCCATCCAGGCCGTCGCTGAATCCGGCAATCACGAAGAGAGCCAGGGCCCAGAAATAACGGCCTTCGACAAGTTCGATCACGATAAATGGGACAAAGACCATCCGCAGCAGCGTGAGCTGGTTGGGAGCCGTTAAGATTTGAGACAATCTCATGCCGGGCCCTTAGTCGGATTGACCGGGGAACGCGGTGAGCCGGTGCGACCGGCGCCGCTGACATGGTGAGAGTCGAGCAACATGGCGGGATCGCGGCCGGTCTTGCCCGAAAAGCGCTGCGAAAGCGAAGGCAGGCTCCCGTCGGGCAGGTCAAGCTCGACACGTTCGATGCGGTGCATGGGGAAGAACACGACTGCGGGACTGAACGATTCGCCATCTTTCACAATTACGATAAAATCGTCGAAAGATGCAAGCTCAACACCACTCAAGCTGAGTCCTTCCGGAGCCAGCGCCAGAATCATGCCCCAGAACTTGTCCCGGGGATTGCCCAGCGTCACAACTACCATGGCTCCAGGCAAGAAAGGACCACGGGCGGGCTGTGCCGCGGAAGTAGCATCTTCTTGCTGAGAGTCCTTCGCCATAGAATGATTGTCGCCGTCACAGGCGGGACTTTGCAACTGGCAATCGCGGTTCATTACGCCGCGGCTTAAGCCTCGGTTCCGAGAAAATCGCACTCCTCCTTTTCCTGCGCGGAATTGCTAGCATTAAAAAATAGCCCGATGACATGTGCAGCTATTCGCGCGGTTCGGAGTAACGCCGGGGAGGTGAAAGAATCACCGGTCCGCTGACCGCGATCGAAAATGTCTTCTCTGCGGGTTTGCCATCAAGGCCCTCAGCCGCGAACCGCACTGTGTAATTACCGGCGGCGGTATACGCATGAGTGAGGATTGCGCCATCGGCGACCACCCCATCGCCGAAATCCCAATGATAAGCGAGCGCGGGCACTCCGTTTTTGGAGACTATGCTGGAAAGCTTGATTTCTTCTCCAATTCTCGCTTGAGTCGGCAATTGGAAAGTAATCGAAGGCGCGGCCGCCGGGATCGAAGTATCGATAATCTTGATCATCCTGACGGAGTGCGCAGGCTGATTCTCCAGGCGGAGCGTTTCGTGGTCCATTGCCACCGCCTGATCTAGCGCGAGCGAGTCAGATAATTTGTACGAATGCCCTGTGGCAAACTTTAAATCGGAAAAGGTGAAAGCGTGCGAACTCGACTGCTCCGTCCAGTTAAAGACTGCCAGAATGGACTGACGCTGGTCTTGGCGCAACAGAAAAACGCTCGGTTGCTCATCCTTATCCGCATAAGTCAGAAGATCTAGAGGCAAAGCAGCCTGCCCAAGTTTTGCCATTGCAAGCAAATCAGGATTCCTGACCAACGCCAGGCGTTCCGGATCGCTCCCCAGAACTGGAAGGTCGTCGCCAATTTCGAACATTCCTCCAGAAACCGCCGCCAGTGCGATCGAGACCTGTGCCTCATTCAATGTAAGCGGAGCTTGAATGGTTCGCTCTTCAAGGAGCTGCCGCGAAACCGTGAACGCGTCCGGGTCATCGATGAAAAAGTTGCGATGCATATAATAACGTGCAGCGATGCCCGGCTCAGCTTCCTTGCTGCGGAGAAATGCGTGACCCGTGTCCTGGGATATACGGCCCTCATCAACCAGACCAACAGGGTTCAACATCGGGCTCCCATCTTTATCGAGAAGAACCTCTTCGCCGACTGTCTTGCGAATAATCTCGAGCCCAATTCGCTGCGCTTCAAGTGCGGTTGCATTCGGGCGATGGTAATAACCCTCGATTGCGGTATTGTC
>PMSQ01000028.1 GCA_003168355.1 Acidobacteriaceae bacterium | reverse complement strand
GCTCGATCATCAGCAGGTTGAATTGATCGAAGCTGCGAAGATGTTCTACCTGATCGAGAGTGTAGGCTGAATTGGCGTCGCAACTCAGCGTGATATCGGCCCAGCGCGAGCGGATTTTCTCCAGCACGTTCACATCCCAGCCCGGCTTGACCTTGACCTTGATGCGGCGGTAGCCCGCCGCCAGTTCGATCTGGATTTTTTCGAGCAACTGTTCGACGGAGTCCTGAATGCCGATAGAAACTCCGCAGGAAATCTGAGTCCGTGTACCTCCCAGTAATTTCCATAAGGGCTCGTTCTTCTGTTTCGCCTCAGCATCCCACAGTGCGTTTTCGAGGGCTGCTTTAGCCATGCGGTGTCCGCGGACCTTGGAGAAGAGAGTCGCACAGTCGCGCGCCGATTCAAGGCTGCGACTGAGTACGGCAGGAGCGAGGTAATGAGTAATAGCGGGCCAGACGCTTTCGATCCATTCGCTGCTGTAGAAAGGATCTTCGCCGGCCACGCATTCGCCCCAGCCGTTGACACCTTCGCAGTGCGCGGTGAGCAGCAGAATGCGCCGGTTGTAGGTGCGTCCGAAGCTCGTCTCGAAAAAATGGACGAGCGGCATGTGAATCTCGCGGACCGTGATTGCTTCAATCTTCATAGTGTGCGGACTCAGGGCTTCGGGCTTCGGCCTTCAGGCTTCGGCCACCCCGAAGCGTCTGCGGCCGACGAAGTTGCGGTGCATCTCGCACCTGCGTCGAGAGATTTCGCCGAAGCCTTACGCCCGAAAGCCGAAGCCCCGTAGTCATTCTTGCGATGAGTACGACCACTTCTCATCCCAGTTGCCGAGCAGGAACTTGCCGTTGCCTGCGGAGTCGCGCTCGTAACCCAGAACGGCGAGCCCGCTGCCGAAAGCCTTTAGAAATTCTTCGCGGTTTCGTTCCTGTATCTGCTGCGCCTTGCTTCGCGTTTCCGTTGCGCCCTTCCATTCATAGATCTGCGCCGGCACCTCAACGGCAGTCTGCTGGTGGAACGGCGGGTTCTTTCCCATTGCCAATAAAGTTTCCACGCGCTTCGACTTCAACCACCACTCGGCGATGAGGCGGTCGCTGGGAAGGCCGCCCTGCAGCGGCGATGACGTGATTCCATATTGATTGATGTTGTAGCGGCGCGCAATCGCTCCCAGCTTTTCAATGTTCAGATAGGAGTTCTTGATTTCGAGGGGATCGAAAGTCCACTCGATAAGTTCGATGCCACGAGCGAGTGCGTCTTCGCGCTGCAGGAGCTTGAGACGGCGGCCCAGGCCGCCATTTCGATGATCCTTGCGGACGGCCAGCATATGCGAATGAAGATAGATGTGGCCGGAGCGCGTTCCCGGAACCGAAAGAGCGAAGCCCACCATCTCGCTGCCCTCGAATGCGCCCATGACCTGGCCGCCGACTTTTTCGGCTACGACAAACATGCGCAGCGGCACCAGTTCGGCGTCACTGAAATTCCAGATTTGCTTTTGCAACGCTACGCAGGTGCGGAGTTCATCGAGTCCTTGACAACGGCGAATCAAAATCGCGTCCGGGCTCACGGTTTCTCCTGTTGCTTGGCCTGCTGCCAGAGCGATTCAAGCTCATTCATCGAAACACTCTCCGGAGTAGTCCCGCCTTCGTGCAGGCGCTGCTCCATCCATTGAAAGCGGCGGCGAAACTTGCGATTGGTTTTGCGCAGCGCGGATTCGGGATCGAGCGCCAGATAGCGGGCGATGTTGACCAGCACAAAGAAAAGATCGCCGACTTCTTCTTCCAAGCGAATCCGCAGATCTTCGGGAACGGTTTGTCGCCCGGAACCGGCAACACCGCGGCCTTCCGGGCGTGGACCCGGAGCGGGAAACTCCCGCAAATGCTGGCGAAGCTCGAGAGTCTCTTCGCCGAGTTTCGCGAACAGGCCTTCCAAATCAGGCCAGTCGAAACCAACTTGCGCTGCACGCGAACTAAGCTTGTGGGCCTCCAGCAACGACGGCATGGACGAAGAGATGCCGTCCAGAATCGACGGTGAAGTCTTTCCTGCCGCGGCGCCGTCGACCACGCGCAGGGTCCGGCCCAAACGCTTTTTTCGTTCCTCGACTTTCAGTGCCTCCCAGTTACGTTTTACTTCTGACGAGGTATCTGCCTTCGCGTCACCAAATACGTGAGGATGCCGGTCTACAAGCTTGCGCGAGAGCCGATCGAGAACATCATCAATGGAAAACGATCCTTGCTCTTTCGCCATTTCCGAATAGAAGAGCACCTGCAGCAGCAGGTCGCCGAGTTCGCCGGGCAACTCGTCCCAATCGCGATTGTCGATCGCTTCGAGCACCTCATAGGTTTCTTCCAGTGTATAGGGCTTGATGGAATCGAAGGTTTGCTCGCGATCCCAGGGGCAGCCCCCCGGAGCGCGCAGGCGTTCCATAATTGCGACTGCACGTTCGAAACGTTCGCCGGTCGTGGACATTGGCAACCACTTTAAATGAGCGGTCGCAGCGGGAGCAATGCACACCCTGTCAATTCGTTTATTGGCGACCAGCGAATTAGCGATAAACCGCCGCGTCGAATGCCGCATCGAATTTGAATAGAACTAAAGTCTAAAGTGCGCAAATTTAAGGAGGAAGCATCATGCCAAGTAATCTTCAAGGAAAAACCATAGCAATCCTGGCAACCGACGGCTTTGAACAGTCGGAACTCTTGAAGCCGAAACAAGCGCTGGAGAGCGCAGGCGCGCGAACGCAGGTGGTTTCGCCTACCGAGAAGAAGATCAAGGGCTGGAATCACAAGGACTGGGGCCAGGAGTTCCCGGTCGACGTTCCGTTGAAGTCGGCAGATGCGGCCCAGTTTGACGCGTTGTTGTTGCCCGGCGGAGTGATGAATCCGGACCAATTGCGGATGAATCCTGACGCGGTTCGTTTCGTGAAACAATTCTTCGAGCAGGCGAAACCGGTCGCGGCGATCTGTCACGGTCCCTGGATGCTGGTGGAAGCCGGCGCGGTGCGTGGCCGCACCGTGACCTCCTGGCCTTCCCTAAAAACCGACATTCGCAACGCGGGTGGAACCTGGGTCGATGAAGAAGTAATTGTAAGCAACGGCGTGGTTACCAGCCGCAATCCCGACGATATTCCCGCCTTCAATAGAGAAGTGATCGCGCTATTCTCCAAAGGCGCCACCGGGAGCGGAAAACCGGTTCAGAAGGTGGCCTAAACCAGAAGCAATAAGCTGCAGAAACCGGCCTGACTGCTCCCGCAGGAGGGCCGGTTTCTGTTAACACTCCCGTTTCAGAACGTTTGGACGACGCGGTTCGACTTTTGGTCCTGCCGGTTTGCGGTACCAAGGTTACCTTCTCGGCCCGAAAACCGGGGTGCACACTCTAGGAGTGATAGTGTTCTTAAGGGCTCTATAATCACCTTTTGGAATCTCTGTATCTGATTGATACGACATGGTCTTAACAGCTAATCCGCGACAATCCCTGGAAAGCCAGCATTTCCAAGTGGTGGTGATCGGCGGGGGCATCAATGGCGTGGCGGTAGCGCGGCAGTGCGCTCGCGCGGGAAAGAACACACTGTTGGTGGAACAGAATGATTTTGCTTCCGGAGTGACCAGTCGTTCCACGCGCATCATCCACGGCGGGCTGCGCTACCTGGAGCACGGTGAACTGGATCTGGTGCGGGAGTCGCTGCGTGAGCGGGAAAAGTTACTGCGGGAACGATCTCACCTGGTGCATCCCATGCACTTTCTTTTGCTGCTCAACGAGAAGAGCCAGCGCAGTGCGCTGAAAGTGCGTACCGGACTATGGCTCTACCAGCGCATGGCGGGAAAAGCGCCGAGCCGGGATGCCACAGAAATGGAGTTGAAGCGGCTGGAGCGGGCGCTGGACGCGGGGCATCGCTGGTCGTTCTTTAATTATGAAGATGCGCAATGCGAGTTTCCCGAACGGCTGGTGGCGGAATGGTTAATGGAAGCGGTGGAGGCCGGGGCGATCGTCCGCAACCACATGGAAGTGTTGGCGGTTGATGTGGCCCATGGCCGCGTCCGGGGCGTGCTGCTACGCGACCAGATTACGGGGCGGGACCAGCGCGTGGACGCCGGCTGGGTGATCAACTGCAGCGGGCCGTGGGCGGATCGGGTGTGTCAGCGCTCTTCGATTCGAACCCAGAAGCCGATGCTGGGCGGCGTGCGCGGCTCTCATATTGTTCTGCCGCGGTTTTCGGGTTCGCCGAGCGCGGCTCTCTACACCGAGGCGGTGGATGGCCGCCCCATTTTTGTGCTGCCGTGGAACGACCAGATCCTGGTGGGGACGACGGAAGTCGCCGACAGCGGCGACCCGGGAAAGACAGTTCCGGCGGCGGACGAAATCAGCTATCTTGTACGCTCGCTGGCGCAACTGTTTCCCAAGGCGACGCTCTCGGCGCAGAACGTGAAGCACGCTTTTGCCGGAATCCGGCCGCTGCCCTATTCCCCGGACAATCGTCCTTCAGCAGTTACACGCCGACACATTCTGCACGACCATACGGACGACGGTGCATCCCACATGCTTTCCGTGATCGGGGGTAAGTTGACGACGGCTGCCTCGCTGGCCCGGGACTGCGCGCGGAAGATTGGGTTGAGGGCTGCGGAACCGGGTGCGATGGCGATGGGGCCGGGACCGGCACTCGATCCCTTACTAGACGAGGCTGTTCTTGAGGTTGCGCGGATTGGAGCGGTAAGCGAAGAATCCGCGCGCGGCATGCTGGAATGGCACGGCAAACGCGCTGCGGACATCGCCCGCATGGCACTGGTGAGCGCGGAACTACGGGCTCCGATCTGTCCGCATACCTCCCACGTGATCGCCGAGGTGGTGGAGGCTTACCGCAGAGAGTTTGCGCTGACATTGGGTGACGTTCTACTGCGCAGGGTGCCGGTAGCGCTGGGTGCATGCTGGTCCGAATCGTGCAGCCGCGAAGCCGCATTACGCATTGGCGCGGTCCTCGGCTGGAATGAACACACCATGGGAGCCAACCTGGAAGCCTTTGAAGTGGAACGCGACGCCTTCCTGCGCCCTCCGCGGGCCGCTGCCACTTTCGAAGCGGCAGCGGATTGACCTCGGCAAAGTCAACCTCTTCGCCACGGATCTACGCGGATTCCCACGGATAAACCTTAATAAACAAGGAATTAAGATCAGCATGACTTATCCGTGGAAATCCGTGCGAATCCGTGGCGCCTCCCCACGGTGAGAGCAAGCCGTTTGGGGTGGTCGGAAATAATGCCGTCCACGCCCCATGCGGAAAAACGTTTTATGTCATCGGGAACATTCACGGTCCACACCAATATCTTCTTGCCCGCAGCTTTGATCTTTGGGATGAAACTTTGCCGAACCAGGTTGTGATGTGGAATCACATACTCGATAGGCAGGTTGGGCCAGAGGGTGAACTGGGCTTGCGTCTCGCAAATCAAGCCGAGCGGGATTGCGGCATCGATCTCGTGAAGGGTTTGTAGCGTTTCTGGAAGAAACGAAGAAACCACGTAGCCGCGGGCGGGTGCGCACTCGCGCAGCAAATCCCTGGTGCTTCTTTCCAGGCCAGGAACTTTAAGTTCGATATCGAGGAAAGCGCTGCCGCGGTAGCGAGTTAAGATTTCGCGCAGGAGCGGAAGGGCTAACTGTTCAGCCGAGGAGTGGGCAATCTCGCGGCCTTGCGTGCTGGCGTCGTGACAGATCACCGCTTGCCCGTCCGCCGATCGCCGCACGTCAAATTCGAAGCCATCGCATCCCTGAGCGAGCGCGAGATCAAAAGACGTCAGCGTGTTCTCGGGAATTGCCTTCTCAGCACGCACGCCGCGGTGGCCGAGGAGAAGTGGACGGATCGGCATCTCGTTCGGCTTCACCGGGATTAATCCAGGTCGAAATCGCGGATGGGTTTGCCCGTGTCAGGAGACTCCTTGGCTTTCTTCACGGCTTCCTGAAACTTTTTGTCCAACAGCTCGGAAGCATGTTTCTGCGCCTCGACCGACTGCCGGAAAATGGACTCGCGGCGGGTGTCCTGTTCCTTCATGGCCCGGGCCGCGTCCTCCATGTCGGCGAACATTCTGGGCTTCACCGCGGCGGTGTGGGCGATTACGGCGCGAGTTTCCGTATCCACTTTCAGCAGCGCGCTGCAGCACGGGCAGGTGATTTCGAAATTGGGGGGATTCTTCGCCATTTGGCGAATCATACCGCAAAAGCCGGAAGAGCGCCGCGCTCAGCGGTGGAGTTGGATCGGAAAGATGCGGAAAACGCTCAGCAACTCCCAGCCCAGCAGGAAGATCGAAAGCAGGACAATCAGCACCGCCATCAACTCTCCAAAGCTGAGGCCGCGGCGGTTGGGCTCGAAGCGCCTCGCGGCCAGGCTCAGGATATTCAGCGTGGCGAAGCCGAAAACAACCGCCCAGAGAATGTTGTAAATATCATTTCGCCGGCTGGAAAGGCGCTCGGCAAGCACCAACGCGGCGACCAGCGCGGACTGGGCACGCATCAGGTTATGAATCGAGAGCGCGGCGCTCGTGGCGCGTGTAAAGCTCGAGACCAGCCCGGTTGTTGAAGAAAAAGCCATAGCATTCTGAATTAGGTACAAGAAGAAATCGCACAACCGCCCCAATTCATTTGGATATTACATGGTTTTCTTGTGCGGGTCACGGATTGGACGGGCCCCCGGCATCAGCCGAATCAACGGCTTTCGGTGCGGAATGTGAAGGAAAGGATGGTCAGTTCTCACTTCCGACGATGCTGCGGCAATAAACTCTTGTCGTACAATCTTCTCCATCATGTTTGATCCCACGCGACTTTTCTGTTTCTGACGGCAGCGGTCTTGCTTGCCGTCGCGCCGGGCCCGGGAATGCTTTACGTGTTGGCTAGATCTCTGGCCGGAGGAAAACGCGAGGGAGTGCTCTCCGCGCTCGGCACATTTCTAGGAGGCATGGTCCACGTCTTTGCGGCGGCCCTGGGAGTTTCCGTCATTCTGGCCCGCTCGGCTCTGGCGTTCTCAACGGTGAAATATGCCGGTGCCGCTTATCTCTGCTGGCTGGGCGTGAGAATGATCATCGAAGCGCGGAAAGACGCCCGAAAACCGGGGGCATTTTCGCTCGATGATTTGCCAGCGGTCGCCGGCATGGCAGCTCGAAATCCGTTATGGCAGGGCGTTGCGACAGAAGTGCTCAATCCCAAGACAGCGTTGTTCTTTCTTTCCTTCATCCCGCAATTCGTCAACCGGGGAACTGGACATGTCTTCTTCCAGTTCGTCCTGCTGGGAATTGTTTCGGTGGTTCTGAATACCTCTGCGGATCTGATCGTGATCTTGCTGGCGGGACCGTTGGGGAAAAAGATTCGATCGTCGGCGGTCTTCCGACGCCGGCAGAGAACGGTGACCGGCGCCATCATGATTGGACTGGGAACATACCTGGCCACCAGCGAAAGCCATTAGCCACGGCATGCGGGACCGATTGCGCTTATAACTCCAGAATCTGGTGGTCGAGACAATCGACGCGAACAGCGTCGTAAATATTCTTCAGAAGTTCGGTTCCGTGGCGAGCCACAAAGTAAGCTCCAGCCACGCCCCGCTCCTGCAAGGCATTTTCGGGATAGAGGCCTTGGCTGAGGGCTTCAGCATGACGGCTGACGACTTCGCTGCGGCGCAATCCGGCGGCCATGGCGCGTTCGCGGAGGCGGTCGAGCTGGTAATGTATTTTCGAAACACCCGTCTGGCTGGCTTCGACCAGCGTGGGGTCTAGTTTGACCAGCGATTCCTGCAAACCGGAAAAAGACTCTTCCACCGACTTCTTCGCGCGTTCGAAAGCCGCGTGCAAATCTGCCGGCAGAGTACGCGAGGCCAGGGTCTGACGAAGCGCGTCGGGCCCGTGGAATGTGTCCACCACAGCAATGTCATACTGCCGCAGCCAGCGCTGCACCTTGGGCTCGACGAGAGTTGCCGAAAAACGCGGCACGATGGGCGTCACGCGCCTCAGCATCGTCTCATACACGGCGCCCACCTGCGCAAAATATGCCGCCTCGGCCGCGCCGCCGGTGTAGGCCAGAGTAGGTAGAAGGTAGTCCTGCACCACCGGCCGCAAGAGCACGTTGGGACTGAAATTCTCGGGGGTCTTGTCGATGCGATCCAGCAACTCGGCTGGCGACAGCTTCTCCGCTGCCGTCTCACCGGCGATGACGAACTCCGCCGCGCTCCCGTTCGCGCGTCGCTGAACCGCGGTGCGGGCTCCGTTTTGCAACGTGAACAAGAGAACCGATGAAGCCGTAACTCTCACCTGTTGGTGATAGCCTGCGGCTTCGAGAGCTTGCCCGCGAACCAGCAGCGCGTCATCGATTTCGGATGCGCGCTCGACTGCCGCTCGATAGATGGGCGCGGCCACGCGATGCAGTTCTGGGTCCGAAGCGTCCAGAAGAATCACACCCCATTGCCCGAACAGGCGCGCATAGAAGCGGGCAAATGCGCTGCCCAGCGTCTCACCGGGCCGATACGACTCGCGCAGGAATTGCGCCGCCTCGGAATCGCCCAGCAGGCCTGCGGCTTCCTCCACAACCGGAAGGATTTCGTCGCCCAGGTTTATGTTGCTTACCGGCGCGCCCGCAATACCATGGCTGGAAATCGTGAGTGTGCGCAGAAGGCCGTCGGGTCCCGGTATTACTGCGTGATTGACCTCTGCAAGATCGTGATCGTAAGTGGCAAGCCAAAAAACAGGAACCGCGTCCACGCCCGCCGCAGCGGCCTGTTCGGCCAATTTGACGGCAGTCAGAGCTTTGTAGATCGAAAACATGGGTCCGCCGAACAGGCCTACTTGTTGTCCGGTCACAATGGCAGCCGCCCCACCGCGCAGACGATTGATGTTGGCGAATGCCTGCGGCGAAGCACCCCAGGATTTGTTCTGGCGCTCGAGAATCGCGCTCACGCGCTCCCGGCGCGGCCCATCGTACTGCAAAGCGGACGCCTCCGCCTTCACCCATTCGCTGAAATATGGAGAATGCGGGTAGAAAGGACGAACGCTGGGGGAATATGCGAGGAGGTCGGTGAAAAGACGAGTGGTATGCGGGACTTGCGCGAAGGGCAAACACTGCGATTTCACCGGCAACACCTCTGACATCGCCTGTTCATATCATGTTGGACGGATGAGATCATCGCCGGTCAACGCTTTTTATTCCGCAGTGGCGTCGTAGTTGAGATGCCGCAAAACGGCGCAAGATGCAAGATAATGGACTTCAGGAAGGGAATGCACGATGAGTTCGCTCGCTTCTCCGCTAAATATCGTTACGCCAGTCACCCTGGAGGGTTCTGCCGTCCGCCTCGAACCGATTCGCCAGGAACACGCCGAGATCTTCTGGGAGGCTGCGAAAGACGCTCTCGACAACATTTTCCAATGGATTCCCTACCGCATGAAGGCGCGCGAGGACTTTCAGCGTCTCGTGGAGAAGGCCTTTGCCGAGCAGGAACGCGGCGAATCGGTCGTGTTCGCAACCGTCGAACGCAGCTCGGGGAGAGTGATCGGTAGTACTCGCTTCATGAACATCGACCGCGTCAATCGCCGCGTAGAGATCGGTTCCACCTGGATCGCGCCGGCATGGCAGCGTACGATCGTCAACACCGAAGCCAAATATCTCATGCTGCGGCACGCCTTCGAAGTCTGGCAATGCATTCGCGTAGAACTGAAGACAGACGCACTGAATCAAAGGTCGCGCAACGCCATCCTGCGCATCGGCGCTAAGGAAGAAGGCACGCTGCGCAGACATCTGATCACGTGGACAGGTCGCGTGCGCGATACGGTGTACTTCAGCATTTTGGATGCGGAATGGCCAGAGGTGAAAGCGAGACTGGGTCACGGCTAGAGCGTTAGGAGATCGCAGTAATCGGTGAGCGGCCCAAGCTCAAGGTTAACCACAGGCAACTTCTGCATCGGAGTGAACGGCTCCCAGACTATTCTGAATTCATGCTGGTATGCATATCTGAAATGCTTTGAAAAGGGAACGTCATCATCATGTGTCGGAAAGAACGGGTCTCGATAGGTTACGGGTAAGCTGCAAAACTGAAATCCGGGAAGACATGTTTTACTGCATTGTTGGATTGTGTCGATAAATCGCCCCGGGTCGCGAATGACCAAACATGCATCATAAGGAGCGAAATCATCGAAGATACGATAGGCGTATCGCTTACCGAAACATGCGACGTAATATTCGCTCTTGCATCTCATCCTGTATTTCAGCGTACTAATTATGGGAGCTGTTATCCACTGCTCGATTGGAGCGGTATGGTCACCTGAAGGTGGGACATGAATCTTCGCTCCAATCGACTCCTCCGTGAATTCGAGTTCGTCGTCTCGAATCGAGGGGTTCAAAGAAGAATCGTCGTATGTCGTTGCGGAAGAGATCCGGATTTTCCCTTCCCGATGCATGGCTGGCATGTAATCAGATCTGCCAAACTTGAGTAAGTACGTCCCATTTTCCAATCGCAGGCTGTCCCAGAGTTCCGCAGCCCGTGGCGCGTGCTTGTAAAAAGTAAATGGAGGCATTGTGAGGGTCACGTTGCGAAGCTGTGCCTCAATCATGATGTGCGTCAGACATTCGATCCCCTTAGAATTTCCGCATTCGGGGTACATCCTGCCGTTTCGGGCAATGAAATAGCCGTTCCGCATGACGTCGTCCTGGCGCTGTCGTAGTTGCTCCAAGGTCATATATTCAAGGTAACGGCGCGCACGATATTCCTGCTCCCACCGAATTCCGTCGAGTTTCGCAATGTTATTCATCAGGCGAGCGTGCCACCTTCCCGACAATTAAGCATAGCTCATCAGTAGTGAAAGTCCAACTTTTATTTCGCTTTTTATTCGCTATCGTGATAGGCTTTTTGTTCCTAGTCATGCCTGCCTCCTTGCCAGCGTTTCCCGAGGGCCAATACCCCACCGTAGGATGGCTATTCCTCGACCTCAACTCGTATTTCGCTACGGTTGAACAGCAAGATCGTTCCGAGCTGCGCGGCCGGCCTGTGGGAGTCGTGGCAGTGGACACCGATTCGACATGCTGCCTGGCAGCAAGCTATGAGGCCAAGGTTTATGGCGTGAAAACCGGCACTTCAGTCAAGGATGCCAAAAACCTATGTCCGCATATAAATCTTGTCGTGGCCCGTCCGAAGTTATATGTGGAGTATCAACAAAAGATTATCCAGGCGATGGAAGAACACTTGCCGGTCTACAAAGCCTTCTCCGTGGATGAAATGGCTTGCCAGTTAATGGGCCGCGAGCAATTTCTGCCGAATGCCACCACGCTCGGCTACAGAATCAAGCAGTCCCTGCGCAATCTTGGCGTGGCTTTGCGTTGCTCGATTGGCCTTGCGCCTAATTGTTATCTTGCCAAGACCGCGGCCGACCTCTGCAAGCCAGATGGTTTGACGATCCTACTTAAAAAAGACCTGCCGCATGCCTTGCACTGCATGAAGTTGCGCGACGTGGTGGGAATCAGCCACGCGATGGAGCACCGGCTGCATAATCGGGGCATCACGACGGTGGAGCAGCTTTGCAAACTGTCTTCCCCACAGATGCGGGATATTTGGGGCAGCGTGCAGGGAGAGACCATGTGGTATTGGCTGCAAGGCGAAGACTGGAAGGAGAAGGCAGACTCCCCGCGCAAAAGCATCGGGAAACAGCACGTGCTGGCGCCGAAATACCGGACAAAAGAGCAAGCTTACAACGTGGCGTTGAAGCTGCTCAGCAATGCGGCGATAAAATTGCGCCGGTTAAACATGTGGGCACGAGGCATCGGAGTCACGATTGCTTTTTCTCATCGCTTTCGGGAAATCAAAAATGAGGCAGAGCCTTCGGGCTGGAATGCGCACAGAAACATCTACGCCTGCCGTGACACGATGACCCTGCAAGACCATTTTCGCGAGCTCTGGAAGGACTGCCCCGCGAATACTCCGATGCATGTCGGCGTATGGCTGTTCGACCTGATTCCGGATAAGTTTCACACTTTAGGATTCTTCGATGATGAAAAGCGCGAGACCATCAGCGGCGTCATGGATGCAATTAACAAAGAATATGGTCAACACACGGTCTATATGGGAGGCCTGCATGGTTTGGGTGACGCTGCACCCACGCGTATTCCATTTTTCAGCGTGCCCGAGCTGGAGGATTTTTGAAATCCGAAAGAACATGTCATCGAAAAGAAGGCGACGATTCAATCAGGCCGCAGCGAATGTTTCTCACTCACAAAACACCTTGACCTTCACTTTTGTCTCGTGATCCTTCTGATCAACGTCGACACTCAAGTCGCTGAGTTGCTCAATCAGTTCCTCCAGGTTTTCGGGTTTGATTTGGGTCAAGTCAAACGGTATGCCTTGCTCATGGATGGCATCGTTCGCCCGATGCAGTGCTTGTGCTGGGATCAAACCAGCCAACTTCACTCCTGCCCGAAGCAATTGCATGGGCACTCGGACGTTTACCTTGGTCGGTCCTTCATGACCGTCATTATCTTCCGAGTCCACTTGCACCCGCAGATATTTCGGCTTGGCCTTCGCGTCCGACCCGTAAACATTCTCCGAGGGCTTGCCGGCGGACCCCTCCTCGAGAGCTGAGATCAGGCGCTCCGCTTCGTCTGCGCTGATTTTTCCTTCGGACAACATCTGCAGAATCTGACGGCGATGTTCATTCATATTCGACTCCTAGAAAACGCAAATTGAGACTCCGGCACTGCGGTGCTCGACTTCAACCTCCGTATCGTGCAGCGCCATCAGAATCTGCCATCCCACCGAGAACGGGCGGAAAGGGTTCACCCGGCAGGCCAGACAGCCAATGAAAATCAGTGGCGATAACAGCACCGCGAAGGGCACGAGCAGCAGCCACAACAGCATCAGCGGAACCCGTATCCGAAGCGTACGACTTTCACGGCCGCGCAAACTGACAACCGCCACCAACGGAATCATTTCAGTGCCTCCATGTCCCGGATCGCATCCTCCGCCGTAGTCTCTCCCCGTCGCAGCCGTTCCAGAATCTCGCTCTTCGACGGATTTGGGTTTGTCTCCACGAACTCAAGGCTGCCAGCGATCCGAGTGAGCCGCGACTTGATGGTCGGGTAGCTGACTCCAAAAACCCGCTCCATTTCTTTAATGGAGCCGTGAGAACGAACGAAGGCAGTGATAAAAACCTGATCTTCCAATCCCAGACGGGCCAGTTGGGGAAGCTCAAAGCTGCCCTCGATAGCGATGTCCTTCTCCGCCATCCGGACGCGCTCCACCACGATCCGCTGACCTCGGGTGAGTTGCGTCAGCTCTTGCCAGTCTGTCAAAGATTTCTTGGTTTCACTCATGCTAATGCTTTAATATTATTAATATATAAATTAAGTAAATTAATATGTCAAGCAGAATTTATAAACAAATTACGTCAGCTGGCTCTGCTACTTAGGGGGTCGGGCATCGTGCTGAAGGTGGGTTGAGGCCAGGATCCTGGCTTCGTCATCTAACCGATTGACTTCCAGTCCTGCTAAATCTAGTCTGGAAGTAGCTCTTTGAGTATGGCCAATCCNNGGTGCACACACCCGTAATCGTGGGCAAAATGATAATTGCCAATCAACAAATGGCATACGCAGCCTAATTAATTAGGCAGCCGTTTTCCACAGCTTCGCCCTTGGGCTGTGAGCGAACGTCACACAGAGGGCTGCTCTTCTCCGTTACGTCTGGGCGGAGAGGTTAAGATCACAGGCTAGCGGCTAGCGTTTCTTGTCCGTTCTGAGCGTGGGTCGCGAACGTCCCGGGCAGGGTGGCAACACCTAATGACTGGGGCATGAACGCGAATAAGCATGTAGTCTCTTGACCAGTAACATTTTCGGACGCGGGTTCGACTCCCGCCGCCTCCACCAATATATCTCGCTTGCTATCAATTGTTTACGGACACATTTTAATTTCGCACAATAGTATTCTGCAGAGGCGGATTCTACGCCGGGCTTCTCTCACGGTTTTCCTTCTCGCCGATCACGAACCAATCGAACGACCGATTATTCCTGACAGGAACAGCTGGGGAGACATGGATGCGCGGTTCTCGCACTGCCGTTCTGGGGCAGGCTCTATGTAAGTTCCTGTTTGCTGACCACTCGGGAGGTGACGCGATATTCGTAAACACAAGCGCGTTTATGAGGACTCAACTCATCTCCTGTCGCTTGTCAAAAGCGGATAGCGCGCTATTAGGGTAGTCGCTCTTTCACCACCTGTGCCGTTTCGTCTCTTTTTCGTCAGGTGGATTAGCGTCGGCGAGGGAGTCTCTTTGCCGAGGCCTCGGATCCAGGTGGTTCACGGAACGGTTCCACAGAAATGCGCTTGTAACACACATCCAGCACGGTCAGGTATTCTGTACCGCCCGGCAATTGAAAGACTACGCTGTCACCCGCTGCCGACTTCATCAACGCGCGGCCCAGAGGTGACACCCAACTGATGTGGTTGCGGTTGAGATCGACCTCGTCGGTGCCCACGATGCTCACTACTCGCTCCGCTCCCGCGGCATTGGCATAGCGCACGGTCGCTCCGAAGAATGTCCTCGTCGCCGCCTGCCCCGCTCTCGGAGCTTCCGGGTCCACCACTTCCGCGGCTTCGATTCGCTTCGTGAGAAAGCGAATCCGCCCATCGATCTGCCGCAGCCGCCGCTTGCCGTACTGATAGTCGGCGTTTTCACTGCGATCGCCGTTGCTGGCAGCCCACGCCACCACCTCCGTCACGGCCGGGCGTTCCCTGGTGAGCAGAAACCGGTGCTCATCTTTGAGGCGCTCCAGCCCGCTCGGCGTGATGTAGTTTTTGACTGGCGTCGCGCGCTCGTCCCCTTGTGGTTTTCTCGTAAAACCTTTTCGCATCTCGTGGTCCTTTCAGCGCGAATCGAGATCTGAACTCTGAATTTGTGAAACGAAGAGCAGATGAAGGAGGCACTTCGACGGTTTGATTGGGCGGCAGCACTCGCCCTCTTGGCCAACCGAGACGGCGCAACCCTCAGGCAGTTCCTGGGCGACGTTAGCCGCAGGAGTGCTTCATACGCCTACCACCCCTTGGCGCAACAGTGAAGTTCTACGATGCCGATCACGAAATCAATGATCCCAGAGCTCTCGCGAATCGTGAACGATGATTGGTCTCGCATCTTAGGTTGATGCCAAACTAGAGAGGCCGAGCGCCGCTGCACGCTTCGGCTGCTGCAGCACCACGAGAGTCTCGAAGCTATGCACCTGGTCATCTGCGTGTAATGTGTGACGCGTAAAGGAGTCGTAGGCGGCCATGTTCTCGGCCGCCACGTGTAGCACTAGGTCGTGATCGCCCGTGACGTACCAGACGTCGATGACCGCAGCAGACTTCTTCAGCTTCCGCACGAGTGCATCAACAACGGGACCCTTGTCCCGCTCCAGCTTCACCAGGACGATCATCGTCACGGGCCATCCCATGGAAACCGGCGCCACAATCGCAACCTCGCGTTCAATGACGCCGGCTTCCCGCAAGGCGCGTACACGTCTGTAGCAGGCCGGCGTTGACAGACCGACTTCCTCGGCTAGTTCAGGCATCGGCATGCGCGCGTCGCGCTGGAGGGCCGCAAGAATCTTCAGGTCGAAAGCATCAAGGGAGCTCACAGATAATTTTTATCGTAATCGCTGGTATTCAGACCACATTTATTGTCACGCTTTAGTAAAACTATCTTGCACGCGTTCGCTGGGCGGCTGGGGTGGATGAACCCAGAAACGAAGATGCAGGCAAAGGACAACGAGCGCTTTAGAAGGGGAGCGAACAGACTATCACATGGAATTGAATGGGGCTTCCAGAAGCGCGTCACAGCGAATGCGTTCAACTTTGCTCAACCTCGCTATTGTGTTGGCTGGCGCAAGACTGTGCTCAGTCGCGCCGGCGTTGGCGGCCGGTTCTGCGACGGTCGCAAAGCCCAGTTCGCAGATCGTGACGCACGAGCTTACGCCGGCGCAGCTTCAGGCGGACTTCCAGCGGCTTCGATTCACGCTGGCACACGCTGACGCCGGGCTCTACCGCTATACACCGAAGGCGGAGATGGATTCACGCCTAGATGCCGTTGCGCGTCGGCTGAATCGTCCGATGACCGATCTGGAGTTCTATCGCCTCCTGTCGCCGCTCATCGCTGCGATTCGCAACTCCCACACCAGCATTAAGCCGCCTGCGGACGCCCTGAAATCCATTCGAGCTTATGACGACACGTTCCCGTTCGTTCTTCGCTACCGGGAGGGAAAGGCTTACATTGAAGCGAACCTGAGCGCGGACGCGTCGATCCGGCCGGGGATGGAAGTGGTGGGCCTTAACGGCCGTCCGATGGCAGAGGTGACGCGGACGCTTATGGATGGCCGCAGCGCCGAAGGGTTTGCGGACGAGGTGAAATACGGTCGACTGAACCAGTCCTTCTGGGAGGATCTGTTGTTGCACGTAGGGCCGTCGGCCAGCTACTCGCTTGAGATTCGCGACCCGGCGAACGGTGCCACGAGCCGGCACCAGGTGACCGGCGTTCCAGCACAAACCGTGGCGGTTCATGTGCGGGAGACGCCGCCGGCGACGGGCCCGCCGCTGTCCCTTACGATTGATCGCGAAGGCAGCGTCGCCGTCATGCGGCTGAGGAACTTTATCGAACCCGATACCGATGCTTTTTTCCGCAAGGCTTTCCACGACATTGCGGCAAGCGGAGTGAGGAATCTCATCATCGATCTGCGCGGCAATCACGGCGGGATCGACTGGTACAACAGCGACCTGCTCTCCTATCTTTCGGATCAACCGTTTCGCTTCTACCTCGACCGGACGTTGAAGCCCAAGTCCTACGACGATCTCAAATACCTCACCTATACCCTGGATGATTTTCTATTTCCCGACCAGATCGTGGCACTCCCCGCGACCGTGCGCGAACATCCTTTCGAACACTGGACGCTGCGCCAACTCGTCGACCTAAGCCTGGCGACTGACCATGCGGGTGGGATACAAAGGCCAAAAATCGTGGACCATTTCTCAGGCCACGTCTATGTACTGATCGACAACTTGAGCGGCTCTTCGTCCGCGGAGGTTCCGGCTATGATGCAACACCTGGGTCTGGCGACCATCATCGGGGAGGAGCCTGATGGGAGCTATCAGGGAGAAACGGCGGGTATCATTCCCACTCTCACGCTTCCCAACTCGAAGCTGACCGTGCATGTGCCGCTGCTGTTGTATCAGAACGATGTCATGCCCGGGGTGCGGATCGGGCGGGGTGTCGAGCCGACGTTCACTGTTTCCGAAACGCTGGAGGACTCGATTGCGGGCGTCGATACGGTGATGACGTTCACTCGGACCCTGATTCGCGCCCGCGCGGAGGGCAAAGTACCTGTCGCACCCGCGCCGTGAGGATTTCGAGCATGCTCCCGTTCGGCAACTTGACCTTGGGTATGCAGCGTTTGACGTCACTCCTGACCAGACTTTGTAACTCCGTGAGGCGACCGGGTGAGATATGGTGAGCGCTCTGCCAGACCGCATCCTTGTGACTCCGGTCCGCGCCGAGGACGCAGCTGAGCTTGCCGAGATGCTGAATGCCATCATCGTGCGTGGCGGCTCTACGGCGTACGAAGAACCCTTCACCGCGGACCAGCTTGCGGCTGCAATGCTGACCGGCCCCAATGTTCTTCGCTGCGTTGTAGCGCGGGACGAACAATCGGGATCGCTGCTTGGCTTCCAGACTCTTTGTCGCTCGGACGCCTTGCCGGACGGTGTTGTGGACATCGCCACCTTCACGCGACCCGGCTTGACCCGGCGCGGGGTTGGGTCTGCGCTTTTCGCCATGATCCGTCGATTCGCCACTAATCGTGGCCTCCGCGCTATCAATGCCACGATTCGAGCCGACAATATCAGCGGCCTAGCCTTCTACAGCAAGTTGGGCTTTGTCGACCACCATATCCAGCACGGCGTGCCACTGAAAACAGGACAACTCGTCGATCGGGTGTGCAAGCGCTTCACTCCGCTATCTACTACGGCGCTAGGGAATCTCTCTGATTCCTGATTGTTCTTCGCATGCTATCGTGCCCAGGAACCGTAATGAGAAGTCGGCTAGTGTTTGCCGATGGGGCTATGCGGCGGTTGCTGGTTCGGTCCGAATCACGGACTACTCTTACCTAACCCGGTAAGGGAAGGGTTGCCGACAATTCGGGAGTTTAGCTAGACGACGGGAGTGCTATGACTTGATCCGGGCGATGGAAGACAGAGCAAGTTCGGCCTTTGCGCGAATCGCATCCGTATTGGCACTTAGAAAGTCGAGAAATGTGCGCAATACGACTGAGGGCTCACCTGGTCGCCACGCCACGATCAGATCGAGATGCAGATCCGGCATAAGCCGAACGAACTGCACACCGTGCGACCGGAGATTACTGATGGAGGCGGGGACGATGACTACGCCTTCCTCCGCCTCCACCAATGAGAGGATCGTCTGCATCGAATTCGGCTCGTTCTCAACCCGCGGAGAAAAACCTTGAGATCGGCACGCTCCAACGATTGTGTCGAAAACACCAGGCGCTCCTTGCCGGTGAAAAAGTATGAATCGTTCATTCGCAAGGTCGGCAAGCCGAATCTTTTTGCTCTTTAATTTTAACTTTCGTGATCGGGGAAGGACCGCAACCAGAGGGTCACGCAGCAATACTCTCGATTGTCGATTCTTACTGCGCTCCAGCGAGAGGGGGCGCGTGATGGCGATATCGATCTCGCCGCGCGGAAGCAGGCTGGGACCGAACTGCCGAAGTGAACGACAACCTGCTTGTAACTGGTAAGGACTAAAGAAACAACAATTACGGAAAAAATGTCATCAAGGAGAAACAAATGAAAATCTCACAAGCGTACCGAGCTGATTCCGCGCCCCAGGAGCCCAAGTCAGCGCTCCGAGAACTGACGCAACATCTCGGCTTAACCCTTCTCGCCTGTACGTTCGTCATCGGTGCGACCGAGGCGCAGCAAGTGGCCCCTCCAATCTCCGGCGTTATTGGGAAAGTCCAGTCATTTACAGGAAGCTCACTCGACGTTCAGACACCTTCAGGCGTGGTGCATGTTGAGGTCAAGCAGCCCCTCACAACCTATAAGCAGATCCCGTCGGATTTGAGTCATGTCACGCCCTCGTCTTATATCGGTGTTGCGTCGACTGAGCAGGCCGACGGAAAAGAAGTGGCGAAGCAAATTTTCATATTTCCCCCTGAGCTGAGTGGCGCTGTGGAAGGTAGCGTTCTGACAGACCCGCCGGGTGCAACTACTCACAGCAGAATGACCAACGGCTCAGTCGCCAGTCCTTCCGTATCGCACTCACGCATGACGAACGGCACGGTACAGAAAGGCAGCGGCACCACCCTCGTGGTTCAGTATCAGGACGGCTCCAAGACGATCTCCGTGCCGGCAAATGTCCCGGTCACGGTAGTTGCACCTGAAAAGGTCACTTTTAGCGAGGGCGATGTCGTCTATGCGGCGACTCAGAAGCTCCCGGACGGAACACTTGTGACGGACAAGATCTTTCAATTCATTCCAGCGGCGTCGAGCGATACCAGGCGGTAAGGGTTCTGAGCAATGAGCCATTCAAAACATCCTGACTAGAATCGTAGCGTGCCCACCTACACCAAATCGCAGATTACCCCGCTCAAGAACAACTACAACGGAGCCACTCCTGATCCCGGCTATATTTCTGGATGGAAATTGACCGTGGCTAGGCTCGCTTCTGGCCTGAGCATCTCTCTCGATATTCGGAATCTCCTGAATCGCTTCTCGGTGCATGAGCAGATTACGAGGCTGGTTTGCGTCGAAGGCTGGAGGCGATCGCGTGGTGGGCTGGTCTGAGATTCGATGATCTGCTGCGCGCCTACCCACCCATGTCACAAGCGAAATGGGCGCGTGTGGAATCCTCGGTCAATCTCGATGCCTCGGGGAATTCTGACCCTTACTTTATGTCGCTCGACCTGGCGCCGGCCCGCCATCCACAGTCGCTGCTCGCCACACACTTTGTTCGTATTGAATTCTCCAGACTATTCCCGGACACGGGCCAACTGAAATTAATCGAGACTGCAAGCCGCTGTACCGAAGAAATTGAAAGGCGGTGACTTACGGCATCGCAGGAAGCTAGGTGTCACGACCTGGGCAACTTTGCCTCGATCTGCCAGCATCGATCCGCCGTTTGCCACATTGATTCGGGGCAGCTGGTTTGCTAATGTCGTCGTCATGTCCGAGCGTGTCATGTCCGAGCGTTCCGCCGAGCAGATACGCGAATTGCTCGACTCCCTTTATCGCGTGGATTCGGGACGAATCCTGGCCACTCTGATCCGCTTGCTCGGTGATTTTGATCTTGCCGAGGAGGCGATGCACGAAGCCTTTGCGGCTGCGCTGAGCCTGTGGCCGAGGAGTGGAGTGCCCGGCAACCCGCGACCATGGTTGATTTCGACGGCCCGATTCAAAGCCATTGATACTCTGCGTCGACGGGCAAGATTTGATGCGTCTCAGGACGAGCTCGTGCGATATCTCGAAGGGCAATGGAGTTCAGCGGAAAGGTCCAATCCAGCGGACAGCCTTGAGCATGATCGCCTTGAAGACGATCTCCTTGAAGATGACCGGCTGCGCCTGATTTTTACCTGCTGTCATCCATCTCTAGCGCCGGAAGCGCGCGTTGCGCTCACCTTGCGCGAGGTGTGCGGGCTGACCACCGAGGAGATAGCAAAGGCCTTCCTCACCACTCCACGTACGCTAGCGCAGCGCATTGTGCGCGCCAAGGCAAAGATTCGAGAGGAACGGATTCCCTACGAGGTGCCGACGCCGCAGGAATTGCCGGAGCGGCTGGGCGCGGTGCTTCAGGTCATCTATCTCGTCTTTAACGAGGGTTATTCGGCTGCGGCGGGAGCGGAGGTAACGCGGGCCGAGCTAACCGGCGAGGCGATTCGACTTGGCCGGTTGCTGACCGAACTCCGGCCAGAGCCGGAAGTGATGGGTTCCGAAGTGACGGGCCTGCTTGCCCTGATGTTGCTGC
>PMSQ01000038.1 GCA_003168355.1 Acidobacteriaceae bacterium | reverse complement strand
AAGGCCACCCGGCAACAGGGTGACCTTCTCTTTTCAAGGGAGAATAGTTCCAACGGAGGCTTAAATTCCGTCAAAACTTTCTGGACAAAATCTTATGGGCCGAAAAAGGGGGGTGTCAAGCAATTTTTGGGAAATAAATGTCTTTGGTTTCAATGACTTACAGAATTGATCAATACTCGCGCCAATCGTTCCAATTTGAGACTCAGGATCGGCAAAATGTCCCTAACCCGATACTGTTAAAGCACTTAAGAACTTTTTGGAGTCTCCTTGACCCCCGGCAGGCGGCTCGAGGAACCTTCCGGTGCCGTCTCAGCCAGGTGGAGAGAGATGAACTCAGTTTGATCGGCATGACCGAAAACTCGACCGGGGAAATAGCGCCGCATGAGAACGCGAGCGCCGCCGAAGGCAAGTCCCGCCGCCAGGGATAGTGCACCCACGACAATGCACAGAATAATGATGTTCACCAGCAGGTTGGCAATATTATTTTTCTTGTCGAAATAGGTGTTCTCGTTCCAGGTGACGCTGGGTTTCCAGTTCACCGCGCCGAGAAGCATCTGGGCGTCGCTCTGAGAGAGCGGACCGGCAGCGATGGCGACGATGGGCCCGGTGCGCTTATCGAAAAAGGGGCCGACGTTTTCGACCGCCGCGACGCCGGGTTGAGGCTGCTCGGCGTGATGGGCGGCGTCGATGCGGCGCAAATGTTCGGCGGCCACCGCCGGAGTCGGATATTCAATCAGCATCAGCGTGGCGGCTCCGCTCGGAGTGGAGTACTGCCCGAGCACGGCTTCCGCTTTCACGCTGAAATCGACCAGGTCCGCGGAAAGAGGAGAGCCGATGGAGCCCAGGGCCAGCGGTCCCTCTGCGTACTTCTCTGTGTTCGTCTGGTAACCGTGATGCGGCATGTAGGCAAGCACTGGAGGCAGTTCGCCCTCGTTTCCCCTGGGGCGCGGTAGCGTGCCCGCCAGCTCGCGCAGACCCGCAGCCGACATCACCGACATCTCGCTAAACACCGCATCGACCAGGATGTAGCCGCGGTAGAAAAGGACCCGCCGATTGAGCGATGCGCCCTGATCTCCGATCTCCTCCCTCGCCATTTCCGGCTGCAGATAAAAGCTGTATGCGCCGAAAGCACCGCTGGCATCGGCGAAGCGGGCGGCGCGGATTTTAAGCGTGCGGCCGTCGTCACTCTTGTAGGTGGCAGCTTCGACGTCGGTGAAGCCATATTCCGTGAGCAAGGCCGCGTTGGTTGGATCGGCGGCGGCGGCATCTTTGCTGGCTTGAGGCGCGCCCTGGATCTGCCAGCCCGCGAACTGCTGGGGGAGGATGGGCGGGGCGGGCGAATCCGAGGCTGGGCCGGCAGCGAAGGCGGCAGTGACGAGAGAAGCAGCGATAACCAGTGGAAGTAAGAACCTTGGGCGCATGAGTGAACCGCTGGGCGAAAAATCCCTTCTGTAATTAGACCACAGCGAGGGAGAAAAAGTTCCGGACGGGATCTCCTCGCCGAGGCGAATCGCCCGCGGGAGCGCAAATCAGTTTTGAGGAGTTGTGAAGAATTACTGGCCTGCGCCCTTGTCCATCTTGCTGGCGACCTTGACCCCGCTTAATCCGTTTACATACTTGGCGATGCCGCGGTAGAGCGACTCGGCGATGCGCTGGCGATATTCGCTGGTGGCGAGGCGATGCTCGTCGGTGGGATTGCTGACAAAAGAAATTTCGGCAAGAATCGAGGGCATGTTGGCGCCGATCAGCACAATGAAGGGAGCTTTCTTTACACCGCGGTCGCGAATGGCCGGGCTCTTGACCGCGAGACCGCTGTGCAGCGACTCCTGCACGTCCCCGGCAAACTCGCGCGATTCCTCGATTTTTTCCTTGAGCGCGATCTTCTTTACCAGATCCTGCAGTTCGTAAATGGACTTCTCCGAAACCGCATTTTCGCGCGCGGCTACTTCCAGCGCCTCCGGTGAAGAGGTGAAATTCAGGTAGTAGGTTTCGACTCCGCGGGCATCGGCATCGTGGCTGGAGTTGGCATGGATGGAAACAAACAGGTCGGCGCGCGCCTGGTTGGCAACCGCGGTGCGAGTTTCCAGGGGGATGAAGGTGTCGTCCTTGCGCGTGTAAACCACTTCCGCGCCCAGGCGCGCCTCCAGCAGCTTGCCCAGGCGCCGGCCGACATCGAGGACGAGATCTTTTTCCTCGAGGCCGTTGGGGCCAATGGTGCCGGTATCGTGGCCGCCGTGGCCGGGATCGATCACGATCTTGCCGATTTTCAGGCCCAGGGCGCGAATCAGTGAGCGGCCGCCGCTCGCGGTGGGCTTGGCCTCGCGAATGCCAAGCCCAGAAGCATCGGAAGCGCCCTCCGACTTAGCAGAAAGCAGTGAGCGCGAGCCAGGCTTGCGCCGCGAGTCGCCCGGATAACTTCTGCCTGCGTCAGAGACCGCGGAATCGGAAGCATCCGAGGCGCCGTCGGGATCGCGGTCAGCCAGCTTTTTCGCCGCGACGGTAGTCCGCGACGGCGAAGCTTCTCTCTTTACACCTTGAGCGCTCCGCTTCTCCGCTTCCGCCGATGGACGGCTGGTATCCTCATCGTCGCCGTCCGCCTCCACTATTTTTTTCACCACCAGGGTTGGCGGCTTCATACGCATAGCGGAAGGCGCCGGCGCAGATGCCTTCCCGTCGTCACTGTCCACACTCACCGCGCCACCGGTTTGCGCTAGAACAGGAGACTTCGCTTCCGGCGCAACGTTGCCATCAGCCTCGGTGGACGCTGCTTCACCCGCATCTTCTTCTTTGTCTTTATCCTTATCCTTGTCCTTGAGCTGCCTGGTCCGCCCGTTCTTGCCGTGAATGTCGATGATCAGGCGGTAGGGATTGGGCAGCAGGAAGGCGTCGTAATCGGAAAGGTTGTCGACCTCGAGCACAATCCGCGTGCGGCCCGGCGCGAACTGGGCCACACGAACCTTTTTCAGGAAGCCGTCATCCACGTCGAAGCTCTTGCCGATTAGCGTGGAGGCCAGCTTGGTGTCGCGCAGATCGAAGAAGATGCGCGCGGGGCTATCGATCCGCTGGGAGGAAAACTTCACGTCGCTTTCCACGTCGATGGCAACGCGCGTGTAGTCGGGCGTGGACCAATGCCGGATGCCGGTCACGCGCGGCACTCGCGCGGACCGCGGTTCCGCGGATTCATCTTTCGCGGACGCAAGCGAGGCGCGAGGATCCCCAGCGTCTTTTGCGTTCTTCGGCGCTGTGTTCGCCCCGGTGTCCTTCTGCGACTGTTTTCTCTCGGCAGCCTTTTGCGCTTCCGCTACTTTCTCGGCTGCGACCTCATGGCTTAGTTCGACGATGGCCTGACGGGCGTCATCGGCCAACCGATTGTGAGGATAGCGGCGTAAAAACTCCTGAAAGGTGGAGCGGGCCGCTTCCGGATCATTGAGATCGTCCTTGTATATCTCGCCGATGGTGAACAGTCCGTCGAAGCGGTACTTGCTGCCGGGATACTCGCGACGCAGGAATTTGTATTGCTCGATGGCCTCGTTCAGGATCTTGTTGTCGTCGAAACGCCGGCCCATTTCCACCAGCGTCTCAGCCACCGCAACCACGCTGGGGTCAGCTTTAGGGGAAGCGGGCGCGCCCAGGTAGACCGAGCGATAGGCATTCAGCACCCGCTGGTAGTCGCGGCGGGTTTGATCGGCGGGAGGACGTCCGTTGAGGGCTTCGCGCATGCGCTCCGCGGCGGCAAAATGATCTCGCGCCCACGAGTCGGAATGGCGGGCGCGCGCCTGCGCCGCCGGAGCGGCGAGCGCGGCGAGCAGCAACAACGCTCCCCACAGACTACGCTGGCGCGATGAGCTCTTCAAAATAACCAGCCCGTGCCTTCGTACTGCATGTTTGAACCAGTTGGTTGAACCAATGCCCTGGGTGCCAGAGAGATATTAATTTAGATACTTAAATCTAAAGAGCCACAAGAAAACAGATGCCGCGAATCTCATTCGGTGTTGCTGATGTGCAGCACGCCGCGCGCATCCCGCTGAACCCGAACCGGATCGTGCGAAATGCTATCCGAGTTGGAATCGGACCCTCCGTAGTACAGATTGGTGATCCGCCGGACATAGTTTTGGGTTTCGGCGTAGTGCGGAACGCCGGAACTGCGTGCCACCGCGCCCGCGCCCGCGTTATAGGCGGCCAAGGTCAACTTGACGTCGCCGCCATAGCTTTCCAGAAGTTGCTTCAAATGCCGCACGCCGGCGTCCACATTCTGTTCGGGGTCAAACGGATTCTTTACTTTCAACTGGCGTGCCGTGGAGGGCATCAACTGCATCAGCCCCATCGCGCCCTTGCGCGATACCGCATTGGGGTTGAAGTTCGATTCCACTTTCACCACCGCGCGCACCAAGTTGGGGTCTACGTTGTGGCGCGCCGCAGCCTGCTCGATGGCGCTATCAATGTCTCCTGGCGTAGCCGCCGGACCGCGGAAGTTGGCGGTCACGATCTTGGCGTTGGCCGACTGGCTCGACTCATGCCCCAGATATTCATTCACCTCGGCTGCCGCCGACCGCGCGGCCCGCATGGCCGCCGCATTCGGCGGAGGCACGGCCTTCCAGCGATTCTCTTTGGAACTCCAGTACATCAGCGCGCGCCGAGGCGATTCCGCCTCCTGGGCGTGTCGTGCTGGACTCGACGGGACGGGCTCGTTCACGTATACCGTGCGTCCGTGCTCATCGGTTGCGGTGATCTTTTCGGAGGGCGCGTTGCCGTCATCAGCGGCACGAAGTTGGAGCGTGAGAGAAAGAGAGGTCGCGGCTACGGTGCTGGCCATCAGGGCGATTTGCAGGCGCTTTCGCATAACCGGGTTCTTCATCCACCTTGGCACGAGGGAAGACAGACTCCACCCTCGCTTCCTGCTACCCGGAACCTGACGGAGAATTCTTAAACCAGAGTAAGCCGATTATAGGCGCTGGGAATGGCAGGGACAAACTAACTTAAGGGCGTAGAACCACCGAAGTAATCTTGGTAACCGAATGAAAACAATGTGATTAGGATTCTCTAGGTTACCCTCTCCAGGGCCAGGCTCAAGCCATCGAGCGACAGCGATCTTAGCAGATTGCGGCGCATGCCGCGCTCCACCTCGGCTAACCTGTCGGCGGCTGCGGCGATCCAGTCGAAATCGGCAGCCTCAGCTAGTTTCGTGAGCTGGCCATGAATGTCGGTGTTCTGAACCAGCTCTGGCGCGCCCGACCCCAGGAACATCAAGTCGCGCAGCAGGGAGTAGAGCGTGCGGAGAAGCTGCTCCGTTTTCTCCCGTCCTTCGGCGCCGGCGCGATAGGATTCTGTGATCTTGAAGAGCTGAGTGTGTTCGCCCCCCAGGAGTGCCGAGTTGAGGATGGCCAGCGCATCGCCACGGGCGGCGACATAGGCCTCCACATCGAAGCTGCGGGCCCGGCCCAAGGCACCTTCGCTCAGCCGGGCGACCAGCGCTCGCTGTTGCGGCTTCCATTCCGGACGCTGCTCAGCCAGGTAACGCTCCACTTCTTCCACTGGGACAGCACCGAGGGGAAAGACCATGGATCGCGACCGGATCGTTGCCAGCAGTTCACCCGGATTTTCCGAGAGCAGAAAAATCGTAGCGAACTCCGGCGGCTCTTCCAGAACCTTCAGCAGCGAATTCGCCGCCTCTTTCATGAAGGCCGAGTCGGTGAANNACCTTGATCATCATCTGCGGAGGGTCGGGAGGGATGATCAGCACATCCGGATGAGTCTGCACGAAGAGGCGGGTATCTTTCTTGTCGGCCTCGCGCAGACCTTCGCGCGTCTCCACCGCCTCGGCAAAGCGGGCATCGAGATCGGCAGCCTGAGCGATGCGGCGGCAGTTCGCGCATTGCCCGCAGAAGTCAGGGAGGCCATCGGTCTCAGTCGGTGCCAGGCAATTCAGCGCCTGCGCCAGCATCAGCGCCAGCGTGTACTTGCCTGACCCCCGTGCACCCGAAAGGATCACCGCGTGGGGAAAGCGCTTCCGCGCCAGCATGTCGCGCAGGCGATGGACGGTTTCGGTGTTGCCGTGAAAATCAGAGAAGGGCATCGGTCACAACTCGTAGCAAAGGCGAACCAATTCTACCGGCGTTATCGGATAACGTGAATCGCAACCTTAAGCCTCAAGTCTTTCCACGCCCGATCTGCTGTGTAAACGGGCGCTTTGAGTGCGATCCCAAGAGCCAAGCACGCGCGGTCTTCTAACGATAGTCCCAGGGAACGAGTTCGCGGCTGCAGCCAGCCCGCAATTTTCGCTTGTTCTGTGTCGAAGTCCAAAATCTCGGGGATAGGAGCAATCACAGCTTCCCATGCCTCTTCGGGACCGATTCCTCGCCCCATCAGTTTCCCGTAAACTTCCGCTACATTCACCGCGCTCATAGCGGCATTCTCCAGCAAATGGAATTGCTGGTTGAACATTTCCGCGCCCGGCTCCTCATGGAGAATCGCGAGCAGAGCAGAACTATCCAGCACAATCCTATTCACGCCGCGCGGCCTCGCGGCGCTCGGCAATTAACTCGTCCACCAGAGAAGTGGTGGGCGCAACGTGTTTGCGTACCAGTTGCTGCGCTTTGGCCAGGCGTTGCCGCAAGGTGGTGATTCGCAACCCATTGTTTTCGAGGCGCAGAACAACGGTGTCGCCTGACGAAATACCTAGAGCGCGGCGAAAGGAGGAGGGGATAACGATCCGCCCGTTTTCGTTAATACGGGTATGGCTTTCATTGAGATTGCACATGACATTTTACATGATATGTCATTTTTAACGATATGTCAAACGTACGATAAATGACAAACGAATACCTCGGTTCCGAGAATTCAAGAATTTCTCGCCGCCAGCTTCAGCTTTCGCCCAACAACGCCCACAACCCGACGGTGCGTCTGCGCGGGCGCACCGCTGGCATCCACCTTCACAATGCGCTGCGGTTCTCTTGCCACAATCGCCTGGTAGCCCTCCTGCACGCGGGTGAAAAAGGCTCGGTTCTGCTGTTCGAACCGGTTTTCGTCAGGATGATGTTTGGCCGTGTTCTTGTTTGAACTATCGTTTCCGCCTTTTATCGCACCATGCGAAGCCCTTCGGTTTCGCCGCCGCGCTCGACCCACGCTCATCGCCGGGTCGGAGTCGAGCAGGATCGTCAGATCCGGCTGCAAGTCTCCACACAGCACGCGGTGCAACTTCAGCACAGCCTCACTGCCCAGCTTGCGTCCGCTACCCTGGTAGGCTTCCGTGGAATCGGTGAAGCGGTCGCAAAGAACAATTTGCCCATGATCGAGCGCCGGCTGGATCACCTCGGCAATGTGCTGAGCGCGCGAAGCGAACATCAAGGCCATTTCCGCCAACGGTGAGAGACCCTCGGTGGCGGAGTCGAGCAAGACGCGGCGAATCTTCTCGCCCGCAGCCGTCCCACCCGGCTCGCGCGTTTCCACCACTTTGTGTCCGGCCGCACGCAGAGCAGCCGCCAGCTTGCGCATTTGCGTGCTCTTGCCGGTTCCGTCCAATCCTTCGAAGGTGATGAATTTGCCGCGGCGCGACATCGTGGAATGATAGCAGCGCAGGTGCGTCTATGTACCACCGCTCTCCCGGCTGCTAGAATCTAAAATTCTGTCTGGCAAAATAGAATTCGATCGTCGAACCCAGGGGGCCCTAAATATGAAACTCTCAAAAATCTTGGGAGTGGTTTGTCTTTTTTTATTCTTCGCACTTTCCAGTTGGTCAGCCACACCGCCCACGGTAACTATTTTTGTGGACGCCACTTCGGCTCCCCGCAAAATCTTCCACGCCAAACTGAAGATTCCTGCCAGCGCCGGCGACCTGACGCTCTATTATCCGAAATGGATTCCCGGCGAGCATGCTCCCGACGGCCCCGTGATTGACCTGGCCGGACTCAAATTCTCCGCCAGCGGCAAGACCCTGAAATGGCGTCGCGATCTGCTCGACGGCTTTACCATCCATGTCGAGGTTCCAGCCGGCGCGACGGAAGTGAATGCTGAACTGGATTTCCTTTCTCCCGCGACCTTCGAGGGCGGCTTTTCCGCGGGCTCTTCCGCAACCGACAAAATGGCGCTGATTAGTTGGAATCAGGTTCTGCTCTACCCCAAGGGCTGGAAGTCGGACGATCTCACCTACGTTGCCACTCTGAAACTTCCCACTCGTTGGAAATTTGGCACGCCGCTGCCTATCGCATCGACTACGGGTGACAACGGTGCGACGCAGATCACTTTCCAGCCCGCGTCCCTGACCACACTGGTCGACTCGCCCGTAATCACCGGCGAATTCCTTAAGGTCGTGAAGCTTGCCGACGACCCGCTCACCGAGATGGACATTGCCGCCGACAGCGCCGCCGCGCTTGCCCCTCCGCAGGAAGTCTGGGACCATTACAAGAATCTGGTCGAACAGGCGAACAAACTTTTCGGAGCGCATCACTATCGCGACTACCACTTCCTGCTCAGCCTCAGCGATCACGTCGCGCACTTCGGCCTGGAGCACCACGAATCCGACGACAGCCGCGTTGACGAGCGCGGACTGGTCGACGAAATCGCGCGCAAAATGGAAGCCAGCCTGCTCCCTCACGAATACGTGCATTCGTGGAACGGAAAATACCGGCGTCCTGCCGACCTCACCACGCCTGATTATCAGCAGCCGATGCAGGACGATCTGCTATGGGTTTACGAGGGTTTGACGAATTATCTGGGCACGGTACTGACCGCCCGCAGCGGATTGCTCACTCCGGAGCAGGCGCGCGACGATTTAGCCTTGACCGCCGCGGCCCTGGATCACATACCGGGCCGCACCTGGCGCAATCTGCAGGACACTGCCGATGCCGCTCCGGAGCTTTATTTCTCTCCGCATGCCTGGCAATCCTGGCGTCGCAGCACCGATTTCTACGACGAAGACACACTGAACTGGCTCTGGGTGGATGTCATCATCCGCCAGCAGAGCAAGGGCGCGAAAACGATTGACGATTTCTGCCAGCTCTTCCACGGCGCTCCCAGCACCGGGCCGATGGTGAAGACCTACACTTTTGATGACGTCGTCGCCACGCTGAACCAGGTTGTCGCCTACGACTGGCGCGGCTTCTGGACTGAGCGGTTGACGAACCACGGTCCCGGCGCACCACTGGGCGGAATCGAAGGCAGCGGATGGAAGCTCGTCTATGACGATGTTTCATCTGAAATGCAGCGCGGCGCCGAAAGCAACTGGCACGTCGTGGACGTGGCGGATTCGATTGGCCTCGATCTGCGCGAGGACGGCACCATTACAGACACGATCGAAGGCATGCCCGCAGCTCTGGCCGGAATTGGTCCCGGCATGAAGCTGATCGCAGTGAATGGCCGCCAATACTCGCCGGACGTCCTGCGCGACGCACTCAAAGCCGGCAAGGGCGGCGCCGCTGCGCTCGAACTTCTCGTCGAGAACACTGACTACTACAAAACTTATAAGCTCGATTACCACGGCGGCGAGCGCTACCCTCACCTGGTCCGCGATGAATCGAAGCCCGACTTGCTGACGGAGATTTATAAAGCTAAATAGCATTGGGAACGGCTGAGTTTGATTGTCATCCTGAGCAAGCGCTTTTGGCGCAGCGAAGGATCTGGGCGAGCCGCGCGAATCGCCCGCGTACTTTGCGGGCGAACAACTCGCGCGTTTGGCTCGCTTCCTCATTCACTCGTCTTGCCAGGAGATGCCGATAATGAGATTCCTCCGGCGCATGCTGTTTTTCGCCAGCGCCCTGTGCTTCGAGGCGCTCGTACTGCACTCGTCACCCATCGTTCAGGCTCAAATTCAGGCCCAGACTCAAATTCAGGCCCAGACTTCCATCCTGGGCTTCACTCCTTCCGCCGCCGCGCACGAGTCCGAAATAGAAACTAGGTTCAAAGCGATTCCTTCCCCGGACGAAGAACGCCGCCAGCATCACATCTTTACCGCCGAGCCGCACGTCGCCGGCTCCGCACGCAACAACGAACTGGCCCGCTACATCGCCGACCAGTGGCGCAACGAAGGCCTGGAGGATGTTGTCATCCGCCGCTACGACGTTTACGGCAGCAATCCCAAGTTCACCTCGCTTGAGATGGTCGCGCCCGTGCATTACCGCGCCGGCCTGCGCGAGATGCCCGTCCCCGGCGATCCCGACTTAAAGAACAAGAGCATCAGTTCGGCGTGGAGCGGCATGTCCGCATCCGGCGAGGTGACGGCCCCGCTCGTCTACGCCCACAGCGGCAATCCCGAAGACTACGAGCTTCTGCGCAAGCAAGGCATCGACGTCAAGGGCAAAGTCGTCCTCGTGCGTTACTCGAATCCCTACAGCTATCGCGGCTTCAAAGCGCTCACCGCCGAGCGCGAAGGCGCGGCGGCGATTCTCATTTACAGCGATCCCGCCGAAGACGGATTTAAGAAGGGCAAGGTCGTTCCCAACGGCTCGTGGGGCCCCGAGTATCACATTCAGCGCGGCGCCATCACCTACGACTTCATGGTCCCCGGCGACCCACTCACTCCCGGCTGGGCTTCCGTGCCTGGCGCCAAGCGCATTCCCGTCGAAGAAGCGGTTTCGATCCCGAAGATCATGGCGCTGCCGCTCTCCTGGCACGATGCCAAGCCGCTGCTCGCGGCGATGGATGGACCAATTGCTCCCGATGACTGGCAGGGAGGGCTGCCCATCAAATATCACCTCGGCGGTAAGCGCGTGCGGGTGCACGTGAAGATCGAAATGGATAACTCCACTCAGCCTTACTACGTGGTCGAAGGACGCATTCGCGGCGCGCAGTTGCCCGATGAATGGATCGTGCTGGGCAATCACCGCGACGCCTGGGTCTTCGGCGGCGTCGACCCCAGCAGCGGAACCGCGTCGATGATGGAACTGACGCGCGCACTGGGAAAGTTGGCGAAGCAAGGAGCGCGTCCGCGGCGCACCATTGTGGTCTGCAGTTGGGACGGAGAAGAAGTCGGCCTCACCGGCTCCACCGAATGGGGAGAGCAGTTTGCCGACGAACTGCGCAGCAAAGCAGTCGCTTACATCAACGTGGATGAGGCCACCTCAGGACCGAACTTTCACGGACAAGCAGTAGCGTCGCTGGCGCCCATGCTGGTCGAGACCAGCCGCACGTTGCAAGATCCCTCGGGCAAAACTTTGTATGAGGCATGGAAGGAATCAACCACACGCGAGCGCCGCGAGGCCAAACGACCAGAAGAAGTCACCGACTTAAACGTAACTGATTTGAATCTGGCCGACACCCGCATCGGCAGCGGCTCCGACCACACCGTCTTTCTCAACTTTGTAGGCATGCCCGTACTCGGCCTGCAGTTTGACGGGCCCTATGGCGTGTATCACTCGGCCTACGACGATTTCTTCTGGATGAACCACTTCGGCGATCCCGGCTACCGCTATCACACCCTGATGTCGCAGTTGTGGGGCGTGCTGGCGCTGCGCCTGGCCAACGCCGACCTGCTCCCCTTCGACTTCGCCAGCTACGCCAGCAACATTCGCCAGTTCGTGAGTGAATTAAGTAAGGGTAAGGGTATGTGGGGACAGCCGCCCTCGGCTGTCCAGCCGGGCGAAGCCCGGCAGTTGCCGCCACTGGATCTGAAGCCAGTACTTGACGCCATTGACGACTTCGAAGCCGCCGGCAAGCGTCTGGATGAGTCCGCAAGCCGCGCCCTAGCCTCCGGCGCAATCGATTCCAAACTCGCCACCACGATCAACCACGGCACCATGCAAGTCGAACGCAACTGGCTCAATCCTGAAGGCATTCCGGGCAGGCCGTGGTTCAAACACATTCTCTACGGCGCGCGCTTCACGTACGCTCACCTGGAGCTGCCGGGGCTAACCGAAGCAGTCGAGAAACAGGATTGGTCGGTGGCCAAACAACAAGCAGAAATTCTGCGCCAGGCGCTCGTGAGCAACACGAAGCTAGTGAACGACCTCAACTCCAGCCTGAACGGCGAGACCGCCGGAAATGGAAAGTAAGTTTCCAATGATTTGGGGTGGCGCAGCGCTTCAAAGGTATGATAAAGGCTCCTCGAACTCGAAAACCACTTGCTCCGCCGTCGTACTCCACACCGGAGCAAACGACTGCCGATGCAGCGGCGTTGGACCGTACTGCTCCAGCGCCGCCAGATGCTGCGGCGTGCTGTAGCCCTTGTGCGAGGCGAGGCCGTACTCGGGGAAGACCGCATCCCACTCGCACATAATGCGGTCGCGCTCCACTTTGGCCAGAATCGAAGCCGCCGCAATCGAGGCGGAAAGCGCATCGCCGTGGATGATCGCCCGCTGCGGCAGCTCGCAATCGAGGCGCATGGCATCGATCAGCAAATGGTCGGCCGCAGGTTGCAGGCGCATCACCGCGTCGCGCATAGCGAGCCGCGACGCCTGATAGATGTTGATCTGGTCGATGCGCGCCGCATCCACCGCCGCCACCGCCCAAGCGATCGCATGTTCACGAATGCGCGGCGCCAGCAGTTCGCGGCGTTCCGGCAGCAGCAGCTTGGAATCACGCAATCCACGAACGCGGTAACTGCGGTCAAGAATCACGGCCGCCGCCACCACCGGTCCGAACAGCGATCCGCGTCCCACCTCGTCCACTCCGGCCACCATGGCCGCGCCGGATGCCCAGGCATTTTTTTCATAGCGGAGCGTGCAGCGCAGCTTTTTCAGCAGCCGCAGTTTCGCCGCCGACGGAGAAAGCACGAACTCGCACGAAACCTTCGCAGCGCTCGACATTGAACCGAGAATGAAGTGTGCCATCCATCTTCACTCGCCAACGCGGATTTCGGCAAGCGGGAAAGATGCGAAGCCAACGAAACTTCTGAAATCGCCGGACCCCTCAGGTGCTAAAACCCGCGGCTTTATTAGCTCTCGCGGCATGGCTGAAGCCGTGCCCTGTCCAAAACAATTTATGAGATGGACTAGTAACCATTACTTTGATTACGAACGTACATTGTCCGGTCGGACATGTACTGCTATGTTGACGACAATCCGGTTCGCGAGGAGCAGTGGTGAACGACGAAGCAATCCAATCCCGGCAAGATGGTGCGCCACACGATGCCGCGCCCATCGAGAAGTTGATTCACCTGGCCCTCCCGGTTCGACTCACTCACATGCAAAACGGCGGACGCGACGGTCTGGAGATGGCTTGCACTTATGATATCCACCCGCGAGGCGCGCGGTTGCTGAGCGTCCGCGATGTTAAGGTGGGAGATTTGGTGACGGTGGAACGGGGACGCCACAAGTCCGTTTGCCAGATAGTCTGGACTGCGGATCCCAACTCAGCGCTTCGCGGCCAATTCACGGTGGAATGTGTCGAGGGCAGCAGGACTCCCTGGGAAGAAGAGTTGCGGCAAATGGAAGAGCAGTATCTGCCGGTCATTCCGGCCGGACCAAACCGGAAGCCGGTGATGAATGCCTTCCGCAAGGGCGATCAGAATCGCCGCCGGCGGCCGCGCTTCCAGGTGGAGGGAGGCGCCGACTTGGCAGAGATCGGCGGACAATCCCGCGTGGAGGGACGCCTGGAACAGATTTCAGAATATGGATGCCTCATCAGCGCCGGAAATCTTCTCACTCCCGGCACTGCTCTAAGGCTGGTTTTGAATATGTGCGATGTCAGCGTTGCGCTGCGCGGGCACGTGAGATATACCGCGGAGGACCGCGCTATGGGCGTGGAGTTTCAGGAAATCCGGCAGGGCGACCGTCCCCTGCTTGGCTATGTGTTGGATCGGTTGAAAAAGCCACGCGCGCACGACTTCGCCGACCTCGAAGTCGTCACGGAGCAACTGGCAGCGATCGCAGGATAGAGATTGCCTTCCGCTGCTTGAGGACGCAAGGCAACGGACCCACCAGGCAATGTTCAGCCAAACAATGTTCGGTGAAACAATGTTCAGCCAAACAGTGTTCAGCTCGGTTTTTCGACGTCGCGCAGGCGAGCCGCCTTGCCCTTGAGGCCGCGCAGATAATACAGCTTGGCGCGGCGGACTTTGGACGAGCGCAGCAGATCCACTTTGTCGATCACTTTGGAATGGACGGGGAAGATGCGCTCCACACCCTGGCCGAAGCTGATCTTGCGCACGGTGAAGCTGGCCTGCGGACCGTTGTCGCGCTTGATCACGACGCCTTCAAACGCCTGCAAGCGCTCTTTGTCGCCTTCTTTGATCTTCACGTGAACGCGAACGGTGTCACCCGGATGGAATGCGGGAATGTCGGTGCGTTGGGTTTTGGCCAGCAGTTTTTCGATGATTAAGTTCGACATGATGGTTAGCCCTTCTGAATTCTGAAATCCTATCTTTAAACTCTTTTTCCGGATATGTCATTCCGAAGCGCTTATCGCGCGAGGAATCTGCTCCTCTCCGACCCACAGCAGGTTCCTCACCGGCACAGAACGCCGGTTCGGAATGACAAAATGTAACTTGTTCCGAACAGCACGTTACTGAATTTAATTCTTAATTCCGGCCAGAAACTTTTTATCTTCCGCGCTCAGCGCCGCACCCTCCAGCAAGTCAGGACGGTTGCGGAACGTCTTCTCCAGCGCCCGCTGGCGGCGCCACTTGCGAATCTCTTCGTGGTTGCCGGACATCAACGCCTCCGGCACCGCAATCCCGCGAAACTCCGCTGGCCGGGTGTAGTGCGGGTAGTCGAGCAATCCGTTCGAGCCGCAAGTCGAATCCGCAGCGCCCGAGCTTTTCGGCTTCACGTCAATCGTAAACGATTCCTGCTGGGTTGACGCTTCGTTTCCGACAGCTCCAGGAAGCAACCGCATCACCGTTTCCACGATTACGGCCGCGGCCATTTCTCCGCCGCTCAGAACATAGTCGCCGATGGAAAGCTCGCGGTCGGCGAGGAAGTCGGCCACGCGCTCATCCACACCTTCGTACCGACCGCAGAGCAAAACGATGCGGTCAAGCGATGCCAATTCCGCTGCAACTCTCTGCGTGAACGGTAGCCCCTGCGCCGAGAGCAAAATTACCGATTGCTTCACTCGTCCAGCAAGGCGTTCCTCCCGTGGCGCAACGCCCATCGACTCCAAACATTCAAACAGCGGTTCCGGCTTCAACACCATGCCTTCGCCGCCACCAAAAGGACGGTCATCCACGGTGCGGTGACGATCGTGAGTAAACTCCCGCAGATCGTGGACTTGAATTGCCGCCAGCCCCATTTCCTGAGCCCGGCGCGTGATCCCGTATTCCAGCGGCCCGCGAAAGAAGTCCGGAAAGATGGTGACAATGTCGGCCTTCATCGCGTGACTCAGTTCTCAGTTCTCAGTAAAAGGCTTCGCTCTGCGCCTCTTTCTGTCAACCTTTTTTCTTTCTTTGTGGCTGCGTCTGCTCCTGCTTTTCTTCTGCAGTGAGCGGAGCGTTTACTTCCAGCAGGCCTTCGGGCAACTTCATGCGCACCTGTTTCCGCTCTACATCGACGCTGCCGAGATACGCCTCGGCGAAAGGCACTTCCACCAGCCGGGATGCAGCGTCGCGCACGATTAACAACGGGGCTTCGCCTGCTCCAAACTGAACATCCTCAATCCGTCCGATCTCACGATCATGGTCAAGGATCGCACAACCTACCAGGTCGCTCACGTAGTTCCATCCCGCTTGCAGTGGCGAACGCTGGGTGCGCAGCACCTGCAATTCGCACCCAACCAGCGCTTCCGCCTCGGAAATCGAATCCACTCCGGCGAACTTCAGCACCAGCAGACCTTTGTGAGGCCAGAGCTCTTCCACTTCAAGTTCACGACGGCGACCGTCCGGCTCGCGCGGCAGCACCAACAACCGCATCCCCAGAACGAATCTCCCCGGAACATCGCTGAGAATCTCTGCCGCAACTTCGCCGCGGCGGCCCTGGGTTTTCACCACGCGGGCCAGCGTAATGAACTCAGCACTGGTTTCAGGATCGCGAATGGTCCGGTTCCCTGCCCCGGCGCTCTTTTCGCGAAGGGAAGCAAACACCCTCGGGGGCTAAAGCCCGGATTCTCGTTGCCCCAGCAGGGCGCGGCTAAAAGCCGCGCCCTTTCAAAACAAGCCAGCCATCAGTCGATGACTTCCAGAGTGTATCGCTTTCGCGCCCGCACTCCCGCGGCGCTCAGAAGCGTGCGCAGGGCGCGGACGTTGCGGCCTTGACGTCCGATGACTTTGCCCACGTCAGCTTCCGCGACTTCCAGTTCGATCACGTCGTCATCGAGATGGTCCACGAAAACTTGGTCGGGAGCATCGACGATCCACTTCGCAATCTGCTCCATGAGAGCGCGAACATCTCCAGTGGTTTCAGTCATTGGGTCCAGTCATGCGATCTGTGGCACTCCGGCTGCGGAATCTTTCTGCAGCCCTGTTGTTATGCCGCGGGAACCGCCGGTGCGACCGGGGGCTTGGAGAACAGCTTGCCCACCCGCTCTGACATTTGCGCGCCCTTCGACACCCAATAGTTCACGCGGTCGCGCTTGAACTCCACGCTGGCGGGGTTGGTGCGAGGATTGTACGTTCCCACCACTTCCACCGGCCGGCCATTGCGCGCGCGTGCCTTCTCAATCACCACAATGCGGTAATGCGGTTGTTTGCGCGCACCCATGCGCGACAGTCGAATCATTAACACTGATGTATATCCTTGTTCCGGAAGAGTCCGGCGAGGTCGAAACAAACACTTATTATGCCGGAGGTTAGGTGGAATGGCAAGGGCGGAGCAGACGGCCGACTACGTTCATTTATTTGCCAACCATGATTTTTATGTACCAGATGGCGCCAGCGATGAACCCGGGGATTAACCCGTACCACGGGAAGACGAACAGGGCGGCATCGCTCATGATTCCCTTGCGAAAGAGAAAAGACCCTAGTAGGCCGAATACCATCACGCCCACAATCACGCTCGAAGCTAAAGCGAGAATCGCCCTAACAAATGTTAGGACGCCTTTTGCTCTTACTACTTTCAATTTGAGCAGACCCTGACGCATTCGCATTCAGCCCCGGGGCGCAACACTAGTTACAGAATAGTGAAAACTGCAAGATTAAACGCCCGCGTTGCACGGAAATAGTGTACACTATTTTCACATGAAGAACATTACTCTGAGCGCGGAGGAAAACCTGATCGAGCAGGCGCGACTGGTAGCCCAGACGCGGCACACGACCCTAAACGCAGCCTTCCGCGAGTGGCTGGAGCAGTATGCGGCGCAAGCGGGAGGCGGAGCCGCCGTGGATGCGCTGATGCGACGACTCAGACATGTGCGGTCATCGGGCCCTTACACTCGGGACGAGATGAATGAGCGATAGGTTTTTTCTTGATACCAATCTCTTCGTCTATACCTTCGACGACACGGCTCCGGCCAAAGCCAAAAAGGCTGCTCAACTCATTCGACGGGCTGCGGACACTGGCGAGGGAATAATCAGCTATCAGGTCGTGCAGGAGTTCTTCAACGTCGCATTCCGGCGTTTCGCTCAACCAATGAGCGCGGCCGAGGCCGAACAATACCTCATCACTGTGCTCCGTCCTCTGCTGGCTATACATTCTTCGCCTGCCCTTTATTTCGCCGCTTTGCGGATCGCTGGGAGACACCGGATATCGTGGTACGACTCGCTCATCGTTGCGGCGGCGCTGGAAGGGCAGTGCGAGCAGCTCTACAGCGAGGACTTTCAGCACGGGCGCAAGATTGAAAACCTGCGGATCGCGAATCCATTCGCCTAACCCGCCCTCTCGCACCCTTCCCCACCCTGCTAGACTCCAATGCTTGGAGGTAATACTTTGCAGGCAGTCTACATTCTCTCCGCGGTGCGCACACCGATCGGGAAATTCGGCGGATCGCTGGCTTCGCTGACGGCGTCCGACATAGGCGTGGTGGCGGCGAAGGCTGCAATCGAGCGCGCCAAGATCCAGCCGGAGCAAGTGGAAGAAACCATCTTCGGCAATGCGCGGCAGGCCGGCGGCGGCCCGAATCCGGCGCGGCAGATTTCCATTCGCAGCGGTGTGCCGCAGGAAGTACCGGCGTTCACGGTGAACAAGGCCTGCGCATCGGGGATGAAGTCGATCGCGCTGGCTTATCAGGCTATTCTGCTCGGCGATGCGAGTTGCATTCTGGCCGGCGGCACGGAGTCCATGTCGCGGGTTCCTTACTATCTTGAAGCACGCTGGGGATACCGGCTGGGCAATCAGGAACTGGTCGACGGCATGTATCGCGATGGGTTCTTCTGTCCCATGGCAAAGATGGTCATGGGCGAAACCGCCGAAGTGCTGGCTGAGCATTACAAGATCTCGCGCGAAGAGCAGGATGAATACGCGCTGATGTCGCAAGCCCGCGCTGGCAGGGCGATTGCCGCTGGCCGATTCGATGCTGAGCTTGCGCCGGTCACTATTGAGGGCAAGAAGAGCACAACCACATTGAGCCGCGACGAACATCCCTTCGCGGACGCGAGCATGGAAAAGCTGGGAAAGCTGGCTCCGGTATTCTCGAAAAGCGGAACCGTTACCGCGGGTAACTCTTCGGGAATCACCGATGGCGCGGCCGCCGTGGTTGTGGCGAACGAACATTTCGTGAAGACGAACAACCTGAAGCCGCTGGCACGAATCTCGGCTGTGACTTCGGCTGGAGTCGATCCCCGCACCATGGGGATTGGGCCGGTCCCGGCCTTGCGCAAGCTGGAAGAGAAACACAACCTCAGGCTGCACGATTTCGGATTGATTGAACTGAACGAAGCCTTCGCCGCCCAGGTGCTGGCCTGTGACCGCGAACTGAATTTCGACCGCGACCGGCTCAACGTGAACGGCGGAGCGATCGCGATCGGGCATCCCATTGGCTGCACCGGCACGCGCATCACGGTCACGTTATTGCACGAGATGCTGAAGCGCAACACGAAACGCGGCGTGGCCACGCTGTGCGTCAGTGGCGGGCTGGGCATGGCGCTGGCGCTGGAGAATGTGGTGTGACCGCCGAGCCGTTATTTTGCCTGGCTGCTGAATCCGATACGGCCACCTTGTTGGAGTTCATGCGGGCGTATTATGCCTTTGACGGACATGGCTTCGACGAGGAGAAAGCTCGAGCGGCTTTGACTTCGTTGCTGCGCGATCCCGACCTCGGCCGGGCGTGGCTCATTCTGGATGGCGAAGCGGCTGCTGGCTATGTCGTGATCGCTTTCGGCTACAGCCTGGAGTGGCTGGGCCGCGACGCGTTTGTCGACGAGTTCTACCTGATGCCGGAGTATCGCGGGCGGGGCTGGGGTCGCAAGGCGATGGCATTTGTGGAAGAAGCCGCCCGGTCGCTGAACGTGAGGGCGCTTCATCTTGAGGTCGTCCGCCGGAATACGACAGCGCTCAAGGTTTACCGGAGGCTCGGCTTTAAGGATCGCGAGAGCACGTTCCTGTCGAAATGGATCTCCAGGGAGCTGTCCAAGCCTGAAGGCCAAAACGGGCACTGAATCAGAATGGAATTCGAATGCTCCCGGTGATTGACTTTGTTCCGGCACGTTGTCAGCCAGCAACGGACTTCTGTTATTCTTCCTGCGCTCTTGCCGCGAGACGTGCGGAACGCGTGTCGGCGGGCTTTGCGAAAATAAAGGAGACCACATGCCTCGATTGATCGCCCGTACTTCTTGCTTTGTTGTCCTGATGCTGGCGGGTACCTTCGCGCTGGCGCAGGCGGAATTCTCCGCGGAGATCGTGGACCTGCAGAAGCCGGGAACTCCGACTACCGCCAAGCTCTACTTCGCCAAGGACAGGATGCGCGCCGAACCGCAAACGAGCAGTCCGCGCGGCGGAGGCGCAGTCATCATGAATTTCGCCAACCAGACTACAACGGTCCTGATGGCGCAGCAGCACATGTATATGGAGATCCCCGCGCAGTCTCAAGGCCAGCGGCTCGGCTATGCCTTCTTCCAGGCGGGCGACGTGGAGAACGCCTGCGGCGATTGGCAGAAGGTGGGCTCCAACAAGGGCGGAAGCTGCCATAAGGTGGGTGATGAAACGGTCAACGGGCGCGCCACCGTGAAATATGAGACGACCAATGCCAGCGGCGAGGTCAGCCACTTCTGGCTCGACCCGAAGTTGCGGTTTCCGGTGAAGTGGCAGGGCAAGAACAGCGGCGGAGAACTGCGCAACATTCAAGAGGGCACACAGCCGGCCAGTTTGTTTGAGGTCCCACCCGGCTTCACGAAGATGGATATGGGCGGCATGATGCAGCAGCCGCGCTGAGTTCCGAGCGGGCCGTACTGTCTGGAAGAACAGGGACGATGGAGCGGGCACATTGACGACCGCAAAACGCGGTCGCTATACTTTTCTGAGAGCCCGATCTCAGGAGTCAGAATGCCCCTTTCTGCGGTAATCGTGGACGATGAGCAACTCGCTCGCGATGAACTCGCCTACCTGCTCAAAAGCGCCGGCGACGTGAACCTGGTAGCGCAGGGAAAAAACGGCCTCGAAGCCGTCAACCTCATCAAAGAACACAATCCTGACCTCGTCTTTCTCGACGTCCAGATGCCCGGACTCGACGGCTTCGGCGTCATCAAGAAACTTCTCGACAAGAAAATTCCCTTGCCCAAGATCGTTTTCGCCACGGCTTTTGACCAATATGCGGTGAAGGCGTTCGAAGTGAATGCGGTGGATTATCTGCTGAAGCCCTTCGACAAGAAGCGGGTTGCGCTGGCAGTGCAGAAGGCCCGCGCTCAGCAGGGAGCGGAGGGATTGCCGGCGGAGAAAATCGACGCGCTGGTGCGGATGCTGCAGACGCCAAAGCCGCAAACCTCGAAAATCCTGCTCAAGGCTGTGGGGCGAATGTTTCTGGTGGACCAGAGGGAAATCTGCTACGCCTCTATTGAGGACGGCGTGATTACCGTGGTCACGGCCGGCGCATCGGGCATGGAAGGGCATTCCAACTGCCGCACTTTGGAAGAGCTACTTTCCAGCCTGGATCCGGGCTTGTTCTGGCGGGCTCATCGCTCTTACCTGGTGAACATCAATCGTATCCGCGAAGTCGTGCCCTGGTTCAAGAGTTCCTATCAGTTGCGCATGGACGATAAGAAGCAGAGCGAAATTCCAGTCAGCCGGGCTCAAACAAAACGACTGCGCGAGCTTTTCGGGCTCTGAATTTGCCGCTCCAGGAGCCGCGGTCCCCCGGGTTCACGGGGCCGGCGCCCCAGAGGCACTTTGCCAATTAACTCACTGTGCTCGGCTGGGAATGCGGGCAGACTTGTCACACATAAAAATGGAGGCCGGTCCCAGTTTCGAATCCGGCCTCCGGGGGGAAAAGTTAGACAGCCAGAGCCTCCAGCCCGCTCCGGTCGCGAATGACGAGCGTCGATCCCTCAAGCCGGATGAGCCTTTTTTTCTTCAAGTAACTGAGGAGTCTTGTAACCGTCTCCCGCGAGGATCCGATGCGCTGCGCCATCTCTTCATGGGTCATGGCGGAACGCAAGCGTTGTTCGTCCGATTCCTGGCTTGGTTGGGGAGCGCACGACAACAGCAGTCTGGCGAGCTTTCCGGAGGAAGAGCGGGCCAGCACCAGGTCGTGAATATCGCGGTATGCTCCTTGGAATTCACGGCTAAGCGACTGGGCTGCGCGAAAGCCCACCTCACTGTCGTTCTGCAGCAGGGTCATTAAGTCCTGCCGGCGGATAAAATCCAACTGGCAGGGCGTAGAGGTTTCGGCGCTCATTTCGTAGTTGGTGTCAGAAATAGCGGCGCTCAACCCCAACACTTCCCCGGCTTCAGCCTGCTTCAGGATCAACACCTTGCCTTCTTTCGACGTGGTGGACAACTTCACTTTGCCCGAGCAAAGAACATACACACCGCGCGGCGTCTGCCCTTCTACGAACAGCAGTGCGCCGGAAGGCATCACGCTGTGGTAGCTGGCTCCGTCGATTGACCTGAGCAGATTTGGTGAAAAACGACAGAAAAAGCCCTCGCGGCTCGCCTTGCAACCCATGCAGCTCTCGATAACGTCGAGACCGTAGGGAGCCCTCATGCCTGCCTCCTTTGAACGTGGTGGGTCTCTGTACTCAGTGCTGCTGTCCTCCGGGAGTGGTGATCTGGGCCGCTGCACACGTTCCAGCAGGGACCGGGCGTGGGCTCGCGTGTCCTGATTCGAACTGCGCGCGCCGGAAATGACTTCCCACGCGGCACTGGGATCGGCCCGCTGTTCCCACTCCACCTGACAGGCAAAAAGGTAAAGCGGATCCGTCTCCCCCGGGCTGGCTTTGCTGGGGACCTGATCGTGCCCCAGCTCCGGGACCGCCCTACGCCACGCCTCGCTCCGCAATATCTGGCTGGCCTGCGCGGAGATGCCTGCCCGCGCCGGCATCAAGCGGACTAAGTTGCTCGGCTGATAGTTCCTAGCCACTAACATGCTTCACTCCTGATCCACATGCGGGCGGCGGTTGAAAGGGAGCAACCCGTCCGGGATCGGGAAACCACACCGGCGTCCTTCCCGATCGAGGAAGGCACTGCAATCATCGTTCCAGACTGGCCCAGCGCGAATGCGTTCCAACTTACAGAAAGAAAAGCTCACCACGGGAGACCGCCAGGCTTACGATCCGCCGGCTGCCGACCATTCGGCAGATGGAGGATGAATCGGCACTTGAAATTCCTCCGGCGCCGCTAGAAGAACCAGAAAAAAAAAGGGAGATGCGCATCGAGATTCTGGCTTTGCACCCGATGAGATGGGTACTAATCCGGTTCCTGATCTGAGTAGTCTTGGCGCGTAATCCCCAGCCGCTGCATTTTGGACTGCAGAGTGGTGCGCTTGATGCCGAGGCGACGGGCTGCTCCGGTGGGTCCAGAGATCATTCCGCCAGTCTCCCGCAGTACTCGCAGGATGATTTCTCTTTCTGAGTTTTCGAGCGATTCCGCGCCGGGATCGTGGGCCAGCAGCTCAGCCAGGGGCGCTCGCAATGCCGTTCCCTCGGTGAGAATAACCGATCGCTCAATGAAGTTCTCCAACTCCCTTACATTGCCCGGCCAATGCCAATTGATCAGGGCGTTCATGGTATCGCTGGGAATAGTCTCAATGGCGCGATCCATCCTAGCCGTAAATTTCCGAACAAAGTAGCGGACCAGCACCGGGATATCCTCGCGCCTTTCACGCAGAGCCGGCAGACGAATCGGGAACACGTGCAAGCGGTAGAACAAGTCGCTGCGAAACTCTTTCTGAGCGACGCTCTTGGTCAGATCCCGATTGGTCGCTGCGATCACGCGCAGGTCCACCTTGATCGTGCGCGTCCCTCCCAGCCTTTCGAACTCATTGTCCTGCAAGACCCGCAGCAGCTTGGGCTGCAATTCAAGAGAGATTTCGCCGATCTCGTCCAGAAACAGCGTCCCATGATCAGCCAGTTCCAGGCGCCCAAGCTTCTGGCTTACCGCCCCGGTGAAAGCACCTTTCTCGTGTCCGAACAATTCGCTCTCCAGTAACCCGGTGGGAATCGCAGCACAATTCAAAGTGACAAAATTTCTGTTCTTACGTTTGCTGGTGCGGTGGATGGCGTGTGCAATGAGCCCTTTGCCGGTTCCGGTTTCCCCCAGGAGCAGAACGGTGGCATCGCTGTCGACGACGACTGCGACCTGATCGAGCACTTGCTGAAGCGCCGGACTCTCGCCGATGATCTCCTCAAAATTCAGCTTGGGGCGGGTTTCACCTTCCAGATAGCGTCTCTCATGCCCCAGGCGGTTCTTGAGCTGCTCCAGCTCGCGGGCCGCCCGCGCGTTCTCCAAAGCGATCGCGAGCTGAGCGGCAACCTGGTTCAGCAGGGTCAGATCGTCTGTTTTAAAGGCGTCTGCCCGGGTGCTGCCAAGTACTAGAACTCCCATTGGACCTTTCGGCCGGAGCAGCGGAACACAACACAACGACTTGAGACCCTCGGCCAGCAGGTTATCCGTAGTCCCGGGATGGAACCCTTGCATCTCGTCCCGGTTGAAAATCAGAGATGCGCGTTCCCGCAAGGCTCTGACTCCGGGACCTTTGGCGGTGATTTCGGTTTCACCCGTCGGCCACTTCCGCAAGGGAAAATCCATGGCCTGCCGGACCAACTGCCCGCTTTTTTCATCTTGCAACGCAAGGGCAGCGTACTCTTGCCGAAGAACCCGGCGCAGGTAAGCGGAGACCTGGGGAAAAGACTGCCGCACGTCCCACTTAGCGGCCAGTATGCGGCTCACTCCCATCATTACCTGCTGCCGCTTCTTCTCTTCCCGCAACGTCTCCGAGACACCACGGAGCGATTCTTCGAGTTTCTTCTGTTCGGTGATTTCGACCACAACCGCGCCGATTTGCGTAACCTTGCCGGTCGCGTCCTTGATGGGAATGAAATGCTCCATCCAGTGGCCGGGCTCGGTCCGGTTGGGCAGCATGAAGCTGATTTCGAGATTCGACACGGGTTGCCCGGTCGCTAATACGCGATGCAGGAGTGGCTCGACCAGTTCGGCGAAATCTCCCAGCACTTCGCGGACGCTCTTCCCCAGGTGCGCGGCGGCAGGTATGTCATTCATCTTCGCCAGAGTGTGGTTGATTGCGAGAAAGCGGAGGTCCTTATCTAGAATGCACAGCCCCACATTGGACGCGTTGAAGTAGGCGGTCAACAGCTGTTCCGACTCAAGCAAAGCTTCCGCTGCCCCAAACCAAACCGAATCGGTCGCCTGTGGAGGTTCAGCGCCCTTCGCCGTTGCTAAGCCCGGCATCTGGCCAGCGCGTGCTGAAGTGACGCTCGATGCGAGTCCTTGGCTCAGGCTTGGCCCAGCCCGCGTCCAGCCTCCTTCCGGCGAGAGATCTTTCCCGATCCGAGCCCGCTCGATCACCGGCACAGCGGTCGCCGCCACATCTTCCAGAAGTTCGACATCTCGCGGGGAGAAGGGGTGATCTTCGCGCCGCGCCACTTTCAGCACTCCCAACGGACCCTTTTCGGAAAGAAGAGGACCCAGATAGAGAGACCTGACCCCAAGCTCCATCCCACGCGTGACCGAGGAAAAGGGGACACCGGACAAAGCTGAATGATCGAGAACCACGCTCTTCCGGCTGCGGAAAGCTTGTCCGGCCAGTGTGCCGTCGATCGGGGTCAGACCCTGGGGAACCATTTTCTCCGCCAATTGTGGGTCGGCCATGTGCAAACGCAACGATTGGGAAAGCTCGTCGTAGAGGTAAATGCCAACATAGTCCTGCGCCGCCCACCTCTGTAGGGATCCGAGAATGGAGGCGACGGACTGTCGCAAATCGGAGGCCTTGCCGTAAACCGTGCCTATATCGATTAGCAAGCGCAACCGCGCCTTTTCTTCCACCAGGGAACTTTCAGCCAGCGTGTTGTCTACGCGAAGCGCGACGATCTCGGCAACGCGATGCAGGAACTGAACGTCGTGAGCGCTGAAGGCGTGGGCCCTTTTGCTGCCGAACCCGAGCGCGCCCAGCTTTTCGTGAAACGTGGTCAGGGGAAGCGCGCAGTAGGAGCGTATTTCGCGCGCACGCAGCCATTGCAAATCCGGCTCGAACCGCTTCTCGGTTGACAGATCAGCGACGGATAGGACGGTTTGATTCCGCCAAACCGCCCCGACGGCGGCTTCTTCCACCGCAATCTCCATGGGCTCGGGCGGCCACTCCGCTCCCTCCCACGCATACATCTTCATGATGTTTCGGGCGGGTTCACAACGAGCGAAGTTGACCAGGTCGAAGGGGATAACGCTGCGTAGCCGCGAGGCGAGACTGCCAAATATTTCGTCCGGCTCGGAGCCAGAAGACACGACCTCTGCTATCTCCAGCAGCGTTGAGCAGCGCTGCAGGTCCACCGCAGAGTTGGGCATAACTAAGGGGAACATTAAAACTCCTGCGACCCTTCCCCCTCGTGAAGAGCCGCCATACCCGCCCGCAGTTTCTGGTGGGATTATAAGCACAAGTGTCGGGTCAGCCGTCGTTTATCTTTCTGGTTTCGTTTTTTGTAAAACAGGGCGCCCTAGAATGGGAGCGGTGTTGGTCGTCTAAAGTCGTCGCGGGCTTGTGCGACGCTTCGAGAAGTCCATAGGCCAAGCTATAATCTGTCCATGGCCCGGGGCTGGGAAAGTAAGTCCGTGGAGGCGCAACAGGAAGATGCGAGCCGAACAAGCATGCCTGAGAAGCCGTGTCTGTCGCGGGAAGAGACTGATCGGCTCCGCCAAAAAGAAAGCCTCCGGCTGTCGCTTCAGAGAGTGGCTCAAGAGCTCGAGCAAAGCCAGAATGTGCGGCATCGCACGATGCTGGAACAAGCGCAAGCCGATCTGCAGCGCAAGATAGCGGAACTCGACGCATAGGTCGGACGATCAGACCAGTCGCCCACCGAACCTGGTTTGATCTCCGCGACCTCGATCAAACCGCAAAACGTTCGGGACTTCGGCACACTCATGTTCTCACTTTGGTCACACCTGTTCACGTTAGGCGTGACAGCGGGTGACGTATAATTGAGGCTTCCATGAAAGCCTACGTTTACGTTTCGCTCAAGAAGAGCGTTCTCGATCCCCAGGGCAAGACCATCCATGGCGCGCTCGATAAGATGGGTTACAAGGGTCTGGAGGAAGTGCGCCAGGGAAAGTATTTCGAGCTTACTCTCGGTGGCGGGCTAAGCCGTGAAGAAGCGCAAACCGAAGTTGAGCGCATTGCTCGAGAAGTACTCACCAATCCGGTGATTGAAGAATTTCGCTGCTCCCTCGCAGACTGAATTCCTGGAGCTACAGCATGTGCGGCATTGTTGGTTATGTCGGGAAGAAGGAAGTGGTTCCGATCATCATCGAGGGTCTGCGACGGCTCGAGTACCGCGGCTATGACTCTGCCGGAATTGCCGTTGCCGGCAATGGAGATAAGCTGCAGCTCCGGCGCGCGGAAGGCAAACTGCGCAATCTGGAAGAAGCCATTCGCCTAAAGCCGCTCGACGGCACCTATGGCATTGGCCACACGCGGTGGGCCACCCACGGACGTCCCACGGAAGAAAATGCTCATCCTCACCGCGACTGCACCGGAAAAATTGTTGTCGTACACAACGGCATTGTCGAGAACTATCTCAGCTTAAAGAAAAAGCTGATCGAAGAGGGCCACCAGTTCACGACGGAAACTGATACCGAAGTCATCGCTCACCTGATCGAAAAGCACCTTTTCAAAACCGGCAACGGCCACCGCCCCACACTTGAAGAAGCCGTACGCCGCACCGTGAAAGAACTCAGCGGCGTGTTTGCTCTGGGAGTGATTTCCGTCGATGAGCCTAACAAGATCGTCGCCGCGCGCAACGGCCCTCCTCTGGTGGTCGGCCTGGGCAACGACGAATACTTTGTGGCCTCGGACGTTCCCGCAATTCTCTACCACACCCGCGATATCTTTTTTCTCGCCGATGGCGACCTCGCCGTGGTCACCGCCGAGGGCGTGCACCTAACGGATTTCGACGGCAAGCCCATCCAGCGCCAGGTGCAGCACGTTACCTGGGACCCGATCATGGCGGAAAAGGGCGGCTTCAAGCACTTCATGCTCAAGGAGATTTACGAGCAGCCGCGAGCCGTACGCGACACCACCCTGGGGCGCATCTCGCTCGACACCGGCCACATCTTCCTCGACGAAATGCAAATCAGCGAGGCCGAATTCCGCGCCGCCAAGAAGATCAACATCGTGGCCTGCGGCACCAGTTGGCATGCCGGACAAGCCGGCAAGTTCATGATCGAGAGTTTCGCGCGCGTCCCGGTCGAGGTCGATTACGCCAGCGAATGGCGCTACCGCGATCCCATCGTCAGCCCGGACACGATCACGCTCGTGATCTCTCAGTCCGGCGAAACCGCCGACACCATCGCCGCTCAGCGCGAGGCCAAAGCCAAAGGCTCGCACACCCTGGCCATCTGCAACGTGGTCGGCTCCATGATCACCCGCGAAGCTGCCGGAACCATCTACACTCACGCCGGACCCGAGATCGGCGTGGCATCGACCAAGGCTTTCACCTGCCAACTCACCGCTCTTTATCTCTTCGCTCTCTATGTCGCGCAGGTGCGCGGCGTCATGACCGCCGACCAGACGCGCACCGCAGCCCAGGAACTTACGCTGATTCCGGGCAAGATCGAAAACATCCTCACCCACGACGAAGCGTGTGAAGACTTGGCCAAACGATTCCAGCGCGCCCAGGATTTTCTCTTCCTCGGCCGTGGCATTCATTACCCCATCGCTCTCGAAGGCGCGCTGAAGCTCAAAGAAATCTCCTACATCCACGCCGAAGGATATCCCGCTGGGGAGATGAAGCACGGCCCCAACGCCCTGATCGACGAGAACCTCCCCGTGGTCATCGTCGCCACCCGCGATGCGAACGATGCCGACTCGATGCTAAGGTACGAGAAGACGATGTCGAACCTGAAGGAAGTCAAAGCGCGCTCCGGCGTGGTAATTGCGCTGGCGACCGAAGGCGACGAAGAAATCAAAGAAGCCGCCGACCATGTCCTGTATGTTCCTGCCGCGCCGGAAGAACTCTCGCCGATTCTAGAGATCGTTCCGTTGCAGTTGCTGGCCTATCACATCGCCGTCCGACGAGGGTGCGACGTAGATCAGCCCAGGAATTTGGCCAAGTCGGTCACGGTGGAGTAAATGAACTAGCCCACAGAACGAGCGACGCTCACAAAAACTCTGCTCGTTCTCAGCAAGTTACTTGCCTCGTGAAACGCGTCCCGGGTGGCCGATTCGGACCGCGATAGGCTCGGATGCTAAACTCCCGCGGACCTCGCAACGGAGTACTCGGATCCCAGAGATCACGATTTCGAGGCAATGTTTTCTTGACGTCATCGAGGGGAGTGAGCTGTTCTACCGCATTGAAAATACTGCAATATAATTGCTTGATCTGTTCGGCCTCGACGTTATGGTAATCACAACGGATGGTGTTAGGCACCCCACCTAATCGGCGAGCATTCGATTTCTTCGCAATGCCTTCAATAGATTCGTATATCCGAGGGTAGTCGCTGCCGCTACCGCCCACCACCACCACCAGCCCACCTGGCTTCAAAGCGCGAAAGACGTGGGTTAGCTCGGATTCCCTTTGCAGAACGTCGTCGACACGCGTCAGAAAATTGCTGAAAATACAGAAGTGATATCTATCAATTCCCTGCCAGTCGGCCTGATCAATTTGAACCTGAAAGCGAGCTTCTGGCTCAGAATAGTCCCACACGTCAATCAACTCCTCGATTAGACGTTCTCGCTTGGCCACGCGTGCCGCTGGCGGATCGAAGCCCTCGAACTTGGTCCTATCAGGTCTGAACGGCCCAGGACGTCCTGTAAACTCGGAAAGATTGTGTACCAAGTGAATCATCGCCTTGCTGTCCTCGATACTCCGTAGTCTCGGAGGGACCGTGTGTAACCTCTGACAATCGGCAGTACCAGTGGCAAAAGTCCGCATTTCTTCAAAGAAATCATTCACAGCGTACAGCGCGGGTGCCGGCCCAGTTCCTACATCGAGGACATCCAGAGCGGTCTCTCGAACGGGAAGAGCACCTACCCGTAGGAGCGCCTCAAGGACATCCCAGAAGCGGCGATACCGATCAACTAAGTGCACGAAAGCATACGCCTCAGCCGCAAACGGGAGGCCGTAAATATTTTCGTCGCAGCGTTTTAGCACGTCTGGCAAACGGTCGACGAATTGTTTCGCAGCCTCAACGTTGAGGCCGCCAGTCTCCTGCGAAATGCTGCGTAGTACGTAATCCCGGACCGCGACGGCAAGGCTTTTGACTCGGTGTATCCGAATATTTAGCTGCGAATTTCGAGCTAGGAAAAGCGGACCGCACTTAGTGAGGAGTCGCCTCCATGAAAGCTGTGTCCGTCTAATCATCCATTCATACTTTGTATGTTATGTATGCCGCTCTGAGAACATCATTCGAATTCAACCGCGGACCGCCGTTAGCGCAGCAAGCCGGCGTCTCGCCCTTCTCCTTGGCCAGCGCGTACGCGAAACAGTCGCCAAAGCGACCGTGCAGTACTACCCTACTATTTGGGCAAACCCTTTTCGTCGTATAACAAGTCGCCGTGGTCCATCGAGCGATACGGTTCTTTCCACAAAGGAGCGCATTCCCGCCCAATCTTCAGTAGTCGCTCCGCCAACCCGCCGTTCTTGCTCTCGCGCACCCGCTCCAGCCTCTCTTGAATCGCCCTGTCCACGGCGGCAGTCATGGTCTCTCCGGTCAGCCGCGCCAACTCCCGCACCAAACGGTGGGTTTTATCGTTTTTAATATTTAAGCTCATTTCTACCCTCTGCCACTTATATTCTATCGTTCTACCACGTTCCGCAGCCTCCCTAAAACAAGCGCCAGCGTCGCAATCCCCGCCCCCCACACTACAAACGCTGTCTTCACAACCCACCCCGGCGCCGCGCCCACTCTTCGCAGCAGGAACGGCAGAAAATTCCATGTCGTGATGTGAACGTAATCCCATTCATCCCAGTGCATGGCATCGGTGTCTAATCCCCAGGCATCCATCTTGCCCAGCGCAAACGCGGCGATATTCTTAAAGCGCAGCGCGATCACAAACGTAGGATGGCCCAGCGTTTCCATCTGATAAATCTCCAGCGGAAGCCAGAAGGCGAGTGATGCAATCTGGATGATCAGGCTAACTGCAATGAGCGCGATGCCGCCGCGCCAGATCCATACGCTCAAATTCTCGCGATAGCGCAGCAACAGCGGCACGGCAAGCAACGCAACCAACTCCGCCGAGGTCGAAACGTAACGATCTCCCCAGGCAAAATCGCCCTCCCAGTAGGTATACCTCGCATAAAAGCTGATATAGGAGAGCAGAAGAAGAAGCGAGGTCACACCATAGGCTCGGACCTCCGGCGACAAGCGCTTCCACAGCACCACCAGCAGCAGAATCACCAGCACCAGCAGTGGATCGAAAAGAAAAATCGACTTCTCCGGCTTAAACAGCGCTCCCAAAAAGCCTGTTTGAAAAGGTGAGGTCCAGGGATAGTTTGCCGCCAGTGTGGGATCCTGCATCCGGCGCTCTTCGGCAAACAGCGACACGTACGTATTGGTAAACGATCCGAAACGATAAAACTGGTAGACCCGGTCAACCAGCAAGAAGAACGCATACACCGGAGCGGCGACCGTGCAGTACGCCACGCCGCGCTGCCACAGTTTGCGTCCTCGCACCCGTTCGAACCAAAGCACCAGTAAGAGAAAGACCCCGCCGAAAATAAGATCCAGGCCGGTGGTAAGCCGCGTGAGCAGGTTCAGCCCGAGTGCGGCGCTGCCCACCAGCAGCGCCCGCCGGCTATCGGTTCGCAGCCACTCGTATTGAAACGAAAATCCGGCCAGCGTCAGCAGCATGATGTAGTTGTTCTCCGCCATGTTCTGTGTGTAATGCAGGTGCGTGGTGCAGAACAGCAACGCCAGCACGCCCAGAACTGCTTCCTTCACGCTGAAGCTCAACTGCCGGAGCAGGCGAAACGCAACCAGCGCAGTAAGCACGCTGACCAGAATGTTCGTGAGATAGCTGACCACAATGGCGCGCACCGGGGGATCGTCTTCATAGCCAGCGAAAACGCTCCAGTGCGCGATCCACGTACCCACAAAATCGGCGGGCAGCATGAGCAGCGACTGACCGATCCCGTACCAGCCGTAGAGCCGGCCGCCGCGGCCGCGCAAGCCGAACTCAGGATAGTCGTTGGGAAAAACCTGTGGCTCTGAAGTCCAGACCCAGTGTGTGGTCTGCAGCCGGTGCATGGTGTCGGCCGTTCCGAGTTCTCCGGACTGCACCACAAAGGCGAGCAGACCTGCCGCCAGACACAGCAATACCAGGGGATCGCCTAACCAACGACGAAAGCGGGAGCTCATCGTTTCGATGGTAATACAAGGCAGCTGTCAGCCATCAGTCTTCAGCCATCAGCGCTTAGCCTTAAAGATTTTCCATCGATGAAAGTGCGCGGGACTGTCGTTGAAATTTCTCCTCCGACGTCCCTTCGCTTAATTCAGCCCAACACCATAAAAGTAGCTGTAGGTACCGGGTTGAGCCAGATTGGCGGTGAAGGACGAGAACAACATCGCCTTGTCCATGAAGGTGACGAAGACGTCCTGCTGGGAGACGCCTTGCGTAGTGATTCGAAATGTGAAGACTCCGTTGCACGGGTCCTGCAATTCGCTGCCGCCGGAAATATAGAGATAGGAAACAGAGGCCACCGGAATAAGCGTTCCCTGCACCATCTGATTTCCCTGGGCATTACTTACTGTGACCTGGCCACCGCTGGTAACAACCAGCGTGGCATTGCCCAGGCTGGCGGTGCCTGTTTCTACATTGCCCGCCCCCGTGCTGGCGCCCGTTTTCTGGTAGAAGATAGCCTTGTACGTTCCCGCGACGGAAGGGTCGAAGGCCGGCCTGGCCGCCTTCTTCAAGCCGAGGATGGCGCCGTTCTGAGTGTCGACGGCGAAAATACCGTTGGCCGTGCCGAACACGTAATCAAAAACACCGCTGCTTCCCGGGTCTGGAATCTTGAGGAAGGTACCCGAGGAATCAAGTTGCGCCTGGCTCATATCAATCGTGCCGCTGTTGAACGGACTCTGCCCTTGATTTCCACTGTTATAAGCTCCGTAAGGCCAGAAAGAGGAATTCGATCCCACCCCCGAGCTGTTCACCGAGATCGAGCCCACCTCCAGGCCGCCCGCCGCGGTGCGGAACTGCATGTAGTTGTAGGGCTGAGCCTCAAAGGTGGACATGGAAATCTGTCCGCTCTCGACGGCCGTAATCAGCGCAGGCGTGTCGGCATTGGGGCCGGTCTTTGCTGCTTGAATCAAAAGCGCGTAATTGGGGACTTCGTACGCTCCCACCAGGTTGCCTGTGGGGTCGCTGAGCGTATACGTGCCGTCAGAGTTTATAGTGTAAGGCACTGTGCCGTTTGTGCTGTTGGAGAGGTCAGTGTAGGAAATAGTCTGTGCGCTCGAATCGACGGTGATGGTCATAAAGTCGCCGACCGACGCCGTGCCATGATAGACGCGCGAGGTGGGCGTGGCCATGGTTGTACGCGGAGTCGAGCTGCAGCTGGCCAACAGAAACATCGTGAGCAGCACAAAGGCGGTGCGAGTTCGCATAAGAGGGTCCTCATTTCGCGCACGAAGGGGGCGCTGGAGAATGGATCGGCCGTACCGCAAGAGGCGTTAGGCCCGAACCTCTTGAAATGCAATCTTGCGTAATCTCCACGAGGTCATTCTGAGTTACCCGTCGGTGCAGAAGATGTTCCGTGGTAAATGTTCCATTCCGAAGCGGTAGACTGTATCGGGAAAAATTCATGCCCGCGTGCTCATCCTGTGGTACCGCCGTTCCGGCAAGCGGCCGCTTCTGCTCGGCATGCGGAGCGCCCGCCGGCAATACGGACGATCTTGCGACTCTCGACTTCGCGACCGCGACTTCGCCCTTGCCACGCCCGCCTGCTTCGGCAACCTCGTCGCGGACCTCCAGTTCCGCCGAGTACATGAGTGAAGGCCGTTTCCTCCCTGGCCGCCTGCTGGCCGGCCGTTACCGCATCATTGCCCTCCTGGGAAGGGGCGGCATGGGCGAGGTGTATCGCGCCGATGACCTGACGCTCGGCCAACCCGTGGCCCTCAAGTTTCTGCCCGACGACGCCGCGCGCGATCCAGGGCTGCTGGAGCGTTTCAAGAATGAAGTGCGGATTGCGCGGCGCGTTTCTCATCCCAACGTTTGTCGCGTCTACGACGTGGGCGACGTGGAAGGCCACACCTTCTTTACCATGGAATATGTCGATGGCGAAGACCTGGCGTCGCTGCTGCGGCGCATCGGCCGTCTACCCGAAGACAAAGCCCTCGACATCGCCCGTCAACTCTGCGCAGGATTGGCGGCCGCCCATACCAAGGGAGTGCTGCATCGGGATTTGAAGCCTGCCAACATCATGCTCGACGGGCGCGGGCAGGTGGTGATCACCGATTTCGGTCTGGCCGGAGTCGCCGATCAGATTCGTGGCGACGAGGTGCGCAGCGGCACGCCGGCTTATATGGCGCCCGAGCAGCTTGCGGGAAAGGAAGTAAGCACGCGCAGTGACATTTACTCTCTGGGGCTGGTGCTGTATGAAGTCTTCACCGGCAAGCGAGCCCTCTCTCCCGGTGCGGACGGCGACAGAACTCCCAGCAGGCCTTCGTCCGTGGTCAAAGATCTAAATCCGGTCATTGAGCGCGTCATTCTTCGCTGCCTGGAGACGGAGCCATCGGCTCGGCCCGCCACAGTTCTCAGTGTGGCCGCGGCCCTGCCCGGCGGAGACCCTCTCGCCGCCGCCCTGGCCGCGGGTGAAACGCCTTCTCCGCAAATGGTAGCTGCATCTGGCGAAGCTGCGGGCCTTCGCCCACGAGCCGCCGTCGCTTGCCTCGCCGCTGTGCTGCTGGGTTTGGGCCTGGTCACTTTCCTCGGTATTCATTACAGCGCGCTGGAGAAGATGCGGCTGGAGTTGACCCCGGAAGTGCTCACGCAAAAGTCGCGCGAGATCATCGCCCGGCTGGGATATTCCGAGCGGCCCGTCGATAGCGCTTCCGATCTTCGCTACGACACCGACTTGCAGCAGTACGTAGAGAAAAATGACAAGCCTCATCCCGACTGGGATGCTGTGCTCGCCGCGCGGCCTTCCCTGCTCAGCTTCTGGTACCGCCAAAGTCCCGATGACATGCAGGCTGCGGGTTTTCGAGACCAGTTGCTAAACCCGGGCATTGTCACGCGCGATGATCCTCCGACCGTTGTTTCGGGAATGATCAATGTGGAGCTTGATCCCCAGGGACGGCTCACTTATTTTCAGGCGATTCCGCCGCAGAAGGAAAGTTCGAGTGCGCCTCCGCCGGCGTTTGACTGGAGTGTGCTTTTCGCCGCGGCGGGGCTTAATCCAGTGCAGTTTCAGAAGGCCGAGCCAACATGGAACTCATTGGCTACCTCCGACACGCGTGTGGCATGGACCGGGACGTGGCCGGAGACCGCGCGCCCACTGCGGGTGGAAGCTGCTGCCTGGCAGGGCAAACCGGTTTTCTTCTCGCTCATCGGCGACTGGACCAAACCGGATCGTACGCAGACTCCCGAGCAATCCACTGGAAAGAAAGTGCAACAATACCTCGTGTTTGTTTTAGTTGCGGGATTTTTCTTTGGAGTGATCCATCTGGCCCGGCTGAATTATCGCCGGGGGCGCGGCGACCGGGAAGGCGCTTTGCGTCTGGCATGGGTGATGTTTGCGCTCGAGATGCTTTTGTGGCTGTGCCGCGGGCATATGGCTAGCGACATCTCTACCCTTGGCACGCTCATCATTGCGGTGAGCACGGCGCTCTTTGTCTCTGGCACGACCTGGATGTTATATCTTGCGCTCGAACCGTGGGTGCGGCGGCGCTGGCCGCACACCATTATTTCGTGGAGCCGGCTGTTGTCGGGACAGTTTCGCGATCCGCTGGCGGGCCGCGACATTTTGTTTGGCGTGATGCTGGGCGTGGCCTGGATTCTCATTGTTCAGATCGGCACCATCGCAATGACGCGCCTGGGAGCGGCACCCGGATTGGCTCAGACCGAATACCTGGCCGGCGGGCGCGAGGCGCTGGGCGCCTGGTTGATGCAGATCCCGACTTCGATTCTGGGAACGTTGCAGTTCTTTTTTTTGCTGCTCGGTTTGAAATTTTTGCTGCGCAAAGACTGGCTGGCTGCCCTTGCCTTTGTTGCCGTCTTTGCGGTGCCCAAGGGATTTACTTCCTCGTATGTCTCGGTGGAGCTTCCGATGTGGATTCTGATCTACGCCATTGCGGTGCTGATCGTCTATCGCTTCGGGCTGATTCCGCTGGCTTGCGCGATCTTCACCATCAACATGCTGTCGAATGTGCCGTTCACCGCCGACTTCTCCGCCTGGTATATGAGCACTTTCGCTCTCACACTGCTCAGTGTCGTGGCGCTGGCGGGGTGGGGCTTCTACCAGTCGCTGGGCGGAGAGCCGTTGTGGAGGCCGGAAGCGGAAATTCTCTAACACGGGGGAGGACGGGGTAGGACGGTGGCGGAGCGCCCCCACGTTTTCCGCGACCATGAGAACGCCGGCCGACGGGTGTACAATTACTCTCCGCAAGCGACAGCCCAGCACATTCGTGACCCGGGCCGAACCTTATCTTTTTTGCTGGTCTGCCACCAACTCAAATGGAGAGGTGTCTTATGAAAAAGCTGCTATTAGCTGCGGTGCTGATGGCGTCCGCAACACTGTTTGCCCAAAGCCCGTTCGATGGGACCTGGATGACAAAACTGGATACAGCCAAGTTCCCCACCAAGCCCGACAAATACTCGTTGAGTAACAATATGTATGAATGTCTGACTTGCGTTCCGAAGATCGCGGTGAAGGCCGATGGAGACGATCAGAAGGTTACGGGACATCCCTACTACGACACCATCGCGGTGCACGTGGTAAATGCCAGTTCGGTCGAGATCGTCGAAAAGAAGGACGGGAAGGTGATGTATACCGACACGGCAACCGTATCGGCCGATGGGAACACGATGACAGACAAGTTCACCGATACGACCGAAACCAAGCCGGTGACCGGGGAAGTTACGTCCGCACGGGTGAGCGCCGGCGCCGCGGGTTCGCACGCGATGTCGGGAGCCTGGCGGACATCGAAGGTCGACAGCGTCTCCAGCAATGGGCTGACCGTCACGTATCAAGGCACCACGGATGGACTGAAAATGTCGGACCCCAACGGCGAGAGCTATGACGCGAAGTTCGACGGCAAAGACTACCCGATCGCGGGCGACCCAGGCCATACCATGGTTTCGCTGAAACGGATCGGGGCGGACACGATTGAGGAGACCGACAAGAGGGAGGGAAAAGTGGTCGGGGTCAATCACATGACGGTATCGAAGGATGGCAAGTCGATTCACGTCGTGTACTCCGATAAGCTGCACGGGACAACCACGACGGTCACCATGGAGAAGCAGTCGTAAGGCCTGTACCGGCGCGGAGGGCTTCGTGCGGCCCTCCGCGCGTCTCGGAATCAGATTGATCGAACGCACGCTTGTCCCTTAGTTGCTCTGTCATCCTCAGCGGAGTTGTTGCGCGCGGAGCGAGCGACAACGTAGTCGAAGGATCACTAGCAGGAATGGGACCGTGGAATCCCACGTCTCGCAAAAACGCGAGACATGGGGCCCTGGCAAAAGAAACACGCTAGCTCTTGTCGACGCTGATATAGAATCCGTCCCGCAGTCAAAAGTCCAAGAGCTACAACAAAAAATGCGGAGGAAAGAGTGAAAAAATCACTGTTGGTCGCTGGAGTGGTGGTTGCGCTAACGATCGCATGGTCCATCGGGCGGGCCCAGGGACAGCAAGATCAGCAAAAAGTAATCTTCGCTTCCGCCGAGCAGGCAAAATTCGGCGCCATGAACAACGGCGTCTCCACGGCTGCTATCTGGGGGGACGCCACTACCGGAGCGCACGGCACGTTCACCAAGTTCGCGCCGGGTCACGACTCTGGAATGCACACCCACACGAACGATGTTTGGATCGTCATAGTCAAGGGCGCTTATTTGTACAAGGATGAAGCGGGTGAAAAGCGCGTAGGGGCGGGCGATTTCCTGCGGGTTCCCGGAGGACACAAGCACTGGAGCGGCGGAGACAAGAAAGAAGGCGCTGTGTTCTATGAAGAGTCGTCCGGCAAATTTGATCTTGTGCCGGCAAAGTAGGCCGCTGTCGCATGCGACTGAACAGAAGTCAAAGTCCACTCTCAAGCTCTGTGACGGGAACGAGGATCGGAGATTTAGGGTGGCCACCCGCCCTCCAAGGATGCGTCGCGAATTTCGATGGTCATGGTTGGCTCCCTTGGTTGAAGGGTACGGGAAAGAGTGGGGCGAATCAACGGAAGCCCCAGAGGGATGTGCCGTGGAATCCCATCTCCGCAAATGGCGCGAAGTCGTTTATATTGCTGCTGGTGGATCTAGCAAACATTCGTCGTTTGGTCATCATCTCGATGTTCTCGGATGACGTGCTTTTTGGAAAACTGGTTCTTAAGGGCGGGAATGCAATAAGTCTGGTTTACAGATACGGCGCGAGGGGCTCACTGGATGTCGATTTCTCGATCGAGGGAGAGTTCGACGACACTGACGATGCCGCGAAGAGAATCGCGCGAGCATTGACAGACCGCTTTGATGCAGCTGGGTTCGTTGTCTTTGACTGCACATTTGGGCCCAGACCTTTAGCGCCCGACCCAGACAACCCTAAATGGGGTGGCTACCGGATCAAATTCAAACTAATCGAGCGTGAAAAGCACCGCCAGCTTAAAGATGACCTGGAAAAAATCCGGCGCAACGCAACAGTGATCGGTCCATCTCAGCAACGGACATTTACTATCGACATCAGTAAGTGGAATTTTGCGAAGGAAAAACGGAAACTCACCTAGAGGAGTTTGCTATTTACGTCTACACTCCCGCGATGCTCGCGATAGAAAAAATCCGGGCGATCTGTCAACAAATGCCAGACTACGTCGCTCGGGTAGCGAAAACAGCCAGAGCTCGAGACTTCTATGACGTACACGTAATAATCGAAGAATCCAAAACTGATTTAGCTGACCAGAAGAACTTGGAGTTGGCAAAGCACGTTTTCGCCGCCAAAGACGTGCCCTTGGAGCTCATGGGATTGATCGGTAAGTATCGAGACTTTCATCGTCAGGACTGGCCGTCCGTTGAGGCGACTGTCGGCCAAGAACTAAAGCCATTCGACTTTTATTTCGACTTCGTGCTCGGCATTGTCAAAAGACTAGAACCCCTTTGGATAAAATAGACGCCACTTGGAATCGTACTCCCGATCCTTGATTCCGTGAGCCAAGTAGAAATCCAGGGAGGTCCCGAGTTTCAAGAGCCTCTCGGTCCTGCTTTCCTCGTATCCAGCTCTTTCCATATAAAAGCCTATCGCCTGATGGTAAGGATAAACATAGTCAAGTTTCTTGAGGGTAGCCATCAGGGTGTTGACTGAAAGCCGGTCTTTCGCTGCTTTGTAAGCTTCCAGCACCTGATAAATACCGCCCGCATATGCAGGCCTGACCGTGATATCGATCAAAGTTCTTTCCAGCCTCGTGACTTCGATCGGTTCACCTGTATCCGCCGCAATTGGCCCAACTTCAAGCCGCCCAGTATTCTTGCCGCTCAAGAGCACCATCGTCCAATTTTCATACTTGAAGGTGTAGACTGATCGCCGCTGCTGACCTGAAAAGGCACGAGCCAGGGCTTCCGGGGTTAAAGCTGAGCTGGGTCTCGGTTTGGTGCTCTGCTCCTTGTTGATGTAGAGCACCTTTGGAATTTGGTCGGTCAAGCCGTGCAGGAAAACGGCCGTTCCATGTGATAAATAAGCCGAAGAGCGAAGAGAGAGGGCAATCGCGAAAGGAGAAGCCGTTCCCCAGATATAGCGGGTCGCAGAGCGATAATGCTCAGACACAATCTCCGCCGTTGAGAGCTTGCCAGCTTCAGCAAGGAAACTGATCAATCGAGACTTGTTGAAATAGTCGGGTATTTTCCAAGTCGCTCGATTCTGACTGAGAATTACACCCAACTCTCCCTCTGTAAAAACATGCTTGTTCATTGCGTCCAGGAAGGTGTATATGGCAGGCGCTGCTGCCCTTTAGGCTAAGGGGCTTAGGTGAGCGTGGGCTTGGTTTCGCCGGAAGTTAGTCGCAACTTCTTGTGATTACCTAGCATCTAAACCTTGACAACATTCCACTCAGGTCTTAGCATGGACCTGTTGGCAATCATAAGTGCATTGATTACAAAGCACTTATTTGATTCAGGAAAGATAACAGGAGACGATTATGGCCAAGATTATTGGAATTGACCTTGGAACCACCAATTCTTGCGTGGCGGTGATGGAGGGCGGCGAGCCCAAAGTTATCGCGAATGAAGAAGGAGGGCGGACTACGCCTTCCGTGGTCGGGTTTACCAAGACCGGGGAGCGGTTGGTGGGGCAGGTGGCGAAGCGGCAGGCGATCACCAATCCGGAAAACACGGTTTATTCGATCAAGCGCTTCATGGGGCGGCGCTATGACGAGGTGACGGAAGAGATCAAGATGGTGCCCTACAAGGTAGTGCAATCGGGCGACCACGTGGCGGTGCTGGCGCAGGGCAAGGAGCACACACCTCCGCAGATTTCGGCGCTGATTCTGCAGAAGCTGAAGAAGGCGGCGGAAGACTATCTCGGCGAGAAGGTGACCGAGGCGGTGATTACCGTGCCGGCCTACTTTAACGATGCCCAGCGGCAGGCTACGAAAGATGCCGGGCAGATTGCCGGGCTCGAAGTGAAGCGCATCATCAACGAGCCGACGGCGGCGGCGCTGGCCTATGGGCTCGACAAGACGAAGGACGAGATGATCGCCGTGTATGACTTTGGTGGCGGGACGTTTGACATCTCGGTGCTGGAAGTGGGCGAGGGCGTGATTGAAGTGAAGGCCACCAATGGCGACACGCACCTGGGCGGCGATAACCTCGATCAGCGGATCGTCGATTGGCTGATCGATGAATTCAAGAAGGATGAAGGGCTCGACCTGCGCGGTAAGGGGAATGAGATGGCTTTGCAACGCCTGCGCGACGCAGCCGAGCGGGCGAAGATTGAGCTTTCGACGACCATGGAAACCGAGATCAACCTGCCGTTCATTACGGCGGATGCCGGCGGGCCGAAGCACTTGGTGAAGAAGCTGACGCGGGCGAAGCTGGAAGGGATGGTGGAAGACATCATTCAGCGCTCGGTGGGGCCGTGCAAGCAGTGCATGAAGGATGCGGGCGTGGACACCAGCAAGATCAATGAAGTGGTCCTGGTGGGCGGACAGACGCGCATGCCGCGGATCCAGGCGCTGGTGAAAGAGCTGTTTGGCAAAGAAGGCCATAAGGGAGTGAATCCCGACGAAGTGGTGGCGATTGGGGCGGCGATTCAGGGCGGCGTTCTGGGCGGCGAAGTGAAGGATCTGCTGCTGCTGGATGTGACTCCGCTGTCGCTGTCGATTGAAACGCTGGGCGGGGTTTCGACGCCGATGATTCCGCGGAACACGACGATTCCGACCAAGAAGACGGAGACATTTTCAACGGCGGCGGACAATCAGACCTCGGTTGAGGTGCATGTGCTGCAGGGGGAGCGTCCGATGGCGGCGCAGAACCGGACTTTGGGCAAGTTCCATTTGACCGGAATTCCGACGGCTCCGCGCGGCGTGCCGCAGATTGAAGTGACGTTCGACATTGACGCCAACGGCATCCTGAACGTGACCGCGAAAGATACGGCCACGCAAAAAGACCAGAAGATTACGATCACGTCGTCTTCGGGATTGTCGAAGGAAGAAGTGGAGAACATGGCCAAGGAGGCCACCTCGCACGCGGCCGAAGACAAGGCGCAGCGCGACGCGATCGAAGCCAAAAATCAGCTCGACAGCATGGTTTATAACGTCGAGAAGATGCTGCGCGAGTCGGGAGATAAGATCTCGGGCGCGGATCGCGCCGATGTGGAGAACGCGATAGCCGATGCCAAGAAGGCGCTCGAATCGAATGACAAGGCGCAGATGGATAAGGCGCGGGAGACTCTGACCAAGGCTTCGCACAAGCTGGCCGAAGAGATGTACAAGGCGGCGCAGGCGAAGGCTCCGGCCGGTGCGCCTGGCGGCGCGCCGACCGACGGGGCAGGCGCGGCTCCGGGCAGCAACGGCAGCGGTCAGAAGAAGGACGAAGGCGTGATCGATGCCGAGTACGTGGACGTGGACGAGAAGAAGTAAGACGCTGTCAGCTTTCAGTTTGAACCGTGTGACGCGGGCAGGTTTGCCCGCGTCGCAATGTTTTGCTGCACCGTAGATAGATTCTGGAGAAACCAACAAATGGATTTTCAGGTGAATGAGCAGACTTATTTTCTAAGCCTTGCTGAAGATCACAGGCAGTGGCTGGTATTCGTCTCCACGCCTTCCGGTGCGCTTCCGATTCCTGTGTACGTGGACGCGCCGGAGGCCGAGCCGCTGATCGTGTTACAAGAGGAGAAGCACAGGTTGCCGAACTAAGAACATCAAGGACGAGCAACGCCAATCTGCAATGGCCACGACCACGAAAAAAGATTATTACGAGATTCTGGGCGTGAAGAAGTCCGCCTCGGCGGAGGAGATTCGCAAGGCGTTTCGCAAGCTGGCGCGCAAGTACCATCCTGACGTCAATCCTGGGGACAAATCCGCCGAGGAGAAGTTTAAGACGCTCTCTGAGGCGAACGACGTTCTCAGCGATCCCAAGAAGCGCAAGATCTACGACCAGGTCGGGTTTTATTCCGACAGTATTGACCCGGCGACGGCGGAAGCCTATGCGCGAGGCGGAGGAACGGGCGGATTTGCCGGAGGCGCACCGGGAGGATTTTCTGGCGGCGCGGGGCAGGCGGGGGGTCAGGGCGTTCCCTTTGATTTTGACGGTTTTGACTTCTCGGATTTGGTCGATAGCGCGGGTCGGGGCCGACGAAGCGGCGGCGGGGGCGGATTCAAGGACATTTTCTCCGGAATCTTCGGCGGCGGTCGCGGCGCAACGGTGCCGGAAGTTGGACCGGAAGCGGGCAACGACCTGGAATACCAGGTCAACGTGCCGTTCTGGACGGCCATCCGCGGGGGAGTGATGCGGCTCAACATTTCGCGGCAGGATGTCTGCACCAATTGCCACGGGCAGGGTTTCATCGAAGCGCCGGGCAAGTGTCCGGAGTGTGACGGGACGGGCCAGGTCACCCAAACCGGCGGGCGGATGAAGTTCAATGTACAGTGCCCGCGCTGTCACGGGACGGGCAAGAACATTTCCACCTGCCCCGCCTGCCACGGCGAGGGCACGGTGAGCCGCAGTGAACCACTGGAAGTGCGCATCAAGGCGGGGACGCGCGATGGACAGCGCATCCGGTTGGCTGGCAAAGGCAACGCAGGGGCTCACGGCGGCCCCGCGGGCGATCTTTATGTGATCATTCGCACAGACGAGCATCCTGTCTTCCGGCGCGACGGGGACGACATCTACCTGACTGTCCCCGTCAACGCGACGGAAGCGGCGCTGGGCGCCAAGATTGAAGTGCCGACCATCGATGGGCGGGCGCTGCTGAAGATTCCTCCGGGGACGCAGTCGGGACAGAAGTTGAGGCTGCGCGAAAAGGGCGTCCCTTCGGCCACGAAGGATGGAGTGCGCGGGGATGAGATCGTCGAGATCACGGTGACGGTGCCCATGCCGCGGGATGAGCGCACCAAAGAGCTGCTGCGCGAGCTGGCCAAGCTGAACCCGGAGGATCCGCGGGAAGAACTCTGGAAGAAAGTCATGTAATTTAGTTGACTAAGTCAACCTATCTCGCTCATACTAAATGCATGGCTTCCGCGGCATCCTCGCAAATTTCCGTCGACCGCATCGCAGCCGTGCGCCGCTTCAACCGCTTCTATACCCGTCAGACCGGGCTGCTGGATGAGGGCCTGCTCAGCAGTCCGCTTTCCCTAACCGAAGCGCGAACCTTGTACGAACTGGCTCACCACAAACAGTCGACGGCGGCGGAATTGTGCAGCACCCTGGGGCTCGATCCGGGATACCTGAGCCGGATCCTAAGTGGTTTCGAGAAAAACCATCTGATCGAAAAGAAGGCGTCGCCCAAAGACGCCCGGCAGACGCTGCTGGCGCTTACCAAGCGAGGGCGGCAGGTGTTCGAGCCGCTGAATGCGCAATCCGACGCACAGGTCAGAAATATTCTGAGCAAGCTGTCTCCGGCGAAGCAAGATGATCTTCTGCACTCCATGCAGACGGTCGAATCGGTTCTCAGTCCCGACGCCGCGGGCATGACATCGTACGTACTGCGGCAGCACCGTCCCGGGGACATGGGCTGGGTGGTGTGGCGCCACGGAGTGCTGTATGCGCAGGAATATCGCTACGACGAACGCTTCGAGGCGCTGGTCGCCGAGATTGTGGCGGAGTTTGTGATGAAACTCGATCCTGCGCACGAGCGCTGCTGGATTGCGGAAAGGGATGGGGAGAATGTCGGGACCGTATTTCTCGTGAAGAAGTCGCAATCCGTGGCCAAACTTCGCCTGCTGCTGGTGGAACCTTCGGCACGCGGGTTGGGGATTGGAAAGCGGCTGGTTTCGGAGTGCGTTGGATTCGCCCGACGAGCCGGATACAAGAAAATCCGGTTGTGGACGCAAAGCGAGCTGGCAGCGGCACGGGGCATCTATCAAGACGGTGGATTCAAACTGGTGCGCGAAGAAAAGCACGACAACTGGAGCCGGAAGGGTCTGGTGGCCGAGACCTGGGAACTGAAGCTGTGATTGTCGCTGGAAGGCGCGTTACGTCGGTACCTGACCTGCGTGACAAGAATTTTCGAAGTCTTCCACATTTTTCTTGCATCGCTGGGAAATTCCCGTAATCTCTAACATGCGAACTAACTCCAGCGTGATTTCCGGAATCTAACAAAACCGGAAAGCTCGAGCATGATCCAGCCGCTGCGGAGTAGCTGAGAGTGAGTCGCTTGAGGAGGAAGACATCGAAATTGGCAACAGCTAGCGCCCCGCGACAAATAGAGAATCCCCAGCCTCTCGCCGTCACCCCCAACCGGAAAAAATTCGTTCGCCTCACATTGTGGCCTTTGGTGGCCGCCACCTTCTTTATGGTGTCGGGCGGAACCTATGGCACGGAAGACATTGTGCACGGCGCCGGGTACGGACGGGCCATTCTGATTCTGCTGCTCACCCCGCTGCTCTGGAGCCTGCCTACGGCCTTCATGATCGGCGAGCTCTCGAGCGCGCTGCCCTACGAAGGCGGTTACTACGCCTGGGTGCGCCGCGCCATGGGAAATTTCTGGGGATTTCAGGAAGCCTGGCTCTCGCTGGTCGCGTCCATTTTCGATATGGCGATTTACCCCACGTTGTTCGTGGCCTACCTGACGCGCATGTTCCCGTGGTTCTCGATCAACAATCGCGGCTGGTGGGTAGCGCTGGCGGTGGTAATCGCGTGCGCGGCGCTGAATATTGCAGGGGTGAAGGTGGTGTCTCTGACGTCGCTGTGGCTGTTTTTCGCGCTGACGGCGCCGTTCGTGGCGATTGTGCTCATAGCTCCGTTTAAGATTGGCGCTCTCGCCAACGCCGTGACCAAACCGACGACTTCGAGCGTGGACATTCTTGGCGGGCTGCTCATCTGCATGTGGAATTACATGGGCTGG
>PMSQ01000211.1 GCA_003168355.1 Acidobacteriaceae bacterium | reverse complement strand
TCCAAGGGGATCCAGGCCGAGGAAGCGGACCGGGATTGGAGTTTTCACATTAAGGGAGAAAGGACAGGGGGTAAACGTGTCCACGGCTCTTGACCAAAAGTAACCGGGGAAGGTCTCTTTTGGAACACGGCCCAAAATGGGCTGGGGATGCGGGTTTTATCTTGGCCCGGATGATACGTAGCTGGCCACTTGTTCGGCTTTCGTAACAATAATGAAGGTTCAGCCAGGGGGGGGTAGGTTTTTCGTACCGGTCGATGTAAGTCCTTCGCCGCGACCGAAATAGCTGCGCGAGACCGGACGAAGATTCGGTTTTTGTAACGAAAGCAAGAAAGCGAACACGGTGCGAGAGGTCTGAGGCAGAATTCTCACGGGCCGATCCTACCGAGCTGTAAATCCACCGGAAAATCAAAGCAAGGAGTTGATCGCGATGCGATACCTAGCTGTAATTTGCTTACTCCTGGCATCCCTTCAGGAAGCCGCAATCGCCCAGATGACGCACGAAGAAACCGTGGTCCGAACCGCCTACGCCAAGCTGTCTTACGCCGTAGACTTGGAAACGGCAATACAAGCAGTGAGACACACCCAAAGATAACTTATGCTCAACTGACGCAGGAAGTAGCCAAAGAGGCTCTGACTTTCCGCTTGAGCGATTTTGCGGTTGGTGATATTGCCAGCGTCGCCGATCAAAAGTACGCCCAAGTCTTTTCTGATATCAGGGATGGCGGAGATGTGGTTGACGTAGCGTCCGTGACCGAAACCTACACCGATGAGACGAACGGCGCGGATATCACAACCAGCATGAACGTAGCGAGGCCCCGTTGGTCTCACGGCCCGAAAGGCCCGGTCCCAGACGGCACCGTAGCCGAAATGCTCCCGGACATGGAACGAGGGGCGGGGATTTCGGCGATCATGCGCTACTGCTCCTACACCGTCACCGTTGGCTTCGAGGGGCGGAGCCGTACTTATCGTGCGGATTTCTTCTTTGGCCCGGAGGGGCAGGGGGAAGTGGTTCCCGGCGATATGGTAGTCGCCCTCGGGGGCGGGACGTTGTATGAGCTTCTCACCAAACCGGTCTATCCCCAGGTTCTCTTGAAGACAACACACTACGGTAAGAATCCGGTATTGCGCGAATTCCTTGAAGTGAATCAGCGTAATAACCCGGCCTGCAGAGGCGGGGAAGCCTGCTGTGATCTGTCTGCCTTACAGTGCGGCATTTATAGCGCCGACCTGAAAGCGAGCCTTCAATGAAAGGGCGCGCTTGTGGGCTAGGGAAGCGGGTCAGGCATTGTTCTGGCTGACAGTTAGCGGCAGACTTGTTCGGCTTTCTTAACAATAATGAAACGTCAGCCAGGCGCAAGCTTTTCCGCACCGGTTGATGTAAGTTCTTCGCCGCAACCGAAATAGCTGTGAGAGACCGCAGGAAGGTTCGGCTTTCGTAACGAAAGCAAGAAAGCGAACACGGTTCGAGAGGTCTGAGGCAGAATTCTCCCGGACCGAACCTACCGAGCAGTGATCCCTGGGAAAACTTAACTAAGGAGTTGATCGCGATGCGACACGTAGCTGTGATCTGCATGATGCTGGCTTCCTTTTCGGCGGCCCTAGCCCAGACGACGCATGAAGAACAAACGGTTCGGACGATCTATGCCAAACTCGCTTACGCGACCAAGTTGAGCGTCCTCGTAAACAATATCTCTCGCCCAAATAACGCGCTCAGTGACCTAGGGGAAATGCAGAAGCAAATGGACGCCCAATTAGCCTTCGCGTTCCAGAACTTCAGGATTGGAAATTTGACCGATATCGCGGACACGCGATGGGACGCGCTGGTGACCAAGCCGCAGCAGGACCTGATTTTCGTCGTCCCTTCAAGCATGCCCTACCATATAAAATTGAGCAAGAGCGAGTCTTCCACTTCAATGAATTACGCTATGGCTGGGTGGCAGCGCCACATGGATTTCGACGCGGATTGGAATATCCCGACAAAAGAAGTCATCCGAGAGTTACCACTGGATACGCTCAGGCCGGACGTTGTGTATTCGCGTTACGCCGCCTATACCGTCACAGTCGCGCTCGATGGACGACAGAGAACCTACCAGGCGATATTCTTGTTCGGCAAGAATCCAGACGGTACGGAGGCTATTTATCCCATCGATCACGTTCTCGGAATGGGATCACTCAACTACTTCATGCAGAATCCCATCTATCCGCAGCCGCTCCTAGAAACACATTTGCGCGAGTGGCCAGGGGTCCGCGAATGGATTAATACGGCAGGCGTGGCCTCGGGCTCATCACTGCAAGACGTAGTTTGCGACGCCGCCTCCGGTAAGTGCGCCATTCCGGCCCAGGTTCTCGAAAAGGCTTTGCGGGTTCCGATTGACCCCGAAAGCAGACAGTTTCCACCTCCGACCGCGCCGGCAAACCCAGCACAAGCAGACTTAGTAACTTCTAACGCCGCGCAGGCGACCTGCTCCAGTTCAAATGCCCCTTTCACGAGCACCCTCAGTTCTATCGGTACCACGGATCATCGTGCTGGCGGCGCACACACAGCCAGCATTGGAGTCAGCAGCGCTTGCTCGTACACCAACGGCAACAACGCGAACTGTAACACCCAATGTAATGTCAACAGTACTACTACACCCGTCGGCGTCGATTCCGGAGTAACAGTAACGGGGTATTGCCACGTAGTAGGCGCAAACTGGGCTAACGGGACTGGCGCGGGACCAACGGAGGCGCTTCTTGCACAGCATATCTATATGGCGGAGCCTCCGAATGCGCCACGTCCCTCTGTGATTGCACCGTAAGCGTCAGCGCCCTTGGGATCGTGACCGGTAGTCCGCAGGTAATCTGGACGGTAAGCGACCCGGACCCTCTCGCATGTAATACGATACCCAATCCACAGTACTGCGGGACAAAACCCAGCCCTCCGACGGGATTGGCGGCATCCGGGACGACGAGCGGAGCCACGACGCTGAATTGGAACGCGACGGCCCCTCCCACAAATTGCACCATCAGCAGCTACACCGTACTCCAAAACGGGACTTCGATTGGAAGCACTACCAGCACATCCTTTGCCGTGACCGGTCTTTCACCTTCGACCACCTATACCTTCACAGTGGAAGCCAGCGACTCCGCCGGCACGTCGGGCCCGAGTGCCGCAGTGACTGTGACCACGCAGTCGGAACCGGGAGGAAGTTCAGGCAATGGTTGCTGTGGCGGCAGCGTAATATGCGGTGGTGAAGGGATTCAAAGTGGAGCTGGTAATATTTCCGTGTGCGACCCTTCGACGTGCGAATGTGAATTCGCTTCACCGATTATCATCGATACGACCGGGCATGGTTTCCATTTGACCTCGCTGCAGAACGGCGTCAAGTTCGACATTCTCAATAGTGGGATACCGATCAAGATCGCCTGGACCGCGGCTGACTCCGGCAATGCCTTCCTGGCGTTGGATCGCAATCACAATGGCAGAATCGACAATGGCGGCGAGCTGTTCGGCAATCACACCCTGCAGCCTTCCTCGGCAGACCCTAACGGATTTCTCGCATTGGGGAGTTCGACAAACCAAAAAATGGAGGCAACGGAGACGGCATCATTGACTCGCGTGACGCCGTATATTCGAAGCTGCTGCTGTGGATCGACGAGAACCACGACGGCATATCCCAGCCCAACGAATTGCACACCCTCCCAGAGCTAGGCGTGTACTCGATCAGCCTAAAGTATCGCGATGAATCCATCACCGACTAGTACGGCAACTTGTTCCACTATCGGTCCGCCGTGAATCCCGATCCGATCGACGGCGAATCAAAAGATGGCCGCTTAACCTACGACGTCTTCTTTCTCGGCCCGCGGACTGCGCCAAAGAAATCACTGGATAAGATCATCTCGGAGGGAGATCGAAGCTTAAGATAGGAACGAAGGGGCTGCTAGCCGAAACCGGTTCGAGAGCGCCCCGTCTAAGCTTCGCTTGGGCCGGGCCCTGGCCCTTATGCGACGGGAAACGTCTGTTCAGAACTTGACCCTCCCAAAATATCTCCACAACCGCCTTGTGACATCCAACCTTGCGCACGGCCCCCAATTCGTTTCACAATTGTCCCAGCAAGGGCAGTAGACGCGGCGAAGCGAGACGAAGGCTGTCGGCCAAGAATCAGGCCTTAACTTCTTTGTTCTCTAGATTATGACCTCTAAGTCCTTTGTTCGTCGGATTTTGCAGGCCAGGACATATGCCAATTCGATGATTCTAAAGATTATGCAAGGAGAGAGGGGAGGGGGGTACCCTATAATCAAACAGTAAATCTCCGGCACCGACCCTCCAAACCGGAATCCCGCGTCGAACTTTATTTTGACTGAGATTTACGCTGCCGTCGGAACCACCCGAACATCGGTACTCCAGCCAGAATAACCAGGAGTCCATACAACGAATTCGGCCAGTTTTCCCGGAAGGTGTAGTAAAGAAGAACCGCGGCAACAGCAATGAATAACGCGGGAACGAACGGATAGCCGAGCACACGATAAGGCCGCACAGCCAGCGGATCGCGCCAGCGGAAGACAAAGACCGTGCTTCCGGCGATCATGTAGAAGAGCCATTCCGCGAAGATTGCGAGTGAAAAGAGTTGCCGGAAATTTCCGCCCAGCAGCAGAAGGAGGATCGACAACACCGCCTGCACCACGATCGCCGCCGACGGCGTGTGAAACCGCGGATGCACTTCTGCCAATGCGCGGAAGAAATATCCATCCCGCGCCATGGCGAAGGGCACGCGGGCACCGCTCATGATGGTGCCGTTCAACGTGACCAGCATAGAGACTGCCATGCCCGCCGAGACGATACTCGCGCCCAAGCGCCCCATGACCAGCGCCACCGCATCGGAGGCGGGCCGCGGCGACGCCGCGATCACACTCGCTGGCAGCACGTACTGCACACCTGCATTTACCAGCACATAAAGAACGCCGACCGTGGCCACGCCGGCAATCAGCGCAATCGGAATGTTACGCTCGGGACGCTTCACCTCGCCCGCTACCATGTTCAGATCGTTCCAGCCGTCATAAGCCCACAGCGCCGCCACCAGCGCCGCCATGAAGCCGGCAATCCCGCCCTTGGCTCCAACAAACGTGCCGGCAAAGTTGCTCCAGCCGCGTCCTGTAGCAGATCCAGCGCCGCTGAAGCACACCGCCACGATGCCCAGAATGATTGCGACTTTCAGCACCGTGAACACGAGTTGGAATTCACCGGCCTTCTTCACTCCCACGTAATTCAGGAGGGAAATGAGAATGGCTGCTGTGATGGCGACAATCTGTCCCCAGGTAAGGCTGAAAGGATGAGAGAGAATGTTTGCTGAAAGGATGTTTTCGGAGAAAAAAGAAAAGACCGGAAAGGTACCGAGAATCCGCACCAGTCCGGTCGCGATCGTCGCCACGGAGGCGGGCTTGGCGATCACAAACCACGTCCAGCCGTAGAGAAACCCTCCCAGCGGCCCGTAGGCGTCGCGGACGTAAACATACTCGCCGCCGGCTTGCGGCTTCATGGCTCCAAGTTCGGCGTAGGTGAGCGCGCCAAAGAATGACAGCAAACCGCCGACGAGCCACGCCAGATAGACCAGCTTGGCCGAGCCCACTGCCTGCATCATCTCGGCGGGAACCAGAAAGATTCCACTGCCGATGATCGTTCCCACCACCACCGCCGAGGCGTGGCTTACGCCGAGATCGCGGGAGAGCTCGGGACGAATTGTGGTTTGCTCGCTCTGGTCCGGCATAGTGAAGTGTGCCAGTATACAGTCGAGATCAGCCTCTTGTAGCGCAGCGGCACAAAAGCCTTTAACCGCAAAGATCGCAGAGAGAGGCCGCGAAGTACGCGAAGTAAAGATTACCCCGCCTTTAGCAAGCTGCTTGCGTACCCCACAACGAATGTCACCACCGTCCCAATCATCACCCACCAAGTCCACGGCACATGCGTCCACTGCCACAAATACACTCCCATGCCGAACCCAAACAGCATGCCCACCATCGCTCCACGCTGGTTTGCACGCTTTGTGAGAACGCCGAGCAGAAACACTCCCAGCAGCGCACCGTAAGCCACGGATGCTATTTGCAGTCCCACCTCAACTACGCGGCCCACTTTCTGCAACGCCAATACCGCCAGCGCAAAGAGCACCATCGCCCAACAAAAAGTTGCCAGACGGGAAAGCCGCATTCGTGCCCGCTCATCGGTCTGCGGGCGCAGGTGTAGGAAAAAATCCATGATCGTGCTCGACGAAAGCGAGTTCAGGGCCGCGCTCAGATTCGACATCGCTGCGGCCAGGATTGCCGCGATCAGCAGCCCCGAAATTCCGTGTGGCATTTGGCTGACGATGAACGTCGGATAGATTCGATCAGGTTTTCCAAAGTTCGCCGAGGGCACGCGGTAAAACGCCCACAACATAATCCCCACAATCAGGAACAACGCAAATTGAAACAGAATTGCCACACCGCTTGAAATGAGCGCTGTCATGGACTGCTTCTGCCCGCGTGCGGCCAGCAGTCGCTGGACGAAGAGTTGATCCGTACCGTGGCTCGCAGTGGTGAAGGCCGTCCCGCCGATGACGCCCGCCCAGAACGTGTAAGGCAGCCAGAAGTTGGCCCGGAAGTCGAACACCTGCAGTTTGCCTGCGCTGGCCGCCGCAGCATGAATCGCCGTCCATCCTCCCGGCACAAGATGCAAAATCGTCACCAATCCGACCAGTGTTCCGCCAACATAAATTGCCGTCTGCACCACGTCGGTCCAGATCACCGCCGCCAGGCCGCCTTCGAACGTATAGATGAGCGTCAATGCAGTGATGATGGCGATCGAGGCCACCTCGCCCGTTCCCAGCGCAATCGACACCACAATGGAGACGGCATAGACGCGGACTCCCTCGGCGGCCGCCCTCGTCAGCAGAAACAGTCCGGCGGTCAGCGAGCGCAAACCCCGTCCGAAGCGGCGTTCGATCAATTCATAAGCCGTATAAAGATCGCCGCGAAAATAATGCGGCAGCAGCACAAAGCTGATCACCACCCGCCCGACTACGTATCCCATCACCACCTGCAGGAAGGTCAGGTTGGTATCATAGGCAAGGCCGGGGATGCTGATGATGGTGAGTGTGCTGGTTTCGGCGGCGACGATGGAAAGCGCGATTGCCCACCACGGAATGTCTCGTCCCGCAAGAAAGTAGTCGCGCAGCGAGCGGTGCCGCTTACGGAAGCGCAGCCCAAACAGGGTGATGCTCACCAGATAAAGCGCGATGATCGCGAGATCGAGTTTATCAAGGCCCATGAGTTCTGCCGGAACGCGCTTCCGCTAGACCAGTTTCCGCACCACGGTCTCCGCGGGATCGTAAGGCTCGGATGAACAGGCCACGAGCCATAACGGCGTGGCGGTGCCGTCGTTGCGTACGGCGTGCGAACCGCCTGGCGAAACCAGCACGAGCACCGCGCTGCCGCCGTCAAATTGCCGGTTTTGCGCAGACGTGCCCTCGCCTTCGTCCCAGTGCAGCGACCAGGCCGTCCCCGGCAACAGGACGATGGCTTCCCGCCGGCGCAAGTGATAGTGATTGCCGCGCACGGCTCCCGAAGCGGTAGAGGCCAGGTGCATGTCTGCAAGGTGCCCGATGAAGTCAAGTGCCTCAAATGGCATGGTAAAGCTAGAGCCGCGTGCGTCGCCGGTATTGCCGAGTTCCAATATTCGAATCTTCATGGGTATTGCCTGCAATTATGGTGGCAATCCGCACGCCGCGCGAGTGAGTGTTTATGGACGTGGCTGTTGGGAGATTGCGGGTACCTTTCCACTGAGAACCGAGAACTGGCTATGGTAGAACTAACCCGTGGCCTACTATTTGGGCATTGACGGTGGCGGCAGCAAGACAAGGTGCGCCGTGGGTAACGGATCTTCCCTTCTGGCCACGGTCACGGCTGGCCCCAGCAACATTACTCGAGTCGGCGAAGTGCGTGCTCGGGAATCGCTGCACGAGGCGATTCGTGAAGCGTGTGCTGCCGCCGGGATCGATCCGCGGCAATTGCGGCGCGCCTGTATAGGCGTGGCGGGCGCTGGTCGTGAGGAGATTGCGAGCGTTGTGAGCAAAATTGTTGCGGAGGTGATTCCCGGGGAAATCGAGATCGTGGGCGACATGCAGATCGCGCTGGAATCGGCTTTTGGCGCAGGTCCGGGCGTGATCGTGATCGCCGGGACTGGTGCGATCGCCTACGGTCGCGATGCGAAGGGAAGAACGGCTCGCGCCGGAGGCTGGGGTTTCGCGATCTCCGACGAAGGCTCAGCGCACTGGATTGGCCGTGCGGCGATCTCGATTCTGCTGCGCGCGATCGACCAGAGGAGCGAGCAAAACAAAAACGATCAGGCCAAAGCCGAAACTTCACCGCTTTTCCACGACCTGAGAGCCGCCTGGAAGCTGGATTCGCTCGAACAGTTGGCGCGCGCTGCCAACTCCTATCCGGATTTCGCGGCGCTTTTTCCGGCAGTCCTCTCCGCTGCCGGCGCGGGAGACGCGCTGGCACAACAAGTCCTCGCACAAGCGGGTAGAGAGCTTGCTCAACTCGCCGGAATCGTTCTTCACCGGCTTTTCGCAGAGGACGACTCGAGACTGTCTGCCATCCCGCTGGCTCCTCTGGCCTCGCTGGCAATGACCGGCGGGGTTTTTCGTCATTCGCCCATGGTGCGCGATGTTTTTTGCGATGAAGTTCGCAAGTTCGATCCGCGTTTGGAGGTGAACCCGCAGGTTGTCGAGCCTGTCGAAGGTGCTCTGCAAATGGCGCGCAGGGCCGAATCGCGCGACTGAAAGTCAGGAAGGGATTACGAACGTCAGATTCGATGCCGGCTGACGAGAATCAGCGCCCACCGCCGATCTCCAAAATAGCGCCGGTGGTGTAAGAAGCGGCCGGCGAGAGCAGCCAAAGCACGCCTTCGGCTACTTCGAGTGCGGTGCCTGGCCTTTGCATGGGAATTATGGCAGCCAATCGATCCAGCCGGTCGGGCGCGCCGTTGGCGGCATGCAAACCGGTTTCGATCAGTCCGGGAGCAACTGCGTTCACGCGGATTCCTTCGGTGGCAACTTCACGCGCCAGCCCGATCGTGAAACTATCAATCGCGCCCTTCGATGCGGCGTAGTGTACCCACTCCCCGGCAGAACCCGTCCGCGCCGCGCGCGAGGAAATATTCACGATTGCTCCGCCCGTTCCGCCGCGGCCGGTTGACATGCGGCGCACAGCCTCGCGCGCACACAGAATCGCTCCCGTGACGTTCACCGCCATGACTTGCGTGAGAGTGTTTGCGCTTACTGATTCCACTCGGGAAAACCCGCCAGTAATGGCTGCGTTATTCACTAGAGCTTTGATCGGCCCCAGTTCGCGCTCGGCGGTTTCAAAAAGCCGCAGGACATCTTCTTCCCGGGCAACATCAGCTTGAATCGCGCAAGCGCGTCCGCCATCGGAAACAATTTGTTCAGCGATCGCTTGCGCTTCGGTCTCGCCGGTTGCGAAATTAATTGCCACGGAGAACCCGCGCGCACCCGCTAGCTTGGCTATCGCCGCGCCGATCCCGCGGCTGGCGCCGGTTACGATGAGCGTGCCGCATTCGTGTTGGTTTGACATAGATGTAGAATACCCGCTGCCGTTCACGGAGGTTGCATGAAATCGTTTTTGATTGTTCTTGTCGCTGCGTTGATTGTGATCCTAGCGCCCAACACGCGTCCATTTGCTTCGGCATCCGCAAAAGCCAGCCCTGACACGCTGCGTCAGCTTGAGGCCGAGTTCATGAAGGCCGCAGCCGAACACGGCTCGCAGGGATACCTCTCCTACTATGCCGACGATGCCATTGAAGTGCCCAACGGCGCGGCGATCATTCAGGGCAAAGTAAACATCGCCAAGACCATGGGGTTCCTCGATCAGAAGGACAATCACCTGACGTGGACGCCTGTAGGCGCGGACATCTCCGCATCGGGCGACTTGGGCTACACCTACGGCACCTACGAGTTTCGCTCGAAGGACAAAGACGGCAAGCCGGTTGTGGATCACGGCAAGTACACCAGCATCTGGAAGAAGCAGAAGGATGGAAGCTGGAAGGTTGTGCTCGACATGGGGAACGCGGGGCCGGAGCCGGCGCAGTGAAAACTCTTAACCGCAGAGAGCCGCTAAGAAGGCCGCGAAGGGCGCGGAGAAGCGCTTACCTCAAGCGGCTGCCTTACTTCCTGAAGTGATTGCTGATTGCCTCCGCCTGCACTCGAGTGACAACTGCTGACAGCGCACCCGTGTCTGCCTGCTTCACCGCCTGCACGCTGCCGAAGTGCTCCAGAAGACGTCGAGTTGTGCTCTCGCCGACACCGGGGATTTCGAGCAACTCCGTTGAGCGGTCGCGCATCTGGCGGCGTTTGCGGTGAAAGGTTACGGCGAAGCGGTGAGCTTCGTCACGAATGAGTTGAATCAAGTGCAGCACCGGCGAATGATGATCGAGCGCGATTGGATCTTTCTCCTGGCCGTAGACGTAGAGAATCTCCTCGCGCTTGGCAATGGCTGCGAGCGGCTGGTTGATGATCTCGATCGACTCCAGCGCTTCGGCGGCGGCATGCAATTGGCCGAGGCCACCGTCAATCAGCACCAGGCTGGGCATTGATTTTTCTTCCTGCTGCAGGCGTTTGTAGCGGCGCGTGACTACCTCGCGCATGGAGGCGAAATCATCCACGCCCTCGACCGTGCGAATGATGAACTTGCGGTAATCCGATTTCTTCATCTTGCCGTCTTCCCATACCACCATGGAGGCTACGGTTTCCGCGCCTTGAATGTGCGAGATGTCAAAGCATTCGATGCGCTTGGGAACTTCGGGCAGACCGAGCGCTTCCTGCAGTTCTTCCTGAATCGCCTTCGCGTTGGGCTTGAGCACGCGAAAGCGCTGATCGTAGGATTGTTTGGCGTTGGTGCCGGCCAGATCGATGAGCGCGCGTTTGTCGCCGCGCTGCGGAACCTGGATGTGAACGCGTGCGGCCCTGGGGTCAGCGACCTGCTCCGAGAGCAAATCTTCCAGGGTTTCGCGATCTTCAAAATTAACAGGTACGTAGAGATTGCGCGGCACATACGGCTGGCCGATGTAGAGCTGCTTGAGCAAGGCAGAGAAGAACTCACCCGGGTGGAATGCGTCAGCGGCAGAAGCGGTCGAGCGTCGCTCGACTGGACAGCCGAGAGCGGCTGTCCCCACATTTTCATCTTTTCCATCGTGGGCAGCATCGGCATCGGAGGGTGCCGCGAACTCGGGCAAGTCTTCCCAAAAGAATTCGCGGCGATCGACTACCCGCCCGCCGCGCATGTGGAACAGGTTTACCGCCAGCATGCCATTTTCGTAGTGATAGCCGAAGACGTCGGCGTCATCGCCCTCGGCGGCGGCGATGCGCTGGCGCTCTTGTAACTGCTCGACGGTCGAAATCAAGTCCCGGTACCGGGCAGCGCGCTCATACTCTTCGGCTGCGGCCGCTTGCTCCATGCGAGTGTGCAGTGAGCGGCTCAAATCGGTGGGACGGCCTTCGAGAAACAGCTTCACATCGCGTACGGCTTCCTGATAAGCATCCGGCGTGGTCAGGTCTTTCACGCAGGGGCCCAGACAGCGCTTGATGTAGTACTGCAGGCAAGGACGCGGATGAAAGCGCGTGAGGTCCACCTTGCAGGAGGGAATCATGAAATTACGGTGAATGAGATCGACGATGCGGTAGGCGAGATTGGCTGGGAAATAGGGGCCGTAGTAGGCGCTGCCGTCTTTGCGCAGGCGGCGGGTGACGTAAACCCGCGGCCAGCGCTCGCCCAGGGTGAGCTTCACGTAGGGGTAAGTTTTATCGTCGCGCAGCAGGATGTTGAAGCGCGGCTTGCGCTGCTTGATTAGATTGTTCTCGAGGGCCAGCGCTTCCTTGTTGTTGGCGACGACGATGTAGTCGACATCGACGGCTTCGCGCACCAGAGTACCGGTCTTTGAATCCTCCCAGCGGCCTTCGTGGAAGTAGCTGGCGACACGGCTTCGCAGGTTCTTCGCCTTGCCCACGTAGATGACTTCACCCTCGGCGTTCTTGTAGAGATACACACCGGGCTCGGTGGGGATGGTGCGAATTTTCTGGAGCAGATCCATTGCTAGGGATATTTCTATTCTATTCGATGGAGAGGTTTGCATTGTGTTACAAGAATGTCAGACGAGGCCAACATTCATGCGACGGAGGGTTTTTTCCCGGAAGCTGCTTTCCGTTCTTTGCTTCATCCTCGGCGCGGTGTTCTGCGCGGGAGCCCGGGTCGCGCCGGGGCAATCGACGAATTCCGCGCAATCCAACCAAACTGAAGCCGCCAAACCCGCAGAGCAGAAAAAGAGTAACGCTGTTCAAGCGGCTGCGAAGTCCAGTGCACACCACTTCGACCGCGTGGTCATCATCGTGCTGGAAAATGGCGATTACGAAGTCGCGGTGAAGGATAAGAATCTGGCTGTGCTGGCCGCACATGGGGCCAGCTTCTCGAACTTCCACGCGCTCTTTCATCCTTCGTATCCCAACTACCTGGCGATGGTGGCGGGCACGGACTTTGGGGTTGATCGTCGCGTCCGGCTTCTCGCCGACCGGCAAGTTAACTTTCCCAACGACGCGGCCCACAAAACCATCGCCGATCGCCTAATCGGGGCTGGTCTGGACTTCAAGAACTATGCTGAGGAATTGCCGGAAGGGAATTGCCCGTATCGCATCGACAACCAGCATGTTGCCAACAGCAAGAAGGGTGATTATGCGCGACGACACGTGCCGTTCATGAGCTTTGGGGAAGTCCAGGAAAAGTGGTGTGACCGTGTGGTGCGAGTGGATTCGAGCAAGAACAACAGCCTCTTCGGGGACGACAATTTGTTCGTGAAGGATGCGAAGGCGGGACTGGTCGCGTATTCGTTTTACTCACCCAACATGACCAATGATGGGCACAACACGAATGTGGGCGTGGCTGGCGCCTGGGTGAGCAATTTTCTCGATAGGACTTTTCCGGAGAAATTGCGCAAGGGCACGCTGGTGGTGGTGACCTTCGATGAGTCAGACCATAATGCGGACAATCGGATCTTCACGCTTTTTCTCGGCGACATGGTGAAAGATGGGAGCCAGCAGGAGCCTAAGGTGCTTGACCGCTATTACACGCATTACAGCGTTCTGCGCACGATCGAAGACAACTTTGGCCTGCAGCCTTTGGCCGCGGGAGATCGCGATGCTGCTCCGATCATGGATATTTGGAAGTGAACGCCGAGGGTTTTTGCGACGATAGAATGCGGCCTCAGGTATCGTAGGATCGAAAACAAACATGCATAGTTGCGGGGGTATCGCTCTGTCGGCTCCTCGGCCGCAGATGCGAATATGAGCCTAGCTGTATAAAATTTCCATTAGTCATGTGCGGTTTGCGTTGCCCGGCTCCTCGATGGTTACTGACTGTTCCCAGGCTAATGCCCGCAAATGGTTGAAAACGTATATACTTATGTCTGGCAGAGTCGATACGGGGAACTGGCACGTCCCGTGCAAAAGTAAGGGCGGGATTTGTAAACATTGACGATTTCCCGGGACCTGCAAGAATTAGAATTGAGCGCGCGGGACAACCCGTTCGCGATGAGACAAAATATCAAGGAGCCTCTTCCACTATGACCCGCACTTCGTTAACAATTTGCCTCGCAGTCTGCATGGCGGTGACGGTCGGCTGCAGCAGCAAGAACTACGTAAAGCAACAGACCACGCCGCTGATCAACAAGACCAACGAACTGGATGACATGACGGCGAAAAACAGCAAGGACATCAAGGACGTTGATGCCCGGGCGCAGGCCGGCATCCAAGCGGTGAACGCCAAGACGGCAGATGTGGAACAGAAAGCGCAGGCCGCCGGGCAGTCCGCAGCCTCGGCGCAGCAGATGGCAGATGCCGCTAACAATCGCGTGGGCGTTCTCACCAATACGGTTGCGAACCTCGATAACTATCGGCCGGTGGCGGAGACCTCGGTGAAGTTTGGATTCAACAAAGATAATCTGACGCCAACCGCCAAAGAAGCGCTCGATCAGTTGGCGGGTAGTATTGCCAGCACCAAGGGCTATATCATCGCGCTGGAAGGCAGCACCGATTCCGTGGGATCAGCCGATTACAACTATGAACTGAGCCAGCGCCGCGCGAATTCAGTGATCCAATACCTGGCGTCGAAGTATAGCGTGCCGGCCCACAAGATTTATGTGATCGGGTTGGGCAAGGACAAGCCGGTGGAGACGAACAAGACGAAAGCAGGCCGTGCCGATAACCGCCGCGTGGATGTCCGTCTGATGACCAACACGGTGGGGGACACGACGCAGCCAGCGACGCCAACGACGACCGGGCAGAATAATCCATCGTCGATGTAAGTGAGATAACAAGGTTTCCTCCTCCCCCGAGGAGTTTGCTAACAGGCCGCTCAAAGCCTCCCCCTTGAGCGGCCTGCTTTTTTGGCCCTAACTTTCCCGTTGCCGGTTGATTAGAAAGACGCAAGTTTCCAAATCGCCTCGTTACAACAGTAAAATAGAGGCTATGCGACGTTGGTTGTGGTTGGTTTTGCTGCTAGGGCTCAGCGGTGTGCTGTGGGGGCAGGAGGATTCGAAACCTGCGTCTGCACCGTTGCCAACTTCTTCTTCGGGAAATAGGGATTCTTCCACCAATCCGGATCAAAGCGGTTCTACTCCGCCCAGTCCCGCGCCGCCGGGTTCTGGGAAGCAGGCGGGCACGCCGAATCTGGCGCCGCCGCGCTCGGATCGAGTTCAAGTGGACGATCTAGGCTCGGAGCTGGGGCAGAGCTCGAGCAAAGATACGCAGATTGATTTGGATCCGCCTGAGGACGATGCCAAGGCGCATCCGCAGAGTTCGGCGGCCGTGGCTGAGGCCGGAATATCGGGAAGCAACGGAGTAACCGAGTTCCACACCTGGGATCCGCACAAGGCCGCGAAAAGCATCGAGGTGGGAGACTTCTATTTCAGGCGCAAGAACTACCGCGCCGCCGAAGGCCGCTACCGGGACGCGCTTCGCTACAAAGACAACGACGCGGGGGCGACCATAAAGCTGGCAGTATGTCTGGAAAAGCTGGGCGTGCTGGATGATGCTCGCGCCGAGTACGAAAGCTATTTGAAGATTCTGCCGCACGGGCCGCAATCGGAGGAAGCGCAGAGGGCGATCGACCGACTACGGGCGCGGACGGCGGGTACCAAACTGCAGTAAGCTTGGGCGGATTAAACCTAACGGCGGGCGGAGCGCGGACCTGCCGCGGATTTTCCTTTTGAGAAGTTGCCTCGCTTCGTGATGCCGCGTTTCGGGCTGCCCTCATCCTCGTCGTGGTCCACCTTGCTCTCTTCGGCTTCTCCCAAGATTAGATGTGCAGGCCACTTCGGGCCGGAGTGTGCCTTGCCCTTCGACCGTGCGGCGTCGGCGATGATGGCTTGGACTGCGTCCAGACAGGAATGGAACATCTGCGCGCGCAGTGGATCTGCAACCCGTCCGCGGATCATCAGCATCGCAGTGCCATGCATCAATGACCACAAGGAGAGCATCAGGCGAGTGTATTGCCGGGGAGTGCCTCCCAGGCGTCGCGCCAAATTCAGGCGCAAGAGATTGAAGGTGGGCCAGGGTTCGTGCAAGGACGGGGGCTGGGCGAACCCGTCGAACAGCACTTCGTAAGCATGGGGATGCTGCAAAGCAAACTCAAGATAGCTGTGGCAGGCCTGCGGGAAGGTATGGGTGGGATTCACTGCGGCGAGGAGTTCGGCTCGCGTTTGCAGGCGCACAGAGCGGAGAATATCGTCGCGGTCGTGGTAACGCTCGTAGACCGTGGGCGTGGTGGTGCCGGCCGCTTTGGCGACGCCGCGCATGGTGAGGGCTTTTTCGCCGCCCCTTGCCCAGAGCCGGCATGCGGCATCCAGGATGCGCTGTTCGAGTTGAGGATCTGCTTGTCTGGGCAACGGTGCGCCTCCGTACGGTTCAAGGATCTTTTGCAGGGGCCCGGTAGAGATGCAGTTTGAGTTCCCACTTTTCTATTCCGATGGACGTCATCCTGAACGCAGCCGTTTGCAGGCGGAGCGAAAGGACTCGGGATGACGCCTTCTCAAAGAGGTTTAAGGATTCCAGATCGCATTCACCACCAGTATCCCAAATAACTTGAACGATGTTCAACTAACAATGTACAATACACCTATTCGAATAAAAGAGCTGGTGCTGCACGCGGCTGTCCTGCCGGAGCCACGAATTTTTGTTGCAGCCTTCCCCCAGGAAGAGTGGCTCCGGCAGGCCCGCGCCGATCCAGAAAAAATGTTGCGAAGCTGAGGAGCAGTAGATGTCAAACGATGAATCCAGAAGGCAGACGGGAATTGCGCGCCTGGCGTCCGACCTTCGCGCCGCGAAAATAGAACTGTTAAGCGCGCAATGCGCCACTGACCGTCTCCGCTTACAGTATTCGGTGGAAGACATTGTTTCTTTTGGGGAGCGCCAGGCATTAAGGGGAGCCATTGCTTCCGCGGGTGCTCTGTGCCGCTTTTTTTCCTCCATCGAGGACCAGCTAAAGCAAGCTGAGCAGCGGGAGTAAAACCACCCTGGTTTTGACTTTTTCTTTCCGCAACCATTCCTAGAAGCTACGACCCCGTCTATTTCTCTACTCGGATGAACTCACCGGTCGTAGCATCTACGGAAACTGTCAGTTTGGCGGTTTCGCGAGAAACTCCGTAAATGACGTGCCAGATCAGTTGGTTGGTGTTGTGGTTCCAGTCGCAAACGTAGATCACGGGAGTGGTGGGATCCTTTTCCAGCACTTTGTCCCCGCCGTGTTTTTGAGCCTCGGCAAAGGCTTGGTCGGAATCCACTTTGAGGAACGCGACGTCGAAAATCTGGGTGGATGCATTGCTAGGGTTGTAGGTGTCTTCGTTGCCGGGCGAGACTCCACGGGAGGGAGCGTCGGGCGCGTTGCTGCCGGACCAGAAAAACGGCTTCACTCCGTGTTGCGTGGCGGAAGCAAAGCTGGCGCGCCATATTGCTGACTTGCCATCCTGGCCGTTGCCGTCGGTGGAAGGCGTAGACTCGATACGGAAGGGTTTTACATCCGCGGCGTAATTGCGGGCGGCGATAAAAACCTTTTGAAAGGCGGCCCGTGCTGTAAGCAACTCCGGGGGCTTTACTTCCGGCTTGGTCTCGGCTGGCTTCGCGGGGTTGGAGTCGCACGCCGCCAGCAGCGTTAGAAGCACGAGGAGAGCAGTCCCGGGAATCCGGCGGGTTCTGTCTTCGAACACAGCGGCTAAAACGATGGTCTGAGGTTGAACAGAGGCCCGGAGTTTCACTAGCAACCTTCCTGTTATAACTGGGATGAGTTAGTCGTCGCGCAACATTCTACCTGAAGTGTAAAGAAACGCGAGAAGAGCTGTCATGGATTCCCGCCTCGAAGAGTTAAAGCAAGTTGTGGAGTCAGCAGTCGCAGGCATGTCGAGCCAGCGAATGAGCTGGCACCCGGCGGAAAAGTGGTGCGCGGCGGAAGTGCTCGAACATCTGTACCTGACCTACACGGGAACGATCAAGGGATTCGAGAAGGTGCGGGATGGCGGCCAACCGCCGGCGATGCGAGCGTCAATTCGGCAGCGCAGTCGAACTTTTGTAGTTTTGGGTTTCAGTTACATGCCCGCAGGGCGAAAAGCGCCGGCCATGGCAAAGCCGCGAGGGATTCCGGTGGAGAAAGTGCGAGCCGAGGTTGGGCTGAAGATTGCGGCGATGGACGAGATCATCGCGGAGTGCGAAGCCCGATTCGGACGCGATATCAAACTGCTCGATCATCCGATATTGGGTCCGCTAACGGGCGCTCAATGGAGAAAGTTTCATCTGGTGCATGGGCGGCACCATGTCAAGCAGATTCGCAAGCTGCGGGCTGGGCAACCGGAGTAATCGAGCCTTACCCGGGGCTTGCGCCGAGCGTTCGACAGGAATCCGGCTACTCGCGCATGGCGGCAGGAACGCCGGCTTTGCGAGCTTCTTCCTGCATGTCGTCGAGTTTCTGCTTGGCGTCGTCGAGCGCCTTCTGCTTGTCGGCGATCTTCTGCTTGTAGTCCGCATCCTCTTTGTCCCATTGAGCGGAGTTGCGCATGCGGTTACCCACGTCGGCGTACATGGCGGCGGCACGAAGCTGGTATTCCTTTTGCAACACATCGAGTTCGCGTGAGGCCAGGTCGATCGAATTCTTCTGCCCCGAAAGCTTGTCCTGCCAAGTCTTCCAGGCAGCTTGCTTCTTGGCCTCTTCGTCCTCCGGAGAACCGGCGGCCTTGGCTCCAGCGGCGTCTTTGTTGTCGGCGGGAGCGGCTGATTTCTCGCCGGACTCCGCGGAGGTGTTGGCGGCAGCATCTGCCGTTGCCGGCGCTCCGACCACGGAAAGCTTGTCTTCCGTGGGAAGGTTGTCGTTATCGAAGACTTTGGGTTTGGACTTGGCGGGTATGTCCTTGCGAACGCTGCGAGCATAGGTGCCCAGCGAGGACTGATCTGGCGCCGGAGTTGAGGTTTGTGCTGCGGCCGGAAAACCCGCCAGGAGCGTGAACAATGCGAATACGAAACTGATGTGCGTGATGCGCGTCATAGCTTCATCCTTTACCTTCGAGCATGAGCTGATCCGTTATGCGGTTCAGCCGTTGGTCTTCTATGTAACTTTGGCTTCCGTACTGGCACGAGCGCCAGCGTCTGCAGAAGAACGCTTCTCCGCCAAGAATCCCCCAATGCGGCGGTCCAGACTAGCGGCCTCGCCAGCAATGTCGGCAGCCAATTGCGCTGCCAGATCGGGATCGCGATTCCGAGCCAACTGCTGGGCGTAGCCGGCGATGGTGGTGAGCGAAGTGCGTAACTCCAGCGCCATCTCCGCGGAGATCTCACCCTGCAACTCTTGTTGCCTGCGGATCTGCTCAAATTCACTACGGTCGCTGACCAGACACGCGGCTCCGAGCAGGGTGCCGTCGACGGCGGGCACGGCCGAAACGGTGACCGCGATACGAAGCTTCTCGCCGGCGGGCGTGGTGTAGTCGGCTTCGAGTTGGCGGTGCTTGCTACCCTCCCGCAATACGGAATGAACTTCTTCGGCGAGCCGCGCGGGCAGATCCTCCAGCCCATCGGAATAAACCGCGGAAGCGTGGGTTGAGGAAACCGCCGCGTCGCGGAAAATGTCATTCGCACTCATCCCCGAAAGCGAATGGAAGCCCAAAAGTTCCCGGGCCGCGGGATTGGCTTGCTTTACCAATCCGTTGAGGCCAAACACCAGCACTCCGGAGGAAAGATTGGAGAGCACGGTCTGGCTGAAGTTCTCACTGGTCCGGGCACGGCGTTGTTCGGTGAGCGTCTGGACCTGCAACTCGTGCTTCTGCTGCTTCAGTTGCTGGATGACGGTGTTATAGAGGTGGAGCGGCAAAGCTTCAAGAGTGGGCGTGGCTGCGGAGTCGAAATCGGCCTCAGCGGCAATGTTTCTACGCAGGCTGCGAATCAGCCAAACGGCAAACACAAAAGCGCCACCGGCCGCTACCATTACAAACGCAGCGCGCAGAACAAGCGGATTGGTGAGCAGCCTTACCACCAGAACCTCCCGTACCATCGCAAGAACTGGTTGCCGACGAAGAGTGCGAGCAGCGCCATACTGCCCAAAAAGACGCCGAAGGGCATCTGGTAATGGCGATAGACCATCTGCGCGGATTGCCATCCACGGCGGCGCGCGGCCTGCAAGTTGGCCAGCCGACGGGCGAAGCGGTGGGTGCGCTTAATCCACACCACGAGCACTGTGGTGAGGCCAAACAGCGAACCCGCCAGCGACGCGGTGAAGATCGTAAAGATGGTGAGCTTGATACCGAGAAATGCGCCCACCATGGCCATCAGCTTGACATCGCCGAAGCCCATGCCTTCGGCTCCGCGCCAGCGCAAGTAGACGGCGCCGGCGCCGTAAATGAACGAGGCGCCCAAGGCCGCTCCCAGCAGGGAATCGAGCAGGGAAAGCATACGCGCGGAGAGATCGGCGCTGAAGGGCAGATTCAACATTCCAGGCAAAAACTGCGAAGCCAGGTCATGTACCGGAACCAGCAGGCTGAACAGCACACCCAAGGCGAGGCCAGGGAGGGTCAGCTTGTCGGGCAGAAGCTTGGTTTCGGCATCGGTGAAGATGAGGCCGAGCAGGAAAAATCCAAAGACACAGTATTTCAGCGTGGCCAGCGTGAGTCCGGCATACTCGTAACAGCCGAGGAAAAGAGCGCCGGTCAGCAGTTCGACGAACAGATAGCGCGGAGAAATGCTGGTCTTGCAGTGGCGGCAGCGGCCTCGAAGAAGCAGCCAACTGAGGACCGGAACGTTGTCATAGAAGGCGATTAGTCGCTTACAGCCGGGGCACGCCGAACGCGGGGTCACTACCGACAACCCCAAGGGCAGGCGGTAGATACACACGTTCAGAAAGCTGCCAAAGGCCAGCCCGGAGAAAAAAATCGTCGATGCAAATAAGGGGTCCACTGAGTTTTGGTCATTCCTTCGGAAAGTGCGGTTTAGGATACCTCCTAAGCGCACATCTTCCTGAGAACGCGGATAAAGCTGAGTCTTGAATGGATTATAAGGCGACCAGGCCAGTGAGGACTAAGGTACCGAAGTCACTGTCCGAAAGGCCAACTGGAGACGAATTGACTAGCCCGGAAACTAGCGGCGGTACTAGACCCTTGAGCTTCGTCAGGGAAAGATAAAACGTAACAACCGACCTTCCAGCGCGATGGCGGAGGGTTGATGACGAGGAAGCTGTCCGCGCCACAGGGCCCAGCTACGCGGGATAAGCCGGGTTTCCGGCGCAGGAAAGTCCCGCCAAGCCTCGATGATTTGCTCGCGCCCCAACACGGAAAACGCGGGCGCGTGCGCGATAGCAGAAGTAGGCAACGTACTCCACTCGAACAGGCTTGCCTGGAGCGCCTCGGTGATAGACTCCGCCGGGTGCAGGCAGAAAATCCAGTCGTGGCGCGCAAGGTCCAGATAGCTGTTCGCCGAGGTGCGGCTGTCTGCCGACACAATACGTGCTCCATACTCGCGTGCGACGCGTGGCGTGGCATCAGCGGAGTGATGGTCGACAATCAGGATTTCGGAGCAGGGAAGAAGAGTTTCCAAGGCCCGCCCCAGGCGCAGGGCGTCATTCGAGGTGTGCAGCATCGCAGTGATTGGAGGCATGGCGCGATAACGGTGCCTCCAGAGTGTACGACGGCGCGGATCAGGACGGCGAGCGGGGGCGACTGTAAAAATGAGGAAGATGCGCACTTCACCCACAAAATTCTCTTCGAATCATTTATGGATTATTGCGCAGCCCGCTCCTGCCCCGGGGCTGGCCTCATATACGGTGTGCGTCCAAACATAATTCCGGTTTCCACTTCAACCGGCTGCCCGTCCCGAAGGTACCGTTTGAACTTCCATTGCTGCAAGGCGTCCGTGATTGCTTTTGCTTGATCGGGAAATGCGCTGAGAAAATGAATGTGCTTTACCTTGCCTTCTTTGTCGATGATGATTCTTACCGGAACGGAGTTGAACCTGCGCTCGGTAAAGACCGGGTCCACCCGTGCAATCACGTTTTCGCCGCTGGCATAGTCCTTGACGCACGCCGGGACGTCGCCACCACCCGCCCCTACTGTGGGGCTGGCTTCCGCCGGGAGCTTCATCTTCTCCAGGTCCAGGATCAGGCTCTCCAGCAGTTTGGTGTCACGGCTGGTGAGCACCAGTTGCACCGCGTGACAGCGAATCTCGGTAGCCACAACATACCAATGCAGCTCCGCCACGGGAGACCAATAGGCATAGAAGGTGAAGGGGCGGCCGGCGATCTTGGTCGGCGTCGGCGGCATTTCCACTTTGTAATCGGCCTGTAAATGGTTCTTCGAGTAATTGACGAGCTCAAGTGCATTCCTAGCAGGAAACGGCGTGAAAAACATGTCCTGGGCTGTGATCAGGATGCTTCCTCGAGCCGGGCCTTTGAATGTGTCGGCAGGCCGGAACTGAGCCAGTACGTAGCGACCACTGTCCGACGGAGGCGGCCCTTTGTATTTCTCTTCCCAATTCGAGGGCAGGGCATACGTCATTCCGAAGTATGGGTCGCTGAAGACATGGTTGATCACCTTCCCGCCTTCCGGCAGGGGTGTGACGGAATCACTCGCGCTCGACCAAGCGCCCTTTACCAGGATGACGTCTGTCGGCACCTTCGACCCCGGTTGAATGTTGTCAGAAAAGTCGCCGCCATTTTTGGGGGCGTTTTGTGCCGTGGCTCCTTGGCCCCATGCCAGGAACGATACGGACAAAGCGAGAACCAGCCACGAACACAAGAATCGAGAGCGCATATTTGTCCTTCGAATCCGCCTGTTTTCGACCCGCTGGCCCCGTCAAATCAGCCGCAGATCATTTTCTGAATTGGAAAGAGCTGGCGAGACACTTGCGTGTCTCGCCAGAAGAGTTGGTAAGGCGACTACAGTGAGCGCAGGAAGTCCAATATTTCCTGCTGTTGGGTGGTTGAAAGGTCGAAGAACTGTTCCTCCACGAAAGTGGCTTCGCTGCCGTTGCTCGCATGGTCCTGGATGGCGGTGATCAGGTTCGTAGTACGGCCATCGTGCAGCAGGAAGATCCGCTGTCCCAGGCCCCACAAGGGAGCTGTACGGAACTGGTCGCCGCCAGCACTGCCTTGCGAGACGTTATCCGCCAGGCCAGTGCCCATGTTATGGATCTCAATATCAGAAAACGCATTCACGGGAGCCTTGCTCAACGATAAGGTGAAGCCCGACGCTTGCGTCGTGCCTGGCGTCGGATTGTGGCAGGTCGCACAGCCGGTAGAGACGAACAAGGAGCTGCCGGCCGAGATCGACGATGCGCTAACACTCGAACCATTCAGCACAACTCCACCGGTTGGCGGCGGGGCCAGGAACCGCATGAAGTTGGCAAATGCCGAGACGTCATCGAGAATCGCTGTGCCCGTCGATCCCGGGTTGGATGTGTCTTCCGGATAACCGGCCCCGCCCAGGTTCAGGCAGGTCGACACCAGCCCCGTATCGCCGGTACCGCCAGCGCCGTCTTCCCCAGGCAGCGGACGATCTTGGGGAAACAGCAAGTTGCTGATGCCCATCTCCACGTTGTACGCCTCGCCGGCGAAGATGTGCAGCGACTTGTTCTGCGCCTTCCAACCGAAGCGGCTGATGGTGCCGTCGTTGCCGTTGTGATTGAAAGTGCCGGAAATGCCCAGGTTGTTGTTGAGATTGACCACTTGGTTCTTCAACAGGGTTGAGTCGTCCAGGTTTTCAATCAAACCTGCGCCAAAGACCGGCGTGGGAATCCGGAAGATGACGTCGTTCTCCGCCACCGCAGTTGCGAAGCTGGGCTGCGGCAGCGCGGTGCTGCTGTTGCAGGTGCCGGCGTCGGAGCGGCCAGTAACGGTGAACAGGGTTTCCACTCCCCCATTGGGAGAGTTGGTATTAACCGAGCCATTGCTGTTAAAGAAGAACGGGAACCGGGCCTCACGCGTTGGCCCATTGGCCGTAATGAAAGACGGCATTGTGTTGCCGGGAGCGACCCCATCGCTGGTGAACTGGAATTGAGGGTTGGTGGCCGCGCCCGTCCCGCCGAACGTAGGTTGCGCGTGACAGGAACTGCAGCTATTCGAGTTGAATCGTGGTCCCAGACCGACGTTGGCGGAGTTGGAAACGGTCTCTACCTCTTGGAAGCGAGTCTGACCGTCAGTGAAAAAACCCAGGATCCCGGATGGGCTGTTCGATAGTACTGAAGAAAGTGCTGCGCCGGTGCCGCGGCTGGCGCTCTGTACTCCGGGGTCAGTCTGAGCAAATGCCATTCCAGCGAGGAATAGCATCACTAAAGTTAAAACAGACGCTAACTTGGCTATCTTGGTCACGATTCCTCCTTGGTAACCTGGGTTCGATGGTTCGTCCGGGGCCGCCTCCTCGGGACTTGGGTTGGAATGACCGGGGACCAATATCCCGGGGAATGAGTGGAAGGAATGAAGTTTTGCCTTCCCCACCAAAATAGAGGAATGCATTGGGCGGAGCATAGCTCCTCCTTGTCCGATCTTGATTACGGGCCAGGAACTGAGTTGGCACGGAGTGCACAAATGAGCTCGGACGGCGAAGGGTGCAGGGTTGTCCGAAATCAGTGCTGAGCTTTTTAGCGCAGATTCGCGCGGGCGAGCCAGAAAATCGCCGGATGTTACGGAGTCAGAACAGACTGAATCGGGCGGAGGCTCGGATAATTAGAGTTTTCTTAGGGATACGGTATGGTTCCCTGAGCCTTCTCTCATCCCGCGCAGGCACGAAAAATTGGCTCGCGTGTTCGGAAAGCCGGAACTCGGAGGTGCATCGATCTCAGCCGACACGCTTTTTTCTGAGAATCGGCAGGCGTTTGCCGGCCGATATTCGACGCGGGGGTCTCAATCACCGTGGCCAGCAGGGTAAAGCTCAGCACGGCTTCCGTTGGCAGTTTGATCCGCGCCAGCCCCTGTTATGCCGACGCTCATGGGCTAGTGGATGAACTTGTAGTCGACGATGGAGGCGGCTAAGAGACCTTCGCTCGCTTCTGGTTCTTGCGCGTCTTTAGTGGGGGCTTGATCTTGGACATCTTTGGAGCGGATCACCCGGCCCTGACACACTACGTTGCGGTTTTTCTGGCCGGAGATTTCTTCTGGCATCTCAAACACCATTTCGATCAAGGCATTCACGGGTAACTGCTGCGGCCCGCGAAACAGAAGTCCGCTCTGGCTGAGGTTTTCGATTATGCCCTCATGCCACGTGCTGGTGCTGTTTACGCGGTAGCGCAGCGCCACGTCGAGCTTCAGGCGGCGGGCGCGCGGCGTCCAGGATGGTCGCTTCTCTCGCGTATGACTGCGCCGGACGACGGTGTCGGGCCTGGTATGCTCCACCCGCTGAGTGCGGCGCATAGTAGTCCAGTCATACTTGTACTCAGCGGCGCATAACATACAAACCTGATAGTAGTCTCCATCGGTACCGCGTCGTGGCCAGGAGAACTCGTGGGAGCAACGCCCGAGCATAAGAACATCCATGATTTTCTGGGGCATGAGGGTTACTTCGGGACTCTAGGGAGCGCCCGAGCCTCATCATCTCCCGGAGCAGGATTCTTGGGTAGGTTACTTTCGTGACGGTCAAGGAGTGAACTCAAAGACAAACCGAGTTGATGCAGGTACTTAGGCTGTGGAAAGTCTTCAGGAGACGGGAGATTCGGGTTAGCGGAAGTCGGCTGGCGAGCGGGCAACGTGTATGATCGCGGCATGGCAAACGCCTCCTCGCCCGGCGTGACCGCCTTCGTCCTGGCTGGTGGCAAGAGTACGCGCATGGGCGTGGATAAAGCGTTTGTAGACTACGATGGCCGCACGCTGTTGGCACAGGCGCTCGACGTGACCCGTTCGGTGACTCCCGACGTGCGGATTGTGGGAAGCCCCGAAAAGTTTGCGCCGTTCGCCCCTGTCGTGGAAGATATATTTCGTGACTGCGGACCCCTGGGCGGAATTCATGCCGCGCTGCGGGCTTCGCCGACGGAGTTCAACTTGGTGGTGGCGGTGGACACGCCATTTGTCTCGTCCGCGTTCTTGCAGTATTTGATCAGCCAGGCGCGGGGCGCGCCCGAGGCAGCCGCGGTGGTGCCGCGCGTTGACGGAGGCTGGCAGCCGCTTTGCGCTGTTTATCGCCGGCAATTTGCCGACGCAGCCGAGGATGCCTTGCGCGCTGGACGAAATAGAATCGACCGATTGTTCGATCTGGTTCGAATTCGAGTGATCGAGCAAGAAGAGTTGGAAGGCGCCGGATTTTCGCTCGTACTCTTTCGCAACCTGAACACGCCCGAGGAATTGGAGGCAGAGAAGCGAAGAGCCTGACGGCTGTTAAACTGACCTGACTGTCGTGAGCCAACTCATGCCCAACCCCGCCCTGCAACCCTACATCGAGTTCCGCGAAGTCTCCAAGGCCTTCGGAGCGAATGTTGTGCTCGATCGTGTCAGCTTCAACCTCATGCCCGGCGAAACCGTCTGCATTCTCGGGCGCAGCGGTGTGGGTAAGTCGGTTTCGCTGCAACTTCTCATGGGTTTTCTGAAGGCGGATTCCGGGCGCGTGATCGTTGCCGGCCAGGACATCACAGACTTTTCTGAAGAGCAGATGGAAGCCATCCGCAAGAAAGTCACCATGGTATTTCAAAACGGAGCACTGTTCGACTCCCTCACGGTCGGCGAGAATGTAGCGTTTCCGCTTCGCGAAACCGGGCAACTGTCGGAAGAGCAGATTTACCAGATCGTCGACGGCCTGCTCCACATGGTGGGAGTGCAGGAAATGCGCGACTTATTGCCCTCGGATCTCTCGACCGGCATGAAGCGCTCGGTGGCCATAGCGCGGGCTCTTGCCGCGCGGCCGGACTGCATTCTCTACGACGAACCCACCACCATGGTGGATCCGCTGATGGCGCAATTGCTGGGCGATCTCATCAAACGGCTCAAGCTTCAACTGAACCTGACCAGCATCGTCGTCACCCACGATATGCGCCTGGCCCAAAAGCTGGCCGACCGGGTCGTCTTTCTGTACGAAGGAAAGGCGATTTTCTTCGGTACCTCGGCGGAGATGGAAAAATCCGCTGAGCCGATTGTGCGGGAGTTTTTGGATTTGGATGAACTGAAGATTGAGGCTTAACAGGCGCTCTAGACTACTTGCGAGTGCGCACCCTTTGCCGGGAGGTCGGACTCCCACCCGCCGTGCCCTGCTTGGAGAACATGCGGGCTAAAGAACGCCTGCCCGGCTCAGGATCGCCGGTGATCAGATAGGCGAGCACAGCTCCCTGGAAGAGTTGCAGCACCTCCTCGACCTTGGGTTGATCGGGCAAAAACTTCATGAGTAACCGCACCCACAGCCGCTGTTGCTCCGCATAAAAGGCTTTTGCTCTTGCCGACCCATTCCAGGCGCGCCGGGAAAGATCCATTACAAGCAGCAGGACGCCTCTGGCTTGGGGCGCTGTTGTGCGCTCCCACAGTGCTGTCACGACGGCTTCCGGAGAGGTACCGGGCGGGAATGATTCGGGCGCGAACTGTGCCCGTAGTCTCTGCTCGAGAAGTGTCATGGCTCGCTCTTCGATGTTTTCGCGGCCGCCAAAATAATGAATCAGCATGCGCTTGCTGATTCCGACGCTGTTTGCCAGTTGATCCAGGCTGAGATCAATCGCCCCGGCCCTCACAAACGTGGCCAGACAGCGCTCCAGAAGTTCTTCTCGCCCCGCTTTTCTTTTCCGTTGCATTAGCATGTACCACGTGGTACATGTAATCCGTGTACCGCCTGGTGCATCCTAACTCAGGAGGAGAATAGATGAAAGCTCAGGACGTGGCGCTCTTGCTCGTATTAGGCTTGATGATTTGGATTCTTGGGACCGTCCACTATGCGAACCAGGGTCCGGTCATATTGGAGACCACGAGCGTGCGCTACTGGACGGCCTTCGCCTTGTCACCGATTATTTCAGCAGCCCTCTGCATTGTGATTCTTCGGTGGAGACACATCGCCGCCGCTCATTGGACTTCGGCTATGCTTCTGCTGGCTATTCCGGGAATGATCGGCGAAGCCGTCGTGCTTTCCCACCTGTCAACCTTTATGCCGAAGCTACATGCCACGTCTGGAGGAAGATACGGAACATTTCTCTTTGCCACCTACGCACTTGTTCTTGGCGTGGCCGAGGTGGTCACGCTAAGAGCAGCACCATAACCAAGAGCGCGGTAGCTGCGGATTGGGCTCGGCTATCTCTGATTATTTGTTTGCGGCTTGCTTGGCGTAGCCGCCGCAGCTAAGAACTGGCAGCCTCGGATACTTCGCAAACCGCGGATCGGTGATGGAAAGCTGGCACTGCACGAACGTCGCGCCCCGGTCGGATCTGATAAGACGAGCATGGGCGCAGTCAGCGCAGAGTCCGGAATTGTTTGCGAAGATCGCGTGGGGAGGGGCTAATGCCCCTTTGTTCTGCATGGTCACAAAGTCGCGTCCTGACGAATCACCTCACCGCTAATCGCTGGCCGCCAATCACTGGCCACCGACCACCGCTTTCAAAATCCTTGGCGCACCAACTCTTCCACCGTGAGCCCACTTTCCCGCGGTTCTCTGGTCATCATCTTCTCTACGTACTTCGCAATCAGGTCAGCTTCGAGATTCACAGGATCGCCGGGCTTGAGCGAGTTGAGGTTCGTCATCTCCACAGTATGCGGAATGATGGCGACGGTACACGTTCCGCCCTCAAGCTCCGCGACCGTGAGACTTATGCCTTCGATGCAGATGGAACCCTTATAGACCGTGTATTTCTCTACCTCACATGGCAACTTGATTCGCAGCCAGAAGTTTTCGGAGTCAGCGATGCGCTCCAGTGCGATGAGTTTGCCGACACCATCTACGTGGCCTTGCACAATGTGCCCCCCGAAGCGGCCATCGGCTTTCATGGGCAGTTCCAGGTTGACCAGTGCGCCCTCATGCATGCGCGAGAATGAGGTGCGCACCCAGGTTTCGGGAGCCAAATCCGCGCAGAACGAACCTGGCTTAATGTCGAGCGCAGTCAGGCAGACGCCACTCACTGCGATGCTGTCGCCGGTTTTAAGTTCCTTCGGTGCGGTCTCGGCGGCAACCGTAATGCGGCGAGTTTCGCCGCGCTGCTCGATGCGGGTGACGCGTCCTACTTCCTCAACGATGCCGGTGAACATGAGGACCTCGATAAGTAACAAAAGATCATAAACCCGCTATGGAAGCACGGAAACATGGGGCGAAATATTCATAAGCAAATTCTTCTGTGACCCTGCATTTCCATAAGCGAAAAGAGAGTATCTTGTTTTTCGGAAACAACGTCAAGCAGGAGCCATGAAGGTGCGCTATACGAACCGCCGCCAGTTCACAACCCAAATGCTGACCCTTAGTGGCGGAGCACTCTTAGGGAAGAGGATTCTCCGGGCCACACCACTGATCGAACAACTGCCGTCGCCCGGAGGTGTGTTGCTCCGTCGCATGAAGTGGCTGAACGAGCCGGCTTCGGCAACCGTTTCAGAAACCCAGCTCGTCGTGACAGCACGTCCGAAGACAGATTTCTGGCGGAAAACGTTTTACGGATACATCACCGACAACGGGCACTTTTTTCATCTGCCGGTCAGCGGGGATTTTGTTTTCGAAGCCCGGGTCGCCGGTCAGTATGTGGCACTCTACGACCAGGCTGGGCTGATGGTTCGAATCGATGCCCAGAACTGGGTGAAATGCGGAACGGAATTCTTCGAAAACACCCGCCACGCCAGCGTGGTCTTCACGCGAGAATTCTCCGACTGGTCGACGATGAACGATCTGGCAACGAGTGGACCGGTCTGGTGGAGAGTTGTTCGCAAACCGGATTCTCTCGAGACTCTCTGTTCGTCAGATGGCAAGAATTTTACCTCGGTGCGCATGGGTTACCTGGTTCCCTCGGCCACAGCCGATGTCGGCATCATGTGCGCGGCTCCGGAAGGCGGCGGATTCCAGTGTGTCTTCGACAATCTCAAGCTGACGACGGGCGGCAAGTGAATGGCAGGGAGATTGCGTTGAGAACGAGGAGAGTAAGGCGATCTTCCAGTTAATGTTCTCCGTAACTTTGTGAGTCCATGGCGAAGCAAAAGGTCACTCCTCATACGGATCGCGCAAATACCCTTCCACCGCGAGGTCTTCTCCGAAATGATGCAGGCGGAGATGCTTGACCTGGAGCGCCTGATCCAGTTGGCGGAAATCTGCGTCGGCAGCGAGTGGAACCGATCCCATACATCCCATAATCTTCGGCGCGTAGTAGAGAAAAACCTTGTCCACGACTCCGGAGGCGAGCGCCATCCCGTTTATCGCTGCTCCACCTTCAATCATCACACTCGTAATTTCCATCTGTCCCAGGCGGCGCAGAACTGCGTGAATATCTGGACGTCCCTCCGCCGCTGAAAGTTGCTCGACCCGGATGCCGCGCGCCTCCAGTTCACGCTTCTTCTTTTCCTCGCCGGAGGAGCAGAGAACCAGCACGTCATCCTTGCAGGCGGCTTCATGCGCGAGGCTCTGCACCAGGCGCGACTCCAACGGCAGCCGCAGCCGCGAATCCAGAATCACGCGCAGCAGCGGACGCCGCCGCGGACGGCCGCTGCGATCGCTGAGCAACGGATCGTCGGCTAGGATGGTTCCCACGCCCACAAGGATGGCATCGCTTTGGTGGCGCTGTTCTTGTACGTGGGCACGTGCACATTCGCCGGTGATCCATCCGTCGGCTGGAATCCCGGCCACGCGGTTCAACCCTGGCATTGGTGGCGGCGCGATCTTGCCGTCGAGCGTCATCGCTGCCTTGAGCATGACGAGGGGAACGCTGTGGCGAATGTAGCGGGCGAAGGCCTCATTCAGCCGCTTTGCTTCCGTTTCCAGCCGCCCGACTTCTACCTGGACACCCGCCGCTCGCAACTTCTCGAAACCCCGCCCGCTCACCTTGGGATTGGGATCGGGCATGGATGCGACCACGCGGTGAATCCCCGCGGCGATGAGAGCGTCCGTACAGGGAAGTGTGCGGCCCTGGTGCGAGTGCGGTTCGAGATTGATGTAGAGTGTGCCGCCGCGGGCCTTGGCTCCCGCCTGCTCGAGTGCGAGCACTTCAGCATGCTTTACACCCTCGTAGGTGTAAGTGCCAGTGCTCGCGATTTGGCCTTGCGCGTCGACGATGACCGCACCTACGTAAGGATTGGGCGAGGCTAAGCCAAGTCCCTCGCGCGCCAAGTCGAGCGCACGGTGGAGAAACTCGTCAGTGGAGTGGTCGGCCATGGAAGCTAACTTTTACTATAGAGGCGATTGCTGCGACCCAGGGAAAGCCCGTGCTCCGAGAAAAGCGATAGAAATGGATGCGGCTTAATTTATCCGCGAGGCGGAAACGCGCGATAGGAGTCTTCTTCCGGTTCGGCGACTGCTGCTGCGCCACTGCGACCTTTGGGGCCACGCCGCACCGGCGCCATCCGGTCGGCGTATGGGTCACCCGGCAACTGGGGTGGTGCGCCACCCACCGGTTTGTCGCCCAGCAGTCGTCGCAGGAAAGCCAGCAGGGCCCTGAATCGCGAGCGTTCGCTCCGAGCATCCGGCATTAGCCCTCCTATTCGAACAGCGAATCCACAAACTCTTTTGGGTCAAAGGGCAGCAGATCGCCAACTTTCTCGCCCACTCCAACAAATCGCACAGGCAGCCCCAACTCGCGCGAGATCGCGACCACCACCCCACCCTTAGCAGTGCCATCGAGCTTGGTGAGCACGATGCCGGTAACGCCCGCCGACTCCGTAAACAGGCGGGCCTGTTGCAAGCCATTTTGGCCCGTGGTTGCGTCCATTACCAATAGCGTCTCGTGCGGTGCCCCAGGGATGATGCGCTGCGCCGTTCGCCGCATTTTCTCCAGTTCTGACATGAGGCTCGTTTTGGTATGCAGGCGGCCGGCGGTGTCGACGATCACATAGTCCGTGTTCCGCGCAGTTGCAGCTTGCAGCGCATCGAACAACACGGCCGAAGGATCGCCGCCCGGCTTGGTCTTGATCACTTCCGTGCCGGTACGCTCGCCCCAGATTTCAAGTTGATCGATCGCTGCCGCGCGAAAAGTATCCGCCGCGCACAGCAGCACGTTCTTGCCCTGCGATCGAAATACCTGCGACAACTTTCCAATGGTCGTGGTTTTGCCCGTGCCGTTTACACCGACCACGAGAATCACCTCAGGCGTACCGTCGACTCTTTGGACAGGCCGGGTATTCGCCGCATTCAGAATGGCGAGCAGCTCTTCTTTCAACAGCCGTTTCAGTTCCTGAACGTCTTTGATCTGTTTGCGGTCGGCCTTGTCGCGGAGCTTGCCCAGGACTTCCTGCGTGGTCATGGTGCCGAGGTCGGCGCCGATCAGCGTGGCCTCAAGATCATCCAGCGTATTGCGATCGATTTCCTTGCCGAAGGAAACGACCTCTTCGATGCGCTCGGCGAGGTTCTCACGCGTCCGCGTGACCGCCTGCTTCATGCGTTCGAAAAGTCCGGGTTTCTTTTCTTCGGTACTGCCAAACAAAGTTTGAATCATGAAAAACCCTGAAACTTAATTATAGCGGTCAGACGGAATTACGCAGCGACTTGCAAGAAGAAGATCGGCGGGAACGCTGATTAGGCGCGTGTTCTCTCGAGGTTGCCCGTGTCCGCTGTAGGCAGCGGCCCGGCAGGGGGCAGGGCGTTAGCGGACGTATCCACGACGGCCACCGGCCGCTTGATCGAGATGCGTTGGATACGAATCTCGCCACGTGCGTAAACCGCCAGCAGCGCAGCCACGGGTTCGGGATCAAGCCGCTTGCCGGCAAGATTCTGGATGATTTTCAACGCCTCTTCAGGAGTGTGTGCATGCTGGTAAGGGCGATTGGTAGTCAATGCATCAAAAGTATCGGCTACTGCGATTACCTTCGCCAGCAGCGGAATCTGCTCTCCCCTGAGGCCGTAAGGATAGCCGCGGCCATCGAGAGCTTCGTGATGAAGCTCAATGCCGGGGAGCATCTCCGCAAGCTGGGTTACCGGGCGCAGGATGTTGGCGCCCTTCGTGGTGTGGGTCTTCATGACCTCAAATTCCTCTGCGGTAAGCGCGCCAGGCTTCTTCAGGATGTGGTCTTCGATTCCGATCTTGCCCACGTCGTGGAGCTGCGCGGAAATCTGCAGCGTCTCCATAAAAGTCGCCGGCAGATTCATTTCTTTGCCGATCATCAGCGAATAACGCGTGACGCGGTCGGAATGGCCGCGAGTGTAGGGATCCTTCTCGTCGACCGCTCCTGCCAGCATCTGGATCGAGCCCAGGAACAGCGCGCGATTTTCTTCCGCAGCCCGCTTCAGATCTTCGACAAAGTGTTCCAGTTCCTGCGACATGGTGTTAAAGGTCTCCGCCAATTCGCCGATTTCGGTGTGGCTGGCCAGGTGAACGCGCTGCGAAAAATCTCCGCGCGCCAGAGCACGGCTGGACTGGGTGAGAGTTTGCAGGGGATTGGTAATTCTGCGGGCCGCAAAAATGCTTACGCCAATGCTGAGGAACACCGCCAGAATCGCCAGCAGGCGAGCTGTGCGTTGCATCTCGTAGACTCCGCGGTAGGCTTCGAGCTGTGGCTTCTGTACCACGACTGCCCAATCGAGCGCGGTAACCGGGCTGTAGGTGCCAAGCATCTCAACATTGTTCTTGCCTTCGCGGACAGCGAACTCTTTGGTGGCGGCCAACTGCGCCTTGTTGCCTTCGTCGACGAAGTTGCGAACGATCTCCAGGCTCTTCATGTCCTGGCCGGTCACATATTGTGGAGTCCCGGCAGCCACCAGCCGGCCCTGCGAGTCCACAACATAAGGAATCAGACCGCCGCCGCTAACTTCCTGCAGGCGGCGAATCAGGAATTGCAAGTCCACGACCGCGCCCACCATACCCAGAAACCGGCCGCCGTAGCTGACGGGACTACTTACCAGCACAACCGTACGCGCGGACTTGCCGTTTCCGACCTGCAGCGCCTGACCGTTGTAAGCTCGGCCATCGCGGGCGGCGTCAAAGCCATGCTGCAACTCCCGCTGCAGGAAGGCGTCCGGCGCGATGCGTCCGGCCGAAACCCCCTTGGCATCGGAGTTGAGCAGAGTGGCATAAGCGAGTTCATCCGAAGAGGAAACAAAGTTTTCCAGCAGCGCGCGCAACTCCGGCGCTTCGATGTTCTTGCTGCCGATGTCGCCCCCGCTCGCCACTTGAATCGCCGAAGAAAGGTTGGCCAGCATCATGCGCAGGGAGTGCTCATGCTGCGAAAGATCGTCGGCCAGCGACCGCGTCACGGTATTCTGCAGCAGCATTTCGTTGGTCTTCAGGCGATCCCGATTGATGGCTTCCACTTGCGCGGAGTAGAAGTACATGGGGACGATGCTGATCACCAGAAGCACGCCGAGGATCACATACAGAATCGGGATGCGAGCCGGAGTCTGCGCAGCGGAAGACAAGTCGCTACTATGACTCGGTTCGCGAGCGTCGGGGGCCGAAGTGGCGTCGGATTTCACGGGGTCTTTATAAAGTTTAATCTGGAAGGAGTGCTGCGAGGCGAAAACCGCGAGCCTTTGCGATTACCAAAGTACCAGCCAAAGTGGGCGTTCGGCACGGGTTTGGCAGGAAAACACGGCGACGGCCGGATCTTCTGTACCTCAGGTGAGCGCTTCGCTTTTGCTGCTGCGAGTCATCAATTCATAAATTGCCGCGCGCGGAGCTTTGCTCCCCTGCAGGATCGCGTGCATCTGCTCGGTGATGGGCATCTCAATGCCGCGGGCGCGCGCCAGCCCCACCGCAGCCGTTGTAGTGAAAACTCCCTCTGCAACCATGCCACGCATGCCGGCGAGAATCTCAGGCAACTTTCGTCCGCGTCCGAGCTCGACGCCCACGCTGCGATTGCGGGAGAGGCCTCCGGTGCAAGTCAGCACCAGGTCGCCAAGGCCTGCCAGTCCCGCCATGGTTTCAGGTCTGCCGCCGCAGGCGATGACGAGCCGCGTCATTTCGGCCAGACCCCGCGTGATGAGCGCCGCCACGGAGTTGTGTCCCAGGCCGAGCCCTGCGCAAACGCCGGCGGCGATCGCGATCGTATTCTTCAGCGCTCCGCCAAGTTCCACGCCGATCGGGTCTTCGTTAGTGTAGATGCGAAAGCTGGCATGGCTGAACTCTTGCTGGACTGACCGAGCCAATTCCGTGTCCTGCGATGCGATGGCGATTGCCGTTGGGTCTCCTCGTGCAGCTTCCAGAGCAAACGATGGGCCGCTAAGGGCTCCAATCCGCGGCGCCGTCCCGCCGTCGGCCTTCACCACCTGCGCGATCACCTCGGTCATGCGCAGCAGGGAGTTTTCCTCCAGTCCCTTGGTCGCGCTGACAATTATGGTTTCTGCTTGCAGGTGCGAGCGCATCTGTTCAAACAAGCGGCGGCAATGTTGCGAAGGCATCACGCTCACTACGATGGCGGCATCTTCGAGCGCTTCCGCCAGGTCATTGCACGGCGTCACGCAAGCCGGGATGAGCTGGCCAGGAAGAAACATTTCGTTTACGCGTTGCCGGGCGATGCTCTCACAAATCTCCTTTTCGTGGGCCCACAGCCGTAGCCGGTGAGTCTCCTTGCGGCCCAGAATGATCGACAGCGCCGTGCCCCAGGCTCCAGCTCCGATGATTGCAATTTCGCTCATGCGTGCTTCGCTCCCGCGCGGCTTTCGGTGCCGGCAAGCAGGCGGCGGATGTTTTCGTGATGCTTCGCAATGATGAGCAGGGAAGTGGCAGCCATCAATGCCAGGGCAATCGGTTTGTTCCCATACGCGCGCATCCCGTAAACGAGCAAGGGAAAAGATGCCACCGCGATAATCGACCCGAGCGAAACGTAGCGAGAGATGATTACGACTGCGACAAAGATACCCGCTGCTAGCAGAACCGCCTTGGGAGCAAGCACGATAAATGAGCCCAGCCCCGTGGCCACTCCTTTACCACCGCGAAACTTCAGCCACACGGGAAACACGTGGCCGAGGACCGCGAATAACGCCGCCATTGACATGACCTGATAAGGCATCACCCCGCCGAGCATTCGACTCGAGAGGAAAGCTGCCAGCCCGACCGCCGCGGATCCCTTTAGCGCATCCAACAGCAACGTCAGTACTCCCAGGGCCGGCGATTTGCGGGAGACATTCGTGGCTCCGATGTTCCCGCTGCCGCTTTGCCGCACATCTTCGCCGCGGAAGAGGCGTACCAGCAGATATCCGAAGGGAATCGACCCCAGCAGGTAGCTCAGTACAGCGATGATGAGGAATGTTGGCAAGTGTTTGTGAGGTCCACGCGCGACGCGTTATCGCAAACCAAATCCCGCCAGCTTCAGGTACTTTGAGCCGCCGGGCAAAAGCCGGCTCTGATACAAGAAAAACTCGCGGGCCGTCATCGTACCAAACTCCGGCGCAGGCAGCGCCGCCAGTTTTTCGTGCAAATGCTGAAAGCTCCGGTTCGGACCGTCACTTTTTTGGTTGCGCGGCGAGCCTGAGCCTCCTGCGCCCCGTGCCAGCGTAAGGTGCGGGCTGAAAGCGTGTTCCTCCTTTGGAATGTGTAGCGATACCAGCATTTCATCCACCGCCGTTGCTAGGGCAGTCAGTTTCAGCTCCGCCTCAATTCCGGCCCAGAACACCCGCGGCGCCCGCGCTCCCGGAAAGAATCCATAGCCGCGAAAGTTCAGTTCAATCATGCCAGCTTCAATCCTCTCCAGCGCCTGCTTGATTTTCTCAACATCTCCATCCGAGCTTTCGCCGATGAACTTCAGCGTGACGTGCAGTGATTCAACCCTCACCCAGCGCACATCGGGGGCAAATCCGCGCACGCCGTCGAGAAAGCGGGCAATCCGGCCGCGGATGTGGTCGTCGATATCGAGCGCGACAAAAAGGCGCATAAGAAGCTCTTAGCCTTTAGCGTGAATCGTTCTGTTGCTGGGCTCTCGGTTCACCACTCCAGGCGCGGCGTTGGGCCTCGAACCGTACGACAGAGTTCCAAGCCAAAAGCTAAGAGCCAATAGCCCCTTACATCAATTTCCTTCGCACCATATCCAGCGCCAGTGTGGTCGCGAACCAGCGGATGCGCTTGCGATCTCCGGGGAAGTTCCGCTCGATCACTTCTGTCCCGCTATCGCTGGCCAAAGCATGGAACACCAATCCTACGGGCTTCTCCGGCGTTCCTCCGCCGGGGCCGGCCACGCCGGTGATGCCGATACCGAGCGTGGCCTCGCAGCGATAGCGAATACCTTCCGCCAGGGCCGCAGCTACCTCCCGGCTCACCGCTCCATGGCGCTCAATCATGTCGGCGGGCACGCCCACGAGTTCGGTCTTTACCGTATTCGAGTAGACGATTGCACCGCCGGCAAAGTAGCGCGAACTCCCGCCGATCGATGTAATCCGCTCGCCCAGCAGTCCACCCGTGCACGATTCCGCCACCGCCAGGGTGGCGTTACGCATCTGCAGCCAGTAGCCGACGATTTGTTCGAGCGACTCTCCATCCCGCGAGAACACGGCATCATCGAGTTCTTCCTCCACTGCGCCAGCCGCTTCGTCCACCCGCGCCTGCGCCGCGTCCATCGTCTCGGCGCGCGCCTTGAAGTGCAGTTGGATTTCTCCCGCTCCCGCCAAAATGGTGGTCTGCACATCGCCATATCGCTTGTAGATCGGCGCCACGCGCGCATCCACCAGAGATTCTCCCAGCATCGCGACCTTCAATACGCGAGTTGCCAGGAATGCTACAGGAAGTTTCGAGCGCAAGCGCTCGCGGCACTCCGCTTCGAATAAAGCCTTAAGCTCGTGCGGAGGCCCGGGCAACAGTATGACGATGCGCTCGCGCCCGTCGAACTTGCCGCTCAGCCACTGTCCTGGCGCGGTTCCGTTGGCGTTGGGGAGTACCACCGCGCCTTCGAGCACATCCGCCTGCTTAGCATTGTTGGGGGACATCTTCCACCCACGCGAAGCAAAACGCTTTTCGATCCCGCCGAGAACTTCTTCATCGCGTCGCAGGGAGACGCCCAACGCTTCGGCCACAGCTTCGCGGGTGAGGTCATCTTCGGTGGGGCCCAGACCGCCGCTGAACATCACGATCGCGGAGCGGAACAAGGCATGTTGCGCAGCCGCAACCAGGCGCTTGAAGTCATCGCCCACCACGCTCTTAAAACTTACTTCAACGCCCAGTTGATTAATCTGCTCGGTGAGATAAAGAGAGTTCGTGTCCATGCGGAAAGGCGTGAGCAACTCGGAGCCAACCGCAATGATCTCGGCGTTCACGGTAGAAGTGTAAATGAAAATCGCGGCAGTCTGTGGAACGGATCAAGCGCGGATCCGCGGTAATCGATGGTGGTGCGCTACTCCGACAGCAGCGGCAGTCCTGAGATGTTCCAGGAAAGATGATGCACCGCGTCTGTCGTCGCCAGAATCGCGCTCCCTCCGGGTGCGAAGGCCACTCCCACCAGTCCATGGCCCGAGACCTCGAGGCTGGCATTGCCCTCCGGCGTGATCTTCACAATGCCGCGCTTGCCGGAAAGCGACGCGGCTACATACAGGTTGCCCAGCGAGTCAAAAGCCAAACCCTGCGGGCGTCCTAGCCCGCGGAAGAACGTATGTACCGTCCCTTGCGGATCAATTCTGTGCACGCAGTCAAAGCTGGAGGTGGTAGGCCCGGTCACAAACAAATCTCCCTGAGGACCGAAGGCAAGGTGATACGCCGAAACGCTCGGCTCTAGCGTGGCAAACACAAACACTTGCTGATCACGTCCAATCTTGAAGATGGTGCCGCTGCGGTCGCCAACATAGAGGTTCTGATTCCGGTCAAAAGCAATCCCCGTGGCCACTCCCATGCCCTCGGCGTAGGTGCTCATGGTTGCGTTGGGCGCCACGCGATAGACTGCCCCGTCAAAGCGCGAAGAAACATACATCTGCCCCTGGCGATCGAAGGCGATGGCAGTCGCGTTCATCATTTCCACGACGAAAGGCTTTACGGCGTAGTTGGTATCAATCTTGAAGATGGCGACCGGAACCTTTTGGCCGCGCGAACCAGAGAAAGTCGCATAGATGTTGCCTTGAGCATCAAGCGCTGGATTGGTGACGGGGTGCAGATTCTCCGCGATGGGGACGGCTACCTTGACGCCATGAGCATTGCTTACGTGACCGTCAGCGGCAACCACCACAGTACCCGAAGTCGCACCCTCGGGAACGCGGGCGACCAGAAACGACTCCGCGCTGACCACGATCGCGCCTTCAACTTCGCCAAACTGCACCCGCGGACGCTGCCACTGCTGCGGGCGTAATCCCGAGCCCGCAATGCGGACTTCGCCTCCCGCCAACGCCAGCCCCGGTGAAACGGACTCGATATGCGGTCCGCCGTTCACGTTTTTCTTACCCAGAATGCGGTCGGAGAATCCCATGAGGAATACACTCGAACTACTCTAGAAGACACTATCTTAGAAGACCAAAATGTAACAAGAGTTGCGTCGCTCCCAGCGCATAGAGACCGGCGGCTAGGTCGTCCAGTACGATCCCGGCGCCTTCGGGAATTGCCTCCAATTGTCGCACCGGCGGGGGCTTGATGATATCGAAGGCCCGAAAAAATATAAAGGCCGCCAGAAAAGATTTCCACGCGAGCGGCACGGCAATCAACGCCATCAATTGACCCGCGACCTCATCAATCACCACAAACTGCGGATCCTTCACACCGGTACTTCGCGCCACCTGCGTAGCCGCGGGAATCCCGATCAGCGTGACCAGCACGGTGAGCCCGATCGCGACCGGCGTTCGCATTGAAGGCGTGAGCATGTGGGTCAACGCCGCCCACAACAATAGGGTTGCCGCCGACCCCCAGGTCCCCGGACCTGGCCGCAGTCGCCCGATACCGAAGAACGTAGCGACAAGCGTGGCCCACAGCGGTGCTCGCCGGGACTCCCCCGCAGCCTGCCCTGAGCTTACCGAAGAAACAGCCGGCGGGACGCCGTCGCTACCGTCGCGTTCCGTGCTCGCGGTCTCGGGAGTATCCCTCACAACTCTTCGTCCTGATCTTCGGGAGTGCTCTCATGGATCTGCTCGTCGGCATCTGTAACCGGCGACGGAATTACATAAGCGCCGCTCGCCCACTTTCCCAGATCAATCGTGCGGCAGCGGTCGCTGCAGAAGGGAAACTCCGCGTCGGCGCTCTTGACGGCTTTCTTGCAGATGGGGCAGCGAAGTTTCAGAGTGCGCTTGCGGGGCATGGTCGGAGTGTTCCACGTCCTTGCTGAATCAGGCTATAGAATTCAAGGCGAACAGTGGGCTAAACAATCCTAGCCACTAGGTCATAGTCGTGCGCTTCCGTGATCTGACAGCGATAAAACTCGCCCGGCTGCGGCTCCATGTCTTCCGGAAAGTCGTTCACGAACACCTTGCCGTCAATTTCTGGCGCATGCATCGCGGTGCGTCCTTCCATAAGCAGATCGGTTTCTTCCGATGCCCCCTCGAGCAGCAGGTCGAACTCCTGCCCCACCAGAGCCTTCTTTTTCTTCTTGCTGATCTGCCGCTGGATTCCCATCAAGTGTTTGCGTCGCCGCTCAATTTCCCGAACAGAGAGCTTCTGGTCCAATCTATATGCGTCCGCTCCCTCCTGGTCGGAGTAAGAGAAAGTTCCCATCCAATCAAACTGGGCTTCGCGCACAAATCCGCATAGCTCCTCAAATTCCTTCTCGGTTTCTCCCGGAAAGCCCACGATGAATGACGTTCGCAGGGTGAGACTGGGAATCGCGCGCCGCATTTTGGCAATCGACCGCAGAAATACATCCGCTCCTCCGCCACGCTTCATGCGCTTCAGAACCGGCGCCGATGCGTGCTGCAGCGGCACGTCCATGTAGGAGCAAATCTTGTCGTGGGTTCCAATTGTCTCCAGCAGTTTGCCCGTGATCTTGTTGGGATAGGCGTAGAGGAAACGAATCCAGCGCAAGTCTTCAATCTTCGCCAGCTTCTCCAGCAGCAAGGCCAGACCGTCCTTCAACCCAAAATCCTCGCCGTAGCAGGTCGTATCCTGCCCGATCAAAGTGATTTCCCGCACGCCGATCTGTGCCATGCGCTCGGCTTCGGCGATCACCGATTCGAACCGCCGCGAGCGAAACTGCCCGCGCAGCTGCGGAATGATGCAGAATGTGCAGGGATGGTCGCAGCCCTCCGCGATCTTGATGTAGGCCGTGGATTTCGGAGTGGCCAGGATGCGCGGGGTCTCGTCGTCGTAGAGGTAGTTGGGCAGATCCGCAATCGCACCGTCCCATTGCCCACGCGAAAATCGTCCCTGCGCCGCACGAGCATCACCCTCGGCCCGCGAAGTTAACACTACGAACGGAGAATCATCACGCGCCGGAGCCGAGGCGACGCCGGTCGCTGCCAGGATGTTCTGCAACTCTCCGGTCCCAACCACAGCATCAACCTCAGGAATGCGCTTGCGAATTTCATCGCGAAAGCGCTCCACCAGGCAGCCCGCCACAACCAGCTTTTTCGCCCGCCCCGACGTCTTGAGCGCAGCCATCTCAAGAATCGTGTTTACCGACTCCTGTTGTGCGCTCTCGATGAAAGAACAGGTATTCACCACGATCACATCCGCGTCTTCCGCTCGCGGTGAGAGTTCAGCCCCGGCCCGCGCCAGCAGGCCCATCATCACCTCACTGTCGACCAGGTTCTTGGGGCACCCCAAACTGATGAAGCCCACTTTCTGCGGGCGGGCATCCTGTCTCTGGTCATTCGACGCTGCAGCGGCAGTTTTTTCGCTGGAACGGGAGATAGTGAGTTCTTTCGAGGGCATGTAATCTGGTTATTTTAACATTTTCCGGCGTGCTCTTTCGGCGAATCATCGCCTGTGAACGATTGGTATGTCCGATGCATATGTCCTAACACGTGACATCGGCACCATGAAAGGCAGTATCCTTCGGCACCATGAAAGGCAGTAACCTGTGGATTAAAACTTTACCTCTTCATGCTACCCTGAGCATTACCGAAAAGAGCAGCTATCCCGCGTCCTGGAGGGGAAATGTCTGGGAAACAGGCCGTACTCGCAGTCCTGGTAATGGGGATGTCTATTCTGGGAGCCTCTGCGGCAGCCCAGGACGAGAAAAACGAGTTGACCGGCATGCTTGGCCGTATCTTCATTAGCGATCAGGGTATTACCGGTCCCAATGCGCCTACCGTCAATCCGGTTATTCACTCTGGCAAAGGGCTCACCTTCGAAGTCAACTATGCGCGTCACCTGCTCGGCACTGACGTCTACTCCATCTCTGGAGAAGTACCCGCAGTTTTCAATCTTGATGAGGATCTCAACGCCGGCGGCCCCGTTGTTCCCGTGGATTACCAACAGATATTCGTCACTCCGGCGCTGCGCGCGAATTTGTTTCCCGCCACCAGCGTTTCACCATGGGTGAGCTTCGGAGGCGGTTTTGGCCACTTCAGCGAGAATAAGAACCTCCTCTACTACGGCACCAACCCCGGCGGTTCTTCGACTACGGGCGTGATTCAGGGTGGGTTTGGATTGGATGTGAGGCCCTTTGGAGAGCGCCTTAGACGCTTCAGTATTCGCGGCGAGGTTCGCGATTTTTTTTCCGGCACGCCTAATCTTCCGTTAGCCGACACGGGCAAGACACGCCAGCATAACTACTTTGTCGGCGGCGGCTTTATGTGGCATTTCTAGCTCCAGCACAATCAGTTAGCGAAATGCTCTCCCAATAAGCTATGATTTCCTTCGCTTTGTGCCCGCCCATGGGTACCTGAGCAATATAGGCTCGGGGAGGAATTCATGTTTGCCGTCCCGCTCGCCCTGCTACTCTTAATCGGCGCCGCGCCACAGACAACCACTCGGCCAGATCCAGCTTCTCCGCAGCAATTGGCGGAAGCGCGGGCAAAGTACGAACCTACCCGCCAAGCTGCCATCCACCTGAACGATCTAGCGGGCGACATACATTCGGAAGCCGATGCTCAGGCGTTGGTCGATGCGGTTGCAGAACGGCTTTTTGGACAAGAACACCTTTCCTGGATCACGGCAAGCATCCGTCACCGGGTCGCGTACGCCGAATACGAGGCGGTGTCAAAACCCGCGCGGATGATCCCGGAGCAGCGCATCGTCAACGTATGGAACGAATATGTCCGGGAACTCGATGCTCCCGAGGAAACGCTGGTTACGGTTGCGGAACTTCACAACCTGCGCGATGCGATGTACACCTCCAGCCAGTCGATGTGGAGGAGGGAAGGAATCACCCAACAATTTTGGACGATTCCAAACGTCTATGCGGTGGATGGTGATGGGAAGGTTGCCAGTGGTTGCCGTGCTGTTGAAGCCTTGAAGATTCTGCACGACATGTTCCGTTCCTTTCAAATGGTGCAAGGCGCCCGCGAGCGGGTGCAAAAGGGAGTTTTGGTTTCTGATATGGTTCGGCAGCAGCAACAAAGCGGGACACCCCGGCCATCGGCGACGCGGGGTCAGCTCATGGCGCGCCAAGACCCCGAACCCGTGCTCTTGGCTGAAATCAGCTACGTGCAGGCTCACGGCGAAGGAGACTACATGCGGCTTATGGAAAGACTTTTCGCGGAATTGTTTCCGACAGACTGATCGGAACTTTCGGAGATGGCTTACTTCTTAGCCGCCAGTTCCACTTCTTCGTACAACTCCGGCAGCTTCATGGCGTCGTCTGCGGAATTCCCAAACCGTGCCGATTCGTAGGCGTCTGTGAATCGCCCGACCGGTGCCCGTAACCGCTCATCTTCAAGAACGCACACAAATTCCTGCGCCGTCTGCGTGGTGGATTTCTGCACTCCGCGCCGCGCCAGAAACCGGGCCATCCGCTCGTACCACATGGTGGCTGCCTGATCCGGCGAGCGCTCCGGATGCGCCTGCAGCCGTCTCGTGCGAATCATCCGGGCAATCCGCGCAGCGTTGCCCATCACTAGCCACAGGAGCGCAACCACCAAGCTTCCGCCGAGCCACCGCCCCGGCGAGTGCTCCACGCCCCGCTGGCTTCGCTGTGCCCAGCGTAGCAGGCGCGCATAGCGCATTTCTGCCCACATTCGCGCTCTCTCCAACGAATTGCGCGTACTGCTCACCGCCGAGTGCCCCAGAATGTATTGGTGGGAGGAGTCATAACTAATTACCCACTCCCGCCAGAAAGATTGCGCCGCATCCAGATAGAGCATCGCCCGGTCCCAGCCCTCCGGAGTACCGACCGCCCCGCCCGGCGTGGGATCGAACGTAACCCAGCCGTAGCCCGGAAAGTAAGCCTCCACCCAAGAGTGCGCATCCTTGGCCCGCACCACGTAGTTGCCGGTGACGTCATTGAATTCGTTGCTGCGGAAGCCGTTCACCACGCGTGCGGGAATGCGCAGCGTCCGCAGCATCACGGCCATCGAAGAGGCGAAGTATTCGCAATGTCCCTGCCTGCGCTCGAATAGAAAGTTTGCCAAAGGATCGGCCACTGGCGCGGAGGGCAACTGCAGCGTGTATCCGTAGCGGGTTTTTAGATAAGTTTCGAGCGCGGCCGCTTTGTCGTAGCTATTGGAAGCGGAACCGGTAATCTGCGCCGCCAATTGCGGGATGCGCGGATCGAGCGTCGGAAATCGCAGATAGGCTGAGGCCAGCTGCGGAAGAGAATCCCCCGCCGCTCGAAGTTGAGCCGGAGACGGCTTGGCGATATCGGAGTCCGCTTCGTAGACATTGACTGAGCGTTGGCTGTCGAGATCATAGACGGCCCCACCCGCATCCAGCGACAGCGCTCGATACGGTCCTACGATCCGGCGTCCCCAGGGGGCAAGAAAAAATACATTCGTACCAATCGGCTCCAGCAGCACGCGGTAGTGAATGAGGCGAGCCGGAACTCCCAGCGCCGCTTGACTCCGCGCTCCGGAGTCCTGAGCCACTCCCTGGGTGAAGAGTGGCACGACGAAGCTTCCGTCCGCCTGCCGATTCAGCGGGTAGTGCGCACGCAGGTTGGACCATGTCTTGCCATCGAAATCCGCCAATGCCACGCCGCGCCAATGCAAGGCGTACTGCCCACGATTGTCTCCGTCAATCTGGACGTGCATTACCACTGCGTTCGACTGCTGAATCTGTCCGATCCCTCCCAGTTGCACCCGATCGCTGAAACCGGTGGAAAAATCGGTGCCGAACGAATAGCCGCCCAAGTAGCCCGCCGACATACGGGGTAAAAGAAAGAACACAGCCGCGGCGCCCACCAGGATCATCAGAACTAAAGCCGGCGTCATCCGCGCCAGTGAGAACGCCAGATGGCGGTGCTCATGGTCGTCGCTGGAGTGTCGTGCTTGAAATTGCGCGGCCCGCCCGGAGCGCCGCATCTCCATCAAAATGAATGTGGCGACCGCCATCAGCATGAATCCCGCAAAGAAGAATAGAAAAACGCTATCCACGGTTAGCACCGCCGACGCCAGCACCATCAGAAAGGCGAGGATCGCCAGCATGGTATAGTCGCGATCGCGTCTTAGCGAAAACGTGCGCACGACCACGGCGAACAGCACCAGGTGTACGGTCGTCGCTAGGAAGCTGCGGGAGAGCAGGAAGTAATCGCCGGCGCAGAAGGCGAAATACGCGATAGTCAACGGCGTGGTCCAGCGCTCCGAAATCACGACGTCCCGTCGCTTAACGAACAGATAGCCGCGAAAGGCGAGCGCCGCTCCCACCATCAAGACCGCCGGCAAGTCCAGGCCACCGGTGCTCGCCAATGTTCCAAATCCCATCACGACAAGGAAATAGAGGGAAAGTTCAAAGTATTTGTTGATCGCCTGCGGAAGCGGGATCACGCCGAGCTGTTGCATCTCAGGAGGCATCGAATGTAAGCCTGGGCGGTCCCGAGGACCGGCTCCTTGCAGGTTCCCTTATTCAATTTACAAGTTCAGTTTCCATTGTTAGACAAGTCGCTTCAAGAAGGGAAGGCCCTAGTGCGGATTTCTTGCACCAAAAGTCATCGGCCTCTTGCCCGTCGCTGCCGCAGTCTGGTTTCAGAACCTGATCCCAAGGCACGGGGATTTGTGCCTGTGTTTGCTAGAATGATTCAGGTCAGGCATCGGTCTCACGCGACGTACTCTCGCCAACCCCGCCAGGTCCGGAAGGAAGCAACGGTAACGGGCTCTTGCGTGTGCAGTGGGTCCCCGGTGCCTGGCTTATTTTTCCGCTCCGCCCAACTTTTACACCTCCTTTACAAGTCTTTGCGCAAGAAATGCCTCGCGGCCCCGTCACCAGAAGTAAGTTCTGGAAAGAATATCCTGAGGAGAAAATATGCGCAATCTTCCATCAAAGTCAGCTTCCCCAACCGTTACCATTCGCGTCTCCGGCCGCCTGTCTCAGGGTCATCTGGCATACCTCGACCAGCTCGTCACTTCGGCGATCGATTGCGTCTTGTGGCCTTTGCTCGACCTGGCTCGCTTGGAAGAGTTGGACCAGGTTGCGCTAATGTATCTAATCGGCGGAGAAGGCCGCCAATTCGGCATCGTCGGCTGCCCGAATTTCATCCGTGAGTGGATGCAGCACCAAAAAGAGCGCTGCGCGGCTTGACCCTCCGCTCCGCCGCCTAGATGTCGCTTTTCAAAGGCCGACAAAGAAGGAGAACCGCGCACGCCATCGGACCGAGTTAGACATTCCGCCTTCAATCGTTCAAAATACTGGTTTCATTTCAAGAGGAGCCCTAATTGACCGAACTGAGGCAACCCCTGCGCGCGCGCGACAAGATCGGAGTGAAGATCAGTGCCCTCGGCACTTACGTACCGCCCCGCCTTCTCACCAACGCCGACCTCGAAAAAATGGTCGATACCAGCAATGACTGGATCATGACCCGCGTCGGCATCCGCGAGCGCCATATCGTGGAAAAAGGCGTTGCCACCAGCGACCTCGCAGTCGAGGCCGCCAAGAAAGCGCTCGCCCAGCGCGGCCTGGAACCCAGCGCTCTCGATGTCATTATCGTAGGCACGGTCACGCCCGACATGTTTTTTCCCTCCACCGCCTGCCTCGTCCAGCACAAGTTGGGCGCCAAGGATGTTTGGGGATTCGATCTTTCCGCAGCTTGCTCCGCCTTTATCTACGCCGTGCAGACCGGAGCTCAATTCATTGCCACCGGCACGCATAAACGAATCCTGGTGATCGGCGCCGACGTGATGTCCTCGATCATCGATTACGCGGATCGTGCCACCTGCGTAATCTTTGGCGACGGAGCGGGCGCAGTGATCCTCGAGCCTGCCGAAGACGATTCCGTCGGTCTCATCGACTTCATCCACGAAGTTGACGGCGCGGGCGGATGTTTCCTCCAAATGCCCGGCGGTGGCAGTCTGAATCCGTCAACCCGTGAAACCGTCGACAAGAAGATGCACTACGTTCGTCAGGATGGCCAGCAAGTCTTCAAGTTCGCGGTGCGCAAGCAGACGGAAGCGTGCCTGAAGTTGCTCGAACGCAACGGCCTGAAAGGCTCAGATATTGACGCATTCATTCCCCATCAAGCCAACCTGCGCATCATCAACGCCACCGCCGAACGTCTGGGCCTGCGTCCGGAAAGCGTGATTGTCAACATCGAGCGTTTCGGAAATACCACCGCGGGCACCATTCCTTTAGCGATGAACACGGCCATCGAACAAGGCAAGCTGAAAAAAGGAAGCCTGGTGCTGATGGCCTCAGTGGGCGCGGGTTTCACGGTAGGCGCCGCGTTGCTGCGCTGGGCCTTCTAGAAAAGTATCGCAGGCTGGATAGTAGCGCCGGCGTCCCGCCGGCTTAGACTGCCGAACAAGCCCTGATTCCTCATCCACGGCAGACTGTGGGTTTGATTTTGGGTGGCGCAGCGCTTCCAGCGCTGCGATCAGCGACCTCCCATGGTTGTGGGCTTCAGCCCCTGAGATACTTAAAGGGAGCATTGCCGCGCTCTGCTTTCCATGACGTTCGTAACGCCCCCACGAGCATTTCAATAGCACGAACAAGCCATCCGCTGTTATCTTTTCGCAGCGTCCGCCCCACGTGGGGATGTGGCGGACGAGTAAGATCATGCTACGTTCTACATCCTGCTGTCTCTTGCTGTGCCTTGTTTCCATGGGGGCAACCGCCCAGAAAACTAGAGACGACTCTCAGGAAACCAAGCTGCTGGTGATGGAACACTTGTGGAATGAAGCCCAGGTGAATCGCGATTCTCGCGCGCTTGACGGCATGATCGGCACCAGCTTCATTAACACCGAGTACGACGGAGAGGTTAGCGACAAGGGCAAGTTCCTCGCGGACATCAAGGATCCTCGTTTTAATCTGACCAGCCTGACCATCCAGGATCTGAAGGTCAGCATGTATGCTGAATCCGCCGTGGTTGTTGGCAGCTACCACACCAAGGGAACCTACCAGGGCAAACCCTACGAGCACCTCGGCCGCTTTACCGACACCTGGGTCTACACCGAAGGCCGCTGGCAATGCGTTGCCAGCCACACCAGCCTGCTGAAGAAGTAAATTCCGGCAAACAAATAGATCGATTGGTGCGATAGAAAGTTTTCATTCGTGGAAGTGGCTCCCTCGGGTGAGACGCGTCGATCGAATCAAGATAACGGTTTCGACTAAGATTAGGAATCGACCACACCACGCAACGCAACATGCATATGGAAGCGACACCCCGTCCACACCGATGGAAGACTGTGTTGGCCTTTGCCATCATCTACTTGGTTTGGGGTTCTACGTTTCTCGCGATCCGCGTGGGAGTAAAGGAGGTGCCGCCGTTCCTCCTCGCCGGCATGCGGTTCTCTGTCGCCGGCCTCGTGCTGTACGTGTGGATGCGCGCGCAGGGAACGCCTTCACCGACGCGCCGCGAGTGGTTCGCGGCTTCGTTCCTGGCGGTTCTGATCTTCGTGCTGGATTACGGCTTGCTCTTCTGGGCGGAAAAGCGCGTGCCCTCAGGAATCGCGGCAGTCATGATGGCGACCATCCCTGTCTTTATTGCAATCGCGGAGATTCTCCTGCTGCGCACGCAGAGGCTTACACCCCGGCTGGCAATCGCGCTTTTGGTGGGAATTGGCGGCGTCGTGGTCCTCGTCAGCCGTTCGTCAAGCTTTGGTGAAGGCCCGATTGATACTGCCGGAGCGGTTGCGCTGGTAGTGGCCGCCATCAGTTGGTCGCTGGCTGCGGTTCTCACCCGCAAGCTAACCTTGCCCGCGTCGAAAGTCATGAGTTCCGGCGCGCAGATGCTTGCCGGAGGAATACTGCTCTTACTAACGGCGGCGATGTTAGGAGAGTTTAGGGGCTTCCATGTGCACGCGGTCTCTGCCAGCGCGTGGCTCGCCCTCGCTTACTTGATTGTGGCCGGCTCAATCGTCGCCTTCACCGCCTACGTGTGGCTCATCCACCACGAGTCCCCGACCAAGGTTGGGACCTATGCTTATGTCAATCCAGTGGTAGCGGTTCTACTCGGCTATGCTCTGGGCGGGGAGCCGCTCGGCGCGCGGACAATCGTGGGGACGTTCCTGGTTCTGGTAAGCGTAGTCGTGATTACAACCACGCCGAAGGAGGCGAAGTCCGCAAGGCCGACTCAGGAACCCGAACTGGCCGAGCCGTAGTATGCGGGGGTCAATGGGCCGGAACGGGCTCGGGAAGGGCACGAATTTATTCGTGCCGTCAAGCCGTCCAAAACGTATCCGCGCTTCAGCGCCCGAGGTCCTCCCGCGTTTTCACCCGCCGGGGATTTATGAGACGGTTTGGTGGTGGCTCAATCTGAAATCTTCTACGACAGGATGGCGAACGGCGCGGACGCTTGGATTCTAGAAGCCCCCTAATAAACGGGCTCGGGAAGGGCACGAATTTATTCGTGCCGTCAAGCCGTCGAAAACGTGTCCGCGCTTCAGCGCCTGAGGCCCGCCGTGGCGAAAACGCGTTAGTCCCCATGGCATGAGGACAATCTAGTTTGTTTGCCGGACTAGTCTGTGACGTGTGAACATCCCCACTCAATCCAAAACCGGGCTTGAGTGGGCACCCGCCGGCCATCGTAAGCATCCTCGCGCGGATCGGTTAGCTTCCGTCATCGCTGATTTTGCGGTATCGTGGTGCCATATCCCCATGCCACGTCGTCCAAGCTCGCCGCCTCCCAAGCCCGCGGACTGGTCTCCGAATCAGACTTATGGAGCCCTCCAGAAGCAACTCGCAGCCTTAGACAACTTTCGCGGTCGCCGCTATAGGGACGTTGAACACGACGAGAAAGGTTGGATGAATCTCACTAAGAACATTCTGGTGCACGGCTTTGGATTTCGCATGTAAGCGATTCCGGCCCACGAGTAAGCTGAGTCTGACTGGATATCTGTCAATGCAATTACTGGCACTTTGTCAATGATGTTAGCCCAAGAAATTGTCTTGACATTCTCTTTTATAGAATGGTAGTTAAGGAGAAAGTTAGAAGGTGGCGATCCGTCAATTTTCCGCGCCGCCCGCGAATCAAAAAACCAGGAGAACCTTATGAAAATGCCAACCCTCTTCATCGCCCGTACCGCATTGTGCATCGCGATCATCGCGTTGTGTGCTCAGGGGCAAAACGCCGGGAGTTCGCGTGCATCATCCCTTTCTTCGGCCGGCAGCTCCGAGATCCTCTGCGGGCCCGGATTGGTCTATAGATGCACTCCCCTCGGATGTTTCTGCGTGAAACCCTGACAGTAAGAACGCTAACCCAAGGTTAGAATAAAAATAGCAGGAACGTATGGAACCGTGAATCCCAGCCCGCTCTGCGGGCTGAATTATTGAATCGTTAATCGCCCCGGCAACGCCCGGCTGTGACATCTAACCTTGTCCACAGCCCATCACCTGCGCAATCATGGTCGAGGCCGTGACGGTTGGCACAAGCCAACTCGTGGCGGCCCGAAGTCCTTTGTTTCAAAGATTCTAGTACCTAAGTTCTTTGACATCAGGAGTCTGCGGGGAATTTCCCGCTAACGTGGTGATTCCAGAGATTATGCAAAAAGGGGGGAGGGGGGATACCCCCGAATTTTCAGCCAGGAGCGAGCCATCCAACGCTTGCCGGAACAGAGCCCCAAACTTTATTTTCGGGACGAAATCCACTACGGTCGCGTCATCCTCTCCGGCCTTACCAGCAGATCAAATTCCTCGCCCGTAAGATAGCCCAGTTTCAGCGCCGCCTCGCGCAGGCTGCTGTGCTCCACGTGCGCCGTGTGGGCGATCTGCGCGCACTTGTCGTATCCCACCTTCGGCGCTAGAGCCGTCACGAGCATCAGTGAGTTCTTCACGTACCACTCCACTTTAGCGCGATCGACCTCGATGCCCTTGATCATGTACTCCACGTATCCGTGACAGGCATCGGCGATCAGCGTGACCGAGTGCAGGAAGTTGTAGATGATCACCGGTTTGAACACGTTGAGCTCGAAATTGCCCTGCGAGCCGGCGAATCCCACTGCAGCCGTCGCACCGTGAACCTGCACGCACACCATGGTCATAGCCTCACACTGTGTCGGATTCACTTTGCCCGGCATGATGGAAGATCCCGGCTCGTTCTCGGGAATGGAGAGCTCGCCCAGCCCGCAGCGCGGCCCGGAAGCCAGCCAGCGAATGTCATTGGAGATCTTCATCAGCGAAGCCGCCAGAGTCTCCATCGCGCCCTGCGCGAAGACGATCTCGTCATGCGCCGAAAGTGCGGCAAACTTGTTTCCGTGGGAGCGGAAAGGAAGCCCGGTGAGTTCGGCAATCTGCTTCGCGGCCCGTTCCGCAAATTCAGGATGCGTGTTCAGTCCCGTGCCCACAGCGGTTCCGCCGATGGCCAGATCATAAAGGCCCTCCAGCACCTGTTCCAGACGCTTGACGTCGCGTTCCAGCAGACTGGCCCAGCCGCCGAACTCCTGCCCGAAGGTAAGCGGTACGGCATCCTGCAGATGCGTGCGGCCGATCTTTACCACGTCATGGAATTCCTTCGCCTTAGCCGCGATGGCATCGTGCACGCTCCGGATCGCCGGAATCAACACGTTCTTCACCCGCGCTGCCGCCGCAATATGCATCGCCGCCGGAAACGTGTCGTTCGACGACTGCGACATATTCACATCGTCGTTGGGATGCACCGGCTTCTTCGATCCCATTTCGCCGCCTGCAATTTCAATAGCGCGATTCGAAATGACTTCATTCACATTCATGTTGGTCTGCGTACCGCTGCCCGTCTGCCAGACACGCAGCGGAAACTGGTCGTCCAGCTTGCCCGCAATCACCTCGTCCGCAGCCTGCACAATCAGCTTCGCCTTGTCCGCCGGAAGCTTGCCCAGGTCTTGGTTGACCAACGCGCACGCCTTCTTGAGCGTGCCGAAGGCTCGGATCAACTCCGGCGGCATGGTGTCGCGCCCAATGTTGAAGTGCAGCAGCGAGCGCTGCGTCTGTGCTCCCCAGTAAACGTTGGCCGGAACCTCGATCTTTCCCATGCTGTCGGATTCAGTGCGCATACGTGCCGGCTTGTCGCCTGAGGCTAACATGGTGTGTCCTGATCAGTGCGCGATGGATGAAGCAACCAGAGATTATAACAAGTGCACGCGGTAGGGCATGGCGGCAAGCAGGGTAGCGCCGGCATCTTGTCGGCAATTCCGAGGACGTCTCGACCTCGGCGCGGCTCGGGGCAAGGCGTCCGCCGACCCGTGCTAGAATCATCGGTCTCCGGCTCCTGCCCTCCTCCCTTGGTGAGCGGCCCGGTCACGGAATCCATGCCCGACTTCCTCACCGCCGAAGACGTTGAAACTCTACCCAAAACCAAAGTTCGTCCGTATCCCGAGACCCGGACCGACGTGCTTGTCATCGGCGCCGGACCCACCGGCCTCGCTTGCGCGATTGAAGCGCAGAAGGTGGGGCTTCGCGTCATTGTCGTCGACAAGGGCTGCCTGGTGAATTCGCTGTTTCACTACCCGGCTGGCATGTTATTTTTCACCACGCCCGAGCTTCTCGAAATCGGCGAAATTCCCTTCACCACCGCGCACCAGAAACCGACCCGCGAAGAAGCTCTCGAGTATTACCGCAAGGTTGCCGAGCACTACCATCTTGATATTCGCCAGTACGAGTGGGTTAAGACCGTGATGGGCGAAGACGGGAACTTCAGCATCACCGCCACCGACCGTGCCGGCCGGCCCCACGACTACTGCACCCGCAAGGTGATCGTCTCCACCGGCTACTACGATCTTGCCAATCAACTGTGCCTGCCCGGCGAAGATCTGCCCAAGGTCTCGCACTACTACGGTGAGCCTCATCCTTACTTCGACAGCGAGGTGCTGGTGATTGGTGGCAAGAACTCCGCCGCCATTGCGGCTCTCGATCTGTGGCGGCACGGCGCTCGCGTCACACTCGTTTACCGCGGCACGCAACTGCACCACCATGTCAAATACTGGATCAAGCCCGATCTCGAGAACCGCATCAAGAACAACGAGATCACAGCGTATTTCAACAGCACGGTACAGGAAATTGGCGTGGACCACGTGGTCATCAACACGCCGCGCGGCCCCGTCCGCCTGCAAAACGATTTTGTACTGGCCTTGATTGGCTACCATCCCGACTACGATTTTTTGCGCAGCATGGGCATCGAGCTCTCGGCCGAGCAGCATCGCCCGGTGTGCGATCCGGTCTCGCTTGAAAGCAACGTGCCCGGGATCTATGTGGCCGGCGTTATCGTTGCGGGATCACGTACCAACGAAATTTTCATCGAGAACGGGCGCTTCCACGGCAGGCAGATCGCCGAAGACCTGAAACTCAAGCTGCGTCCGTCTTCTTAGCTGCATCTCTACCAATCTCATTCCCAACCTCCACATCCACCAATTACTCTAACCATTCACATGGAACCACAGCCAGAGCTCGCAGCTCCATCCATCTCGCTCGCATCGTACCTGCGGCTGGTGCGCGGCAATCGCAACTTCCGCCGCCTCTGGCTGGCACAGATTGTCAGCGAGATTGGCGACTGGTTCTACACACTCTCCATTTACACGCTGCTGTTGCAGTTGACTGGGCACGCGAGTTCGGTGGCGCTGGCGCTGGTGCTGCAAGTTTTGCCACAGACCTTTGTTGGTCCGACAGCGGGAGTTGTGAACGATCGCCTGCGCCGCAAGCATGTGATGATTGCCGCCGACCTGGTCCGCTTCGTGGTCGTGCTGGCCATGCTGCTAGTGCGTTCGCGCTCCATGGTGTGGTTCGTGTATCCGTTACTGCTGGCGGAGACCGTCATGGCAGCGTTCTTTGAACCGGCGCGCAGTTCTGTGATTCCCAACATCGCTGCCAAAGGGGAAGTGCTCATTGCCAACACGCTCTCCTCGGCTACGTGGTCGGTGAATTTGCTGATTGGCGCTTCGGTCGGCGGAGTGGTCGCAGCCTTCTTCGGACGAGATGTCGTATTCATCCTGAACGCGCTGTCGTTCCTGGCATCAGCAGTGCTGATTAGCGGTATGCGCTTTGCTGAGCCGCACGCGGAATCCGCTGCGCCGCTGCGCCCGCGCGACCTGGTCGACTTCTCTCCCGTGCTGGAGGGCATCCGCTACGTGCGCAGTCACAGCACGCTGCTTCCCACAGTGTTCGCGAAGGCTGGCGAACTCATGATTGGACCGAGTTGGGTGATCTTCACCGTGATGGGGACGCACGAGTTCGCGGTGCATTGGCGCAATGTGGATGCGGCGCGTGGATCGATGCTGGGCATGAGCATTCTGCTCGGCGGCCGCGGCTTGGGAGCGCTGGTAGGTCCGCTCATCTCGGCGCGCTGGGCGGGGCGCAGCGACCGGCGGTTGCGACTCGGTATTTTCATCGGTTACGTTGTCATCGCGATTGGATACGGAACTCTCGGAAGTTGTCGAACAGTATGGACGGCCAGCGCCTGCGCCATGCTCGCGCACATGGGAGGTTCGACGGTCTGGGTGTTCTCTACGACATTGCTGCAGCTTCACACCGACGACCGCTTCCGCGGCCGCGTCTTCTCCGCCGACCTGGGCTTCTCGATGCTGACTATCGCCGCGGGCGCTTACCTGTGTGGACGATTGCTCGATGCGGGAGTGGCTGCCCGAACGGTCGCGACTTATACCGGATTGGTGATGCTGATTCCTGCTGCATTGTGGGCGCTGGCGTTGCGAGTGGGAACGGAGCGAACCACAGAATTGTCTGTTCGATCAGATCAGTAGTTCGCCGGCGGCCAAGCTAAGAGTTTCGCGCTCTCAGCGGGTCGCGAGTTTCCATGCGATAACGACGGCAAAAATTACTATCCCGACCGCATAAGCCCACATGCGTCCTTTTTGCAGCTTTTCATGATCCATCACGATGCACCTCGGTGTAGACGGTCGATCTTGGCGGCCATGATGAAGTCGCTTTCGGTGAGGCCGTCGATTTTGTGCGTCCAGAGCGTGATTTCGGCTTTGCCCCAGGCTAGAAGAATATCTGGATGATGACCTTGCTCCTCGGCCAGCGCGCCTACGCGATTCACGAAATCGAGCGCCTGCTTGAAGTCGGGAAAGGTGAAGGCGCGAGTGANNCGCGGCAGGGAACGCATTTCTTGTCGGCCAGTTGTTCAGTCATGAGAATCTCCAGGTGGGGGCTTAGCCTAGACCCCGGTTAGAATCTTTGCTTGGCCACTCCTAGGGCCGCTGTCTTGTCCAACACTCCATCGGACAGTTTGTACTCTCTATTTCCTGACCGCACACCGTCAATTAGATCCGCTGAATAGCCGCTCAAGGCGTGGGGTGGTTTCCGTGAATTCGCCCTTTCCAGTTGGAAGACTGCGATCCCCTGAAACGGCGCGTTACGCGAATGTACGTCGCATTGATAGGTATAGGTCAAAATCCCGTTGATGGCGTCGATTGATACCGCAATCGAAACCCACTGCGCATACTGGACACCGTTTGGGGTGAGCGCTTCTCCCCGTATGACAACCCCGTCTAACGTCTGCTCAAAATGCTCGATCGTGTACTTCTTCTCGCCTGTTGGAGTGGTGAAGCACCCGATCCAAGTGCCCTCCACATACTCAGCCCCTAGCAGCAGTTTCCTGGCTAATCGCAGGCGATCAAAAAAAACCCTCAGGATTCTCGCAAGCAGCAGATAGCATCCGACAGTGCCAACGAAAGCAAATGCTACCTCCCCGTATGGGGGAAGGAGGGCCGTGGCCTTCAGCGTCGGAACGACGTGGAGAAGGGCCAAATACATCAGCGTCACGGTGCATGACGAGACAAAGAGGTGGAAGCGATTGGCAATGCTCATGTCGCACCAGCACTAAACAGGCTCTCTGCCAGGCAGAATGGAATCAGAACGGAATATCTTCATCCGTGATCGGGCCGGAGCCAGCCGTGGCGTGCTCGGGCTCTGGTGTGCGCTGGTCGAAGTTGTTGCCGCCGCCGGCGGATGCGCCGCGAGAGCTTTCCTTGAAGTCTCCACCACCACCGCCTTCGCCGCGTCCGCCGAGCAGGATCAGGTCGCTGGCTACCACTTCGGTCATGTATTTTTTCTGGCCGCTGGTCTTGTCGTCCCAGGATCGGGTTTGCAGACGGCCTTCAATGTAAACCTTGCCGCCCTTCTTCAGATACTCACCTGCGATCTCGGCCAGGCGCTGCCAGAGCACCACGTTGTGCCACTCGGTGCGGTCCTGCCACTCGCCGGCCTTGTCTTTGAAGCGTTCGTTGGTGGCGATGGTCAGCTTGGCCACGGGCGTACCCTGCGG
>PMSQ01000024.1 GCA_003168355.1 Acidobacteriaceae bacterium | reverse complement strand
AGAAGCCGGTTGATCCCGCCACGAAACGTCGACGAATCATTATCGGGATCGCTGTCGGGGTCGTTGTGCTCGTGGCCGGGATCGGGTGGTGGCTCTACTCCCGCACCTACGAGTCGACGGATGACGCCCAAATCAACGGGCACCTCAACGCGATCGCCTCACGCGTGGCCGGGACGGTTAAGGCGGTCTACGTCGAAAATGACCAGCCGGTGAAGGCAGGCCAACCTCTGGTCGATCTGGATCCGAGCGACTACGAGGTACTGGTGGCGCAAGCCCGCGCGGGCTATGAACAAGCTATCGCTCAGGCGGCTGCAGAAGGTCCGAACGTCCCCATCACGGTCACTTCGAACCGCGCCACAGTCGATACGGACGTGGAGCAGGTTGTCAATGCGGAAGCGGCAATCGCCAGCGCTCAACGTGACTACGACAGCAATTCCGCGAAACTGCGTCAGGCTGAGGCGAACAACCGGAAAGCCCAGTCCGATCTGGCGCGCTACAAGAAATTGGTCGACCAGGGAGAAATCTCTTTATCCGACTATGACCAATACGTTTCGAGTGCGGGCGGGGATGAGGCGGCGGTCGAGGCGAGCCGATACGCAGCCGCGTCTTCGGAGCAGATCGTCGAGGAGAAGAAAGCGACATTGCGCCAGCAGCAGACCAAACATTCCGAGGACAAGGCGAATTTACCCCGTCAGATCACCATTCACAAGGCAACCGTCGATTCCCGCAAAGCCAACGTGGACTCGGCGAAAGCGCAGTTGGATACGGCTCTGCTGAACCTGAGCTACTGCCATATTGTGGCCCCGGTCGACGGGATCGCGAGCCAGCGCAGCGCGGAAATCGGGGGCAGAATTTCGCAAGGGCAGCAACTCATCGTGGTGGTCCAGATTGACAATGTTTGGACGACCGCGAACTTCAAGGAGACACAGCTCCGAAAGATGCACGTTGGGCAGCGCGCAACCATTGAGGTGGATTCCCTCGACGAGTCGTTTGATGGCGAGGTCGAGTATATGCCAGCCGCGACTGGAGATCGATCCAGCCTGTTCCCCCCCGAGAATGCGACTGGAAACTATGTCAAGATCGTACAGCGGCTGCCGGTGCGGATACGCTTCAACCCGAATCAGCGCGACTTGGATAAGTTGCGCCCCGGCATGTCCGTCGAGCCCAAGGTTCACCTGGATTGACGACAGCCTGTTCTCGGACAGGGAAGGCACCAAAGCAATGGCGTATCAACCTATCGAAAATTACGGAATCATCGGCAACATGCGGACTGTTGCTCTGGTAGGCACGAACGGTTCGATCGATTGGTACTGCTACCCGCACTTCGATTCGCCCAGCGTTTTGGGGCGATTTTGGATGACAAAAAGGGAGGCCGCTTCCAAATCTCCGCCGCCTCTGACGGCGTGCGGCACAAGCAGTTTTATTGGCCTTCCACAAATGTATTGGTTACGCGATTCTTAATGGCGGACGGAATTGCCGAATTGGAAGACTTCATGCCAGTGGGGCTACCCTCCGAATCGTCTGCGTATCGCCATGTATACCGACGCATTCGTTGCGTCCGGGGAACAGTACGCATTTCGGTCACTTGCCGCCCAGCCTTCGATTACGGCCGACAGACGCACGAAGTGCTGATCAGAACTAACGGGGCAGCATTCAAGTCGGGCAGTCTGATCTTGGCTCTTTCGACTGCGGTGCAACTCAAGAATGACGGGCACGGTGGAGTGTCTGCCGAGTTCGTGCTCTCGGAAGGAGAATCGCAAGTCTTCGTTCTTAGGGACGACTCCGCCGAGGGCGCTGTGCCATGTCCGCCGCGCGAAAAAGAGGCTGAGGAACTACTTCGGGGCACCGTGAAGTTCTGGCAAGACTGGCTCTCCGCCTGTACCTACCACGGGCGCTGGCAGGCGCAGGTGCACCGGTCAGCCTTGGCGNNCCAGCTTGCCTGAAGTCATCGGAGGCACTCGCAACTGGGACTACCGGTACACCTGGATGCGCGACGCTGCCTTCACGGTTTACGCCTTTTTGCGCCTGGGCTTCAAGGATGAGGCCGCGGCTTTCATGCACTGGATCGAAGAGTACGCGTCGAAGCACGTCCATCCAGAAGACCCCGGCGCGGTCGTCTTCACCATCGCAGGCGACAATAAACTTGTCGAGCAGACGTTGGATCACTGGGAAGGGTATCGAGAGTCCGGACCCGTGCGCATCGGCAACGCAGCTGTTGCGCAGTTTCAGGGAGACATCTACGGTGAACTTATGGACGCGCTTTACTTGTCCAACAAGTACGTGAGTCCCACCTCATACGATGTTTGGGTAAAGGTCCGCGCTCGCCTGGAGTGGATCTGCGAGCACTGGCAGCTTCCCGACGCCGGCATTTGGGAGATGCGCAATCGGCAGGAACATTTTGTTTATTCAAAAGTCATGAACTGGGTCGCCCTGGATCGTGGTCTTCGCCTGGCCGACAAGCGAGCGCTTCCAGCCGACCGCGCTAAATGGCTGAGGGAGCGGGACAGAATCTATGAAGAAGTGATGAGTAAAGGCTGGAACGAGAAACGCCACGCATTTACGCAGTTTTACGGCAGCGAAGACTTGGACGCATCACTCCTTATTATGCCACTCGTTTTTTTCATGGCGCCCACTGATCCGCGGATGATCAGCACCATAAATGCGATCCGCAAGAAACCGAAGGATGGAGGTCTTGCCAGTGACAGCCTCGTCTATCGTTATCCGCCGCAGGCACGCATTGACGGACTTCCGGGTGCTGAGGGTACTTTCAATATGTGTTCTTTTTGGCTCGTAGAGGCGCTCACTCGCGCGAGTGCGGGAATCCCGGAAAAGTTGGACGAAGCCAAGTTGCTGTTTGAACGGGTGCTGGGCTATGCCAACCACCTCGGGCTTTATTCGGAACAGACAGGGCCGCAAGGCGAGGCCCTGGGCAATTTCCCGCAGGCGTTTACACATCTGGCGCTGATCAGCGCCGCATTCAATCTCGATCGAATGTTGGGCAGCCAAGTTTGAACACTGCGATTCTGACCATAACGGACCGAGGAGGATTTCATGCCGGATCTCAGACAAGCATGCGCGACAGGAAGGAATACAGAAGAGACAATGCCGGCCGATGCCCTGGTTCTATTCGGAGCAATGGGAGACTTAGCCCATAAGAAAATCTTTCCCGCTCTTTATCATATGGTCCGGCATGGTCACCTGGATGTACCGGTGATCGGTATTGCCAGGGCCGCGCGGACCGACGAACATCTCAAAGAACGCGTGCGCGACAGTATCCAGCAGCAAGGCGGTGAGATCAATAAAGAAGCCTTGGCCAAGCTGTTGAACTTGCTTCGCTATGTCGGCGGGGATTATGAAAAACCCGAGACCTTCGACCTTTTGAAGAAAACGCTGGGCTCGGCGAGCCGCCCAGCGCACTATCTGGCGATTCCGCCAAGTCTTTTTATGAGTGTCGTCGAGTCTCTCGCAAAGTCGAACTGCATGAAAAATGCTCGAGTGATTGTCGAGAAACCCTTCGGGCACGACCTTGTTTCGGCGCAGCAGTTGAACGCCGCTCTTCATGCTGTGCTGCCGGAATCGAGGATCTTTCGGATCGACCACTACCTTGGTAAAGAGGCCGTTCTCAATCTTCTGTTCTTTCGNNGGAACCGGAATTACATCGAGAGCGTGCAGATCACAATGGCAGAGAAGTTCGGGCTCGAGGGCCGGGGGAAGTTCTACGACGATACCGGGGCGATCCGCGATGTGATCGAAAACCATATGCTCCAGGTTGTAGCTTTTCTGACGATGGAAGCGCCNNTTCCGCGCGATTCCACCGTTGGACCCCAAGAATCTGGTTCGAGGGCAGTTTAAAGGCTACAAGACCGAAAAAGGAGTTCCATCGGATTCAAAGGTGGAAACGAGCAATGTAATTCAGATTGCCAACGGCAAGAACAGCAACCGGACGCAGAACTTCATGTACGATCCGCTGAACCGGATTCAGCAGGCCTACACCAGCGGCCCCAACTGGGGCGAAACCTACGCATCAGTTGCAACCGCTGCGGGCGTCGCACCCCCGCAGGCGAATCAGGGCATTGATCCTTGGGGCAATTTAACGAACCGCTCTGGGGTAACCGGAAAGACCGCCTACGAACCGCTGAGCTGCGCGTCCAATACCGCCAACCAACTCAACACGTGCTACAAGTACGATGCGGCTGGAAATGTGATCCAGAACGGCAACGCCAACTACGTCTACGATGCAGAGAACCGTCTGATCGCCACCGGCGGGGACAGCTACATTTACGATGGCGACGGCCAGCGGATCGAGAAGTGCACAGAGGGCACAGTACCGGGAACGTGTGCGACTAATCCCATTGGCACCTTCTATTGGAAGCTTGCCGACGGCAGCACACAAGCCGAAAGCGACCTGGGCGGAAACTGGACGGCTGACTATGGCCTGATACGCGGTCGAATCGCCGACCGCGTCGATAGTGCGTCAGGTGCACAGGTGGACGTCCGCTACTACTTCCAGGATCGCCTGCATTCAACGAACATTGTTACCGACTGCTGCGGAAATATCCTGAATGAGTCGGACTATTATCCCTACGGGGGCGAGATTGTGGTCAGCGGCAGCGACCCTAACCGGTATAAGTTCACCGGCAAAGAACGCGACTCCGAATCAGGCCTCGACATGTTCGGTGCCCGGTACTACGGCAGCAGCCTCGGCAGGTTTATGACGCCGGACTGGGCAACGAAACCAATCGACGTACCCTACGCAAATTTCGGGAACCCGCAGAGTCTCAATCTCTACAGTTACGTCAACAACAACCCCACCACGACCCGTGACCCGGACGGCCACGGTGACGCCTTAACCTTTTGCAACGCCCAGTGCCTCTACGGTACGCCCGTCTCCGCTGGTGAACTCCAGGTCGAGAAAGGGGTTATGGAAGTAACGGCAGCGGCAATAGCCGGGCCCGAGGTACTTGCTGCAGCCGCTGAAGCTACAACCGTCGCACAAGGATTGGGTGTTGGTGTCGCGGCATTGGGCGTGACCGGCACTGCCGTGAATGGAACCACCGATATCGTGGGGGGCGTAACTCACACGAATGTTGAGGCTGGAACCAATGCCGTTACATCTGTCACAAATCCAGTCGCGGCGGTAGTTTCCGTTGCTACTGGATCGATGGAAAAGGGATCACAGGCAGCAGATCTAGCGACGGTTGTTAAAGCTGGAGTTGGCGTTGCACAGGGTAAGGGAGTTTCGAACCCCGCCGAAGTAGGTACCAGTCTTGCGGGGGCTAAAGACGCTGTTCAGGGGGCCTACAACACGGTGAAATCGGTCATCTCAGGAGCCACCGCACCCGCTCCGCCTCCTCCGCCCACTCCCAAGCCGCCTTCATGCTCGGTTGGAGGAGGCTGCAACTAACCGTGGTTTTTCAGGCGCAAGAGTTCGCAAGAGGTGCTTTTCATTGAAAAGATCAACAATCGTATTCATCGAGCTTGGGATGCTTGCTGGCATTGTCGTAACCGGATATACGCTCCCCGGAAGCACGCCGCTGCGAGTGTTTCTTATCGCAAGTGGTGCATGTTTCGTCATCGGGAATATTCTTCTTGCTAGAAAGATTAAACAGATCAAGGCCGGGGAAAGTCCCGCGAAAAAGGGACCGTGGCAGCACATTTTTCGAGCTCTAGCAATATTGGCGATTTTTTGGTAGTGTCCTAATTTGCGCTTTGCTTTACTTCTTTTGCCCGATAATGATGTGCACCTCGTTTTCCTTGAGGAATGGGTCTGCGCCCACTTCAAAACCGCTGGACAGGTTTTCGCAGCCCATCATTAGCGCGTCAATCAAGGCTCCGGCGGCTGTATTGTCGCCAAAGGCTTCTTTGGGCGGATTTTTACATCTGATCGTAACTCCCGAACCGAATGCCCCACCGTGCACGAACTCCGACGGTCTGTTCTGCCTAAATGATGGGAATGGCTGCGGCCCCATAACAGTCCATCCGGCAGTGCTCAGATTGGCACCTATGGCGGTTGCAAAATTGAACGCTTCTGTATCCTCTGGTTTATACCGGATGACGGCTAATCCAATCGGTTTCCCATTTAGCTGTTCTAGGAACTTTTCGCGGTCGAGTCTGCGCGGCCCTGCCTTGCGGTCAACGTGGTCGATGTATCGGCGAAGCTCCAATTGTGCTTTAGCGGCTTCCGCTTGGGCCGCCGCTGTTTTTTGTTGTTCCTCTTGGGACTTAAGCTTGAAATCCTCTAGCTCCCTGCTTTGGAGCAGGCTCAGGCGGTTGTTAACGAGCCACGCACCAGCCCCGAACACGAACGTTAGTGCCAGTAGGACAATGCCCCCAACTTCAAAGACAACCTTCCACGATTCGAGGGGCATTGACCGAATCCTCCGATACACGTTAATGGGGTTTGCGGCACTCATGCTGCTATGCGCGTGTATTTTTCCGATCTTGTATTTGAAATATTGTACCACAAAAAGGCTTGACAAATAACTATTTGTGTAGTACAGTAATTGACATGGCAAACGTACTCAGCGCCGAAAAGCAAAACGCGATAATCGGAGCCTTGGCAGAGGGTTCTAGTATCCGCTCAATCGAGCGCATCACGGGCGTACACCGCGACACGATCATGCGGCTAGGCGTCAAGGTCGGTCAGGGATGCGCTATCCTGATGGACACCGCGATGCGTAACCTGCCTTGCAATCGGCTTGAGATGGACGAAATTTGGGGCTTTGTTGGCAAGAAAGATCGCAACGTCCGCGAAGGCGAGGATGCGGTTGGCAGCGTGTGGACGTTCTGCGCGATAGATGCCGAAACCAAGCTGGTTCCGGCGTTCAAGGTTGGCAACCGTGACGTAGCCACAGCGACCGCCTTTGTGCAGGACGTAGCAAACCGCATGGCGTACCGGGTGCAAATCTCCACTGACGGTCTGAATGCCTATGTAGCTGCGATGGAAAACGCTTTCGGCGGCGCAGTGGATTATGCTCAAATCATCAAGACCTACGGCCATGAGGAAGTAAGCAACAATCGCCGCTATAGCGCCCCTGAGTTCGTTTCCTCTGAAAAGAAAGTCGTGGTGGGCAACCCGGATGAACGCCTGATTTCTACCAGCTACGTTGAGCGCCTGAATGCGACTACGCGGCTGCACATGCGACGCCTGACTCGCCTGACGCTGGCCTTCAGCAAGAAGCGCGAGAACTTTGAGGCAGCGGTTGCGCTGCACTTCGCCTACTACAACTTTGTAAAACGTCACAGCACTATCCGCTGCACCCCAGCAATGGCAGCGGGTGTGGCAAGCAGCTTTTGGAGCGTAGGCGATCTGGTAGAGGCCGCTGCATGAGCCATATCGACGAACTGAGGGACGCGATTCGCAAGCTGCATGGCGCGGAAGCCACGCACCGCGAGAGTGTTCCCATCAAAGAGGTTTTCAACGGCGAGACGGTCTGGGACGGGATTGTGGAAGTCTTTCACTTGGAAGGACACCCGAAGGCGAACACGGCGTATGCGTGGCTGCACGATACAGGCGATCCCTCTAAGCCAACCCAACACGTCGCCGTGCTCCACGTTCCGCCAGTGGTATCCCCTCTAACCGCCGTAAGAGCCTTCATCGTCCAGGAGTTTAGAAGCAATGCCAACGCTCAAGCCTAGGAAAGTCGGACGGCCCAAGCTACCCAAAGGTGAAGCGATGGGCCGCGTTATTCAGGTTCGCTTCACCGCCGAAGATGAAAAGGGAATCGTAGCGGCGGCGAAGGCCAGCAAACAGACCGTCTCGGAGTGGGTTAGGAGCACGATTCATGCGAGCATCCAATAAGAAAAGAAATTTCTCTTCCTATCCATTTTCAGTCAAGGCGTATCTCGAAAAGCTAGAAGTATCAAACCGCGAGAACGGCTCCCGGAGCAACGAAAGCCGCAGGCTTCGTGAAGCTCTTAGAGCGATGGGCCACAAAGGTGGACTACGCAGTTCGGCAACCAAATGGAATACAACACAACCCGCAAATTAGGACACTACCGATTTTTTGGCTGTTGAATTTCCTACTTTTTAAACGCTGATCTGCTTGTGGGATCAGACGGTCAACTGGTTTTCATCGAACCATTCTGCCAGTGGTTCAGCAGGAGTGGGCGCGGATCACAGAGCCGATTCCGCCGCCGATTCCCGGCCTCTCAGTGTGGCGAATCGGGCACGGTGAGGGGTGAGGTTCAGGGGTTCGGGGCGGGGTTGCTGTGCGGTATCGGTGAAAGTCAAAAACTGGCCGTGCTGCGCACGGGGTGGAAGGGTGACACTCCACCCCTGAAAGGGTGCTGCACGGTAACTTTCGGCTACCGTGCGCGAACCTGTTGAAAGCAGGGCAGCTAAGGGAAAAACCTGCCGATCAGGGTGCTGTAGAGCAACCGGAAGTTAGCGCAGGCGAACTTGTTGATTCTTAAGCGCGGCTGCTAGTCTCGGCAGTGATGGCGAGAGAGGAAGGCGGGACATGGTGAAGCCGCCGCTGCGCACGAAATCCATCGGTTTCAAAGTCAGCGAGGAAGAGTACGCGGGGGCTGGCCCACCCTTGGACCGCCACGACTGAGGCTGCCCCATCCCCGCGTTCTTTGCGAGGGTGGGCACGATAGTGTGGGCAGCGTTGCGGTTTCAACTACAATGCGGCTGGAAATCTAATTCAGAACGGCAACGCCAACTACGTCTACGATGCAGAGAACCGTCTGATCGCCACCGGCGGGGACAGCTACATTTACGATGGCGACGGCCAGCGGATCGAGAAGTGGCAATGCGATCTGCCCCGTGACGTTGCCGGAGGAATTCTCCCGTTTGTGGGTCGAGACCCTGACGCACTGCCTCGAAATCCTCGGAGGTAACCTCTCCTTTCAGACCCAGCAGTTCAGCGCCGCGTCCGTGCCACTTGCCTTCGACCGTCCGATTCTGGTCGTAGTAGTCGCTCTGTTGGAGATGGCGTTGTGCGTAGCCTTCACCGCCGGTCATGGCACGAATCGTCAGCACGTCCCGACGCTAGCTCTGTTCGAGATCAGAGATCAACCCTCTCGTGTGACAAACATCTGGCACACAGATGACTCCCAAGTGAACTCGAAGCGAGCCGCGTTGGCTAACCGACAGTCAGTCGTCCGCGGGTGCCCGGAATTAAGGGTCAACGCCCTGGCTCGACTGATCCGCACAGGAGTGAGCGCCCGCGCGGACACCAGGATTCGAACCTGGAAAAGGGTTGCCTCCAAAGCGGCTTCTACAGAGACTCAGCAGTGAACCTTAGTAGAAACCGCCGCGTCTGCCAATTCCGCCATGTCCGCGCGGGCATATTGTAGACCTTCAGCTCGCGACTTCAATCTGCACTTTTGCGCTCTTCCAGGCTAGACTGCCCGTATGACGATATCGATCGCATGGGTACGCCATCTGTCCGCCTACGACGAGCTTGTGTTCGTCTCAGATAGTCGCTTGGGTGATACGTTCACCTTTGACAGTTGTCCGAAAATCCTCACTCTCCCCCGCAACGATTGCGCAATATCATTTGCCGGAAATACAGGCATCGCATTTCCGATGATGTTGCAGCTTAACCTAGCGATAGCCTCTTATGCTCCAGCTCTTCGGCGCGGAGTAAAGCTCTCGGCGGTCAAACAGCATGCCTTGAAGGTGTTCGATAAGATGTACGAGGAGCGAAGGGTTTCTCCCCATGTGCATGGCTCCTTCGACACACGCGAACGCGCTTCGTTCCTCTTCGGAGGCTACTCTTGGTTCAAAAAGAAATTTCAGCTTTGGAAGATTGAGTACTCTGATCGGGCGGGCAAATTCCAAGCGCGTCCTGCGGAATGGGCATGTTTCTCGCTCGAATTGAAGAAGGTGGTTTTCAGACGCAAGCCGCACCTCCCCGGACTGACTCCGCTAGGGGAACTTGCTCTCGCCGGCGACCAGGCCGAAGCCGCTCGTAAGCTTCTTTTCGAACGGTTAACGGCAAGTCATACTAACAAAATTGACTTTGAGCCGTTCGAAGTCGTCAGAGATATGTTGCGCGATCCCGCTCTGCGCGACCAAGAATTCTGCGATACGATCGGAGGCGCACCGCAAGTTGTCAAGGTCTACCAGTACATGAACGCTGCTCCCATCGGTGTTTATTGGCCCCGTAGAGCGGACGAGACTCAGCGCCCCTATCTTCACGGCCGACCCTGCCTTGCCTATGAAAACATCGATTCCTGGGTACTCGACCCTGATACGCTGAAGACAGAACGTGCCGCCTACGTTCTGGATGAAATTGAAAGTATGGCGCCGGAAGCAGAACTGGAGATGGCTGACGATGAGGACGACGAGCCAGCCGATGATATGGTTGAGGATTCAGATAAGTGAAGAGCCATGCCTCTGTAGCCAGCCCCGTATTTCGGCCGTGCGTCTGGGCTGCCGGTTGCGGGGACGAAGGTGAAGCTGCATCAGCAAATTTCATGAATATCATCTTAGATTCAACTGCCATCAGACACGATTACTTTCTCTCCAGTCCGGACGCACGCTTGCTCGAACTCTACGTCGGCAGAACTCACAGCTCTTTGGTGGTACCACATGTGGTCATCGATGAAGCTGTGAATTTGTATCGAGAGGACTTGCTTGAACTGAGAGGAAAGTTCGTTTCAAAATACCGCCAGCTTCTTACAATGCGTTCACGCGAAGTTCCCGATGTCGACCCAGATGAAGAGTGCAAGGCATACAAGAAGCAGCTGCTATCCGATATCCAGGGAAAGTTTCGTGGAGTCCTACTGCCCTACCCCGACATTTCGCATGAACAGCTTGTCAGACGTGACCTTGACCGTCGAAAACCTTTCGGCTCCACGGGGAAAGGGTATCGAGATGCTCTGATCTGGATCTCAATTATGACTTATCTCTCTACAAAGTCAGACACGGCCTGTCTGATAAGCAATAACACGAAGGATTTTTGGAACTCTGAAGGCAATGCCCTTCATGGCGATTTAGCCGAAGAACTGTTGGCCGCAAAGTCTAAGCAAGCGTTGCGTATCTTCAAGGATGTTGCGGAATTTAACAGAGCCGTGGTGAGTCCCTCCCTCAAGAAGCTTGAATCGATTGTCGACGATCTACGAAAAGGAACCTTTAACGGGCTTGATACGAAAGAACTGATGTTGGAGTGTCGCAGCGACGTCAAAAGATGGCTAAAACAGGATGCCACTTTGAGCCGTCTCATTCGCTCACAAATCGGACGCGTAGACTTCGAGGACTTAAGTCAGGGTGATGTAGGCAAGCCTTACGATATCGAAGTGCAGCCTATCCCTCAACACACTCTCCAATGTTTAGTTTGACAGCTTACGCAATATGCGTAATAATATACGCAGTATGCGTAACTCTTCCGTGCTGACTGCGTTGTTCCCACAGGTCCGGCAGGGCCTCCTCGCGGCTACGCTCGGCCAGCCAGATAAGTGGTGGTATCTTTCGGAACTCGCCGGCCGTTTAGGCACGAGCCCGTCGAGCCTTCAGCGGGAGNNTATTTCAAGGCGGAGACCCAGTCCCCAGTGTTCCGAGACCTGCAGCAGCTGTTCGAAAAAACGGCAGGGCTGGCTCCGATCTTGGAGCAAATACTAAAGCCGTTTGGGGATAAGATTCAGAGTGCTTTTATCTATGGTTCCGTGGCACGAAGCCGGGAACATGCGATGAGTGATGTGGATGTGATGGTCATTGGCAGAGC
>PMSQ01000151.1 GCA_003168355.1 Acidobacteriaceae bacterium | reverse complement strand
GTTCTGGTTCATCACCAAGGGTGACAAAGATAACGGTATGCCATCATGGGCAACGCTGCCCGCAAAGCAACGCTGGCAGATTGTCACCTATGTGACGTCGACCCTGCCCGCTCTGGCTGATCACGAGACAAGCGCGCCGGTGGCAGAGGATACCAGTACGTCGAAGTTCAAGGCTCCGCCTCCAACGCCGCCGTTTACCGACTTCCGCTACGAGAAGCCGCGAACGGTCCACAAGATCACGGTGAACGATTTACCGCAGCCCTACGCAACCAAGTCAGCGGAAAATGGTCCGGATCTGGTGGCGCGGCCGGAAAACGCGTGGCCGGTGGCGCCTCTGGGATTCAAAGTTGAGTTGTATGCCACGGGGCTCGAAAATCCCCGGACATTGCGCACTGCTCCGAACGGCGACATTTTCCTGGCGGAGAGCGATCCCGGGCGTATCCGGGTGTTTCGCGGGCTGACCAGCGACGGGAAGCCCGAGCAGTCAGCCATTTTCGTTAGCGGTCTGAAGCATCCGTACGGACTGGCGTTCTATCCTCCTGGTCCTGATCCGCGATGGCTGTACGTGGGCAGCACCGCCGAAGTGGTGCGCTTTCCTTATCACAACGGCGATTTGAAGGCGAGCGGTGCGCCGCAACATATCGCCGATCTGCCGGCTAGTGGTGGACACTGGACACGGGCCGTGGAGTTTTCGCAGGACGGCACGAAAATGTTTGTGGGCGTAGGCTCGGGATCGAACATAGATGATCCTGACACTCATCCCAGAGAAAAGGACCGGGCCGACATTCTTACTTGCGATCCGGCGAACTGCATGCTGAGTGTCTATGCCTACGGCATTCGCAATGCCGGAGGCGGGATCGCGGTGAATCCGAAGACCGGCGAGTTGTGGTGTTCGGTGAATGAGCGCGATGCGCTGGGCGACAACCTCGTCCCCGACTACATTACGCACGTGCAGGAAGGCGGATTCTACGGCTGGCCGTGGTGGTACATCGGAGGGCATCAGGATCCGCGGCTTCAGGGCAAGCATCCGGAGTTGAAAGACAAAGTCATCGTGCCGGATGTCTTGCTGCAGCCGCACAATGCGTCGCTGGGATTTACTTTCTACGAGGGCCAGCAGTTCCCTGCCGAGTACAAGGGAGATATTTTCGCCTCCGAGCATGGTTCCTGGAACAAAACAGTGCGCGTGGGCTACGAAGTGATTCGCGTGCCGTTGCACCAGAGCGGCCACGCCAGTGGCGAGTATGAAGACTTCCTCACCGGCTTTGTGCTGCCGGATGGAAACGTGTGGGGGCGTCCGGTGGGCGTCACAGTGGCTCGGGATGGTTCGCTGCTGGTCAGCGACGACGGATCGAACTCAGTTTGGAGAGTCAGCTACGCGGGGAAGTAACGAAGTTCCGCCTGGATCGGTATGGCCATCACTTGACCGACGGCAGATGTACCAACCAGGCAGGTGCTAGACTTTTATACGGTGAAACAGACGCCTCCCACTGAGAGAGGAATCGCGACCGTCAGGATGTCCGCCAGGACGAGAAACGCGTTGGTTTTCTCTTCGGCTCTGGTCCTTCTATCCGTCGGCGCTGCCTTGACCTATGTCACGATCGTCCGTCTGCTGGATGCCCAGCGCTGGGTCTCCCATACCCGCGAAGTGCAGTCGAGTCTGTCCAGCGTAGAAGCGCTCATCTCGCGGGCTGGCCGCAATCGTGTCGAGTATGTGCAGACCGGCGATGCGATTTACCTCGAAGGGTATCAATCGGCCGTCGGGGAGACGCTTCAAGAACTCGCGCTCGTCACGCACATGACCGCGGATAATAGCGTGCAACAGAACAATTGCACCCGCCTCGAGGCCCTGGCCGATCAGCGAATAAGCTTGATGGGGCAGTCCATTGATCTCAAGGGCAAGGGCAAAGCCAGCCTAGAGAATGAAGCTGCAACAACCCAGGGGTTGGTTCGCGTTGCCGCCGAAATGGATTCGATAATCCGGCAGATGCAAGGTGTGGAGGAAAATCTGCTGGCGGAACGGCAGGCGCGATCCGAAGCGTTGTTTCGGCAGGCGGTCGTACTATTTTCGGTGGCGTTTCTGATCTCGGTGTCGCTATTGGGCTTTCATTACTATCTTTTGAACCATGAACTGACGGCACGGCAACAGGCGGAAGAATCTCTACGGAGGCTGAACGCCGGACTGTTGGAGATCCAGGATGCCGAACGCCGAAAAATCTCGCGAGAGCTGCACGACAGCTTAGGACAGTACCTTTCGAGCGTGAAAATGAGTCTGGAAATTGTCAGCAAGTCAATTCCGCCCAATGCCCTGCTGGTGAAGTGCGTAGCCATCCTCGACGAGTCAATTTCTGAGACGCGAACCATCTCGCATTTGCTGCATCCGCCACTGCTCGACGAAATCGGCTTCGCTTCCGCGGCTAAGTGGTACGTCGAAGGCTTCTCGCAGCGCAGTGGAATTCGGGTGAGTCTCGCTCTTCCCGAAAAATTCGGAAGGCTGCCGAGTTCCGTCGAGTTGGCATTGTTCCGTGTACTGCAGGAGACTCTGACAAACATCCACCGTCATTCCGAGAGTAAAAGCGCCGAGATCACCGTTTCTCTACTTGCGAACGAGATCGAGTTGCGGGTGAGGGATAAAGGGAGAGGCGTGGCTCCCGATGTACTCGAACGATTTCAAAACAACAGCGGCTATGTAGGAGTGGGACTGGTCGGATTGAGAGAGCGTCTCAGAGAACTGGGTGGTCGGCTGGAGGTTCATCCAGACTCACCCGGAACGAGCATCCTGGCCAGCTTGCCTATTCCAGAAGTCAGCACACAACGCACCAACGGCAAACGCCGTCCGCCCGAATGACCGATGGGCCGACGGCGGCTGCAATATTGGCGCAGCTCGCTTCTACGCTGCGGCTTCTTCGCGGCGTTTGAAGAATGCAAGCAGATCCGCATTGATTTGGTCTTTCAGGGTCGAGCACATGCCGTGCGGCGCGCCCGGATAGACTTTCAGCGTAGCCCCCTTGACGATCTTCGACGATAGAAGTCCCGCGGCGACAATCGGCACGATCTGATCGTCAGCGCCGTGGAGGATGAGTGTTGGCACGTCGAACTTCTTGAGGTCTTCAGTGAAGTCTGTTTCCGAGAACGCCTTGATGCACTCATAGGAGCCCGGGAATCCGCACAGCATTCCCTGCATCCAGAAAGAATCGCGGAGGCCCTGTGACACTTTTGCGCCCGGCCGGTTGGCACCGTAGAACGGAGCGCTCAGGTCCCTGAAGAACTGCGCACGGTCGGCCTGAACGCTGGCGCGAAGACCGTCGAACACTTCCATGGGCAAACCGGCGGGATTGGCAGCCGTCTTCAACATCAGCGGCGGCACGGCGCTGATCAACACCGCTTTGCCTACACGCTTCGTGCCATGGCGGCCTATATAGCGGGCAACCTCGCCGCCGCCGGTCGAATGGCCAACGTGGATCGCGTCTTTCAGGTCGAGCTTTTCGACCAGAGCCGCGAGATCATCGGCGTAGGTGTCCATTTCGTTGCCATCCCAGGTCTGGTCCGACCGGCCGTGTCCGCGGCGGTCATGGGCGACGCAGCGGTAGCCGTGGGAAGCCAGATAGAACATCTGGTCTTCAAACGCATCCGAACTGAGTGGCCAGCCATGGCTGAAGACAACAGGTTGTCCCGTGCCCCAGTCTTTGTAATAGATCTGTGTTCCGTCTTTCGTCCTAATCGTGGCCATAAATGTTCTCCTATGGTGGTAATTCTTTTCTGCCGCAACTGGATGAACCGACAAGCAACGTGCCCGGTCAGGCGGCGCGTGCGAGCGGGCTTGCCGGCCCTTCGCGGAATCTTTTCGCGGCGAAGATGGCGAACACAACGAATAATGCCATCACGACGACTTGCGTAACCACGAAGGGTGGCTCCTTCTGCGTGGGAGCCAGCGCTTTCAGAGTCGACACTTTCTCGAAACACTGCACCACCAGGACGAAGACGTTGAGGTAGAGAGCGATTACAGACGAGATCACATAGGTCCGGCGCCAGGCGCCTGCCATGTGAAGCGCATAACGCGCCACAATCGCCACCGCCAGCGCCACGAGTGAGATGATGCCTACAATATGCGACGGCAAAAGGTGGTCGAACGGGAAGCCGAAACCGGTCACGCTGGTCGCAACGGTGGTCGCCAGGAAGAGTGCGGTCCAGCCATCGAGTCGTTTCCCGACGAGCAGCCCGTAGAGCACGATGAATCCAGAGCCGATCCCAGCCAGGCTGATCAGTACGTGCACAAAGGTATAGGTCGCGGTCGTCATGCCGAAAATCATAGGTCCTCCTCCCGGAATTGAGGTGCAATGGCTGATGATTGTAATCCTTTTACTCGTGCGGTGGGAGAATCGGCGGGCGTCGCTCACTGTGGGGTAGAATACTCAGTTTCCACCCGGGAAAGAATTGCCGAGGCCCTCTATGAATCTTATGCGCCGCGCTACCTTGCCGTTTCTCCTCTTCCTCTCCACGCTGCTCTGCGCGGTCGCGCTGCTCGCGGGGAGCGCACCGTCTCCATCCAAGCTCGATTATCCGAAGGCGAAAACGGTTGACCAGGTCGATGATTACCATGGCACCAAGATCGCCGATCCTTACCGCTGGCTTGAGGACACCGACTCAGCCGACACGATGGCCTGGGTGCAAGCCGAGAACAAGCTCACTTTCAGCTACCTCGATCAAATCCCCTACCGTCCAGCGATTCACGAACGCCTTACGAAACTCTGGAACTACGAGCGCTACGGTGTGCCCGAGCAGCATGGCGGAAGGTATTTCTACCAGCACAATAACGGCCTGCAGAACCAGAATGTTCTGTTTGTGGCCGATTCGCTGAACGCCGAGCCCCGCGTGCTTCTCGATCCCAACACACTTTCCTCCGATGGCACGGTTGCGCTGTCAGGCCAGGCCATTACGGACGACGGCAAGCTGATGGCCTACGGCACCGCCGCTTCCGGCTCCGATTGGATGGAGTGGCACATCCGCGATGTCGACAGCGGCAAGGACCTGACCGACCTCGTAAAGTGGGTGAAATTTTCCGGTGCGTCCTGGACCAAGGACGGCAAGGGCTTCTACTACAGCCGTTACGAAGAGCCCAAGCAGGACACCGCTTTGCGCGACGTCAACTATTTCCAGAAGCTCTATTACCACCGCCTGGGCACGGCCCAATCCGAAGACCGGCTCATCTACGAACGCCCCGACAACAAAGAATTAGGATTCGCCGGCTCGGTCACGGACGACGGCCATTACCTTGTCATTACTGTGTGGCAAGGCACGTCTCCCAAGAATCGCCTCTACTACAAAGACCTCAGCCAGCCTGATTCGCAAGTCGTCAGACTGCTCGACGACTTCGATGCCCAATACCAGTTCATCGATAACGATGGTCCGGTCTTCTGGTTCAAAACTGATCTCGACACTCCCCGCAGTCGCCTGATCGCCATCGACACTCGCACTCCCGAGCGCTCCAACTGGAAGACGATTGTGCCTCAAGCTGCGGAAACTATGACCAATGCCAATGTCGTCAACGATAAATTCCTGGTCGAATATCTCAAGGACGCTCGCGCCGAAGTCCGGGTCTACGATCTACAAGGCAAATTCCTGCGCGACGTTGATCTGCCCGGGATCGGCACGGCTCCGGGCTTTAGCGGCAAGCGCAAAGACAAGGAAACGTTCTATGCCTTCACCAGCTTTACCGTGCCGACCACCATCTACCGGTACGACCCGGAAAAAGGCGCCAGCGCGGTCTTTCGCCAGCCCAAAGTCGATTTCGATGCCAGCCGCTATGAGACTACGCAGGTTTTCTACCAGAGCAAAGACGGCACGCGTATTCCCATGTTCCTCACCTACAAGAAGGGACTGAAACTCGACGGCCGGAACCGGGTTCTGCTCTACGCCTACGGAGGTTTCGACATTTCTCTCACTCCGGCGTTCTCGGTGCCAAATCTGGTGTGGCTTGAGATGGGAGGGGTTTACGCTCAGCCCAACCTGCGGGGCGGTGGTGAGTACGGCGAGGACTGGCATCTCGCCGGCACCAAACTGCACAAGCAAAACGTTTTCGACGACTTCATCGCGGCCGCGGAGTGGCTGATCAGCAACTATTACACGACGTCTTCCAACCTGGCCATTCGCGGCGGCAGCAACGGCGGTCTGTTGGTGGGCGCGTGCCTCACCCAGCGTCCCGAGCTCTACGGCGCCACTTTGCCGGCGGTCGGCGTCATGGACATGCTGCGCTTTCACAAATTCACCATCGGCTGGGCCTGGACCTCCGACTACGGCTCCTCCGACGATCCCGAACTGTTTAAGGCCATCTACGCCTACTCGCCTTTACACAACCTGAAGCCGGGGACGAAATATCCTCCAACCTTCATCACCACCGCCGATCACGATGACCGAGTCGTGCCCGGACACAGCTTCAAGTTTGCCGCCACCATGCAGGCCGATCAAGGCGGCCCTGCGCCGGTGCTGATTCGGGTGGAAACCAAGGCTGGACACGGCGCCGGCAAGCCCATCTCGAAACAGATCGACGAAATTGCCGACGCCTGGTCCTTCGTCGCCTACAACCTCAACATGGATGTGCAAGTGAAATAAAGGGGCATTGGATTTTCGACGCAGGTTTTGAGGGCTTGCTGGGGTACCAACTGGTAAGTCGAGTTCCCAATTGCGTTTGTTCACGATCTCGTGGATCTAACGGCCTGTCGTATGGTCTTCTCGTACATGCGGGAGGCTACGTCTACCGCCAGCCTCTCCAAGAAGGTTGCGCCTTCACTTAACCGCACCGGACGCCGCTGCATTCGAGAGAGAGATGTCGGCGTTTTCTTTGGAGCACAAGGCGGCCACGCAACAGGCAGCAAAGGACGATGCTGCTCTGGCGATCCGGAACACTTTGAAGTTGCAACTGACACCATCCGGTGTCGAGCATCTGGACGTTCATCCAGGGAGAAAAATCAACACAATAAAATCCGAGTACTGTACCTACAATCCATAGAAACTGCTATCGTCGTGCAAACGGAGGTAAACATGGCACACGACGGAAAAGACGCGGTGGAAAGAGCGGTTGATTCTATGGTGAAGCTGGAGCCAAGTCTTAAAGGTCGAGAGGCACAAGTTGCGGTAGTCATAGTTGCCGCGATGAGCGACTTTCTAAAGGAAAGGGGAGAGAACGTCGGCCAGCCCCGTCGTTAAGACCCCGATTGCGGTACAGCAGAAAATGATGCGTCACACGGACATCCGTACCATAATGAACGCTTAGGGGGGCGTGGTTAAGGATGAGATGAGTACCGCAAGTTTGAAGGTCCCCGAGCTAGCATTCCGCACAAACGGGTTGCGAATCCAGCCAACCCATTGAAACAATGGTGGGCGCTATAGGATTCGAACCTATGACTTCCACCGTGTGAGGATGGCACTCTACCGCTGAGTT
>PMSQ01000129.1 GCA_003168355.1 Acidobacteriaceae bacterium | reverse complement strand
GGGCCATCCTGACCGATTCCGGGGGCTTCCAAGTTTTCAGTCTGAATGAGCTTCGCAAAGTTACCGAGGAAGGTGTCACATTCCGCTCGCATCTCGATGGCTCCTCGCACTTCTTCAGTCCGGAGAGTTCCATGGCAGCACAGATCGGCCTGGGCGCCGACATCGTCATGGCCTTCGATGAGTGCACAGAGTATCCCGCCGATCGCGCCCGCACCAAAGCTTCCATGGAGTTAACCCTGCGCTGGGCCGAGCGCAGCAAGAAGTACTTTGAGGAGCATAAGCATGAAGCTCCGTGGAAGGCGGCTTCCAGTGAGGCAGTTTCCAGTTTCCAGTTTCCAGTTTCCAGTTCCGCAAGTACTGGAAACCGGAAACCGGAAACTGGAAACTTGGATTCGACTCAGTCTCTCTTCGGCATTATCCAAGGCGGCATGGATCTGGACCTCAGAAAGGAATCCGCCGAGCGCACCATTGAAATCGGCTTTCCCGGCTATGCCATTGGGGGCCTCAGCGTCGGCGAGCCTCGTGAGCGCACCCGCGAGGTGATCGAGGCCACGCTCGAGCATCTTCCCGCCGACAAGCCGCGTTATGTGATGGGTGTGGGCACGCCCGAAGAGATCGTCGAGTACGCCAGCCTAGGCGTCGACATGATGGATTGCGTACTGCCCACGCGGGCGGCGCGGCATGGCCTGCTGTTTACCTCGGAGGGAAAAATCTCGATCAAGCAGGCGCGCTATACTCAGGACGCAGGTCCGCTCGATCCCAATTGCGCCTGCCGGGTGTGCCAGCGTTATTCGCGGGCGTATTTGCGACATCTGTATGCTTCTAATGAAGTGCTGGCTCAGGTCTTAAATACCCTGCATAACCTGAGTTTCTATCTTGACACTATGCGCCGGGTGCGTCATTCTATTCGACTTGGGGAAGAGTCGGGTTTTGTTTCTAATGTCTGGTCTCGACCGAAGCCGTAGACCTCCCTGGGAAGGCCTCCCCGGATTCAAGCCTGAGCGGTAGACGATCCGGCCGGAATCGAGCAGAACTCCCGTCGTGAAATGACAGGGCTGTGGTGAGTGCAGGCGCGGGCGATTGTTCGCAGATTTGGGTTTCGAGGTCTGGCGAACGTAGCTGGGCGATCATCAGCTTGGCGATCATAGTCCGAGGAGCACGGTTTGATAAATATTGGTTTGATGAACATGCAATCCTTCTTGGCGGTGCAAGCTGGTGGCGGGATGGGGTGGTTGAGCGTTGCCCCGCTTATTTTCATCTTCGGAATTTTTTATTTCCTGCTGATTCTTCCCCAACAGCGCCGCCAGAAGAAATGGACGGCCATGCTGGATGGTCTGAAGACGGGCGACAGAGTTGTCACCAGCGGTGGCCTGCGGGGAATAATCGTGGCTCTAAAAGATGACTCCGTCCATCTGCGGGTGCCTCCGGACAACTTGCGACTGGAAGTGACCAAGGCCTCGGTGACTCAAGTCACAACCACGGAGGAAGAGACCCAGACCAAGTAATCGCGGGCGCAATCTGATATCCGGACACTGTTTTCGTTATGAATAAGAATCTACTCTGGAAATTGGCACTCATCGTCGGAATTCTGCTCATCTTCCTGTTCGGAATATTCGGCATTCCGCAGAGCTTCTCAGGCCAGGGCTTGATCGCGGCCATGACCAAACGCATTCAGCTCGGTTTGGATTTGAAGGGTGGAACCCATCTGATCCTGCAAGTGCAGGTCAATGACGCCGTGAAGGTTGATTCCGACAATGCCGTCGAAATTCTCAAAGAACAGCTCAACAAGCGCAAAATTGCCTTCAGCGATATCTCCCAGCCCGATCCGCAGAACGCTCCCGACCGGGTTGTGCTGAAGGGCGTGCCTCCGGCTTCACGCAAAGATCTACTGGATATCGCCAGCGAGCGCCTGCCTGAATACGATTTATCTTCGGGAGCGGACAATACCTTTACGCTTTCCATGAAGCCGCAGATGCTCAGCGACTTGAAGAGCAAGGCTGTGACCCAGGCGATCGAGACCATTCGCGGCCGCATCGATTCACTGGGCGTAAGCGAGCCGACCATTCAGGAGCACGGCCTGGGCCAATATCAGATTCTTGTCCAGTTGCCTGGCGTGGACGACCCCGAACGGGTGAAGTACATCATGCAGTCCACCGCCATGCTTGAGATCAAGCAGGTATTGGGCGGACCTTATCCCAGCGAGCAGGCCGCGCTGCAGGAGAAAGGTGGAATGTTGCCGCCGGATGCGATGCTGCTTCCCGGGCACGCTGCTGCTGGATCTGCTGGCGGCGATCAATCCTGGTATCTGGTGTCCCGTGTTTCCGCCGTCCGGGGGAAGGACCTGCGCGATGCACAAGCCAGCACCGACCAGAATGGCCAGCCTGACGTGAGCTTCACCCTTACTGGCGAGGGCGGCCAGCGCTTCTACAGCTTCACCTCCGCGCATGTGGGCGAAAGTCTGGGAGTGGTTCTCGACGGCAGAGTTCAGGAAGTCGCGAATATCAAGGAAGCCATCCGCGACACCGGCACAATCAGTGGCGGCAGCATGAACCAGCAGCAAGCCAAGGATCTGTCCATGATCCTGCGCTCCGGCGCACTGCCTGCGGGCATCAAGTATTTGGAAGAGCGCACGGTCGGGCCATCGCTCGGTACGGATTCGATCCGCGCGGGCGTTCGTGCCGCTGTCGTCGGAATGCTCGTGGTGCTGATTTTCATGCTGATCTACTACCGCGCCGCCGGTATTAATGCCGACATTGCGCTCCTGCTGAATCTAGTCATCCTGCTCGGCTTCATGGGCTACGTCGGGGCAGTGTTGACGCTGCCGGGGATCGCCGGCGTGATTCTTACTGTCGGCATGGGCGTGGACTCCAATGTGCTGATTTTCGAGCGCATTCGCGAAGAATTGCGCAACGGCAAAACGCCGCCGTCGGCAGTCGATCAGGGTTTCAGCCACGCCTGGATCACCATTGTGGATACCCACGTCACCACCATCGTCTCGGCGGCAATCCTGTTCCTGTTCGGAACCGGCCCGGTGCAGGGTTTTGCGGTCACTCTCACCTTCGGCCTGCTGGCAAACTTGTTTACGGCCGTATTCGTTTCGCGCGCCATCTTCGACTGGATCCTGAGCCGCAAGCAGCGTGGTGAAGCGTTGAGCATTTAAGAGAATCGGGAGATCGAGAGATCGGGCCATCGGGCGATCAAGTGGGTTTTCAATCGCCAGATGACCAGATCGCCCGATCAGATAAGGGGCTAGACAACAGGTGGAGTTCTTTCGCAATACCAATATAGATTTTCTCGGGAAGAAGTGGTATTTTCTCGCCTTTTCACTTGTCTTCAGCGTGGCGGGCATATTTTCCATGTTGTTCTGGCACGGCATCCCGTACGGCGTGGACTTCCGCGGCGGCACGCTGGTCTACGTGAAGTTCTCGCACACCCCCAACGACAACGCACTGCGTGCCGCCATGGACCGCGCCGGCCTGCACAATGCGAAGATCCAGCGCTACGACCAGCCCGCGAACAACGAGGTTCTGATTGACCTCGACGTGCAGGAAACCAACGAACAGGCGCTCGACCGCGGCAAGACTCAGATCATCAACACGCTAGAGACCAACGCCCCCCCTGGCAAACAGGACCTGAACAATTCCAGCTCTTTGGCCATCAAGAATTACCTGGTGGATAAAGACCCGATGCACCTGGGCTCCGATGCCGACCAGAAATATACCCAGCAAGCCCAAGCCATCGTGGATGCCAGGGACAAGGGTCAAGGCGGCGTGCTGAGTTCCTTCGACCAATTGAAAGGCACGGTCGATCCCGCGGCGGCGGCGTCTCTGCCGGATGGCTTCTTCCTCTCGGATTTTGGAGTGCGCAACGTCGAGATCGTCGGACCTCAGGTGGGTGCTCAGTTGCGGCGGCAGGCCTTGCTGGCAACCGCTTATTCGCTCGCTGGAATGCTGATTTACCTGGGCTTCCGCTTCGAGTGGATATACGGTGTCGCGGCTGTGGTCACGGTGTTTCACGACACGCTGATCACTGTCGGCGCCTTCTCGCTGCTCGACAAAGATATCTCGCTGACCGTCATCGCTGCCATTCTGACGTTGATTGGTTACTCTAATAACGACACGATCGTGGTATTTGACCGCATCCGGGAAAACATTAAACTCATGCGGCGGGAGAAGCTCTCGGAAGTCGTTAACCGGAGCATCAACCAGACTTTAAGTAGAACCATCTTGACAGCCGGGCTGACCTTCCTTACCGTACTTGCACTTTATTTGTTCGGCGGCGAGGTGCTTCGCGGGTTTAGCCTCGCGCTGGTGATTGGCATCTTAATTGGCACGTATTCGTCGATTGCCATCGCCGCTCCTATCCTGGTGGCCTACCAGGACTGGAGGATCGAGAAGGGTAAGCGACCGATTGCGATGCCCAGGGGTAAATGATTGCCCGGTGGCGTAGTGCCGTGTTTGTTGCAGGTCGTTAGTTTGCAGGAGTTTGCAATGCTTTGCGAAGCCATGCCGGACTTGGGTGCTGTTGTCAGGCCTGGGTGGTTGAGTTTGGGAGCAAAGGGGAAGCCGTCGGTGTCTAAGCTAACGTAGGCTCTGAAACTAGGGAGAGACTCTTATGTTTGAAGATAGCCTTCTGGAATCGGGTGGCAGGCTGAAGACGAAGAGGGGACGCACGACAACATTCGCGATCATCCTTGAAATAGGCTTGATCGGCCTCATGGTTCTCATGCCCCTCATCTTTACCGAAGCCCTGCCCAAGACACAGTTAATGACATTCCTGGTGGCCCCACCCCCGCCTCCGCCACCGCCGCCTCCAGCTGCCGCCCCGGTGCATGTGGTGCACCAAGTGCAGACCGATATCGTGAACGGCGCTCTCCGCACGCCCACCAAGATTCCGCAAAAAATTCAGATGATCAAGGAAGACGAAGCTCCGCCCATGATGGCGTCGAGCGGCGTGGTCGGAGGCGTTCCCGGTGGCATTCCCGGCGGACAGATGGGCGGCGTGATTGGCGGCATTATCAGCTCCACCCCGGTGGCCGTGCCCAAGGTCGCTGCCCCGCAACGTGTCCGTGTTTCCCAGGGCGTTTCGGCAGGTCTGCTGGTCCGCAGGGTCAACCCGAACTACCCGCCCCTGGCGCGGCAGGCACGCATCTCGGGTCAGGTGGTGTTGAGAGCGGTCATCAGCAAGGATGGTTCCATCGAAAACCTTACGCTGGTGAGCGGGCATCCAATGCTGGCTCCTGCGGCTATTGATGCTGTGAAGCAGTGGAAGTACCGGCCATACCTGCTCAACGGCGAACCGGTCGAAGTGGATACGGAAGTGTTGGTTAACTTCACCCTCGCCGGAGGCTAGATCCCGGGGGCGTGAATGCTGGAAAGTCAGAAAGTGTAGTCGGAATGGCCCTCCCTTCCCACCCGAAACGGTGGCTTGGAGAGCCCTTTTACCGGGCACGGCCGCCGTACCTTTCATCTCAGGTACGCCAATGCGGAGCGTCGCGGTGAACTTTGTGGCGTCACCTTTGCCGAGCGTACAGAACTCGCATCAAAGTCTAAGAAAGTTCCGAGGAGGGAAAAGCAACTCATGTTAGCTCATGTGGCAACAGCCGTAATCAGTCATGTCCCTAGGGTGGCCGCCTGGATTGTGCAGGAAGGTGGCGCAGTGGGGTGGGATCCGATTTCGCTATGGAAGCAGATGGGTATCATTGCGAAGATCGTGGTCATCATCCTGTTCATCATGTCAGGCTGGTCGATCGGAGTCATGATTGACCGCGCCATGGCATATAACGCGGCTCGCAAGCAGTCTCGCGCCTTCGCTCCCGCAGTTGCCGGAGCCTTGCGCGATGGCCGCATCGACGAGGCTATCAAGGTCGCCGAGCGTAACAAGAAAAGCCATCTGGCCAAAGTAGTTACCGCCGGCCTCATGGAGTTCAAGGCTCACCAGGATAGCCCCGGCGCCATCCCCGGTGAGACCATTGAAGCCTCCAAGCGCGCTCTGGAGCGCACCGAAGCCATTGTCCATGCCGAACTCAAGCGCGGATTGGGCGGCTTGGCCACCATCGGTTCGACGGCCCCGTTCGTGGGACTGTTCGGCACCGTGATGGGCATTCTGAACGCCTTCAAAGGTATTTCCGAGCAGAAGGCTACCGGTCTGGGTGCGGTCGCAGGCGGCATCTCGGAAGCGCTGGTCACCACCGCTTTCGGGCTGCTGGTAGCGATCCCGGCCGTCATGATGTTCAACTACCTTACCGGCCGCGTGGAAGCGTTCGATGTTGAGATGGACAATTCATCGAGCGAACTGATCGACTACTTCCTGAAGCGACGGGATGTTCGCCGGTCCTAGGTCTAAGCGTCTTTAGGACCTCTGCTATGAGTTGCTGTCCGGCGCCGGGATGATTCCCGGCGCCGGCCTTCCCAACCCCAGCGGTCTCGGACTTTGCCGGCGACTGTTTCATGGAGAAATTATGTCAATAGCCAAACGGAATGAAGGGGCCAACGTCAACTCGGACATCAACGTTACACCCATGGTGGACGTGATGTTGGTGCTGCTGATCATTTTCATGGTGATCACCCCTATGTTGCAGAAGGGCATCAGCGTCGACATGGCGAAGGTAAACAACCCCACGCCAATGCAGGACGCGGACAAAGACGACGCACTGCTGGTTTCGGTCATGAAAAACGGTGACGTATTTTTCGGCGCCGACAAGGTCACGGTGGACAGTTTGACCGGCAAGGTGAAAGATCGCCTGACCAATCGCACGAACAAAGAGGTCTACCTCAAGGCGGATGCACGCGCCCATTTCGGCAATGTCGTCCAGGTAGTGGATGCTGTGCGCGCTGCCGGCGTGGATGATCTGGGCTTGCTCACCGACCAGAGGAAAAGCACTCCAAATGCTCCGCCCACCGCTCCGGCGCCTGGGCAATAGAGGAGATTCGACTATGAGTATGGCCGTTGGTACGGGCGGGGGCCAAAGCGCAAATATTAACGTCACTCCGCTCATTGACGTGCTGCTGGTGCTGCTCATCATTTTCATGGTGATCACGCCTTTGACGCCGAAGGGTTTGGATGCGCTGGTTCCTCAGCCTCCTCCGCCCAACGCGCCCAAGAACAATACGCCCGATCGCACCATCGTCGTGCAGTTGATCGATCGCGGCGCCGGTCAGGATCCTGGCCTGAAGATCAACCAGGAAGATGCCACTTGGGACAACCTGCAGGGGCGTCTGGCCGATATCTATAAAACCCGCGCCGAGAAAGTCATGTTTGTGAAGGGCGATGACGCCATTCCCTTTGCCGACGTGGCCAACGTGATTGACATCGCGCACGCTGCGGGAGTGGATAAGGTCGGTCTGATTACCGCGAAGATTGAAGCGGGCGGCTAAGAGCACGCCCAAGACTCTCAACTGAAGAAGCGTCGCGCATCGCATTCCGCCCGCGCACGGGAACTGAGGTTCCCGTGCCGCTTCTGGCAAGAAACGTTCGACCAGCACTTGTCAACCCCCTGTCTCTGGGCCTAGGATGCTGTGGCAGATGCTGTGGCAAGGGAGACCTATACCGCAATGAATAAACACGTTCGTCTTTTAACGCTGGCGGCCGCGATGCTCGCACTGTTCTCTTCCGTGGGCTGTAGCAAGCTGCGTGCCCGCGACCAGCTCAACAAGGGCGTGACCGCTTACAAGAACACCAAATACGAAGAGGCCATTGACCACTTCCAACAGGCCGTTGCCTTGGACCCCACACTGATCAACGCGAAAATGTATTTGGCCACTGCCTTCGCTCAGCAATACATCCCCGGTGCTGACACGCCGGAGAACAACAAAATGGCGGACCAGGCTATTGAGCAATACCAGAACGTGCTCGCCATGAATGCGGCGCGCGATCAGAAAGTCAACTCCGCCAAGGGCATCGCGTACCTGTACCTGAACATGAAGAAGTTCGACGACGCCAAGAAGTATTACCGCATGGCCGGGGACCTGGATCCCAACGATCCCGAACCCTACTACTCGGTGGGCGTCATTGACTGGACCGCCTGCTACCAGCCTCGTATGGAAGAGCGCGCCAAGCTCGGCCTCAAGCCCGATGAAAATCTGAACCCGAAGAATAAAGAGCAGAAACAGGTCTGCGCCGAATTGAAGGTCAAGAACGGACCCTTGATTCAGGAGGGCATTGAGAGTCTGAACAAGGCGATCACCCTCCGTCCCGACTACGACGACGCCATGGCCTATTTAAACCTGATGTATCGCGAAAAGGCCGATGTGGAATGCGACGATCTTGCGGCCCGTCAGGAAGATCTGAAGGCCGCCGACCACTGGGTCGACCAAACCCTGCTCACCAAAAAGGCTAAGGCTGAGAAGACGCCCGGAGCGCAAGGCATCACACTCGACCAGCCTAAGTAAGCCTAGTCAGTAATTTTTCTCAGTATGTTTCAGCTTCCTCCGCGCTATGCCGCCGGGGAGGCCTCGTCTTTCTTGAGGGAAGCGTCGCTCGTCCTGCGCATTACGGTCTGCTGTAGAGCCTTACCTCTACCTGAGGGAACGCCACCCGCTCGACGCGCCGGTAGGACTCGCTGAGGGCCTGGTTGATCATCAGCGTAGTGGCATCGGGATGGCCGGGAGTGCCATCGCGCATTAGTACCAGCCAAACCCGCGCGTACTCGCCCGGCACTGAGCGCAGAAAGTCGACGGTCGGCTTACCCGTGAAATCACGATAGTCGAGGTGCTCACTGTGACGCGGATAGATGACTTCAGGGCCCATCGGAACGCTGCTTCGTGAGTCCCTCGCGGCACGAACGTTCTTGAAGAACTCGTAGGGAGCACGCGTTTCCGGGATGTAAAACAGAATGGCATCGCCAGGCTGCGCTTGCGTGAAGATGTAATCTGCGGCAGCTCCCGAGCCATCGCGCTCCAGATCGAAATCGTGGTCGTAGTAGGAGAACGTTCCCTGCAGGGAAAGCAGAAGCATAGCGCCAAGGCTGAGGCCAAGCATCCAATTTCTACGCAGTCGCGCCAGGCCTGCCGCAGCCAGAATAACCAGGGCGGGCAGGCAGAAGATTAAGTAACGTCCCAGGAAAACCGGGCCCGCCAGCGAGAGCAGCAGCGTGACACCGAGAGGGAGGAGCAGCCAGATCAGCAGAAATTGGCGCGTCCACAGGTCCGAAGTGCTTCCGGGACGAAGCAGCCCCGTACCTTTCTCTTGCGGGACGATTGCAGCCAGGCACGCGGCCACGTAGAGCAGAAGCAGAGGCAGCCCAGCGTTGCCCGCCAAGTGTTCTGCGAAATCCAGCATTTCGCGGAAACTGGGCCGCGGGATCCAGCGAATGGGCCCCGTTCCTGTCTTGGCTGCAAATACCAGCAAGGGCAGCACCGCAAGTCCAATCCAGATCCATGTGTGACGCAACCATGAGTGACGGATCCATGCGTGACGCATCGGGGCTCGGCGCACGGCCAGGGGCATCGCGGTTTGCGATCCGGCAGCGTGCGTGTGCGGCGTCGGCTTGCGCTGCAGGCCGCGCACTGACACCCACTGCGCCGCCACCAGCAATAACGCATACAGGTGAGCGTAGACCGCCAGGACGCTGGCGAGAACGTAGCCCCAGCGGTAACGGCGCGAGGGATTCCGCAACGCCGCGACGAAAAATCCGCCGGACAGCGTGGCCAATAGCACCAGCAGCGAATAGCTGCGTGCCTCTTGCGCGTAACGAATGTGATACGCGTTGAAGGTCAGCAGCGCCACCGCGATCAGCGCCACCCGCCGTTCAAACAGTTTGCAGCCCACCCAGAAGATGGCAGGCAAAGTAGCAAGCGAAACGATCACAGAAAAGCTGCGGATGAAGAATGGGCCGGAACCAAAGTGCAGCCATTCGCGCAGCAGAAGGTAATACAGCGACATGTTCGCTTCCCGCCACCACATCAACCGCGAGAAATCGTACCAGCTTAGGCGGGAGACTACCGCGCTGAAGCACTCATCGAACCAGAAAGGCTTTCGCACAAGAAATAGGAAGCGCAATAGAGCAGCGGCGAGAGCCAGCAAGGCCAGCGTGAAAACAGAAACGCGCGTCCGCATGGGCTGCGCGGGACAGTTTGGTGGCAAGTTGACTGGGTCTTGAAGAACGGGCGTCTTAGAAGGCGGCATGCTTGGGTCTTGAGGTAAACGTGCGGAATCCAAATGATATTATGCTAGAGCGTGCTTCATAAATAGGTTTGAAAGAGCACGGCTTTCAGCCGTGCCGCAAAGCGCCGCAAGAAATCGGGGCTTCATCCCCTGAAGCGACATAGACTATCGGGATGGCATTTATGAAACATGTTCTAACCACAGCCCAGAGTGAAGCCGGCTTTCTGTAGAACGGGTCTTCGTATGATGAGTGTGGCGTCATTGCAGCCATCGCCGCGAAACAGCCCCGCCCGAGAGGGCGACCGGTGGGCCGGATGCGTGTCTGTGCTCGTGCCTGTCTACAACGAAGCTGCGCATCTGGACGAACTGCTGCGAGCCATCCATGCCTCGCCGGTGAAGAAAGAAATCATCATCGTCGATGATGGTTCCACCGACGGCACCCGCGAGAAACTCCGATCGATGCCCCTGGCCGATGACGTCACCGTCGTATTTCACGAAAAGAACTGCGGCAAAGGCGCGGCTATCCGCACCGCACTCGAATATGCCCGCGGCGAGTATGTCCTGATCCAGGATTCTGATCTCGAATACGACCCGCAGGACTACGCCGCCCTGTTGCGCCCTCTCAAGCAAGGCGAGGCCGACGTGGTCTACGGTGTTCGCCCCGATCGTCCCGAGCGCGGTCTGCGTTTTTTTCTGGGCGCGAAGTTACTCACTCACCTGACCAACCTGCTCTACGGCGCCGGCATCCACGACGAAGCCACCTGCTACAAAGTTTTCCGGCGCTCGTTGATCGCGCAAATTAGTTTCGAATGCCATCGCTTCGAGTTCTGTCCCGAAGTAACCGCCAAGCTCTGCCGCATGGGCAAGCACATCGCGGAGGTACCAGTCTCCTACACTCCGCGCTCCGCCGGCGAAGGCAAAAAGATCCGCCACTCTGATGGCTGGCTCGCCATCTGGACTTTGTTTCGCTATCGCTTCGTGCCTCGTGCACGTTGGACGAGGTCAGCTCGCGAAAGTGCTGCGCCTTTCGCGGTGATTTTTTCTCGCGTTCCGCCAGAGTGAATATCGTTCGATCTCACCTGCCTCATTTCTTTCCGCTCTTTCCACCGCTTTTGCGAAGGTTTCCCTTTGCACGAGCAAACGCGGATGCCCGGAATTTCAACTCGCCGTGACAATCTGGGCAGGTCGATCGAACAAGAGAGAATTCCTTTTTGCAATTGGGGCAGTACATCTTGCTTTGCTTCATCATTGAATTACCCGACCCCTTTGAACGTGGTCTTCTGCGTTTTGTAGGGTCTTCTGAATTGGTCAACAAAAATAATGTGACCGGTCCAATCTTTGCCCTTCTCCCCTGCCACGGGCTGGACGAAGGCAGTCACACGGGATTCCTTCAACTGATGCGGAGGAATGACGAACTTGTCGAATCGGATTTTAGATTGAGTTCCGTCAGGATGCGCGTCCACTATGATAAGCGCTTCCCTCGGGTCATCGTGAGTGAGGTCAACCGTGAACATTACCTGCATTAAGGGCTGCTCCCCATACTGGCCGAGGCACCAGAGACAGGTGCCCGGGTGGAAATTCGCATAGAGCTTCGGCTTCCGCTTGAACCAACTAGCGATTCGTTCAGCAAGAGGTGTGCTGATGACCGCAAACGGTTTCAATAGAGCATCGACGATGGTCTTGAGTAGGCTAGCCTCAGCACCAGTAGGCGTCATCAAGGGTCAACACCTCAGGCGGGTAAACCCACCACCCTTCCGAGAAGTATATCTCTGCTCCGTGACATCTGCCCCTTGCCCCAGGACCGAACGCGCAGAACACACTCAAGGCAGAGACAGTAAGTCCACTCTTGCGGCATGTGTGTCGCGACTAGCTAACGACGGCAAGTCCATTTTTCTCGACTAGCGATAGCAGCTTGAGCGAGGGCCCGGAAGGCCGCTTTTCGCCGCGCTCCCACTTGCTGACCAGACTGCTCGTCACGTTTAGGTAGTTGGCAAAAACGCTCTGGCTGACGTGTTCTCTCTCGCGGATCGCCTTAATCTCTTTAGGCTTCAATGGCCGGACGGGCGTAAGGCAGGCGTGATCGAAACGCCGCATCGTCTTTTTGTCGATGACTCCGCCATCGTGCAGGTCCTCCATCATTTCATGGATGGCCGCCATCGCATCACTTCGATACTTTCTGCTCATTCGCTTTTCACCTCCACAAAATCGCCTCTCGTCAACCGCACCGCGAGTTGCGCCTCGGTAAGCGCCAAGACAATCCTCGCTGCTTCCTTGAACCGTTCTTTCTCATCGTCATCGATGTTCGCTCGCTGGTTTTTGGCGAACCCGTACACGAAGAAGGCCTTGGCCCCATGCCGGAAAAAGATGATGGTGCGATAGCCTTTCGATCTTCCCTGTCCCGGCCTGGCGATCCGCTGTTTGATGACCTCACCGCCAAGCTCGGCGTCGATCTGGCCCTTTTCGGCCCGAGCGACAGCCTCGTGCAAGGCCGCATCCGTAATTCCTTCTTTTCTGGCAAAGCGTTGAAACCATCTGGACTTGAAGATTCGCACAGCGAGCCTATAAGCTATTCTATAGCACTCAGTGCCACAATTCAATAACCTAAAAAACCCACAGGCTCACTGTGACGTCTGACCTTGCCCCCAAAACGAAACGAGCAGAACATAGTCAAGGCGGAGGCAGTATATTCCACTCCCTCGGCACCAGAGCTAAGTGCTTTGCTGCCTAGATTTTGCCCGCAAGCTATTTGAAATCAGACACATAACAAGCTCACTGCGTATCCGCGATCGCGCAAACCCTCATGTTTACTTGCGATTCGCTAAAACAGGCAGGGTGGGGGGACCTCCTCAAACAAGGTCTCAAACACCGAAGAATCTGGGCTCCCACGCACCAGCAAAGTCGAACGCCGTAAGTATTTCTCAGGTGAATTTCCACAGCCCGGAATCTCCGTGCGCCGCTTCGTACCCGCGCATCCCCGCAAGCCGAAGCTGGTAAACTTCCCTCCGATGGAAAAAGAAAGCCCGCCCCAAGCTGCCGTCCCGAGATATGTCTTCCATCTGGTGCTCTTGTCGCTGGTTTTGCAGGTGGCGATGATCGGCGTGTTCCATCAATACCGCACCCGCCCGCAGGAAGATCATTTTGCTTTCGGCTGGGAGATGGGCCGCGTCGCACGTTCCATCACGTTGGGACAGGGCTTCAGCAATCCCTACGGAGGCAACACCGGCCCCACCGCCTGGGAGCCCCCGCTTTATCCCTACCTGATGGGCGGCGTCTTCAAGCTCTTCGGCATTTACACCTACACCTCGGCTTGGGTTCTGTTGAGCATCAACAGCTTCTTCGCCGCGCTGACAACCATCCCGATTTTCCTGATCGCGCGCAAGGCTTTCGGCGAACGGATCGCGCGCTGGTCGGCATGGGGATGGGCGCTCAACCCCTACATTTGGTATTGGTCGATTCACTGGATTTGGGACACGACCTTCACGCCGCTGGTCTTGAGCCTGATCTTTCTGGTTGCTCTCGAGCTGGAAGATTGGGAAGGCTGGCAGGGATGGCTGATTTTCGCAGGCCTGTGGGGCGTGGGTGCGCTGGCCAACCCATCCATGCTGGCTTTCCTGCCATTCTGCGGGCTTTGGGTGTGGCGGCGGAGATTCAGGAATGGACTGTCTTCGTTTTTCGGTGTGGTGCTGTCGTCGTTAGTTTTCTTTCTGGTGCTGTCGCCGTGGCTGGTCCGAAATTATGAAGTCTTCGGACGCTTCGTTTTTCTGCGCGACGATTTCGGCCTTCAATTCCGTCTGGGCAATTCGAAAGGCGCGGAAGGCATGCTGATGGCCTACCTCCAGCCAAACCTCAACAAACTGGAGTTCGAGAAATTTCAGCGCATGGGCGAACTGGCCTACGCCTCAGACTGCAAACGCTTGGCCTTCGATTGGATCCGCGAGAATCCTGGACGCTTCGCGTTGATCAGCCTGAAGCGATTTTTCTACTATTGGAATGGCGTTCCGAAGGACACCGACAGCCGCGCACCGTGGGACTTTCGCAACTCGCTGTTTTTGGCGTGGTCCGTGCTTGCCATCTGGGGCCTGGTTCGGGCGCTACGGCAAAAGGTGCGCGGGGCGTGGCTTTTCGCGGGCATCGTTCTGACCTACCCTACAACTTACTATTTTGTGTTTCCCCACGCGCGCTACCGGCACCCCATCGAGCCCGAGCTTCTTATCCTGGCGGTATTCTTGCTGCTGCAAACTAGAAAGTCGGCTCGCGTCAATAACGCATGAGAGCACGGCGGAACGCGACGCGCCGTGACCCTAGAATCTCCGATAGAATCGTGAGTTCGCGCCGATATTCAAGAAGATGTTCAAGAAGATCCTTATAGCGAATCGAGGAGAAATTGCGGTGCGCGTGCTGCGCGCGTGCCACGAAATGGGGATTGCCGCGGTTGTGGTTTACTCCGATGTGGACCGCGCCGCACTGCACGTGCGCAAAGCTGACGAAGCCTATCCCATCGGCGCTGCTGCGGCCAGCGAATCCTATCTCAATATTGACAAGATCCTCGATGTCGCTAGGCGATCCGGCGCAGACGCCATCCATCCCGGGTACGGTTTTCTTTCCGAGAATGCGAAGTTCGCGCAGGCCTGCGGCGATGCGGGAGTGAAATTCATCGGGCCAACCGCGGCCGCGATGGATGCAATGGGCTCGAAGACACGCGCGCGGCAGGCCATGGAGCGCGCCGGCGTTCCGTTTGTGCCGGGTACGTCGCGTGGTGTGGAGTCGACTAAGGAAGCCGAGCAGGTGGCCGGGAGAATCGGGTATCCGGTGATGCTGAAAGCCGCTGCTGGAGGCGGCGGCAAAGGAATGCGACTGGTGCATGTTTCCGAGCAACTCAAGTCCGCGCTGGAGGCGGCGCGCAGCGAGGCGGAACGCTCATTCGGCGACAGCGAAGTTTACATCGAAAAGGCCATCATCAATCCGCGGCACATCGAGATGCAGGTGCTGGCCGATGAACACGGCACCACGGTCTACCTCGGCGAACGCGAGTGCTCACTGCAGCGCCGCCATCAGAAGGTGCTGGAGGAAGCGCCTTCGCCGATCGTGGACGCCGACATGCGGCGCAGAATGGGCGAAGTTGCGGTCCGCGTAGCGCAGGCCGCGGCTTACACCAATGCGGGCACGGTCGAGTTCCTGGTCGATCAACCAGAGAACGATCAGCAAAAGAATTTCTATTTCCTGGAGATGAACACGCGTTTGCAGGTGGAGCATCCAGTGACGGAACTGATCACCGGCCTCGACTTGGTCCACCTGCAGATTCGGATTGCAGCGGGTGAAAAGCTGCCATTCAGGCAAGATGACGTTAGCATCCGCGGCCACGCCATCGAGTGCCGAATTTATGCGGAGGATCCCGACAACAATTATTTTCCCAGCCCCGGCAAAATCAGCTTGTTGCAGGAACCCTCGGGTCCGGGAATCCGCCTCGACAGCAGCATGTATGAAGGGTGGAACGTGCCGATCGATTACGATCCGCTGCTGGCCAAGCTGATCGGCTACGGCACGGACCGGGAGCAGGCGATTGCGCGGCTGACGCGAGCTCTGAGCGAATACTTTGTCGGCGGGATCAAGACGAACATTTCGTTGTTCCGGCGCATCTTGCGCGATGCGGATTTTGGCGCCGCCAAACTTGACACCGGATTCCTCGACCGGATGTTGAAACGAATTGAGGATAAGCCGAATGATTCAAGGGCAGCGGCGGAAGTTGCAGCGATCGCTGCAGGTATGTTTGTCGCGCTTGGAGCAGCGACACCGGACGCGAGCAACGACGCTCCTGGCAGCGGTTCGCGTACGGCTGACAACGCCGTTTCCAGTTGGAAGACTGCGAGTCGCCGCGAAGCTCTGCGGTGAGGCGGGATCCTTCAGGGCTAAAGCCCTCGCCCTTATTGGCCCTGGATGGCACGGCTGAAGCCGTGCCCTACCCAAGACGATTCATGAAACAGCTTCGCATAACTGGCAACTGGCAACTGGCAACGGACAACTGATTATTATGCTCTACGACGTAGCCATCGACGGGATGAATTACCGGCTTGACCTTAATCGCGCCGACGGACGCTGGTCCTGCCGTCTGGATGGCCGGGACTTGGAGGTCGATGCCGTTCTCGCTCGCCCGGATGTGCTCTCGCTGCGCATCGGGAACATGGCGTATGAGGTGAAGTCGGAGCGGGTGGCGAACGATTTGCATTTGTGGGTGGGAAGCAGATGCTTCGCCGTTGAAGTCCACGATCCGCGCTCCCTGCGTGGCCGCACCCGTTCCGGCGACGATCACGGGCCCAGGAAGATCGTCGCGCCAATGCCCGGCAAGGTGGTGCGCCTGCTGGTGGGCGAAGGCGACGAGGTGGAACCGGGCGCCGGTGTGGCCGTGGTGGAAGCGATGAAGATGCAGAACGAAATCAAGTCGCCGAAGAAGGGAACCATCCAGAAGATTCTAGTGAGTGAAGGCGCGGCCGTGAACGCGGGGGACGTGCTGGCCATCGTGGAATAGTCGAGAGTACCAAGACGGCTAAAGCCGACATTGATTTTGCAGCCTTTATCGCAGCGCTGAAGCGCTGCGCCACCCAAAATCGAGCGCGCTTAGTTCGCCAGCCCGTTGCTATCCAGCACCTTCTTGGCGTAGTAGTTCTCTACCTTGGCGGAATCACGCAAGACTTCGTAGTAAGCGGCTTTCAGCAACTGCTCGCGCCGGTCATGGAGTTGCGAGCGGATGGCCTGCTGCACGCGGGGATCGGATAAATCGCGCTGTCCCGACGGCTCTTTTGACACCATCTTCACGATGCGGAACACCTCCTGCTTGGTGCCGGGGCCGACCGTGATGATCGGGCTGTACTGTCCCGGTTTCAGCTTGACCACCGCGTCGCGCGTGCCCGGATCGGCATTGCGTAGAGAGGACTCGGGAACCGTCCCCAGGTCGCCGCCGTTGCCGGAGGTTTCCGGCTCCTCCGAATAATTCATCGCCAGTGTGGCGAAGTCTTCACCACTGTCCAGCCGGTTGGCAATCATCTGAATTTTCTTGCGAGCGTCGGTCTCGTTCTGCGCTTTATTGTTCTGGTTGTGCACTTGAGGGTTCGGCGCAGGAGTCACGATGATCTGCGCCAGATGGTATTGCGGCTCGATGAGATTGAATTCAGACTTGTGAGCCCTGAAATAGTCGTTGATGTCCTGGTCGGTCACGACGATTTTGGAGGACACTTCCTTATTCATCACCTTGTCGACGGTGATGGAGCGGCGGATGTCGCGCTTGAAGTCTTCCAGGGTGATCTTTTTTTCTTTCAATCTCTGATCGAACTCTTCCTGAGTGTAAGGAGACTTGATCTCATTGAGCTTGCGATCGACTTCCTCCTCGGTGGCCAGCAAACCGAGCTTTTCCGCCCGGCGCATCACCATTTCGTCGTCGATGAGCTGGCGCAAAATATTCAGGCGGAGAATGGTGGCTTGTTCTCCGCTGGGCGCCTGCTGGGCGCTCGCGACCTGGTTGTCGTAGTACTTGTCGACGTCGGAACGGAAAATTTTGCGGCCATCCACGGTGGCCATCACGTCGCCGCTTACCTGGGACTTGCAGCCCAGCAACGCCGCCAGTAAAACGGCGGCGGCCAGAACAGCCGCAAGCCGGACAAAATCTGCGTTTCTTTTCAAAGGAGTCTCTCCCCACCAACTGACGGCCCGCGCTGCATCTGGAATGCACGGGTACAATGAACACTCCTGCCCCTTGGCCACAATATCATTTGGAAGCCGGCGTCGGCGCTGGGACCGTGGCCGCGTGGTCGGGTACGGGCAGGTTGGCATCCTTCAAGGCGCGATCCAGCGCGGCGCGAAGTTCGCTGATAGGCACGGCACCGTCGATCTTTTCTCCGTTGACGAACAAGGTGGGCGTGGCTTCCACGCCGATCCCGTCTGCCTCTTTCATGGACGCCTTTACCGCACTCTCATCCTGCGCCTTGACGCAGGATTGCAACTTCACGACGTCAAGATTGTGTTTCTGTCCCTGCAGCATGGTGAGCTTGTCGAGTGCTTCCAGCCGGCCCGCAGGCGTCTTTTCGTTGCTCACTTCCTGCTGGTTGGCGTGAATGTAGTCCGCGAAATCCCAATAGGCATCGATGTTTTGCACAGCCAGGCAGTTCGCATCCACGGCGGCGTGTATCGCCCAGGGATGAATTTCGGCCAAAGGATAATCCTTGTAAATGAATGTGATCCGGTCGCCGTACTCTTTCAGGATTTCCGGAAACAACGTCTTGTGCATGCGAGAGCAGAACGGACATTCGAAATCGTCGAAATTCACCACCACAACCTTGGAGGACTTCACTCCGCGCGTGGGCCGCCCGCTGACATCGATCTTGCTCATCGTCTGCGCAAATGGATCTTTGGTCAGGTCAAATTTGGTCATCCGCATCATGGAAGAACGGTCTTTGGAAATCAGGAACGTGAGGTCCTGTTTCTTGTCTCCGTTATCAATGGTTACGATCAGCGAATCGTAGTTGGGAAAGTCAGGGCTGGTCGACGGCGTGCCAACCAGCAAGTGAACCTCGGGAGGAATCTTGTAGTAGGAACGGACCTGGCGCTCGATNNAGAAAAGAACGTCGAATTAGAGTCACCAAAAACCGCCTTACCATTGCAAGCTAGGGGTTGATTATCTCATAGCGCCGGGCCGGGACGCAGGAATGTCACCGGTGATCGGTCGGTGGGTGATGGGTCGGTTTGAATTTCGGCTTGCGATCAATAGACAATATTCGGCGGACAACACATGTGCTAGCTCATTGGTAACTAAGGAGGTGAAATGGAGGTTGTGAATTTCGACCGGCTGTTCGTAGTCACCGGAGGACCAGGTTCAGGAAAGAGCACGCTGATTGACGCGCTTGCGGGACACGGCATTCGCGCCATGCCTGAGGCCGGCAGGGCGATCATTCAAGATCAAGTGGCCATTGGCGGTGAGGCTTTACCCTGGTCGGATCGTCGCGCTTTCGCCGAGCTGATGTTGAGCTGGGAAATACGATCGTATCGGGCTGCGCTGAGGCTGACTGGCCCTGTGATTTTCGATCGTGGCCTGCCCGATGTGCTCGGCTACTTGCGCCTGAGCGACCTGCCCATCCCTTCTCATGTAGAAAAGGCCGCGCAAATATTTCGCTATCATCGCCGGGTGTTTATCGCGCCGCCGTGGCCGGAAGTTTTCGCGCGGGATGCGGAGCGGAAGCAATCTTTCGAGGAAGCGCGGGCGACCTATGAAGTGATGACCGAAACCTACTCCGCGTTGAGCTACAACCTGATCCCACTTCCTGTCGGCTCAGTTCAGGAACGAGTCCAGTTCGTATTGGCGGCGATCGGCTGACCGCGTCGATCGCGTTTACTGTCTTCGGCGAGATCGGCCCGGCTTTTCCTATCCCGTTCGCCGCAACAACTCCTCCGCAGGCAGCAAAGCGTTCATGGATCCGGAACGGAAACCTTCCAGATCGAGGGTGACGAACTTGAAGCCCAGCCCTTTGAAAATCCTGGTGAACGCGGCGGCCATGGCCGGATCGAGCGCCCGCTGCAACTCCTCGCTGGCGATTTCGATGCGGACGATCTCCCCGTGATGACGCACGCGGAATTGCCGGAAACGCAGCGTGCGAAGGGCGTCTTCGCCCTTTTCCACCACATCGAGCGACTCTCGCGTGACCGGGCGGCCATATTCAATGCGGGAGGAAAGGCAGGCGGACGCCGGCTTGTCCCAGATGCGCAAACCAGCCTGCCGGGCTAACGCGCGAATTTCCTCCTTGGTCAGTCCCGCATCCAGCAGAGGAGCCACAACCTGGTGTTCGCTCGCCGCCTTCTGGCCGGGACGGAAGTCGCCCTGGTCGTCCAAATTGACACCGTAGGCGATGGCATCGAATCCGCGCGCTCGCCGCAATTCTTCCATCAGGGTGAAGAGTTCATCTTTGCAAAAAAAGCAGCGCCGGGCATCGTTGCGCACATACTCCGGGCGATCAAGTTCGGAGGTGGCGATCACTTCGAGCGGAATCGCTTGCTCATGGGCAAAGGCAGTCGCGTCAGCAAGCTGGGTGCGCGCCAAGCTCGGGGAATCGGCGATGATCGCCAGCATATTTTTCCCCAATGCCTGATGAGCAGCCCAGGCGAGGTAGGCGGAATCCACGCCGCCGGAATAGGCGACAAGAAGGCGTCCCCGTTGCCGCAGTTGGACCTGCAGGAGTGCGCGCTTCGCCTCAAGGTCTTTTCCCGTGGCCAGCATGAACACATGTTAACAGGCCCGCGAGTGTGCATGGCCGAGTAACGTCCTACCGGCATCAGGCCCAGCCAAGAATCCTCACCCTTATCCGATTCTCGCGAGTCTCTTTGTGCGACCGTTCGGGCATTTTCCAAATCGATGCATCCGATTACATACAGGTAAATTGTAAATTACCATAGATTACAACAATTTGTGATAAACTTGGCACAGATTAGGTCGCCATGCCCGTAGCGTCACCAACAGAGATCAAGGTCGCTGATGAAGTCTGGATTGCGACCGCGTTGCTGCACCGCGAACATCTGGAAAGGCGCGACTTCGCGGTCGACGAGATTGTCGATCGCGCAAAACGAGAAGGGTTGAGCAAGCCTGTTCGAAAAAGCGTCTACGTCCACGTCATACAGCACTGTGTTGCCAACCGCGCCCCGAATTCCGGGCGATACCGCATGCTCATGGAGACTGCGCCCGGACGCCGACGCCTGTTCCGTCCGGGCGATAGTTACGATCGAGCTCGCGAAGGCTCCAAGATTGTTCCCGAACGTGACGAAGTTCCGTCTCAGTATGCTCGTTTGTTGGATTGGTATCGAACCTGGAGTCAGGACAATGTCGAAGACAGAATCAAGAATGACCCCCTCCTGGCCCTGCGAGGTTCCGGCAAGAAGCTCTGGGCCGATGAGCACGCCGACGAGTACGTGCGCAGGCTGCGTGAGGGTTGGGAGTGAGCCGGATCTTCTGGGATACAAACCTCTTCATCTACCTGTGGGAGGATTACGGCGCGCTGTCGCAGGCCGTGGTAGAGCTTCGCGCCAAGATGCTGCAACGGGGAGATCAACTTCTGACGTCGACTCTTACGCTTGCTGAAATCCTGGTTAAGCCGACGGTAGCTGGAAACACGGAACTTTGCAGAAAATACGAAGAGGCCATCTCGAGCGCCGCGCTGCTGATTCCTTTCGATACCAAGGTGGCGAAGATTTACGCTGCGATCCGGCGTGATCGCTTGTTGAAGGCGCCCGATGTAATCCAGCTTGCTTCCGCTGCCAGCGCCGCTGCCGATCTGTTTGTCACCAATGACAACCGTTTACAGAGTAAGCATGTGCCTGGAATCCAGTTCATCGTGCCCTTGAGTCGTGTGCCCATCTGAAAGTGGTTAGCAACCAGTGGCTAGTAGTCAGAAATGCCCCTCATCTTCTAGTTTTTACAGACACTACTAGCCACTGGCGACTGCCTTAAAATTGCGCCTAATACAGACTCTCCTGGCGCCGCAAACTGCCAAAACCGGCGATGTTCGCCAGAGTGAAGGTGAATCGGAACAGGTTTTCGTTGCGCACATTGGCAATGGAGTAGCTGCGATATTCCAACGTCATGCCGCAGCAATCCCAATTATAAGTGGCCTGTGAGCTGACGAATTGCAGTTGCTTGGCCTCGGAGTCAAAGCCAAAACTGCCGGCAGCACTGAAGCCGCGTTTGGTGGCCTGCCCGTATCCCAAGGCGGCGCGAAATTGGTTGAAGCGGGCGGGCTCACCTGCTGAAGACGAAGCCAGGGTCTGTCCGGGTATCTGCAAGATTGCATCACCGCCGCCCATGGTCATCTGGCCGAAGTGGTAGTTGGCGAGGAGGGTGCTGGCGTTGAGGCGATCGCTCTGGAAATCGTAATCCATGTCCCACTCCACGTCGGTGCGAGAGGTGGTTTCCACGCGCAATCGGGAAACCAGCGGTGAAAGATGGCGCGGCTCGGTGACAAACGCAATCCCGGTGAGGTCGGCGGTGGTGGTGAACACGTTGCGCTGCCCCGGAATCAACGCCCCGCCGAATGTGGGATCGAGGAAGTACTTCTGCGCCAATTCCCAGGTCACGATCTCGCGCACCTGCGGCCCGGGCTGGCATGGAGCATTTGCCAGCGCGTTCGGATGCTGCCATGGAATGGTCGATTGTGGCGTCGCGCCTCCCACCGTTAGAGCCTTCATGATGGCACTGCAATCCTCCAGCTTGTCCGAATTGTGCTTGGCATAAAGACGCGTCACGAACCCGTACTCCACTTCATGGGTATCGGTGAGAATGTCGCGCTCGTCGAATTTGACAATGCTTGGGAAGTTGTTTACGCCGGTCACAAAGCGATACACGGCCCGCGGCTCAATGACGTGTTTCCACTTTCGTCCGAGGAATTCCTTGTCGAAGACGCGCTCCAGTGTTGGCGGCCGCAATTCCACCGCTGCGTCCAGCGCACTGCGATTGATGGCGTCGCGTAGCGCGATACTGCCGCCGGCGGGAGGCTCCCGCTCTGTGTAATAGGTGTCATGCAGCGTCAGTTCCGGACGCAGCGACCATCCTCGGAACAACAGCGGCAAGGAGACCTCCGGGTTCAGATCAAACCGCTGGAGCAGATTGCCCGTGCGGAAAGGCGGCGTGCAAGATTGCAAAAAGACCGACGTCGAACACTCCTGGGGCTCGCTGCGTGACAAGCCGGCGGCCGACGCGTCGAACGACCAGTAGAGCGGTGTATGCCGCAGCGGCCGGTCCACGGTGGAAGAATCAAAACTCGGGGCGTGAGAAATCGTGATGACTTGCCCCGGCGTTGTGCTCAGGAAGTTCTGGTAGCGTTCCAAAAATCCATTGAAGTTGAAACCGTCTGCGGATTTTGAGAGAAAAGCTTGCGATTTCACTTCGGAATACACGGCCTGGCTGAAAACCTCGTTGAAGGCCAGCCGGAAGAGAAACGAACTTAAGTAGTCAATGTTCGCAACGCCGCGGAAGCCATCGACGTTTCCAGCCGAGTTCAGACGCACGTTCTCTCCACCTTCTTTGAGCGGGGGCGAGCCGATCCCCCGGTCAATCACCCCAAAATAGTTCAGGTCCACGAAGGAAGTCTCGGTGGGCCGGGCGCGGAATTCTCCCCGCTGCGACCAGCCGCGCAGAGAGAGGTACTCGGCGCCCACAGTGGCATCCATCAGGCGATTGATGGCCCAGTAATAAGCATCGCCAATAACGTTTCCCTTGGTGGAAGACCGCGCGACTGATGGCATCAGAAACCCGGACTGGCGGGATTCCTTATCCACCGGATGGGTTGCGAACGGAAAATAAAGGACGGGGAACCCGTGCAGGAGAAATGTGCTGCGGTAGATCTTGGCGTTGCCGCCCACGTCCACAATGATTCTGCGCGCGTCGAATTCCCATTTGGGATGAGGCAACTCGCAGGTGGTGATGGTGCCGTCATAGACCAGGTAGTGGTCGGGACTGGTCTTCTCGACGACTTTGCCGGTGAACGCGAAGGGAGCAGTTGAGGTCAGGATTACGCGGTTGGCGCGAAAGACTAGACCGGTGGTGCCGGTGACATCGTAGAAGCGGCCGGTCTCGAGCGCCAGATTGTAGGTGCCGTGCGAAGCGCGAATGTGGTCGTCATTGGGACCGCCGTCGAGGGCGAAGTGTCCGGTTGCGGTCGCTTCTTTGGTGTCGGAATTGTAAGTGGCTTCGTCCGCCCGCAGCACATAGCTTCCGTAGTAAATCTCAACCACACCGTGCAGCTTGTAAACGGAGCCTTCCTCCTCCTGTTGGATGGCGCATATGGTGCGGACGTCTTCCTCCTTTTCCTTCTGCGCCGCGGCTGCCAGCGCGCAGGGGGTCGCTGGAGCAGTCGCTGATTTCTCAGCGAGGGCGCCGGCGCGTGCTTTCGCGGAAGCGGGGTCCGCAGGCAACTGGCTGGTAACTAACGGCGGGATGAGAAGCAGGTGACAAAACAGTGCCGCCGTGATATGGAATCTGTTGCGAAGAGTCATCGGGACAAGATCATGGGAACGAGATCATCCGAAGCGCACGAAAGAAGCGCTCGGACGCCTCTGCCGGCAGCAGTCGTCGTGAACTTAGCACGGCTGTGGCTCGCAAGGCAAAGCTGCTCCATGTCTTGGATTCCGGCACAGGCTTCGTGGTTATCCGGTTCGCAGGAAGTTCAGGCATTCTCGTAAGAAATTGATTCATGCCTTGTCCGCTTTGTGGTGAGATCTGCCGCTGCATTTCCGAGGAGTCTTCCGCCGCTCCACCGCGCTGGCTGCCTGATGCCGAGGCACGCCCGGCCGATACCGTGCCGCAGCCGAGTTTGGCAACGCCGGGAGCATGCGAGCCAAGCCCGCAGGCTGGGATTGAAACTGCCGTGCCCAACGGTGTCAATCACGATCAACCTGATGAGGATTCTTCCGCTTGGCGGCTGGAAGTTGCGGCGCGGCTGAACCGTTATCAATCCCGTCGCAAGCCCCGTCCGCCCCGCTATCCGTCGCTGCGATTGCGCTTCGAGGGGGAAGACGCAACTCGCACCGCAAGTGGCATCCCAGTTGAGTCTTCTGCCTTTCCGCAGATGCGGGCCCCGGCTTGCGATCAAGCCCTGGCTTTGGATGTGATCTTTGACAGGCCTGCTGAAGCACTGGAGACGCCGGTGCTCGCGCCGCAGACTTTACGCCGCACTGAGGAGACCGCAACTTCCACTCGTGCCGGCGAGTTGATTCAGCACGCGACTCACACCGCAGCCCAGAACACAGCCCCGACCACAGCCCCAACCACAGCCCCAACCACAGCAAAGATCATCGAGTTCCCGCGCTCCTGGACGCCTCCGCCCGCGCCGCTTGATGAATTGGCCGAGCCGGTCTTCGATCGTGACCGTCCCCGCATCCTGGAAGCGCCGGAAGTTGTGCCGCCCGCTCCAGCTCTGGGGGGAATCACGATTGAGCCTGCCCAGCAACCGGAATTGGAGAAGCGTCCGGGCATTGATATCCCGCTGCAGAGTGCGCCGGCGGCGCGGCGAGTGCTATCCGCCGTCATCGATGGGGTCATCATTGCGGCGGCCTGCGCGCTTTTTGGCTTGATCTTTTGGAAATTGGCAGCGTTCCGTCCGCCGCGATTCCAGATCGCGGGTTTCCTGGCCGGGCTCGCCGTCGTGTTTTGGGCCGCCTACCAGTATTTGCTCGTGGTCTATGCGGGCACTACGCCCGGACTCCGACTGTCACGGCTCGAACTCGCCCGTTTCGATCGCAGCCCCGCCAGCCGCCGGCTGCGCCGTTGGCGCGTGCTCGCGTCATTTCTCTCCGCCGTTTCTCTTGGCATGGGATACGTCTGGGTTTTCCTCGACGAAGACTCTCTCTGCTGGCACGACCGCATCACTCATAC
>PMSQ01000166.1 GCA_003168355.1 Acidobacteriaceae bacterium | reverse complement strand
CCGCGATCGATCAACTCGGTCACGATCAGACCCTGCTTGGCCACGGTCATCGCGCCTGAAAGCGTCATCACCACAAAGCAGTCTTCGTCGCGCGCCATCGCCTCAAGCACGTCAGCCGCCTCGCCCAGTTGCCGTCCGGTAAAAGCCGTTTTCGACATCGCCCTCACCAGATCGTCGATCGACTTTATCTTGCTCAAATCCAGCGGCTCCAGCGGAATCAGCCGGTCTTCAATCGGATTGTGCAGATGACGATCCACGCCCTCACCGCCGTGCCCCGCAATGCCATGAGTCTTTCCCGCAGGATGCCCCTTGCTGGGATTGCCCTGTTTCAAGATGATGCCTCCAAGCTCGAATCCAAATCTCCCGACCAATTACTTTACAGGAACGGAGTGAAAGGACGCCACGCGCTGTTATCGAGTCGCACCTCAGCAAGTCAGAAGAACGCCTTTGGAAATCTGACGGCTAATAGCTAACGGCTGACACCTGTCCCTCGGATGCTATATTGTTCGCCAGAGGATGAACGCGTGCCCCCTGATAAATTTCGTGTGGCCCTGGTGCAGATGTCCTGCGGACCGGAGCCGGAACAGAATCTCAACAAAGCTCTCGAACGCGTGGCCGATGCCGCCGGACGCGGCGCGCAAGTTGTCTGCCTGCCGGAACTGTTCCAGACTCAGTACTTCTGCCAGCGCGAGGATCATTCTCTGTTCGATCTAGCCGAGCCGATTCCCGGCAATAGCAGCGGCAAGCTCGCCGCCGCCGCTCGCCAGCACGGCGTCGTGCTGATCGCGTCGTTGTTCGAGAAGCGCGCTCCCGGCATCTATCACAACACCGCCGCCATTTTCGATTCCAACGGCTCCCTCAGCGGCCTCTACCGCAAGATGCACATCCCCGACGATCCCCTCTATTACGAAAAGTTCTACTTCACCCCCGGCGATCTCGGCTTTCGCGCCCTCGACACCAGCGTCGGCCGCCTCGGTACGCTGATCTGCTGGGATCAGTGGTTTCCCGAGGGTGCGCGCCTCACCGCGCTGCAGGGCGCGACTGTGCTCTTCTATCCCACTGCTATCGGCTGGCATCCCGCCGAGAAAGCCGAGTTCGGCGTGGCCCAGCACGACGCCTGGCGAACCATTCAGCGTGCCCACGCCATTGCCAACGGCGTTTATGTCGCGGTCGTCAATCGCGTCGGCTTCGAAACCGGCAACATCCGCGGCAAGTCGGCTCCCGGCCAGGGACTGGAATTCTGGGGTGCCTCGTTCTTCTGCGATCCCTTCGGCCGCGTCCTCGCCGAAGCCTCGCACGACCGCGAAGAAATCCTGATGGGCGATGTCGACCTGAAGGCCCTCGAAGACATCCGCCGCAACTGGCCCTTTCTGCGCGACCGCCGTATCGACGCCTATGCGCCGATCAGCAACCGCATGATCGATGGACGGTAAAATCGGGTCAATGAGTGTAATCGTGTTTACGTCAACTAAACCTGCCGCTCCTCCACCATCAAACTGAATGTCCGTCTTATGCTTGAAAACTGCTTAATTCCAGGGTTCGCTCCAGTCGGCGAAGTAAACGGGGATCGGGCAAATGAGATGCCCTTCCTCCTTGGGGAGGAAGGGCATTTTCGCAAGACCAACGGGCGTGAGGGCCGACGCTTACTTCATGCTGCTCAGCTTTGACAGTTCCTTGACGGTCGCCTTGTCGTCGTAGACCCCGGCATTCACAATGTACGGAGTCCCTTTAGCACTCAAGTGATAGGTGATCTTTCTCGATGGCTCCTTCTCGCCAGGCTTCGGCCACCAATACTCACCCCAGGTGCCAGAAGGAGAGTCCTGAACCATCTTGCAGTAGGCTTCTGAGTCCGGGTAGATGCTTTTCCCCGTTTTTGCGTCCTTAACCGACGAGATTTCTTGACCGATCATCTCCGGCTTGATGGGGTGAGCCGCCATGATCTTCTTATTGCAGTCCTGGATGAAGATATAGGTGTCTTTCCACACCCACGGACCTTGCTTCTGGTTGAACTGCGCCAAGTCGCCAGTCTTCGACAGCGTGCTGGCTGCTTCCTTCACCTTGGCGACGACCTCCTGAGCGGTTGCGTGGTCTTGCCCAACGGCGGTAGCGCACAGGGCAATGCTGACGAGACCCGCCGCCATACCGGCGATAATCTTGCGGCTCTTCATTCAGAACCTCCTTTTTGACTCCAATTTGACTCCAAGAAACGGGACCCAGTCTACACCCATCTCCTCCGTTGGCAACATTGCGAAATGATTTTTCATGGAGTCAGGGCGTATCCTCGACAAACCGAAAATCCAATGCGATTGGCGATGAGTGGCGCAAAATCGCGATTACACTCATTGAGCAGGAATCCGTTCGTCAAGATCAATGCTAGTCTCAGGACTCAATGCGCGATTTATCATCCTGTGCAATAAACTACCTCCATGCCCCGATCCAAGCATTCAAGTAATACTTTAAGTGATTCTTCGGCGACCCTCCACTTTCGCATGCCCGCCGAATGGGAGCCCCACGCCGCCACCTGGCTCGCATGGCCCCACAATCACGCCGATTGGCCGGAAAAGTTCGAGCCCATCCCGTGGGTCTACACCGAAATCATCCGCAATCTCGCGCGCCACGAGCGCGTCGAACTGATCGTCAACGACGCCGCAGCAGAACGACGAATCCGCAAGCTACTCGATCAAGCCAACGCGCTCTCGGCGAACGTGTGCTTCCACCGCTGGCCCACGAACCGCGTCTGGATGCGCGACTCGGGCTGCATTTTCGTAACGTGTGGCGCGGGCACTCTTGCCCGCGAAAGCCCGAGGCACGACTCCAGACTGCTCGCCACAAGATTCCGCTTCAACGCCTGGGCCAAATATTCCAACTACCGCCACGACGAAAAAATCGGAACCTTGATGGCGAACGCCGCCAAATCCGAAGAAATCCGTCCTATGCACCGCAGAACTCGCATCGTCCTCGAGGGCGGCTCCATCGACGTCAACGGGCACGGCGCCATCCTCACCACCGAAGAATGCCTGCTCAGCAAAATCCAGCAACGTAATCCCGGCATGTCGCGCAAAGACTACGAGAAAGTCTTCGCCGACTACCTGGGCGCGCCGCACGTGATCTGGCTCGGCCGCGGCATCTTCGGCGACGACACTCACGGTCACGTCGACGATCTCACCCGCTTCGTCTCGCCCGACACCGTCGTGACCATGGTCGAGAGCAATGCCAAAGACGTGAATCACAAGCCTCTGCGCGACAATCTTCGCCGTCTGCAATCCGCCGGCGATCAGGCGGGCAAGCGGCTGAACATCGTCGAGCTTCCCATGCCCGGTCCTGTCGTCTTCGAGCAACGACGCCTGCCCGCGAGCTACGCCAATTTCTACATCGCAAACGGAATTGTGCTAGCGCCAGTCTTCAACGATCCCAACGACCGCATCGCGCTGAACACGCTGGCAGCGCTTTTCCCCACGCGCGAAGTTGTTCCCATTTATTCCGGCGACCTCATTTGGGGTCTGGGAACTATGCACTGCATGACGCAGCAGCAGCCTCACAGTCGGCTCTCAGCTGTCAGCTCTCAGCGATCAGCAAGAGCCTGAGGGTAGAAGATGTAGCGAGAAACTTCTCTGAGGCGAAGATGTCCCGAAGCCTCAACGTTCTTTTTGCAGTCAACCCTTTGCGGGAAAGTCGAATCGTATCTGTCGGCAAAATATTGCTCAGAGGAGAATGAATGAACAGACCTAAAATGAACGGACTTAAATTGTTTGCGTTCGCTGCCATTGCGGCAATCTGTTTCGCGGTAACCACTCCCAAGACCCAGGCTCAGGTAGCCGTCGAAGTCGGGGTTGCGCCTGAGTGTCCCTATGGCTACTATGACGTCGCGCCCTACGACTGCGCCCCCTACGGCTACTACGGCCCGGAGTGGTTTACGGGTGGCGTCTTCATCGGTGTGGGACCCTGGTTTCACGGCCCAGAGGGCTTCCACGGCCACGTAAATAACCACTTCCATCCAGAACACGGCTATAACGGCCCAAGGCCAGCCCGTGGTGAGAAACCCGATCCGAATAAGCATCTCGATAAGATCGAACACTTCAAGGGCAACGAAGTGCGCGATGGACGCGGTCATGTTGGCAAAAAGTAGCATCTTCTGAGAGCTGAAGTCTGACACTTTCAATCGTACGCGGCGAGCGAGAGCTCTACTCTCGCTCGTTTTCTTCTACTCAATTGTCATTCCGAGTGAAGTCCGAGCGTCCTCGCGGGGGACGTCCCCCAGCACAAGCAAAAGCAGGTTTCTGACCGGGCTTGATGCCCGCTTCGGAATGACAAGAGGAAAAGAAGCGGACATTCGATTTTTTGCACAGCGCGTTTGTGACATCCGATACTGCAAGCATCTGCAACAACTCTTAAAGTCTTGTCATTCCGAACGGCTTCAGCCGTGAGGAATCTGCTGTCCCGTGGAGCGGCAATGGTGCGGGAGCGACGCCATCGCGGCGAGACGGAGATCAAGAAAAGGCGGCGGGAGAAGAAGGTGGCTTTTTTTGATTCACGCCTACAATTCGACCTGGGAAGGATCTGGCAGCGGGTTGGGGTGGGCCGCCGGCGATGCGGGTGTCGGGGAAAGCAGGTTCCTCACTGGGCTTGGCGCCCGGTTCGGAATGACAAAGTGAAGGATGGGTGCCGGCACCTCACTTCTGCGTTTCCTATACTACGTAGGCTACGAACTTTTTCCAGCGTTTCCCGCTCCCAGCGTCAGCAAAAAAGCGGACCCGAAATCGGGTCCGCAAGTGTGGCAGTTACAAAAACCTGTTCTAAGCGGCGCCTGGGCCAGATGGCGAACTGCTGCCGCCGCTGGGATTCGATGAACCGGGGTTGGACGAGCCTGGATTCGTCGATCCGCCACTTGGCGATGTGCCCGGATTCGAAGGCGAACTTGGCTTTGTCGGAATTCCGCTGGGATTCGAGCCGGGGTTCGGACTATTCGGATTTGCATCCGGATTATTTGGATTCGAATTCGGATTATTTGAGTTATCCGGATTCGGAGAAGGCTGCGCGGTGCTGCCGGGCGTGTTCGGGTTGGCCGGGCTCGATCCGGGCGCTGCGTTTCCGGTCGGCGGCGGAGTTGTATTGCCGGTTGGAGGTTGACCTGTGTTTCCCGTGGGCGGCGTGGATGGTGACGCCTGGCCCGGAGTGCCGGAACCTGCCGGCGGTGCTCCTCCTGCCGGGGCGTGTTGCGCAACCACCCAGGTCGCGCAAAATAGGATCACGGAAAGTAACGTAAGTTTTCTCGCTGACATTATGAGGCTCCAGAGTTTTCTGTTGATCCCTTTGCCGGCTGTGGAAGGCTTGGTTGAAGGAATCCATAGGCTAAGTTTGAGCGCAGAAGCTTGGCCGCGGATATCCGGCTGATGCCTTAGGGAGTGGTAAGTAATGCCGTAGCAGGAGAGAGTAGCGAAGCTCTACCGCAAAACCACCGAGCCCCGCCCCAGCGAAGACACGGTGTGGGGAATGTCAGGCTGCACCGACTTGCCTTCCGGCGAGGAGGCCACGCTCCAGGCTTTCGACAAAGTCTCGCCAGCCGCCATCTTTGTGAGCAGACTGTCCAGGAATAGCGAGGTGTTCGAGCCCAACCGGCGCAGCGTCAACACGACATTCATCTTGACTCCCTTGGTCTTGAAGCCCGCGTCATAAGCCTCCTGCGGATTGTCATTGGCGATCCACAACAGTTTCACGCCGGCATCGACGGCCGCTTTCAGAAGCTCGGTCCCCGTAATGCGGTCGCCGGAAGGGTCGGTAATCACGCCGCCCGATCCTACATCGCAAAAAAGATGGAGAACGTCATACTTATGGCCAACCGCACCGCGCACTTCGGCGACCGTGGTGAACGTCGCGCCCGACGCCGCGGGGTAGAAGCGCTTGTAGACGCGGAGATCGGACTTCACATGCTCGTCAAATTTGGTCCCAAGCTGGCCGACTAGAACCTTGGTCCCGGTCACTTCTTCTTTGCGGAAAGCGTCGAAAAGACCCATAGTTTGGCTGCCAGTGATCTGAACAACTGGAAGAACTCAGCTACTTCTTATACAGCGTAGGCTGCGGACCTTTTTCCAGGGTCTCGCGGTCCCAGATCCAGCCTTCGCGAGTGTAGCTGGCGAGTTCGAAGTCCTGGGTGAGTTCGAGAGCGTCAACCGGACAGGCGTCCTCGCACAGGCCGCAGAACATGCAACGGCTCAGGTCGTAGGTAAAGTTGGTGAGTTCCTTGCGGCGGGTGTGGTCGTTGCGCGCGCTCGAGACCACAATCAGATTCTCCGGGCAGGCGAGGGCGCACAGGTCGCAGGCAATGCACATGGTCTCGTCGGTATCCGGGTTGACGTTCAACCGCGGCGCGCCCCGGTAACGCTCGGCCACCTGCGGGCGCTCCATGGGATATTGCTCGGTATAGATTTCCTTGGGATTCTGATAGCGGAAGGTGACCTTCAATCCCTGCAGAAGGTCGACGAGAAAAACTTTGCGGAGCAGGCTTTGCATCCCCATGACGAGCTAAGCATACCACTGGGCAGTCGGCAGTTGCCAGTGAGCGCTTGGGGTAGTGGTGCAGTGATTGTCATCCTGAAACAAGCGTTCTTTGCACAGTGAAGGATCTGGGCGAGCCNNTTTGCGCAGCGAAGGATCTGGGCGAGCCGCGCGAAGCGTCGCGCTTTTTGCGACGCAATAATCGCGCGTTTGGCTCGCTTCCTTATCAAAACTGCACCACTACCCTTGGCGGCACCGAATAGAACTCGCGGGAACTTCTGCGCCCTTCCTCTCGTAACTACAACCAGAGGATGCTATGCGAGCCTATCTCGCCACTTTAACGCCGAAAGCACGGATGCTGCTGGCTGTGCCGGCCATCGTGATCGCCTACTCCGTCGTGACGGTCCTGATCCCGGCGCTGGTTCGAGTCGCGGTGCCCGACGTGGTGCGGACAGTGCTGAGCCTGATCTGAATCCTAAGCCGCTTTGGCCGGCACAGCCATGATCCGGGGCGTCGGTGCCTTTACCAATGCCGCCGCGATCAACCCCACAATCAGAAATCCGATGACCGCAATCGCGATGCTGGCAATGGTATAGCTCAGCGGGAAGCCGTACCAGTTCCAGTATTGCACGTTAGTCATGAGTCCCACCGTTAGCCCCAGCAAAGTCACGAAACCAACTCGCGCCACATACCCGCTCAGCCCGGAAGCCATCGAAAGCAGGAGAGCAGCGAACAGCGCCACCACAATATTCAGGCCGCACTCCTTTACCAGCTGACCGGTCATCGGTTCGCCCGCCCCGGCGGAGTGATAGATCATGATGCCGTACGGCCCGCCGACTCTCTCCGGAGGCACCTTCATCGCCGCGTCAACTTGCGGGAAGAAATAAAAACCCGACTGCGCGACCGAAGCTTGCAGCGCATTCATGACCGGCTGCTGTTGCGGCAGGTTCTGGATACCCACCGTCCCTAGGCCCAGAACCATATGCGCCAACCCGCCCCACATGAACAGTGCAAATCCGCCGAGAATACCCGCCAACAGGATTCGTTTTGCCATAGAATCCTCCTCTGGGCGAGATATTATGCCCGAATGCGGTGCATTTGGGAAGAGACTTATGACGGCTACAATCGTCCTTCGCAACCAGGAAAAAGGTAAGGAACGCTACGCCTGACCACGACGAACTCTGGATAGAGGAAGCTCTGCGCTCAGCGCAGCGCGCGCTGGAAGCGGGCGAAGTCCCCGTTGGAGCCGTGGTCGTGTGCGGGGAACGGATCGTCGGCCGCGGCTGGAACCGCAACATCACCGACTCCGACCCTACGGCCCATGCCGAGATTGTGGCGCTACGCGAGGCCGGTGCAGCCGTTGGTAACCATCGTCTGGCGGAGTGCGAGCTGTTTGCTACAATTGAACCTTGCGCGATGTGTGCGGGAGCGTTGGTGCATGCTCGGATCAGGCGCTTGGTCTACGGCGCGGACGATCCGAAGGCTGGCGCAGTGCAATCGGTAATGCAGGTGTTGAATCACCCGCAACTCAACCACAAAGTGGAAGTTCGCGCCGGCGTTCTGGCAGGCCGTTGCGCCGAACTGCTGCAGATGTTCTTTAAAAAACGTCGTTAGCCGTTGGTCGTCAGTCGTTGGCTTGCTTCTAATGCTTGTCATTCCGAACGCAGCGAGGAATCCTGGTTTTACTGGCAACTGACTACTGGCAACCGGCAACTGCCTTCCGGAGAGGTGCGTGAGTGGTTGAAACGATCCGCCTCGAAAGCGGACATACCTTAACGGGTATCGTGGGTTCAAATCCCACCCTCTCCGCCATTCCTTTCATCTGTCAGCATGTATTCCGCCGGACTTCCTGGGCGGTGTTGCTTCGCTGTTCCTCGCTCCGTTAAAATCCCCCCTGCGTCGCTGATCCTTTGCGCGCTCCTTAGGTCCCATCGGCAAAGCACGCAACGCATGGCCACGGTATAAACGAAGTGCGCGTAGGCCGGGCATTTGATGTTCGTACAAGCCTTAGTCGTCATTAACAACCGCCTCGCTAGTCCCAACTTTCCAATAAAGCCGATTTCAGATCTAGCCGTGACGGTAGCACGCTTCCCCTCCCGCCCAGCGCGGATTTTCGGCACCAGACTATCGGATTTGTTTCTGAGAATGCGGATGCCGGAGGGATAGAGCCTGGAGGGACAAAACAGAAGACGACATTCACTTCCCTGCCAGGATTCTCTCAATCTGCTGCAGGTGATTGATGTCATGCCCGGCGAACATGCGGACGATATGCTCAATCGTTTCCTGACCGCGCTCGGCGTGCATTCCATAATGTTTCCACTGCTCGGCCGTCAGCGACTTGAGCAGCGCGAGATTCGCCTCGCGAACCACTCGAAACTGCTCCACAGACTTGCGGGGATCGCGCTTCTCATAATGTCCGCTGATCACCCACGCATTCTGATCGAACGCCGCAATAGGAGTGCCCGGAGCGCCCAGAATCAGCCGCATGCGAAACGCGCCGACGATCTCGGCTTCAGCGAGATGCGCAAGAATCTCGCTGACCGACCACTTGTCAGGAGCGGGGCGTTTGCGCAATTTGCCCGTGGACACGCCCTTAATCAAGCCCTCGAGTTTCTTCGCCGTAGCGGCCTGCACCGCCAGTGGCTGCTTCCCTGCCATGTGGCCAACTATTCGCTGAGTGTATTGTTGCGGTGTCTCTCTCATGTCGGTCCTCCTGTTCCGCTTAGAACGGTCGATCCACCACAGATCATGTGGCGACAGCCGCCTCGGCTGTCCCGCCCTGGGCGAAGCCCGGCGGCAAACTACTACTGGCCAGCTTTCTGCCCCGCCTGAAACGTCGTCCACGGCCCGGCTTTCATATCGTGCAGCAGCGGCTTTTGCCAAGAATATTCCGGATGATGCTCCAGAAAATCAGCCGCCACAAAATCCGCGCCGCAAGGATGACCGGCGCGCGCGATGAAGCTCATATTCGCAGCCATCTTGCTGTCCGTAGCTTTGCCCTGCACCGCGCCTCCCGGATTGTATGCGCCCCAGTCCCATTCCTTCACACCGCGCGACGAATCATCCACATGTCCGCACAGCGAGCGCTCGTTGGATTGTTTTTTCTTCTCAAAGCTGTCGAAATGATCGGCCAGAAAGTCCTCGGCCATCTCAACGTCAATCATTCCCTTGGCATGCTGCACCAGTTCCTCCGCGCGCGCATGCCGCGCATTCATCGACGACGACATATCATTGGGATCGAAGCCGCTGGTCTCCTCACGAATCAGCTTCGGATCGCGCGGAAAGTTCGAGCTGACAAAGTATCCGTCCTTCGTTTTCCAAATCGGCGTGTTTTTCAGCCCGAGCTCCAGATAGGCAATCTCTCCCGTCTTCCGGTCGCCGATGAGCCAGTCGTTGGCGTAGCCGCCGTTATTACCTTCTTTGATAATGCGCACATAGTCCTCAATAGTCTCGGCATACTGCAGCGCCTTGCGCGAGCGCACAAATTCCGGCTTGCCCTTCGGATCCCAGCCCTCGAATTGCGCCATGGTGGTCTCAGTGATCATGATCCCCGCCGCATTCACGCCGAAATCGTCGTCGCTGGTAATCACTCCCGGGAAGCCGTCCATCAGAATACGCTGGCCGTGCTGCGGCGCAATATCGAAGATCACCACCCAGCGTTCGCCCGCCAAGTAGCTCGTCCAGTTATTGTGCGCGATGACGATCTGGTGGTCTTTGGTGTAAGCGCCGGTCGCGATAAACGCACTGCAATTGCCCGGAGCCTTCGGCTTCGGCGCCCGGGCCTGCTTCTCCCGCTTATTCAGCCAGGGCACGTAGTAGTCCGGAACTTCCTCAAATGCGTTCAGCGCCACGATGTCATAGACATCCAGTTCAACGCCATGCGCCCTCACGCCGTCGGCGATGCCTTGCAGTTCCTGCTGATACTCTGCATCGATGTGCGGCCAGAGCATTTCGCGCGCGGTCTTGCGAAAGAATTCCCAATCGCGCTGCGTTTGGTGAGTATCAAAGAGTTTGATCGCCTCAAGCGCGTCGCCAATTTCAGAAGCCAGCAGATACCCGTGCTGGTAGCCAATCTCGGTGGGTGAACCTTCGAGATGAACGTAAGTCCAGCCACCTTTCTGGAAGCGATAGGCTTTTTCCAGCCGCGGGTCGGAGGCAGTCGAACCGCTCCCTTGCCCCTGCGCCGCGCACAGCGACGAAAGCAAAACCGCCGCCGCAGCGCATATCAGCTTCGCGAACACAAACCGCCTGTTCCCCATGGAGTCCTCTTGAGTGCAGATGTCCGCTTCGGGCACGGACGCCCATTCTAGCCTAGACGAAGCCGCCCACCTGCAAGTTTCTAATCGACTGTTCCAGACGGATCTGAAATCAACTTCAGATGTCCGTACGTTGTTCGGTATGCCGCTGCAAATACCAGCACGGAAAGTATCCCGAACGGGGAAAAAGTGCGTTGACGCAGGTTTGCGCCTCCGGTGGATTGAAGATAAACACGGTCTTGCCGCTTTTCTGCTGCACCGCGTCGTAGGTGGTGACCGTGATTCGTCCGAACGGTTGGCGATTTCCCGCTACTCGATAACGGAATACGCCGTAGTCCGCGGCGTATGCAAGCGCGGTCACGCCCAGCAATGATAAAAGTACTCCAGCAACCAATCGCATCAGCAAATGCCGAATTCTCGCGCTCAACACTGGACTCACGGTGTGCCATTATATCGTTCTTGCACTTGCCATTCTTGCGCTTGACTTCGGGTCAGAGCGGGGATACAGTCCCTCCGGTGTGCTGTTCCATTGGCTCTGCGGATGCTAAGGGGGCACGACGGAGCCGGGAGCGTCCTTTCAGGAACACGCAAGACCGTTTGCCTGCGTTCCAGATCCACCGAGCACGCTTCGGCTAATCCGGCCCTGGAAGGAGGAATGGAGGGGTATGCCCCCCCGAACGTCCCTCGTTCTTCTGGAATTCAACGAACTCACTCCTGCCCTGATGGACCGCTTCATCGCCGAGGGCATCCTGCCAAACTTTGTGCGCCTGCGTGAGACCTCCCAGGTTTTCACCAGCGACGCGGAGGAGCAGGAACCATATCTGGAGCCCTGGATCCAGTGGGTAACGGTACACACTGGCGTCCCTTACTCGGAACATCGTATCTTCCGGCTCTCAGAAGGACACAAACTGCAGCACCGCAACGTGTGGGATCTGGTCTCGAAACAAGGACACGCGGTCTGGATCTGCGGCAGCATGAATGCTAATCGCGAAAACAGCACGAGCGGTTACCTGCTTCCCGATCCCTGGTCGGCGGATCTTACGCCACAACCTGAGGCCTTGCTCCCCTACTTCCGCTTCGTCCAGCAAAATGTTCAGGAACATACCAACGACCGGGTTCCATTGATCAGGTCTGATTACCTGCAGTTCATGCGGTTCATGATTGCCCACGGACTGTCAGCCAATACCGCGATCTCCATTTTTCGGCAATTGCTTTCGGAAAAGAGAACTGGAACCGGCCGCTGGCGTCGTGCCTTCATCCTGGAGAAGTTGCAATTCGATTTATTCAGCGCGGTCTTCCGCCGCATTAAGCCTGCCTTTTCAACTTTTTTTCTGAATAGCACGGCCCACATGCAACACCTCTATTGGCGCTATCTGGAGCCGGAGCGGTTTACGCTTCCGCTCGATCAGAAGAAGGAGCTTGAATACGATTCGTCCATCCGTGAAGGCTACGAAGCCATGGACCAGCTGCTGGGCCGAATGCTCGCGCTGGTTGGCAAGGAAGCCATTGTCATGCTTTCAACGGCATTGAGCCAGCAGCCGTGCTTGAGGTATGAAGAGGCAGGGGGAAAGCGGTCTTATCGTCCGAAAGACTTCGCCCGGTTCCTGAGTTTCGTGGGAATAACCCGCCCATGCCGCGCCGAGCCGGTTATGGCCGAGCAGTTCTGGCTCCGCTTGGAGAATGATTGCGACGCTACCGACGTGGAACTGAAGCTTGCTGCCCTGAAGGTAGGGCAGGAGCGCGCCTTCCTTGCCAAGCGCGATGGCTACAGGGTGTTCGTTAGTTGCTCGATCAATCATGCGCTTCCGGACGATGCCACACTTCGGATTGACGGTTCCGAGCAAAGCACCCCTTTCTTCGACGTGTTCTACGCCCTCGGGGAAGGGAGCAAGAGCGGGATGCACCATCCGGATGGGATCCTCTGGATTCGACATCCCGCGCGGACACACGAGGTGCACCAGGAACGCGTGCCCTTGCTTTCGATTGCCCCCACGATCCTCGACCTGCTCGGAGTCGACAAACCCGAGTATATGAAGGGAGAATCGTTATTTCGCAATCCAACCGGGAGGCCTTTCTCCGGCCAGGACGCCGAGGTTGCAGCGCAGGCCCGGCGTCGTTCCGCCTGACCCCAACCCATCAGCGGCTTTCTCCACGGCCGTTTTGTATTCCGGATTGCAGGCGCTAAGCGGTCGCTGCCGGGCCGTCGCAGCGCACTCGTTGACAACTCCCCGCTTCGACAGGCAAACTACCGCATTCGCCGATTGCAGGCTGCGGCAAGCCCCTACGGGCAATTCAGAAGACAGGTGCGGGTTTAAGACGTATTCATCGGCCATGGAGCAACCAGTCTCCTACACGCTCGATTCCACTTTGGAAACCGTGGACCATGCGGAAGAAAAAGCCACCCGCATTGCCACTGAATTGGGCTTTGGAGAAGACGAGGTGTTGCAGATTTCCATGGCGGTGCGCGAAGGAGCGGTGAATGCGGTGCTGCACGGCAACCAGTATGCCCCGGACAAGAAAGTGATCCTGGCCTTCGAGCGAACCCCTGAAGACCTGGTCATTACCATTCGCGATCAGGGCAAAGGCATTGATTTGAGCGGAATTCCGAATCCTCTGGCGCCGGAAAATCTGCTTAAAACCTCGGGACGCGGCATTTTTCTCATGCGGTCCTTCATGGACGTGGTGGAAATTCGCCCGTCCCAGACAGGTACGGAAGTGAAATTGATCAAGCACGTCCACGGTTCATCCGTGGGCAACAAGGAGGGGTCTCAGTGAGCATGAAACTTAGCACTCGGCAGGTCGACGGAGTCACCATCGTAGACTGCAGCGGACGCATCACCCTGGGCGAAGGCAGCGTGACTTTGCGCGACACCGTGCGCGACCTGCTTTCCAAAGGCAACAAGAAGATCGTCCTGAACCTGGGCGAGGTCAACTACATCGACAGCTCCGGCATCGGCGAACTGGTCAGCGCTTTTACCACCACCAAAAATCAGGGCGGCGAACTCAAGCTGCTCAACCTCACCAAGAAGGTGCACGACCTGCTCCAGATCACCAAGCTCTACACCGTCTTCGACGTAAAAGACGACGAAGCCGCCGCCGTCAAAGGCTTCAAGTAAGTCTGTCGTTTTGAAAGGGCGCGGCTTCAAGCCGCGCCGCGCAGCCTTCAAAATCATTAGCCGGCTTAAGCCGTGCGCGCCGCTCGATCACGCGCATCGCGGGCGCGAGTTTGGGAAGGGCACGGCTTCAGCCGTGCCGCCTAGAGCCACTAGACCTGCGGGCTTCAGCCCCTGAGCGTCGGAATCTCCCAATCGAACGCCTTCTTCACCACCGATTGTCATCCTGACGAAGCGGAGTCCTCGGCCAAGCCGAGGACTCCCGAGGAAGGATCTGTGCAACTTGCCGGGGCCACAGACGAAGCCCCGCAGGGGCAGCATATGACAGCCCGGCACGTCAGTGCTGGGGGTGGAAGTAAAAACGCGGAACAAGTGCCGGAGGTCTGCAGACTTGGGTGCCCCGCTTCTCGCCTCCTTTGCGAGAAGTGGGATTCTCCGTTGCGCCAACTCAGGCGGCTGTGGCCAATAACCTCTCGTACCGATGCTGAATCATCTCCTTCGCCTCTGCTGAATATTCGGCAAAGATGTTCCACAAGTATGATGCGGTGGCAGCATTACCTAATCTGAGGTGAGCATCGATTTCTGTGGCAATGGCAAGCGTAACAATCGCGGTTCGCGAGAAATGTCTAAAGTGGTACTGAAGAATGATTCTGTTCTTTACCCACTCTTCGTCTTGTCCACCAATGATGTCAGCAACCAAAAAACACCCAACCATCGCAAGGCCGCCGAAACTCATGTGTGCCTGCGCCGACGTATCGCCGTACAGCCACTTTTCCAAGTAGCGAAGATATGCTCGGCTCTCTGTCGCCTCATCTTTCAATTCAAACGGATGCTTCCAAAACGGAATCAGCTTCGGGTTTCGGCGCTCTATTTCCGTGATGCCGAAGCGATGAATCATGCCATCCAGCACTCCCTTAACATTCTTGAAATGCTGATTCCACTCCGGATCTTTTGAAAACTGCGTTTTGAACATGTGATACTCCTGGTCGAGTTCGCGCCATCCTGCACGCTGGTACTGAAGGGATCGCACGCTCAAATCATCTAGCATATAGACGAGACTGAAAAGCAAATCAAGCAGCTGTCGATTTATCGTTGGGACGACCAAGACATAATTCGGCCGTCGCCTATCGTCCTCCGGTGTGTTTCCTGCGACATACCTCACAGCATCGTAAGAGTTTCGTGCGAAGCGAACCATGAGATTGAGTAATGTGAGGCATCGCTCTGTGTCACCTTCACCTCGTTGAAGTGCCTGATTACCGCGTCGTTGCAGATCGCGATCGATGTTAATCAATAGGCCGTCCATCTTCCCCGCCACGAGTGGATACTGAAATTCTCTGAGAGGTTTCGGGATATGTCTCTTCGCCATTGGCGCACCATTCTGACAATCTTCGCCTTTGATTCGCCGCACCACTGTCATGATGCTACTCGCGTGGCCGATAATGCAAGAACTATCCGCTTGGCATCAATGAAGAAGGAATCACAGCCTTACTTTGTCTCTAGACAGCCACGCGATCCAAGGGCATTGAAGATCCTTGGTCCTTTCGTCAAATGGCCGCAAGCTCAAGAAATGTCCACAGCCCACACCTGTGACATCCAACCTTGTGCCGAGCCAAAACTCCCTCCATCATTGCTAAGTAAAGGCAATAAATCCGCCGAAAGCAAAAAGGCAACTCCCGGTCAAAAACCGGCCCGTAACTCCTTTGTTCGACGGATTTTAGCCCCTAACTCTTTTACCTCACGAATTTTGCGGGGAAAATCTTGCTAACGTGATGATTCCAAAGATTGAGGGGGAGGGGGGAGGGGGGTACCCTGTAGCAAGAAGGTAAATAGTATCAAACCGTAAACGCATTCACAGCTTGGACGAAGGGGTCGCCCAGCACTGCTCCTATGTCGACAAGAAATATTTTCGCGCTGCTCGCCGTCCTGCTATCCGCAGCCGCAGCCTCCGCCTCCGACTGCCTCTCGATCCAAAACGCCAGCCAGCACGTCGGCGAAACTAAATGTGTAATGGGAAAAGTCCTGCGCGTAAAAGTCGGCGCCCGAGGCGTCCACTTCGTCGACTTCTGCGAAGATCAAATGGCCTGCCCCTTCACGGTCGTGGTCTTCCCTCACGACCTCAAAGATGTCGGCGACGTCCGCCGCCTCGCCGGACAAATGATTGAGATTCACGGCCCGGTGAAGCTCTACAACGGCCGCGCCGAAATCATCCTGACCCGCGTCAGCCAGCTGACCGGCGGCTCAACCCTGATCCCGCCTCTGCCGAAGAATTACGATGTGGAGAAACAAGGCCACTACAGCGCCGGCAGAATACGCCCCACCAAGAAGCCCGCGAAAACATACGCCACCCCCGCCGCCACCGTAACCTACGGCAATGAGGCCGACGTAAACGGCGAACCGCCGCAGTGAACAGGGTTAAGAATGAGAGGGTTTCTGACTTCGAAATAGGTAGGCTTGCCTGAGAAAAGCTCCCCACAAATAAAAAGCCGTGCCGCCATGCTACTGCTTGCATGGCGGCATGGCCCGGCAACGAAATGCCGTTCCCGGTTAGTTTACCGGGTAGAACATAAACGTACCGTAAACGTTGTCTTCGAAGACTTCATACTCCGTAGGCCCCGTGTACACTGGGCTGCAGACCGCGCCGGAAACGGTACAGGGTGGACCTGTAACTGAGCCGGTAGCAGTCACACCGGTCGCCTTGGTATTGGTGGTACTCCATTGGTTAATGAATGTGAGTGTGTCCGAGGCTGTCACGTCTGACGACCACGAACCTGCCAAGAATGACGCGGTAAACTTGTTTTCCCAGCTATACCCGAGCTGGGTCGTATATTTGGCTCCTTCGCCCTGGGTTTGGGTTTTCGTTGTGCTCTCGGTGAGTGCCTGCGTGTAAGGCTGACCTCCCGGCCCAGGCTGTACGTAATCGACGACCTGGTTGCCCGTAAGAGTGAAACGCCCATCGCTGCTCGTCTGGTTTCCGGCGGGCGTGGTGGGGACGGTTACTGTATAGCTAGTGATTGAAAACGGATCGGCCGCTGCGATTGCGGCATAATCGGTCGGATCAACGAGTGATGGACTCGTCCCAGCGGGCCAGACTTGTTCGTTGGAAGCAAGTCCAGCCCAGGCTCGCTGGAGTGGCGCGAAATCGGACGTGCCGGGACCGGGGCTGCTGAGGCGGCCGGTTAGCCAGCCCAGATAGACTCCATAAATGTCCATTTCGGGCACATCGTCCGCGTCGTAGCTGTACCCTGTCCAGGTGATATTGTGCGGCGTCCCGTTCTGGTAGATCGTGAAGTTGAGTAACGGATTCAGCCACAGCCATATCACGTCGTAGTCGTGGTCAACTCCGACATAAGCGCTCAATGGCCCAGGCACTTTGGTAGTCCATGAGTCCGTGGAACTGATTGCGACTGACGATGAAGTGTCCGTCTCATCGGTAAAGTTTGTCGAGAAGGTATCGGTTGTGGTATCGCTCCAACCGAAAGTCCCGCCGACATCCGGTACCGTCACACCACCGGAGATTGTGCTGGAGACCGCGACCTTGAGGCCGACATCGCTTGAGAACGAGCCGTTCAGCGCGGTACTGGTGCCGACCGTTGTACTATCGGCGTATTGAACAAAACTCTGAGTCCCCGGCGGGGCGTAAGTGACGCCGAGCACGATGTACTTGAGGTTGACGTATCCGCTCACCGGCTCTTGTGCTGTCACCGTGCCTGTTCCTGCCGTCGCTTGTAGATAGTACAGACCATCAGTCGAGTACGCGTCCAGCGAGGTTTTCAAGTAAATACCGCAGGTAACGGGCAAGAGCTTGGGGTTGATGATGTATGTCTCCGTCCACTCCGACATGTCAGTCCCGGTGAAGTAATGATTGACCAGAGAAGAGTCCTTGTAGACCCAATTGCTATAGGTTGTCTCATTGTCAGGAATGGTGGTGGGACATCCAAAGTGGTTCCCCGTGGCAGTGTTGGTCAATTGTGCCGTCGAGAGCCTGCTTAGGGTAGCAAAAACAAACAGCAAAAGGCATGCGCGTGAAATTGTCTTTTTCAATGAAATTGTTCCTTTCGGAATTGCGGAACTAAGAGGAGGGAAACTTCAGATGGGCTGACTTAGCTCAGGGAACCTGAAAGAGAGAAAGGGAGTGTTCGTCTCGGCGTCAGTATTACTCAGCCACTAAGTAATAGCAAGATCGAACTGTCGGTTGTTACGAAGTCCGAACATCACGCCTAACGTTATGGCGCTGAGCGATTTTGTCTTCCAACCTTGAGGGAGCACTTGCTATAAGCTAATAGATAGAACGGGCGGCAATTACGCGGAAAAGGAGTATGTGCAAAGACCTTTGGTCAAGAATGAGCGTGTTACGAAACCCGAACTTACTGTCTCTCTTTGTCACTCTCACACCATCCCCTTCCTCAGCTCCTCCAGCGGATACCTCGTCCCCCGCCACACAATCCCATCGTTCCACAGGGTATGCACCATCGATCGCAGGAGGGTATAGATAAACAGCGCCGTGCTGACCGGATGCAGCAGAAAATAATAAGCCGGAACCCCCGAACGCCACGACATGCCCAGATAAATCAAGAACATGGATGCGAGGGCCACGGCAAACGGCAGCCGCTCCCACCCGCGCGCGAGCCCCACACCCAGAAACGGCATGAGATTCAGGAAGGCCAATCCGAACGCAGCGATCAGAGTACGCCACCACTGGAAAGACAGCACCGCGAAGAAATTCTTCGTGAGATTGTTCACCACTCCCATCGCCCCGTCTGCCCAGCGAATCGAAATCAAGTCGGCGCCAAAAACATTGCGTTGCGCGAAGCCAGCGTTTTTCACTACTTTGCCCAGCTTCATGTCATCCAGCACTTCCATGCGCAGGGCTTCATAGCTCCCCACCGCTTCGTACACGCTGCGGCGAATCAGGTTGAATGCGCCCACCCCCATGTGATCCCGCGTCTTCGGATCAGCCACCTTCCACGGCCGGTGCCCGAAAACAAACATGGTCTGAAAGAAGGCAATCATCATGTACTCGCCCGGGCGCTTCATAATCATCTGTGGAAACACCACCACATGATCCGCCCGCTCTGCCTCGGCATAAGCCAGCGCGCGCCGCACCGAGTCGGGCTTGAACTGCACATCGGCGTCGGTAAACAGCAGCCAGTCGCCTTTCGCCTCATTCGTAGCGGTCCACATGGCGTGCGTCTTGCCCAACCAGCCCGCCGGCAATTCGCGGTGATGAATCACTCTCAGGCGTCCCCGCGCGGCGGCGCATCCCGCCACACTTTCCATAATCTCCCCAGTACGATCGGTCGATCGATCATTCACCGCGATCACTTCGTAATTGTCGTAGTCGAGTTCGAGCAGGCGGGTGAGGGATTGCTCGATGTCCACTTCTTCATTCCGCGCCGGCACGATGATCGAAACACGTGGATTGCCGGAAGGATTGTGGTCCCATTCAGGTTTGGAAACATCGGCCACGCTGGGCATGCCGATCGCCGCATCGACGATGCGAGAGAACCAGGCCAGTGCGAGAATCGTCCCTGCAATCCAGTAGAAGTAATGCATCCCCGCCTAGGTCTTCCCTGCCGGAATCGGCGGACTATCACTCCGCACCGCCTGCGCAAATTTCATCCCGTAAAACAGTATGGCAGATGAAAGCACCATGGCGATCACCGGCAGAATGAATGCGGCCTGCAGCGACCGCCTATCGGCTACATAACCCATCATCGTTGGCGAGGGTACATCTCCCAGCAGGTGAAAAACGAAAATATTCACCGCAAGAGCTGTGGCGCGAATGTGAACTCCGACGGAATTGATTACAGCCGCGTTCAGCGGCGAAGTATTCAGCAGCAAAAAGAATGCCGCCAGCGCAATTGCAGGTAGCATCACCGGGCCGCGGAAAAACAAAGCCACAATCATGAAAGGCACGCCCAGCGCCATGCTCGCTGCGGAAACAAAGTAGTAGGCCCCCTTCATGCGCGGCAGCAGATAATCGCCCAGCCAGCCTCCCGCCAGCGACGCCAGAATTCCATCCACCACAATAATGATTCCGAACATGAAGTTCGCGGATTCCAGAGAATATCCTCGCGCGCGCGACAGGAATGTCGGCATCCACACTTGTATGCCACCCAGGGCGAACGTCATCATCGCCATGCCCAGGGTCGAAGTCCAAAACGCCGGGTTGCGGGCCAAACCAAAGACCGTCTCCCGCTCAGCGGTCGCTTTCACCGAATCGAACTGCCCACGCTCGGGCTCGTGCAAGAACAGCACAGCCAGCGCCAGCACGAAGCCCGGAACCGCAGCAATATAAAATGGAAATCTCCAGCCGTAGTGCGGGCTGAGATGACCTCCCAGCAGATATCCCGCGGCCGTGCCCACAGGGATCGCCAGATAAAACACTCCGAGAATCCGCCCACGCTTCTCTTGTGGAAACAGGTCGGCAACAAACGTAGGAGCGATGGTCACAAACGTCGCCTCGCCAATGCCGACCAGCGTGTGACGAATCAGCAGTTCGGCGTAGGTGTGCGTAACCGCGGTAAGCAGAGTCAGCCCGCTCCAAAAGATCGCGCCTCCAGCAATGATTCTTTTACGCGAATAGCGGTCCGCCAACGGCCCCACGAACGGAGCGGCAACCATGTAGAACAACAGAAATGCGCTGGTGAGGTAGCCGACCTGCGTGTTACTCAGCCGAAATTCGCTTTGCACCAGTGGCTGCACCGCAAACAGCACGGAGCGGTCCACATAGTTCAGCAGATTCAGCGCCGTCAGCAGGGCCAGCGCCGTGCGCGGATAGAATTTCGTCGCAGCCACGGATCGAGCGAATATAGCACGGCGCCCCGGAGCCGATTCCGCTGCGCCGTATTCCGACAACCGGTAGTGGGTCAGTTTGACTCGGGGCGGCTGTGTGGGCACGGGAGATCCCTCGTCCCGCTGGTGAAAACGCGGAACTTCGGGATGACGCCGAAGGGGTGCAATGGTTCAAGATTTTCAAATTTAGCCACTACCTGGCAACCCACTGCGTTGACTTGCCAGAAGCCCTCCCCCTATCATGGGCGCTCGCAACATCTGACTTGCACTGAATGACCGCATGATTGGACGGACCATCTCGCACTACCACATCGTCGAAAAGCTCGGTGGCGGCGGCATGGGCATCGTCTACAAAGCTGAAGATACGGAACTCGGCCGTTTTGTCGCTTTGAAATTTCTGCCCCAGGCCCTGGCTCAGGACCCGCAGGCGCTGGAACGATTTCGCCGGGAGGCGCGAGCCGCTTCCGCGCTGAACCATCCCAACATTTGCACCATCTACGAAATCGGCAAGGACGGCGACCAGTCCTTCATCGCCATGGAGTTCCTGGAGGGAGTGACGTTGAAATACCGCGTCGCTGGACGCGCGCTCGAAACTGAAACCCTGCTGACGCTAGCCATCGAAATCGCCGAAGCTCTCGATGCGGCCCACGCCAAGGGAATCATTCACCGTGACATCAAACCCGCCAACCTGTTCGTTACGGACCGCGGGCACGCCAAGATTCTGGACTTCGGATTGGCTAAAGTCACGCCCGCGGCCAGTTCCTCCAGCCAGATCGCCGCCGCCAATACACAAACTGTGGCGGACGAACAGCTGACCAGTCCGGGCACGGCAGTAGGCACGGTCGCCTATATGTCGCCGGAGCAGGTACGAGCCAAAGAATTGGACGCGCGCACGGATTTGTTTTCCTTTGGAGCCGTGTTGTATGAAATGGCGACCGGAGCGTTGCCTTTCCGGGGAGAAAGTTCGGGAGTCGTCTTCAGCGCGATCCTCGAACGAGAACCAGTTCCGCCGGTGCGCATCAATCCTGACCTCCCCGCGGAATTGCAACGAATCATAAGCCGGGCGCTGGAGAAAGATTGCAATCTTCGCTATCAAAGCGCGGCCGAGATGCGGGCGGAACTGCAACGTCTGAAGCGGGACACAGATTCTCGCCGGTCGGCTTTCCTCGAGACTCCGGCCTCCGAGCTAAGTTCAAGGTCCGGCTCCCGTTCTGGCTCACAAATACAACCGGCTCTCGCACGCCGTACCTGGATGTGGAAAGTTGCGGCGCCGATTCTGTTCGTAGCACTGGTGATTGCCGGTGGATTTTATTACCACCTCCGCCAGTCTCCCAAGCTCACGGACAAAGACACGGTGGTGCTCGCGGACTTCACCAACACAACCGGCGATCCCGTTTTTGATGGCACGCTGCGGCAGGCCCTTTCGGCGCAACTGGAGCAGTCCCCGTTTCTTAACCTGCTGTCGGACGAACGCATCGCCCAGACCCTCTCGTTGATGGCACAGCCCAAAGAAACGCGGCTCACCCATGAATTGACTCGAGAAGTCTGCCAGCGCACGGCCAGCGCGGCGGTACTCAACGGGTCGATCGCGCAACTTGGCAACGAGTATCTTCTTACCCTCAAGGCAGTCAATTGCTCGAACGGGGATGTGCTGGCCTCTACGACGGCGCAGGCTGCCGACAAAAACCACGTTCTCGACGCCGTGGGAAACATGGCGGCAGCTCTGCGTAGCAAGCTGGGCGAATCGCTCGCGTCCGTGCAAAAGTATGACGCGCCCGCGGAGAACGTCACCACACCGTCGCTGGAAGCGCTGAAGGCCTACAGCCTCGGCTACCAGGCGCAAGTCATTAAAAACGACTATGCGGCGGCCATTCCGTTCTTCCAGCGGGCCATCAGTCTCGACCCTAATTTCGCCATGGCGTATGCGCGCCTCGGCGCAAACTATTTCAACCTGAACGAAACGGTCCGCGCATCCGAGAACATCAGCAAAGCCTTTGAACTGCGCGAGCGGGTCAGCGAACGGGAAAAGTTCTACATCGCCTCCCACTACGGACATTTCGTCACTGGAAATCTGGAGGCCGCGCGCAAGTCCTATGAGTTGTGGGCACAGACCTACCCTCGTGATCACGTTCCTTCCAACAATCTGGCGGTGATTTACAACAATCTCGGCGATTACGCCAGCACGCTATCGCGGGCCCAACAAACCTTGAAGATGAATCCCGGCAGTGGTATTAGCTACAGCAACCTGGCCAGCGCCTATGTCAGCCTTAATCGGTTGGACGAAGCCCGGGCCACAATCGATGAGGCGAAAACACGCAACCTGGATTCACCCTTGAATCATGCCACGCTCTACATGATTGATTTCCTGCAGCATGACTCGGCGGGCATGCAACAGGAAACGGCACACCTGATGGGTAAGCCGGGATACGAAGACATCGTGCTCTATTACCAATCGGACACCGCTTCCTGCGCCGGTCAGTTTGCCAAGGCAAATGAATCGACGAGGCTTGCCGCCGAGTCTGCCCAACGCGTCGATGAAAACGAGACGGCAGCCGGCTACCAGGCGGAAGCGGCGCTGCGCGCGGCGCTGGTGGGTGACATGACTTTTGCGAAACAGCACGCGCCAGCCGCGCTCGCCCTCTCCGATGGCGGCGATGTCAAGGCGATGGCGGCCATTGCCCTGGCGCTGGCTGGCGATTCGGCTCCGGCCCTGCGGCTCGCCGACGACTTGGATAAACGGCTGCCGGAAGATACCATCGTCCAGTTCGATTACCTGCCGATGATTCGTGCGGCGGTTGCGCTGCATAGTGGCGATGCCAACAAAGCGATCGCGGCTCTCGCTCCGGCTGCACCTTACGAACTGGGCGCGGCTTCTCAGAACCTGAATTTTCTTCTTTACCCGGTCTACTTGCGCGGGGAGGCGAATCTGGCCGCCAGGCAGGGCTCGGCTGCTGCCGCCGAGTTTCAGAAGATTCTCGACCATCCTGGTGTCGTCCTGAATGAACCGATCAGTGCGCTGGCCCGCTTGGGACTGGCCCGGGCATATGCTCTTGCGGGAGAGCCCGCCAAAGCTAAGATTGAGTATCAGGATTTTCTCGCGCTCTGGAAAGATGCCGATGCGGGCATCCCTATCCTGCGGCAAGCCAAAGCCGAATATGCCAGGCTGCCGTGACCATCGCGATTGCGAGACTAATCAGAGAACACGTTTTTTCGTTCGCGGCCACTTCGCCACCACCGTCGTCGAAATTCCCCCTCGTGGCCGGAACTCTCCCTTTACCTCAGCCCACACGGGCTTCGCCCATCGCACCACATCCTCCAGCACGCGGTTCACGATGTTCTCCTGAAAAATCCCTAGGTTGCGGTACGAGTGCAGATACTCTTTGTACGATTTCAGCTCCAGGCACACCTTATCGGGCGCGTAACGTAGCGTGAGCACGCCAAAATCCGGCAGCCCCGTCTTCGGGCACACAGAAGTAAACTCCGGATCGTCAATCACAATCTCGTAGCCAGGAAACTGGTTCGGCCAGGTTTCGATCTCAGGGAACCTGGCGTCCAACCCAGCGGCAGCATGCTCAGGCGTATAGCGGCTCTGTTTGGGCATGAAAGTATTGTAGCGGCTTCCATGGTAATTTCTTGTTTATGCAGAAGCCGGTTCTGATTGTGGTCGACATGCTGCGGGACTTTCTTGAAAGCTGGGAACCGTCTCGAAAAGAAAAGCTGGTTCGATCAATCAATGAACTAGTGAGCATTGCGCGGAGCTTCTCCCATCCCGTGATCTGGCTGAGACAGGAGTTCGAGCCCGATTTGCGGGACGCATTCCTAGAGATGAGAGCCAAAGGCATTCGCATTACGATCAAAGGGACACAGGGTTGCGAGATCCTGCCGGAGCTCGCGTTGGAGTCATCCGATATTGTCATCGTTAAGAAACGGTACAGCGCGTTTTACGGGACCACGCTTGAAGAAATACTTGGCCGGCTCGCACCTGATGCCCTCATCCTGGCCGGGATCAATACCCACGCCTGCATTCGCACAACAGCGATCGACGCCTACCAGAGGGACTGGCCTGTAATCCTGGCCGCGGACTCCATCGATTCGTACGATCAGGAACATCACGCCATCTCGCTGAAGTACATGAAGGACAAAATTGCAGCCGTCATGAGCAATGAAGAGATCCGGGCAGAACTCGACCGACACGCGTAAGCCCGGCACTTGCAAGTTTCGGCTCCTGGCGCTCACGCATCCGGCGGCATCCCGCAGCATCTAATCATGCAAGAGCTTGGGCAGACGGGTATCCTTTCGCAGGCGTCTGAGTGGTAAATTAGTCCTTGCAGTTGTCCCCGCCGCACCCTGAAAGAAAACCGGTTGGCAGGAACCAACAACAATTCGAATGGACGACCGGCCTCACGAAAGGGCCGCACGTGGCTGGCGGTCGGAGTGTTCGCGGCGCTCGCCGTCATCCCCATCTTCACGCGACCCGGACCTTTGAAAGTTCGCACCACCACGGTTGAACGTGGACCCATACGCAGTCTGATTTCCACCAACGGGAAGGTCGAGCCCATCCAGAATTTCGAAGCGCACTCGCCCGATCCCACGACAGTGAAGCGCCTCTTCGTAAAGGAAGGCGACCACGTTCGCAAGGGCCAACTGCTCTTGCAGCTTGATGATGCCGACCTGCGCAGCCAAGCCGCCCGGGCTCAGGCACAGATGAAGTCAGCGCAAGCCGACCAATCCGACCTTAGTACGGGCGGCACTCGCGAGGAACTGCTCACGCTCGATTCCCAACTCGTTAAAGCGCACAGTGCGCGCGATGCCGCCCAGCGCAATCTGGATGCTCTGCACCGCCTGCAGCAGCAAGGCGCTGCCTCCGCGGGCGAGGTTAAACAAGCCGACGATGCTTTGCAGCGCGCGCAGGCCGATACCACGCTGCTTGAGCAGAAAAAGAAAGACCGCTATTCGCAACCGGAGGTGGCTAAGGTCCAAGCGCAGGGTGCGGAGGCGCAGGCCGCTTACGACGCCGCCGAAGATGCCCTCGGCAAATCCAGCGTGCGCGCTCCCTTTGACGGCATCGTTTACGCTCTTCCTGTCAAGCAGGGCGCTTATGTGCAAACCGGAGATCTGTTGTTGCAAGAGGGGGATCTTTCCCGCATGGTGGTGCGCACCTTCGTCGATGAACCCGACATTGGCCGCCTCGCCACCGGACAAAAAATCGAAGTCACCTGGGATGCTTTGCCTGGCCGCATCTGGAACGGCACCGTCAGCACCATTCCCTCTACCGTGAAACTTCGCGGCGCACGCAACGTGGGCGAGGTCACCTGCACCGTCGACAACAACGATCTTCGTCTGCTCCCCAACGTCAACGTCGGCGTTACGGTCATTACGGCCGAACACAGCTCCGCGCTCACTCTTCTCCGCGAAGCGGTCCGCATGGACGACACCAAGCCCTACGTTTATCAGGTTGTGGATGGCGAACTCAAACGCCGCGAAGTTGAAGTCTCCCTCCAGAATCTCACTCAGGTCGAGATCACGTCCGGGCTTCCGGAACATTCCGTCGTAGTCCTGTCCTCGGCCGACTCCAAGCCCTTAGTCGACGATGCCCGCGTAAAAGTGGTGCCCTAGCCGATGCAGTGGATTGGTAGCGGCTATCATCCTGAGCGGGGTGCCCCATTTCTCGCGTCCTTTGCGAGAAGTTGGGTTTTCGCTGCGTTTTTTATCGGCATCGTATGTTTGACTTTATGGTCCGATGCCGCCGCTGAGACGGCTCATTCTCTTCTCTCCGCCGGCCGCGTGGATCAGGCGCTGCAAAGCCTGGAGCAACAGATTGCCACTGACCCTGCCGCCGAATCCTATAACCTGCTGTGCCGGGCTCATTTTGAACTCGACGCCTGGGACGCCGGCATTCCCGCTTGTGAAAAGGCGGTCTCGCTCGCGCCCAACAATGGTCTCTACCACCTGTGGCTGGGTCGCATCTACGGTGAGAAAGCGGACCGTTCCAATTTCTTGAAGGCGACCGGCCTCGCCAAGAAAGTTCGCACTGAATTCGAGCGTGCCGTCGAACTCGCTCCCGACAACGCGGCCGTGCGCACCGATCTTGCCGAGTTTTACCTCGAAGCTCCCGGCATCGTCGGCGGGGGCAAAGAGAAAGCCCGCGCCCAGGCTGCGCTGCTTGCGCCACTGGATCCAGCTATCGCACACTGGGTAAGCGCGCGCATCGCCGAGAAGGACAGAGATTTCGCCACCGCCGAGTCGGAATATCGCAACGCCATCGATGCCAGTCACGGCGGCGCGTTTGCCTGGCTGAATCTTGCGGGCTTTTATCGTCACACGAACCGCCTCGACGAGATGGAACAGGCCTTGCACACCATGGAGTCCCGCCCCCTCGATCGTCCCGGCGCGCTCGTGGATGGGGCTGGCCTGTTGCTGCGTACGGGCCGCGACTATCCCATGGCCATCCGCCTCTTGCGGCGCTATATCGATTCCTCCACCTCCGTCGAGGAAGCTCCTGTCTTTAAGGCCCACTATATGCTTGGTGAATTGCTCGAGAAACAAGGCGACCGGCCAGCCGCCGCCGAAGAATATCGCGCCGCTCTGTTCATGGCCCACACCTTCAGCCGCGCCCAGGATGCACTCAAGCGCGTGTCGCATTAGCCGAGAACGAGCCTCTTGAACTACCCGAAGGCCCTCCCCCTTTGCATGTAACTTCATTCTGAACCTCTGTTAGTGATAATCTTCTTGCGCCTATGAAAACTCTCACACGTCGTCGATTCGGCAAGACGATGGCCGGCGCCGCCGCAGCCGCCCTTGCCAGCGCCTCTTTTCCGCGGATTGCATTGGCGCAGATGCCCGCCGCAAGTTTGCTGCAGTTCCCGCCCAACTTTCTGTGGGGCTGCGCTACCGCTGCCTATCAGATCGAGGGCGCGGTGAGCGAGGACGGACGGAAGCCATCCGTCTGGGATACTTTTTCGCACACGCCGGGCAAGACGTTTCACGGAGAAACCGGCGACGTCGCCGATGATTCCTACCATCTCTACAAAGAAGACGTGCAGTTGCTTAAGAACTTGGGCGTGAAGGTTTACCGTTTTTCCATTTCGTGGTCACGCGTCTTCCCCGACGGCACAGGCCAGCCGAACCAGAAAGGCATGGACTATTACCAGCGGGTGGTTGACGAACTGCTCAAGAACAATATTGCTCCCTACATCACTCTGTTCCACTGGGACCTGCCGCAGGCTTTGCCCGGCGGTTGGCAATCACGCGACACTTCAAAAGCGTTTGGGGATTACGCGGCCTATATTTCTAAGCAGCTCTCGGACCGCGTCGGCCATTTCTTCACCACCAACGAGTTCACCTGCTTCACCGACATCGGTTACAAAGAGGGCAGGTTCGCGCCCGGCCTGAAGTTGCCGGACGCCCAGGTGAATCAGATTCGCCATCATGCGGTACTGGCCCACGGCATGGCCGTGCAAGCCATTCGCGCCAACGGCAAAGCCGGGACGCAGATCGGCCTCGCGGAAAATGCCGCGGTCTGTGTACCGGTAATCGAGACTCGCGAGCACATCGAGGCTGCGCACCGTGCCACTCGGGAGGAAAACGCCCCATTCCTCACCGCAGTGCTGGAAGGCAAGTACACGGACGGCTATCTCCAGCGCGAGGGCGCCAACGCTCCCAAGGTGGAGGCCGGCGACATGAAAATCATTGGCAGCCCGCTCGATTTTGTCGGCCTCAACGTCTACACCCCGGAGTATGTACGCGCCGACGCGTCCCCCGTCGGCTACGTGGTGGAGAAGCGGCAGGCTTCCTTTCCGCGCATGGCTTCGGACTGGCTCTACATTGGCCCGGAAGTGATCTACTGGGCGGTTCGCAACGTCAGCGACATCTGGAAACCAAAGGCTCTGTACATCACTGAGAATGGTTGCTCCGCCGACGATGTAATAACCGCGGATGGACGTGTCGAGGACACCGACCGCGTGATGTACCTGCGCAATCACCTCACGCACCTGCATCGCGCCGCGTCGGAGGGGTACCCGATCAAAGGTTACTTCCTATGGAGCCTGCTCGACAATTACGAATGGGCAGACGGTTATAGCAAGCGATTCGGCCTTCACTACGTCGACTTCAAAACCCAGGCGCGCACGCCGAAACTCAGCGCGGTGTGGTACCGCGAAGTAATTTCGCGTAACGCGGTCGAGTGATGGAAGCGGAATCGGGCTTGACGACGCACTAACGAGATCCTCGCCCTTTCGATTCACCTCAGTCGTCATCGGGATCAGTGGCCGGAGTCATGTCGCTGCGGCATGCGGCGTCGTCGGGAGGCGCCGCGATAGTCTGAAACGAAATCGCGGTCTGGCTGAAATTGAAGATGTCGGAGAGATTGTCGGCCGGCGCGTCCGCATAGCCCAGCGACGGCAAATTAAAGTTTGTCTCAATAAATTTCAAAATGCTTCCAAAGTCGTGCGTGACATGGGAGATGTGACCCGGCCGGGCGTAGGGCGAAATCGCGATCATGGGCACGCGGAATCCGTACACGTAGCCGGATCCCCAACTACTGCCGTTGTTGATGACCGCCGGCGCGACGTGGTCGTACCAACCTCCCCAGTCGTCCCACGTAAGAATGATCGCGGTATTAGACCAATACTCGCTGTTGCCGATGGCATTCACCAGCAAAGTCACCCATGACGGGCCGCAGCCGTTGTTGCTCGAGGCATGGTCGGAATCCTGGCCATCGGGAATCACCCAGCTCACCTGCGCCAGCTGGTTGCTCGCGATGTCGGTAAGAATCTGGGCGCTGCTCTCGGTTTGGTTAAGCACAACTTTCGGGGCTGAGCCAGTCCAATCCGATCCCACACAAGAGGTGGCATTGGGCGGGGTAGCGTTGGGTCCGCACATGTGCTGAATCGCGTTGGGTGCGGTCCAGATGGAGCCAGCGGAAGGCGCGTAATAGCGCCACGTAATGTTGGCGGTGTCGAGCAAGTCGGTCAGCGTGGCATGCTCGAAGCAGGGATACATCGTGCTGGACTCGGTGCCCGTCGGATCGACCATCTCAACCGTCTCGGCGGGAGGCGCGATGCAACCGGCAATCCTACCGCCGCCCACAGGGTTCTCGGCGGCAAACAGATTGCTGGTTGCCGTAGGCGCTGAAGTGCCGGAAATGATGAATTGGTGCGCGGGAAAACTTGGTCCCTGGTTCGTCTGGAACATGCGGTCGGCGAACGTGTACTGCTCGGCCATTTGGAAGTAAGGCTGAACGTCGGCCGGATTCACGTACATGAATTGCGGGTTCGGGGGCGGACAACCGGTGACTCCCTTCTCGCAAGTAACCGGAATCAGGTCCGCACCATCCATTTTCCCGTTGTCGTACATGGAGACGAAGGCGCTATGGGCGTGGCTCAGATCGTAATAATCCGGATTGCTGCCAGCGGTGCCCAGGTCAATCTGACCTAGCGTGATCTTCGCGCCCGTCGAGTTTATTCCATAGTTCTGAATATCGGCGCCATTCGCGATCAGAACCGGATCCTGAAACAGGTTGTCAGGCGTGCGGTTTTCCTGGAAGATGATCACCACGTGCTGGATCTTCGACGCGGGAGGCGGAACCGTGAGAGTGGTCTTACTGCTTCCGCCGCAGCCGTTTAGGCTCAGCAGGAATCCGGCGGCCAAAAGCAGCAGTGTCGAGATTAATAACCATGCCCAGCGACTCATGCAGGAATGCCCCCGCGAAATCGTGCCATCTCGCTCCACGCACGAACCCGGACGCGGAACTTTCCACTCGGTAAGTGCCGAACTATTTGATGGCCGGGTAGTGGTGCAGTTTGATTGTCATCCTGAACAAGCGTTCTTTGCGCAGTGAAGGATCTGGGCGAGCCGCGCGAAGTGTCGCGTTTTTTGCGACACTTTTAATCGCGCGTTTGGCTCGCTTCCTTATCAAACTGCACCACTACCGGTGACCGCAAAGAATTGACAATCATTGCGCCCTCTGGTTTTATCTGAAGAACCTCGCCACTGCAATGGCGCGGGGAACATGACTAGTCTCGACTCAAGACTTTCAGTATCCGTGCAAGGACTTCAGCATGCTGGCTGGCATTCGGACTCGCGATTTGCGCAAGATTTACACTTCACCACCTCCGCTCGCTTCCGGCGGCGGCTTCGGTTTTGGTTCAGGTCGCGGCAAAGGTAAGAAACAACCCAAACCGCAGATCGTTGCGCTCGACGGCATCTCGCTTGATATTTTACCCGGGGAGATCTTCGGTCTGCTCGGACCCAACGGCGCCGGCAAGTCGACCACGCTAGGAATTCTCACCACCCGTGTGCGGCCGACGGGCGGCCAGGCATGGATCGGCGAGCTTGATGTCTGGAGAGAGCAGGTTGCCGTCAAACGGCTGATTGGAGTGGTTGCGCAACGTCCAAACCTTGATTTTGCTCTCACCGCTCGCGAAATTCTGCTTTTTCACGGCGCCTATTTCGGCGTCGACTCCCACCAGCGAGCCGAGCGCGCAGACGTTCTGCTCGATCGCTTTAAGCTCCGTGACCGCGGCGATCAGATGGTGCGCGGATTTTCCGGCGGCATGATGCAACGTCTCTCCATCGCGCGCGCCATGATGCACGACCCTCAAGTACTTTTTCTGGACGAACCCAGCGCCGGCCTGGACCCGCAAACCCGATTGCTTCTCTGGGAAATCATCCGCGAATACAACCATAGCGGCAAAACCATTCTGCTGACCACGCACAACATGGAAGAAGCGGACGCGCTGTGCCAGAGGCTAGCTATTATCGACCACGGACGCAACATCGCCCTGGGCACTCCCGGCGAGTTGAAGGCTTCGGTTCCTGGTGGGTACCTGCTGCGGCTGCGCTTTGGCAGCCACTCCCCGGAATTGCTGCAGCGTCTTCAGACCTTGACCGGGGCGCGGGAAGTGCGCGCGAATCCAGATTCGAAAAACGACAACTCCATCGACGTGTACGCCGACCGCGGAGGCCCTCTGGTCTCTGAAATTGCCAATCTGGCCTCTAGTGCCAACGTCGAATTGTGCGACGTGCACATCTCGGAGCCCAGCCTGGAGAATCTTTTCCTGCACCACACTGGAAGGAGCTTGCGCGATTGAACTGGAAAACTTTTCTGGCCCTGCTGGCGCGCGATGCTCATGTGGCTCGCCGCAACTTCGCTCCGTTGGTGCTGCAGACCTTTCTGCAGCCCATGATGTTCGTATTCATCTTCGGCCGGGTGATGGTGAGCAGCGGCTACATGCCCGCAGCCTACAAGAGCTTGCTGTTGCCGGGGATCATGGCCATCAGCATGGTGTTTACCGGCGTGTGGGCTGTCGCCATGCCGTTGATTGCCGAATTTCAGTTCACTCGCGAGATCGAAGACCGCCTGCTGGCGCCAATGGAAATATCCTGGCTCGCCATCGAGAAGGTCTTTTTCGGCACTCTGCAAGCACTGGTCGCAGGGCTGGTGGTCATTCCAGCGGCGTGGCTGCTGTTACGGCCGGGGGTGGAATTGAACCTCCGTTCTCCGCTTAGCTTTGCCTGCGTTACGCTGCTCGTGGCGCTCTTCTCGGCCTGCGGCGGTCTGGCTCTTGGGTGCAGTATCAGTCAGACTCACATCGGTTTGATGTTTAGTATGGTCTTAACCCCCATGATTTTTTTTGGCTGCACCTATTATCCCTGGAGTGCTTTAGCGCATTTCCCTATCCTTCAGAAAGTTGTTTTGGTAAATCCACTCGTCTATGCAAGCGAAGGGCTGCGAGGCACGCTCGTACCCCAGTTCCCTCACTTGCCGGTACCGGCTGTGTTGGTAGCGTTGACGCTCTTTGACGCGGCATTTCTGGCAGCCGGACTCCGTCAGTTCCGCCGAAAAGCCGTTAGTTAATTCTCAATTGCCAATGATGCCGATCCTCTTTCGCACTTCCGCCGCGAAAATCTGATCCTTCAGCGAGACTAAATTGATATCCACATTCGCCAGCGCGCCGGTAATCGCGGCCCGCGCTAGCGCCTGCGCGGTGGTTAAGTCCGACTTCATGTTGGGATTGCTGATGGCGAATAGGCTCTGGGTAATCTGCCCCACTTCATGCGATTTTTCAGCCACCGCCAACGGAACTCCGGTCGCCAGCTTGAGAGCGGCCTCGACCAGCACTTCGGACCCCGCGGGATTGGCCTTCGCTTGCTTGTAGGCCTTCATGACGGCATCATAAGACTCCGCATCGGCATCGACAGCGGCCTTCAGCTCCTCCCGCAACCGACCCAGCCGCGCGATCGCCGCGCTTAACTGCGATTCATACTGCAGGTATGCCTTCTTCCCCCGCGACATCGACGCCACCATCGTGGCCAGCCCTGCCGCCATCGCACCTGCGGCCGCGGCGGCGCTGCCGCCGCCCGGCGTTGCAGTAGGTGCGGCGAGCTGCTCGACGAAAGGTTCCACTCCCGCCCTTAACCCGCCCACCGCCGCTTTCCCGCCCATGACCGCCGCCAGCCGGTTTTCCAGAATCAAAGACGAATCAAAATTCTCCACCTGCAGAAACCACTCCGCCGCCTGCTCCAGCGCTTTCTTGGGAATCAATCCCACAATCTCGCTCGACACCGGCGCAACTCCATACCGCGCCGCTTCGCGCTTCACCACTTCAAATACGCGATGCACCGGCGTCTGCTCAAAATCCGTCAAGTTCATCGAAACCTGCGCCAACCCCCGCACCAGAAATCCCGCGCCCTTCACAAACCGCATCCCACCGCTCGAAAACCGCACCGCCTTCGCAATCTTCTTCGCGATCTCGACCTCCGGCGTGTTCAAGAACACGTTGTAAGCGATCAGAAACTTCCGTGCGCCCACCACGGTCGCGCCCGCCGTCGCATGTACCCTGGCCTCGCCAAAATCGGGACGCCGCGCCATATTCGTCGCGATCTCCGCTCGTATCCCTTCAAACTGCCCGCGCCGGATGTTCTCCAGATTCTGCCGCTCCGGCGTCGCCGCCGCCGCCTCATACAAATAAACCGGAATCTGAAACCGCTTCCAGATTTCTGCGCCCACGTGCCGCGCCATGGCCACGCAATCTTCAATCGTGACTCCATCAATTGGAATGAACGGCACCACATCGGCCGCGCCCATTCGCGGGTGCGCTCCCTGATGCACATTCAGATCTATCAACTCCGCGGCCTTCCCTACTCCCCGAATGGCCGCCTCCTGAATCGCCTCCCGCTCGCCCACCAGCGTGATCACGCACCGGTTGTGGTCCGCGTCCATTTCGCGGTCCAGCAGGTAGACTCCATCCCTCTTCATGGCTTCAACAATGGCGTCAACCTTCGCCTTATCGCGCCCCTCCGAAAAATTCGGCACACACTCCACTAACGTAGACATAGGTCAGAAGAATAGCTGGCTCAGATTAACCGAAGCAAGGCTACCGCCCCTTCCAGAATTTCCCCACTCCCACCCGTACCTGCACCGTGTTCAGCCCCGGATTTGGCGTGGCCAGCCCCGCATTCGAGATATGTAGATACCGCAGCTCCACGCTCCAGTTATATTTCGCGCCCAGCACATGCGTGCCCAGCGCCGCCGCCGAAGTAAAGTTCACCGGGTTCGTGTAGGTCGGCACACTGTGATCCGTGAACAGCGTCCCTCCACTCAACTCGAAATACGGAGACAGCGGTCCCCGCCGCTCGAAATTCCACTTCAGGCCAAACGGATTAAATCCCACTCCATACGCCGTGTTTGCCGGCTGAAAAATCAGATAGGCGGGCTCCGCATCTACCGCATACTCAAAGCGTCCTCGCAGGAATCCCGGTAGATGCGCTCCCGTAATCACCCACCCATAGCGCAGCCCGATATCGAAAATTCCCGTGTGCGAAGTCCCTCCCGGCACCGAATAACCGCCGCCCGCCCACACCTGCACTTCGTGGCCACCTTCTTCCGGCCCCGCCTGCGCGCAGCCCATGCCAGCCAGCGCGACGATGATGAGAACAGAAGAAAATATCCAGAAACATAAAACCGGAAAATCGCTCCGCAGATTCGCTCGCCTCATGGTTTACGAGGTTGCCCCACTCGCGATGTTTTTGCAACTCGATGTTTTTGCAACTCGATGTTCTTGCAACTCAAGGTGTTTGCAAATTGGGAAGCCCCCCAACAAATGCTCGTAGACAAAACGGGCGCGGCCATCGGCCACGCCCTCAATGAACTCGACACAAACTTTTCAGCGGCCCCGCTACGCCACGCGATTCCGCCGGCCGCCTTTTTCCCACCAGACGGCTGGATCTTCCGGCCGATTCAGCATCTGCGACAATTCTTTCTTGATCTCTGCCAAGCGGTTGGCACGCATCTCCACTGCCGATTGGTCGATCTGGCTGTCCGACCCCTTGCCCACAAACCGGGCATTCATGTTCCTCAAATCCGTGATTTCCTGACGAAGGCTGGTGAGGTGCTCCAATATGTATGGCATGCTTCAATTTTAACCCAGATTTTGGAAGCCGCCGGATTATTTCCTGCAAACGGATATTCCCTCCTCGCTCTGGGTTCGAGACGGGTTAGGCCGGGTCCGAACTGGACGAACGATGGAGCGGGTACCCAACCCCCCACCCTCACGCTGTGATTGGAATCATCGAGTTAGCAAAAAAGTCCTCGCACAATACGTACTTCAAAACAAAGGAGTTACGGAGCGATTGCCGACCGGGCTCTCGGAGCTGCGTATACGCTGTGCTGGGACAAGGATGAACGAATTGGAATTGAGGCGCAAGGGCAGATGTCACACAGGAGCTGCGGATAGATTGTGGTGGGGTCTGGCCGCGCCTCGAACGGGTCGCGCGGGCAGCACTCGAAAGGTTGATGATTCGTCTGTGACTCCCATATGATGGTTGTTATCCCGGTGAATGACGGTCAACGAGCCATTCAATGTGCAGTTCCACGATATGCTGGATGACGACGTCACCCTCGACGACAAGTTGGCCCGGCGACAAAGTTACCGTGCGGGTTCAACGGTAAGCTTTAATCCCACGGCCTTGGTGACGGCAACTAGGGTCGAGAGCCGGGGATTTCCCTTCGCCGACAAGGCGCGATAGAGGCTTTCGCGCTCGATGCCGGCGGCTTTGGCTACCTTGGCGATACCGCCTCGGGCTTCGGCGATGCGGCGCAGCGCGACCAGCAGCACAGCGGGTTCCTCGGTGTCTTCCAACGCGACTTTGAGGTATTCGACAGCGAATTTGGGATCTTCACGCAATTCGCGAATCATGCACTCGTCATGCGATACGCTTGTTATATCTTTAGTTTTGCTCTTCACTTTGCTTTTCACTGTATGCGTGTCCTTTCCCTGTAGTCTTTGAAGTACTCCCGTGCGCGCTGAATGTCAGAGGATTGCTTGCGCTTGCCGCCGCCGCACAGCAGGAGTACGCAAGTTCGACCAATCATTGCGCAGTAGACTCGATAGCCCGGCCCCCAATCAATGCGAAGTTCGTAGAGTCCTCCGCTCAACGGTTTGCAGTCTCCAAAATTTCCCTGCTCAAGCCGGTCGAGCCGATCAGCGATTCTTGCCTTTGCATGTTTATCCGCCAGCGCAGCGAGCCACTCGCTGAACACGCTGTTTCCTGCCCTCGTTACGTAACGGCGGACTTCAATCACGGCTCGCTCGTAACTTATAACTTACATGGAAGCAAGCTGGAATGCAAGCCCTTGACAACTGCCCACTCACATCCCTATAATTAGCACTCAGTAGGCGAGACTGCTAACAGCCCGCCCTAACCCAAAACAATTCATAGGTTTACGTAAAGTCAACCTTACTACCCAACCTTGAAAGGAGTCACCACCCATGGCAAAATTCAGCCCACTACATGATCGCATCCTCGTACGTCGCGTGGAGGAAGCTTCCACCACCCGAGGCGGCATCATCATCCCCGACAGCGCAAAAGACAAACCGCAAGAGGGCATCGTCGTTTCCACCGGCAAAGGCCGCACCAACGATGAAGGCAAGACCTTCCCTCTCGCCGTTCATGAAGACGACCGCATCCTGTTCGGCAAGTATTCCGGCACCGAGATCAAGATCGATGGCGAAGACTTCATCATTATGAAAGAAGACGAAGTCCTCGGCATCCTCAGCGGAACCGCCAGCTCGACCGGCATCGGTAAGAAAGAAACCGTCGGGGCGAAGCGATAAAACTCTAAGGTCGCGCCGCGCTTTATTTTCACCCCGCTTTGCGGGCTGACGCGCGGTCGCGCTCAGGATGACAAAGTTTAATAAAACAGAATTGGAATAGGAGAAAAGCATCATGGCAAAACAAATCGTACACGGAGAAGAGTCCCG
>PMSQ01000039.1 GCA_003168355.1 Acidobacteriaceae bacterium | reverse complement strand
AACTCGCTCATCCAAAGCTCGACGATAGGACGCAATCCTGTTATCGCCGCGCCCACCGCGATGCCAATCTCTGCCGTCTCGGAAATGGGTGCAATGCGAACGCGATTCCTGCCGAACATCTTCAGCATAGGGTCGCGCTCGGTCATGGCCATGTTCTGGCCGTAGAAAACCACGTCCACATCCCGCTGCATTTCTTCGATGATGGCGGTCGCCATCGCTTCTCCGTACATCATTTTCTTAGCCATGCGGTCTCCTAGGCGTAGACATAGTTCGTGGCTTCTTCGGGTTCGGGATGCGGGCTAGAGAGTGCAAACTGCACGGCATCGTCCATTTCCAAGCGGGCGCCGGCCTCAAGTTCCTGGAGTTTTTTCTCTGTGAGGACGTTCTGGGTTAGCAAACGTGCGCGGAAGCGAGAGATGGGATCCCGATCCTTGGCCGCTCGGTACTCTGCCTTGTTTCCGTACACTCCAATAGCTTCGTGTTCGGGGAACTGTGTAGGCACGGGAGGCACGGTGATGGCGTTGCCGTGCGCACTGAGCCGGTAGAACTTCGATTCGATAAGACTGGGGCCGAGTCCGGCGCGGGCTCGTTCTGCGGCCTTGGAAACTGCATCGTAAACCAGCAGCGGATCCGTGCCGTCGACGGTCGCGCCCGGTATGCTGAATGCAGCCGCTTTCTGAGAAAGCGGATCGCCGGCTTGCGCATTGGCGTCTTCCAGGCTGATGTGGGTATACGCCTGGTATTCGTTGTTCTCTAAGATGAACACGACCGGTAGCTTCCAGACTGCTGCTATGTTCAGGGTTTCGAAAAACGCTCCTTGCTTGCTCGCTCCGTCTCCGAAGAAGCAGTAGACGATCTGTCCTGTGTTCTTAACCTGAGCCGTTAAAGCGGCGCCCGCAGCATGGGCAATGCTTTGACCGACCATGGCGGAAGTTCCGGGGAAGTACCGTTCGGGATCGGCAAGATGCATGGAGCCGCCAAAACCCTTGCACAGCCCATCTTTCCGTCCGTAGAGTTCCGCCATCATTTTTCTAGGTGGCGTGCCGAGCACGAGGGGTTGAGCATGGCAACGATAAGTGGGCATCGCAAAGTCAGTAGCTTTGCGCGTGGCCAGCGCCCCAACAACCGAAGCTTCCGCCCCGTCGGCAAGATGGGTGTGGCCGCGCATCGCTCCGGGATGTTCGAGAAAGGTGCGTTTGACGCGCTCTTCAAATTCGCGAATCCGCGTCATCTGCGTGTAAATCCAGATCAACCGGTCTTTCCCAAGAGCATTTTCATTTGGCATTGCACTGCTCCTTTTCCGCAGGGACCGCATCACCCGGCTGGCCGATGTGACATAGAGGCCCGCCCACTGGAACCTGGACGTTTTCTCCCGCGACAATCTTCAGCAGGACGCCCGCAATCGGAGACTCCAGTTCGTAGCTCACCTTCTCGGTTTCCAACTCCACGATCGCCTCACCTATTTCTACAAGGTCTCCCTCGTTCTTGAGCCAGCGCAACACGCTGGCTTTCGTCGTCGGGATGCCGCCAGTCTTTGGAACCTTCAACGTCGTAAGAATGACAATGCCTCCCGTTCACACCTCACCGCCAAGCCAACCGGTTGCCTCAATGGACTTCACGGTCCACCGTCGCCCAATACGGTTTGCGCATCGCTTTGCGGTCGAACTTCCCGGCTGGAGTCTTGGGGATTTCCGAGTGAAATTCCACCGACTTGGGACACTTCACGCCACCCAGCCTTGCCTTGCAGTGGGCGATGATTTCGGTCTCCGTGAGCGATTCACCGCGCTTCAAAACGATCAAAGCCTTGACCGCTTCTCCCCACTTGTCGTCAGGCACTCCGATGACGGCACACTCCTGAACCTGCGGAAGGGCCATGATGCCCGCCTCGACCTCCGCACAGTAAACGTTAAAGCCTCCGCTGATAATCATGTCTTTCTTGCGGTCTACAATATAAACGTATCCATGTTCATCGATATATCCGACATCGCCGGTGTGGTGCCAGCCGTGGCTGCGGATTTCGGCTGTGGCTTGTGGCAGGTTATGGTAGCCGGCGGTGACGAGCGTGCCGCAGGCCACGATTTCTCCAACCTGGTGAGGAGGAAGAATGCTACCGGCATCGTCCATGACGGCGAGGCGAACCGACGCGGTAGGCCTTCCGCAGCTGCGCAAACGTTCTGGGTGCTCGCCGGCCGCGGCCGCGGCTACCGTGCGCGCATCGAGCCAGGTGAGAAGCATGGGCGCTTCGGTTTGTCCGTAGGACTGACACATGCAAGGGCCAAATACTTCTACACCTTTCTTGAGCTTATCGGGTGATACGGGAGAACCCGCCAGCAGAAAAACGCGCAGGCTTGAGTAATCGAACTTATTCACGTCCGGATGAGCGAGCAGTGCGTAAAACGCGGTCGGAGGAAGGAACAGATGCGTCGCGCGATAGTGTTCAATCGCCGCCAATACCTGCGATGCTTCGAATCCGGGCAAGACGACGTTCGTCCCGCCCAGTGCGAACATCGTGAAAGCAACCACGCCGGCGGCGTGCGAAAGCGGAGCAGTGCAGAGGCAGACCGGCTCGGCGACTTCGCCCTCCCAGTAGTGGATGGCCATCTCGGTCATCGTGCCCCACGCAAGGTTGGTGACGCGGACACCGCGCGCCGGACCGGTCGTCCCCCCGGTGGGAACGAGGCCCATCATTTGATCCAGATTTCCGTGAGCATCAGCCCAGTCGAGATGTTTGTCATCATCGCTCCATGAGTTTCCAAGTTCCATGAAGCTTGCAAGCGAAGGATTGCCGGCGTCGGGACCGTCGATACAAATCATGTGCCGCAGCGAGGGAACGCGTTTGCGGATCTCTTCGACCTGCTCCCGGAAGCGGCTGTGATAGAAAAGCCACGCTGTCTCGGAGTAGTTCAGAAATTCCACGTTGGCGTCGGTGGCATTGCGAAAGTTGATGGGGACCCATGCGGCCCCGGCGCGCAGGATGCCCAACATACAGAACAGAACCGCTGCGTGATTATGGGAGTAGATGGCCGCGCGCTGTTCGTGCTCGACGCCACGAGCCAGCATCGTGCGGGCGATGCGCTCGCTGAAGGTGCGCGTTTCACCGTAGGAATACTGAGCATCCCCATCGAGGATCGCGATCCGGCCGGGGTGGAGATCCGCGCTCTTGTCGAAATAGTCGATGGCTCGCATCGTTTCCTGCGACTGCATGGCGCCCAGCGGCACGGTTAGCCATTTAATGCGACAGCCGTGCCTTGGAAAGACCGTGCGTCTCTAAAACGCCAAGAATTTCGCGATGCCCAAAGGCTTCCGCCGCCGAGGCGAAGCCCACCGTGCGCGGAGCAGCATGCACCAGGTTGTGGGCCGCGAATGCCTGTATGAGCGCGGTCTGGCGATAGCAACATGTGCCAAACACCACGCACTGCACGGAATCTGTGCTTCCACGGCCGGCGATCACATCAATGGTGCGATGCTCACGCGGGTTTTCTCGCGGCGGAGTACCGCCCGTTACAGCGTTCGCCATCTCTCCCAGCTTTCGCTGCTGTTCGGCAGGAGGTAGTGGACGGATCTGCTCCTCGAACAGCTTCTCCGTCGCCGCGACGCCTTCCATAATTTGGCGGTCGAGCAATCCTCCAAAGGACCGCACGTTGGCTATCTGCGGATGATCCTTATACCAGACCGGATGGGGGAAACCTCCCCAGGCCAGCGCGAGCTGAGTCTGGATGCTGCCGGGGACAACGACGTCGTACCGGGTGGCGCGCGGCCAGGGTTTGTACGCGTTCTGCTCCAGGAAGTAAGCGTCGGTTTGAATGACGGCGAAGATGGTCTGGGTCGAGCCAAAGGTCGGATTGCCCTTGAACATCGTGAGCACTTCCAGCGTGTCAATGCCGCGGTGGCTCTCCAGGCACAACCGAATTGCGGCGTCGCTCACTGCCGACATGTAGGCCGTGGCGGGAGCGGCCAGCAAACCGCGCTGGGCAAACTTGCAACCCCATTTGTTCGCCACGTCACGCAGCCAAGCCTGCTCGCCGCCAATGTCCAGATAGTGGCAGCCCGCATTCAGCGCCGCTTCAATCACCGCCGGGCCGTTGTAGATGAACGGCCCGGCAGTATTGCACACCACTTTCGCGCCGGCGAAGAGCTGAGTGAGCTCTTCGACGGAACCCTTGGTCTCGACGGTTTCATAGTTGGCGGTCTCAATGCCCGGCACGTGCTTCATCACATCGTCAAGCCGCGCGCGACTGCGGCCGGCGGCGATGAACGGCACATTGTATTCACGAAGAAATTCCGCGATCAAGCGGCCAGAAAAACCGTTGGCGCCGTAGATCACGACTGGCCTTTTGTCGCTCATGCTTTGTCCTCGCGGTGCGATCGTTCCCGCCGGATATCGATGACACAAACACTTCCAAGTGGGTGCCGAATGCGGTATCCTTTCGGGACCGAGGGTCAATTCTAGGCAAAAGTATCTTTTTGACTAGTAGGCACGTTTCGGTAACCTGATACCTCCCGGAGACTATCCTGTGGATCACTCCAATTGCCCCGTTAAGTTGACGGCTTCCATCATAGGCGGGAAGTGGAAACCGCCGCTCCTGTTCCATCTCGATGGCCGAACCCGGCGGTTCTGCGAACTGCAAAGGCTCATCCCTGGGTTGACCAAGAAGATGCTGACCCAGCACTTGAGGGAACTTGAGCGCGATGGAATTGTTCACCGGAAGGTGTATGCCGAGGTGCCGCCACGGGTTGAGTACTCGCTCACTCGCCATGGAGAAAGCCTGAAGCCGATTCTGAAGCTGATGTCGGCGTGGGGAACCAGGCATCGGTCACGATATGGTTTGACTACAGCGCGCCCTCAGAAGCGTGAAGGGCATGGCCATTCCGCGGATACGGTCGTGCCGGATGCACCGCTGAATTTGCCCTTGCCGCGCCTCGTCGCTGCGGGCGAAGAAATCCGGGCCAGCAAAACATCGTTATGAGTTCTCACCGTAAAGCTCTGCTTTCGCGCTACGACGATGTCTTCCTGCTCGACGGCGTGCGCACTCCGTTCCTGGAGTACAACACGGCTCTTGGGCTGGTGTCGCCTACCGACCTGGGAATCAAAGCGGCTCGAGAGGTCTTCCGGCGAAGCAGTGTGCCGCCCGCCGATGTAGACATTGTGGTAGCAGGGAACATGGCCCAGGCCTCCTTCGATGCCTATGTTCTGCCGCGGCACATCGCGCTCTACTCTGGGGTGCCGGTCGAAGTGCCCGCACATCTTGTGCAGCGGGTGTGCGGCACCGGTATCGAAGCCATTCTGCAAGCCGGGGACAATATCAAGCTGAAGAAAGCCGATTTGGCGCTTGTGGTGGGAACCGAGTCCATGTCGCGCAACCCGATTGCCGCCTACACTCACCGCGGTGGATTCCGCATGGGCGAGGTGGAGTTCAAGGATTTTCTGTGGGAAGCGCTGCTCGATCCCTGTCCGAATGAGACCATGGGTGGAACTGCCGAGAAGTTGGCGAAACAGTATGGGATCACTCGCGGAGAGGTCGACCAATTCGCTGCTGAGAGTTTTGCGCGCGCCATCGCGTCACAAGAGAGCTGCTTCCTGAGCGGCGAGATCGCGCCTCTCGCGACTGAAGTCTTCGAACTTCCCGGATATTCACGGCGCGGAATCAGTCTGCCACGCGGTGTCGATGGGCTGAGCAAAGACACTCATATCCGGCCCTCGTCGTTGGAAGTTCTCTCCAAGCTCAAACCGGCATTTGGCGGAGTGCAGACCGGCGGGAACAGCTCTGGAATCGTGGACGGCGCAGCGGCGGTCCTGATAGCTTCCAGCGAATATCTGAAACAGCACAGGCAAGACCCGTTGGCGAGAGTAGTTGCCGGGACCGTGGTTGGTGTCCGCCCGGAGATCATGGGCATCGGGCCGGTGCCGGCGATTCAAACTCTGCTGGACTTGGCTGGACTGAGCCTGCCGCAAATCGATCGCTTCGAAATTAATGAGGCCTTCGGCGCGCAGGTTCTCGCCTGCCAGCGTGAGCTTGGCCTGGACCGCAACAGACTTAACGTCAACGGAGGCGCAATCGCTATCGGTCATCCGCTCGGTGCCACCGGAGTCCGCTTGGCGGTAACGCTCGCACGGGAGTTGAAGCGCTCGAACCTGCGTTACGGCGTTGCCGCGGCCTGCATAGGCGGCGGGCAAGGCATCGCCTTGCTGGTGGAGAATCCTTCGGCCAGTGTCTGAAGCCAGGAACCCCCAAGCTTTCAGAAATCCTGGTGCAGAGCTGCTGATCCCACCCACTAAGGAACCGCATGCAAGGAACCATGATGCATTATCCGCTGACGCTCTCTCACAGCCTGGAGCGCGCGGGCAAATTCTTTCCGAATGCAGAGATCGTTTCCCGGCGGCCAGATCATACGTTGCACCGCTATACTTATGCCGACCTGTATCGGCGCGCGCGCGCCCTTGCGGAGGCTTTGCAGAAGGCGGGCATGGAGCGCGGCGATCGCGTGGCAACCCTGATGTGGAATCATCACGCGCATCTGGAAGCCTATTTCGGCATTCCGATCGCCGGCGGTGTGCTGCACACGTTGAACCTGAGGCTGGCGCCGTCCGAAATCGCCTACATCGCCAACCACGCGCAAGACCGGTTCCTGATCGTCGACGACGTTCTGCTCCCTCTGTACGCAAAGATCCGAGACTCGGTGCGATTTGAGCGCGTCATCGTGGTGGGGTGGTCGGGCTGCGGCGCCGCATCAGGGCACCCATCAGGCCTCGAAGACTATGAGGATTTCCTGAGTGCTGCCTCCGGCAGTTTTCGTTATCCCGATCTCGACGAAAACGAAGCCGCTTGCATGTGCTACACGTCGGGCACGACTGGAGTTCCGAAGGGAGTCGTCTATACCCACCGGTCCGTAATGCTGCATTCGTTTCTGCTCACCACAGTGGACAACTTCGGCATCTGCAACGCTGACAGCGTGTTGCCGATCGTCTCCATGTTTCACGTTAACGGCTGGGGGCTCTCCTACGCTGCAACCCTGGTGGGAGCGAAACAGGTTCTGCCCGGTCCGCATCTCAAGCCAGAAAGCCTGTTGGAGCTTTGCGAAAAGGAAGGTGTGACCGTTGCCGGAGGAGTGCCAACGGTCTGGCATAGCATTTTGGAATACCTGGATCGAAATCCTGGCAGGTGGAAATTGCCGTCTCTGCGAATTCTCATTGGCGGCGCGGCGCCGTCACTCGCGCTCATTCAGAGACTGCGGCAGTATGGGTGGAGCATGGTGCAAGGCTGGGGCCTGACTGAAAGCAGTCCGCAAGCGACCACCAGCCAAGTCAAGGCGCACATGAAGAATTGGTCCGAGGAACGGCAATGCGAAATCAAAGCGCAGGCCGGAATACCGGTTCCCTTCGTCGAAACAAGAGTTGTGAACGAGCAGGGCGAAGTTCCATGGGACGGAGAGACCATGGGAGAAGTGCAACTGCGCGGCCCTTGGGTGGCCGCAAGCTACTACAACCTGCCGGCGGAAAGCGATAAATGGACGACAGACGGATGGTTCCGCACCAGCGATGTGGGAACCATGAATGACGAAGGCTATCTAAGAATCGTGGACCGGACGAAAGATCTGATCAAGTCAGGCGGCGAGTGGATCAGCTCTGTCGACCTGGAAAACGCTCTGGTCGCGCATCCGAAGATTCGCGAAGCAGCGGTGATCGCAGTCGCCCATCCAAAGTGGCAGGAGCGCCCTGTGGCCGTCATCGTCGCGGACGACGGAGCGCGCTTGTCTGCGGAAGCGCTGCGCGAGTTCCTCTCGCCTAAGTTCGCAAAATGGCAGTTGCCGGATGCGTTTGTGTTTGTGGAGGAGCTGCCCCACACGTCCACGGGGAAATTGCTGAAGGCAGAATTGAGGCGCCGCTTTCGGGATTGGAAGTGGGAGGCGTGATTCGAATCGGGGTACGCCTCCACGGTTTGCGGAAAAAACTCGATGTTGCACTTGATTTTGGGTGGCGCAGTGCTTCAGCGCTGCGATAACTGCGGGGCTATCACACTCCTTCAAAACGAAAATTTCACTGAGAACTGCATCTGCCGCGGGTTGAGCATAGTTCTCGGCTCTCCGAAAGTAGCATTCGGAGCATTCGGAATTGAGACGGGCAAGAGTCCCAAGGCAAGCCATGCCGGTGGCGCAGCCGCAGCCTGCTCCGAGGCGCAAGACGCCGACGCCGCACCGCTCTGAATAGCTCGCGTCGTAGCGTCTTTATAGTGCTGCGGAACCGCCCCACAGAATGCCGGCGAGCCATAGATATAATTCACCTCGTCCACATTCTGCCGGTTGAACACGTTGAATGCATCTACTGTGAAATCGAGCCGTAGGTGCTCCCGAATCTGAAAATATCGCGACAAACGCAGATCGAAGGAATATAAAGGATCGCCAACGTAGGTGTTGCGGCCGATGGTGGTGTTGCAGTTCGATACGGTGGTGCAGATACCGCCCAGGCCTCCGACGCGGTCCGTGCTCAGTCCAGCCACGTCACCAAAAACATTCTCCCCGGCGAACAGCGTGAACGGCCGTCCGGACTGCAGCGTGATAATGCTGCTGAATTCGAAGTTCCGTGCAAAGCTCTCATGGGGCGCGTCGGCAGTGAAGTTCGCGACTAAGTGATGGCGAACGTCCTGGTTAGAGTTGCCACGTTCCGAAGCGTAGTCGAATTGGTTGGGCGGCAGATTGATGAAGGTCGTGAAATTGCCATTGTCGATGGTGTGAGAATAAGTATAATTCGCGGTCAGGTTAAACAACTTGCCCATGCGCTCAACCGCCGTAATCGTAAGGCCATGGTAGACGGCGTTGGCTACGTCGTTGTTGTAGTCGAGAAGGCCGCCACTCAGCGTCGCCGGAGCGCCGACTCCCCCGGGTACGCCGAATTCCAACCCACTTGGATTGACGGGAAGCTGAGGATTAGGGGGTGCAAAAGGCGGGGGAATCGGGCTTGCGGGGCCTAGCCAATCGAAAAACGGGCCAAGGCCCAAGGGCCCAAGAATAGGTGTTCCGCCGCACGGGGTGAGCGAGCCGCTCGGATCAAGCAGGCCTTGAGCATAGTAAGGATTCGCTGGCTTGGCTGTGCCGTAAGGGCAGGGGACGTTAATGTTATTACCGCGGACAAGCTTGTGCGCCGATACGAAGAGATATCCCGCCTGGAGCGTGAGTCCCTTCCCGATCTGGCGATCAATTTCTAGGCTGGCTTGTTCGGCATAAGGAAGCCGCCCGGTACGCTGGATGCCACCGGAACCCACGCCGCAGGCCCCGGTCGGCGCCCCCGTTATAGGGTTTGCCGTGCAAGCTCCGGTCAGACTCACTGCAGGGTAGGCATTGGCGCCATCGCCGAGGATGCCGAGGGCCGTCAGGGCTGCGACGCTTATCGTCTGTTGTGTTGCGGTGCCGGGAAGTTGCGCGCAAAGACTGGCGGGCAAACCCAAAGCCGCGCAAGGGAGGGAAGGCGTGCCGGGGTACCCTGGATTTGCAGACAACTGCCAGCCCCCGCCGGCCGCCTTGCTTTGGATCATCGGAACGTCCACCCCCTGCAATCCGTTTGCGGCGCAACTGGGATCTGCGCTGGGGGGATTGCAGAAGTATCCGGGAAGCGCCTTCTGGTTTCCGGTGGTGAAGAAGAACGTCAAATTATTGCGATCGAAAAATATTCCGGATCCGGCGCGGATGACTGTTTTGGAGTCCGGAGAGTAGGCGAATCCGACTCGCGGTTGGAAGGTCCGGTAGTCGGGATCGATCGTGCTTCCCAACCCGGTTTCAAAATCCCACCGTAAGCCGTAATTTAAAGTCAGGTGGGGAGTGACTCGCCACTGATCCTGCGCAAAAAACCCCCAGTAGCCATGATTCAACGCGTAGGCATAATTGGAGTACTGATTCGTGGGAAATGCATTTGGCCAGCCGCTGCCGAAACCACCGCCGGTCGCCGGGGATGGAACATAACCGTTCACGAAGCCGGTTCGCGGAACCGCAACTCCCCAATACAAGAACGCCACACCGTCCGCTTGGGGCGCGAGCGGGCAGTTCTCAGGCACCGTTCCATACGTTCCGTTCGGGCTGAGGAGGTTCACGGTATCGGCGAACGCGTACAGGCAATCGAGATTCGGAAGCAGGATCCGCTCCGGCGTGAATCCTGGATAGTTGTTGTAACTCCAGACATAGTTCCCGTCGAATCCGAACTTGGCAACGTGATTGCCTTTGACCCAGGCGAGGGATTCGGATCCTTGTACCCGGCTCTCATAGATCGCATCATAGGTGCCGAAGTTGTGTCCGAACTCCAGGTCATTCACCACACTCAAATCGGGTTCGCCGGTCGCCCCGGGAAAATTGTAGTGCCGCCTTGAATACTGACCCAGGACGGTGTTGACCAGATTGGGCTTCAGCACTGAATCCAGCGTCCCCACCAGAGATTGGTCGCGAATGAAGAGATTGCGAGCGCCGCTCGGAGAGCCAATGCCGCCGCCATCTTCCGTGTTCCCGATCAGTTCCCCCAAGTCCCGGGCGTCCTCCACCACATAGCGAATCGCCACTCGGTTGTTTGGGTTGATCTGGTGATCGAGTTTCGCAAAGCCATAGTCGTTATTGACCGTCTTTAACACTGACTGGAGATAGGAGACAGGCGAACCAGTACATTGCGCGGGAGGAAGATCGCAGCCTTCCGGGGAGAGTCCTAGGTAGGCCTTGGATTGATCGATGTTTGCGATATTGCTGAAAAGATCGGGGGCATAAGTGGGAGACTGACCGCTCCTTCTGCCTTCGTAGTTCAGGAAGAAGAACGTTTTATCCTTGCGGACCGGGCCTCCGAGAGTACCACCGTATTGGTTTTGCCGCAGGGCATGGGGCAGCGGCGCCGGCTGCAGAAGCGAGCGCGCGTCGGTGGCGCTGTTCTGCAGGTAGTCATAAACCGAACCATGGAAGGCGTTGCCGCCAGACTTGGTGACGATATTGACGATGCCACCGAGTGCCCGGCCGTACTCGGCCCCGAAGCTATTGTTGACCACGCGAAATTCCTGCACGGAATCCTGAGGCGGCGTGGCACGCTGCACCCCGCTGACCGAGTTCACGAAATCGGCCCCGTCCACCGTGATCTCGTTGCTGAACGAGCGCATGCCGCCAAAGGAGATTTGCGTCACCTCGAACTCTGTAAACGTGCTGCCCAACGCAGTCCGGCTCTTGGCGACGCTGGGTGTTAGAAGAGCAAAGTCGGTAAAGAGGCGGCCGCTGATGGGCAACTCCTGGATCTGTTGAGCCTGAATCACCTGGCTGATCTCGGTTCGCGTGGTCTCTACCACCGGGGCTTCCGTAGTCACGGTTACCGTCTCCGAGACCGCCGCCACTTTGAGGCCCACGTTGACGGTGGCGGTTTGACCGACTGACACTTCCACGCCGGTGCGCGTGTATTTCCCGAAGCCTGCATAGCTCACGATCAGTTCATAGCGTCCCGGCGGCAGGCTGGGCACCGCATAATATCCGGTGTCGCTCGACACGGCGGTGAAGGTCTGGTTGGTGTCCAGCGAGCGGACCGTGATCGTGGCCTTGGCAACGGGTCGTCCCCCAGCATCCGTCACAGTTCCATTCAACAAAGCATAGCTCGCCGTAGCTTGGGCCGGAGCATATTGAATCGACGCCAAAGCCACGAGCAGACCACACAGGCAGGCAGACAGCCGACGCGATTTCATGAGCTCTCCTGTCATTCGAACGAACGCACGTTCGGGTTACGCCTCAAAACAACACCGACTTTGATTACAGAACGCGGGAGCTTATCCGAACCGACTCAACTCTTGTGCGCCACTGCGACGGACCGGCCCCACACTTCCTGCGCCGTTTCCGAAACCAGTCGCAGCTTTGCCTCCTGATCCGCGGCCGTTACGGCATTGCCTTCCACAGTGGACGCGAAGCCACACTGCGGACTGAGGGCCAGCCGCTCCAACGCAACAAACGCGGAGGCGGCTTCAATCCGCCTCTTCAGTTCGTCCTTGCTTTCCAGTTGGGGTTTCTTGGAGCTCACCAGACCGAGCACGACGGTACGGTCTGCCGGCACCTGGCGCAGCGGCTCGAAACCGCCGGATCGCTCGTCGTCATACTCCAGCAGGAATCTCTGAAACTTCGTGTTGCGAAAGATTTTTGTGATCGGGCCATAGTCGCCCGCGGCGTAAAACTTGCTCTGATTGTTTCCGCGGCAAAGGTGCAGGCCAAAGGTGATGCCGGGATGATCACCGATCACCGCATTGTCCATTTCGATCGACAAATCCAGCAGCCGGTCCGGGTCGTTGCCGCGCTGCCGGTATCCTTCGCGCAGCTCGGGATCCAGCAGCGCGGTGTACTGCGGCGAGTCGATCTGGATGTAGGTGCAACCCAGGCGAATCAGTTCGCCCACTTCATCGCGCAGAATGTCGACCAAATCGGCCAGGTAAGCGTCAACCGTCGCATAAGCCCCGGTTGACTTTCTGCTGTCGTAGTAAGCCGCGGCCTGCTGCGCACTGATGATGGTGGTTTTGGCCGGGTGCTTGGTGCGCGCGCGCACGTAAGTAAATTCTTCAGCGCAAAGAGGCCGTTTGCGGCGCAGTTTGGAAACGACCACCGGACGCGGCAAAACCAACTGTTCGCCCTTTTCGTCGCGGAAAGGAATTGCCCAGCCGCCGTATTTGTCGAAGCCTTCGACCGCGTCAATCAAGTGCCCATAAAAAGCGTAGCGGCGCACCTCGCCGTCTGTGATCACTTCCATGCCGGCGAGAATCTGTAGGTCGATACATTCGTCGACGGCCCGGTCTTCCACTTTTTTGAACGCTGCGTCGGTGAGATTTCCGGCCGCGAAGCGGTCGCGAGCTTCCTTTAGATACACGGGGCGCAAGAGACTTCCGACTACATCACTACGGTACACATGACCTCCACGAACCGCGCATCATCGAAAGCAACCTGGTTCGACGGCCTCAACCTTCTCGTCGTGGTCTACGAGAGCAACGAAGCGGCATCACTCTAATCCAGTTTGAGTGAGAGTTACAAGTGGAAACTATGAGCTCACCACGTGGTATGTCGCGCGATATTTGGTTACTTTTCCGTGCCCTAAGTGGGTTACTTTGAAGTGCCTTTTACAAAGTGGCATTTGTCGGGAGTATGATGCGCTCCAACCGGCACTGCTCGCGATGCAGGAGTCGACAATGAATCCGAATATCAAAGCTACTGTCGTGGGAAGTTATCCGGTGCCCTCATGGCTGGTGGGTAATACTTCGCGGCTTGTTCTTCGCGACGCGGTGATGGCGGTGTTGAAAACCCAGGAACTCGCCGGTCTGGACCTTTTGAGTGACGGCGAACTCATGCGCTTCGACCCCAGCCATCCCGAGACAAACGGGATGGTGGACTATTTCGTCTCGCAAATGGAAGGAATCCGCAGCCACTTTGCTCGATCGGATTTCGACCGCTTCCGCTCTGATCGTGCCTCGGCGACTCGCTTGCTGACCGCGGGCATGGTGGTCGGCAAAATCGGCGAGGGCATGCTGAATCTACCCCGAGACTACGAGGTCGTAGCGCCGCTAACGAAAATGCCGCTGAAGTTCACTTGCACCGGCCCGCACATGCTGTCGCGCATGGTGACGAACTGCTACTACAAAGACACTCCCGACCTGGCGATGGATCTGGCTGCCGTGTTGCGCCGCCAGCTGGAGTCTATTGAAGCCGAGGTGGTCCAGCTCGATGAAGCTTGCATCGCCGGCTATCCGCAGGATTCATCCTGGGCCGGAGAAGCGATCAACCACGTGCTGGATGGCATTCTGAACGAGCGCGCCGTGCACATCTGCTTCGGCAACTACGGTGGACAGCCGGTCCTCCGTGGATTCTGGCGCGATCTGGTGCCGTTTCTCAATTCTCTCCATGCTGATCATCTGGTGCTCGAATTTGCGCGTCGCGGCTACGACGAGCTCGAGGTGTTCACCGATCTTGATCCGAAAATCGCACTGGGCATCGGCATGATCGATATCAAAGACAATGAAGTGGAAACGCCCGAACTCGTGGCCTCGCGCATCGAGCGGGTGGCGAAGACATTGGGTGCGGAACGTTTGCGCTATGTCCATCCCGATTGTGGATTCTGGATGCTGCAGCGCAGCGTGGCGGATCGCAAGATGCGCGCGCTGGTCGAGGGAAGGAATTTGTTCGAGGGTAGGGCGTAGCAGCCGTAGTGCAACACCACGGACTCCCAAGGCTGCTGCGATGCCGCGAATCGAGTCGCAGAACGGGCTAAGAAATGCCGTCAGCAGTGACAACTCCATTGCTTGGCGAAAAAGAAAAGGCGCAAGTTCGCGCCGTCGTATTTGGTCACCTCGCGGGTGTTGTTCTGGCGCCCACGGTGAAGGCCTTGTGGGACCGGCGCGTGTTCGAACTCTTCGGCTCCGCTGGTGAGTGGGTGGAATTCGACCGGATCGCGCAAGAAACTCGCGCCAATCGTGGCTACTTGCGAGTCGCATTGCGGCTGCTGGCATCGTGCGGCTGGTTGAAGCAGCAAGTTGAAAGCGGGCACGCCCCGCGTTACGCCCTGACGGCCGGGGGCAGAGTAGCAGTAAGCACGGCTCCACTTCTGTACGGCGAAGCGCTCTCTTTTGTAGCGAAGGCAGTTTTCTTGGAGGATTTTCTTTTCGGGGCATCCGACCGGCCCGTACTTCCGTCGCTGCAGGAACTGGTTCGCCGATCGAAAGAGCGATGGGGCCTGGACCATGACGCCCGTGACGCCGACCCCGTCGTCATCCGGGTACGAAATCAAATTCGCGAACACCTCGATGGCATACTCATCGGCCCCGCCATGGTTGCCCTGGCGCGCGCTGAGATTCTCACTCAACTTGAGCAGCGGCCGGTCGACCTCAATGCCATTGCCGCGAATCGCGCGAGCCTTACCTGCATCCTCGACCTGTTAGCCGCGCAGGACTGGATCGCGCGCGACAAAAATTCCGTGAGCCTGACCGCGTGTGGCCGTTACGCGGCCCAGATTGCCACTTCCTACGGAGTCACCGTCTCCTATCTCCCGCTCTTCGACAATGTGAGTACGCTTTTGTTCGGTAATCCCCGCATCCCGCGAATGGACGAGAGTGGAGTGGAATTGCTGGTCAACCGCGGCATGAACGTGTGGGGCAGCGGCGGCGCGCACCGCACATATTTCAAGAAGGTGGATGAGATCATCGTCGAGATATTCAACCGGTCCGTGAATCTGCAGCCCCGGGGTATTTGCGACATGGGTTGCGGTGACGGAAGCTTTCTCAAACATTTGTACGCCACAGTGATGAACAAAACCGAGCGCGGCAAGGTGCTCGACAAGCATCCATTAATCATCGTCGGTGCCGATGTCAACAAAGTGGCGCGCCGCGTCACCAAGCAAACGCTGCGGAAAGCTGGCATTCCTATCTACCACGTAATCTCGGGCGACATTAACCGGCCGGCACAACTGGCGAGCGACCTGGAGGAATTGAACCTGGACATCCACGATCTGCTTCACGTGCGTTCTTTCCTTGACCACAATCGGCCCTACATTCCGCCCGCCAATTATGCGGCGGGAACGCGCCTCGGCAAATCTACCGGAGCATTCGCCCACCTCGGAGAAGAGATTTCATGTGACGAACTGGAAGAAAACTTGACCCGCCACTTGCGGCGGTGGGCGCCATATGTAGGACGGTTCGGCTTGCTGGTGCTGGAGTTGCACACGCTGCCACCGGACGTCACGGCGGCGAATTTGTCCAAGACGCCGGCGGTAGCTTACGACGGAACCCACGGATTCTCCGATCAATATCTTGTGGAGTTGCCGGTTTTTCTGGATGCTGCCAAGGAAGCCGGACTGAAAGCCGATCCGCGATTCCAATCAAAATTTCCGCCGTCGGAGTTGGCGACCGTAAGCATTAACTTCTTCACCACAGCCGGCGATCCCCACGATGCCGGACTGTAAACCAACACGCACAGGCGATTACTTCTCGGGCGTGGTTTTCTTCACGTCGCCGGTTACTTCTGCTGGGCCACTCTTCGTCTCGTTCATGCTCTGGTTCGCGCGGAAGATGACGTAGGCGCGAATATCTGCCGCATCTTGCTGCGATACTTCCTTACCAAACGCCACCATGCCAAGCGACTGGTATGCGCCGTCCCGAACAATCTTGAACCATTGCCGGTCCGCCAGCGTGCTGGAGTAACGAAGATCCGGCAGCAGTCCACCGCTGATTGCAACATCTCCGTGGCATCCCGAGCAAAAGCGCTGGTACACCGCTTCTCCATGCTGAATCGCCGCCGCGCTCGCGGTCGATGCGGGCGGATTCAAAACTGGTTCTTCGAACGGCGGCAGCGGCGGCAGGCTCGCCTTCCCGTTCAACGTGAAAGCCAGCATCCGGCTGACATTGCGCACGCGCCCCGACTTGAACGAAACCTCGCCAGCGACCAGCGGAAAAACTCCGCCCCAGCCAGCGAGCACCGCGACATACTGCTCGCCATTCACCGTGTAGGACACGGGGCCTGCCATCACGCCGGTTTGCGCATCAAATGACCAAACTCTCTCACCGGTATCGGCACGATACGCTTCGAACCGCCCCGCGGCCGTGCCTTCGAAAACCAGATTCCCTGCTGTGGCTAGCGTCCCGCCGTTCCATGGTCCCGGCCGCTCCACCGCCCACGCCTGTTTCTGCTGCGCCGCATCCCACGCCACTAATTTGCCTTTGACATTGTCGAGAATGGACTTCTTGATCTTGGGATCCTGCGGCATTCCCGCAGCTACCATGTCGATACCGAAATTCAGTGCCAGGTTCTTGAACTCGAAATGTTCCGGCGACTTCAGATTGAACCCGACTTCGTTGACGGGAATGTAAGTCAGGCCCGTGAGCGGACTGTAGGACATCGGCTGCCAACTGTGCGCGCCCAAAGGTCCGGGCACGATCGGCGTGGAAACGATCGGCGGCGAGTCGACGCGAGAGTAGCGCGCCGTGGCGCTTTCCATCGGCCGCCCGGTCTTCATGTCGACCCCGGTGGCCCAGTTAATAAAAGTGTAGGGCTTGGCGGAGATCAGAGCCCCGTTCTCGCGGTCGATTACATAGAAGAACCCATTCTTCGGAGCGTGCAGCAGCACCTTCCGCAGCCTGCCTTCGATAGGGATGTCGGCCAGAATCATCTGTTCCGCTGAATCGAAGTCCCACTCGTCGGCGGCATTTTCCTGATAGTGCCAAACATATTCTCCCGTATCCGGCTTCAGAGCAACGACGGAACAAGTGAAAAGATTCTCGCCGCCCTTCGGACTGCGATACTTCTCGTTCCACGGTCCCCCGTTGCCGACGCCGATGTACAAAAGATCAAGCTCCGGATCGTAAACGATGGCGTCCCAAACCGTGCCGCCGCCCCCGATCCTCCACCATTCACCGGTCCAAGTCTTCGCGGCCCGCGCGAGAATCGGCTGCTCAAAAGGTTTCGAGGGATCGCCGGGCACCGTATAAAAGCGCCACACCAGCTTGCCCGTCTGCGCATCGTAAGCCGACACGTAACCACGCACGCCAAACTCGGCGCCACCGTTGCCGATAATCACCTTGCCCTTTACGATGCGGGGAGCGCCCGTGATCGTATAGCGCCAGTGCGGATCGATGGTGAGCTGCGCCCAAACCGGTTTGCCCGTAGCGGCATCCAGCGCGATCAGCCGGCCATCGAGAGTCCCGATGTAAATCTTTTCTTGCCAAACTGCGACGCCGCGATTCACCACGTCGCAGCATGCGTTTGCGCCCCACTGCGGCGGCACCTCCGGATCGTAGGACCACAGGCGAGCGCCGGTCGCGGCATTCAACGCAAACACCTTGCTCCACGCGGTTGAAAAGTACATCACGCCATCCACAACAATGGGAGTGGCTTCTTGCCCGCGGTCGGTGTCCAGATCGAAGTCCCACGCCAATCCGAGTCGCCCCGCATTCTTATCGTTGATGGACTGCAGCGGGCTGAAGCGCTGCTCGCTATACGTGCGTCCGTACGTTAGCCAGTTTTCCGGCTGGCTCTCGGCCTTCACAATCTGAGCGTCGCTAACCTTTGCCGATCCCTGAGATTTTATTTCTCGAGCAGTGGAAATGTTATATCCCAGGAACGTCAGAACGCCGAGAACGATTGCGACAACTCCAAGCTTCAGCTTGCGCATGCCTCTCCTTCGTCCACTGGGCGCTTTTCTTAATTTCAACTGCTGGATTTCAACCCTTGCGTGCCGGACGTTTCTTCGTGGCGGAAAGTTTCCGGATCACTTCCCGGGGCAGAGGAACACTCTTCATCCGGTGAGCCTCGGTGGGATGGGCGGCCGCCCAGACGTGTGTCTCCCAACCCTCCATGGCCAACTCCCCATCGCGCAAGAATTTATGGCTGATCACGAAACTGCTCTTTCTCCATTCGGTCACGCAGGATTCCGCCACCAGTTCGTCGCCGAACGAGGAAGGGATGACAAACCGCGCTCGTGCCTCCACCAGCGGAATGCCGACGACGCCGTAGGACTTAAATAATTGCTGCAGAGGAAGTCCCACCGCGCGAAACAAGGCGGTTGTGCACTGATCGAACCAGCGGAAATAGTTGGCGTAAAAGACAATCTGAGCCGGATCACAATCCCCGAACTCGACCATGATTCGAATACGATTCACAAACATAATTGACTCGTCTGCGGCAGGAAAAGCGTTCCCTGTAAGTTGACAATAACCCAATTTGAAGTTCTACGGCTGTAGAGCATCGGCCGCCGGCGGGTCAGGCAGGAGCGCGGAGATTCTATCGAACGCCCGTTCCATCGCGCAAACCATCTCCTGTATCTCACCTACATAGGTCACGCCGCAGACAGGCATTCAAGTTCATAAGCGATCTTTGAGTTCAATAATAAGGATGCTGATCTCCAAAGGCCCCAAGTTTTCCACCGTATGCGGCGGCAGTGGTTGCATCCACTGGGCGCAGGGGAACTGGGGCCGGTCTCCTGACTGGCGGCTATCGAACAAAATCTCGCCTCGCTCATCCCGCCGGATGAAATGGCTCCAGCTCTGTAGGTAAGCGACCCCGCCCCATCGATGAGTGTGCAGCGGAACCGTATCTCCCGAGGCAATGCGAGTATGAAGAACACGCACTCGTGAGTCTTCCAGCAACAGTTGATGGTGGGCCGGCGCAGCTAAGAGTGCGTCGAGCGAATCCGGCCACGGCCAGTCTTTCGGGTTCGGGAGATCGGACTTTTGGCTCACGCGGTTCTGAGAGAACTGAAGTATCGCACGTCACGTCCGGGAGCATGGAATAACGGGCTTTCGGAGGCCGGACACTCAACCCGTATTCCCAAGCAACTACTGAAACTGCGCCATTGTCGTGCGAAACGCGCGCGTCGTCAACTCTTCCAGCGGCAGCGTTCGCAGTTCCGCAGACAGAACCTCAATCCCCCAAGGCCCTGTGTAGCCCGCCTTCTGCATGCTCTTAACAAAGCCCCGTACGTCAAACTCTCCCTCGCCGCAGAGCCGCCGGTGATTGATCGTATCCTCGTGCAGATTCCACGGCGCATGAATGGTTCCATCATTCAACTCCACGCCGACCACGTACTCCATGGGAACGCCGCATACATCGGCATACGAAACGCCGAGCTTTACCACGTGCCAAAGATCGAACACGATTCCGCCGTTGGTGGCTCCTGCGCCCTTCACCATCGCCACTGCCTCCTCCAGCGTTCGGATCATGGCGAACGGCATAAGTTCAAAGCCGATTCTTGTGCCGTGCCCCGCCGCTTCTCTGCACAGAATCGCAAACGCATCGATGAGCCGCGGCAGTGAGCATTGCTCCTGAAAGAAATCGCCTACCTTAATATGACGCGCGCCCAACGCTTCGGCGGCCTCGAACAACTTTCGTTTTCTCGTGTCCGATAACTTCTTTCGTTCTCCCTCCAGGAACCAATCGGTTAGGAACTCCAACTCCACGTGTTGGATGCCATTGTCGTCGAGAATCCGCTTCATCTCCTTGAGGCAGTACTTTTCGAGAACATGTTCCAGGTCTGCGTGCCAGATGCCGAAGCCCTTGAACCCGGCGCTGGCAGCCGATTTCACACGATCCTCGAAATCGAACGGACTATATTCCCGGTCCGTGTGCGGAAGGCCAGCCGAGATCGTCCAGTAAGAAGCCAGCAACTCGACGGCTGGTGTCATTGCGATTCTACCCTCGACGGCATGGCAACCCTCGAAAGATGGGATTAGGTAGCCCGGGCACGCACCAGGTTCCCATCGTCCGAACTATGAAAATTCTAGAGTTGCGCGCAGACTGACTTGCTCTCGGTGTACAGCTCCAATGCTGCGTGGCCCATTTCGCGCCCCCATCCCGATTGCTTGTAGCCACCAAAAGGCAAGGCTGGATCAAAGACGTTGTAGCAGTTGATCCACACCGTGCCGGTGCGAAGCTTGGCAGCCATGCGGTGCGCCTTGCTGATGTCGCGGGTCCACACCGCAGATGCCAGCCCATAGATCGTGTCATTGGCGAACGCGACGACCTCATCCGGATCGTTGAACGGAATTGCGGTGACGACGGGGCCAAAGATCTCCTCGCGAACCACCTTCATGTGCGGCTTCACGCCGACCAGAATTGTTGGTTCGACGAAGTATCCTGTATTGCCAATCCGATGGCCCCCTACAATGGTCTTTGCGCCCTCCTTGGCGCCGGAGTCAAGGTAGCCGCAAACCCGTGCCAGTTGCGCTTTCGAGACCAGCGGTCCAAGATTCGTCGACTCGTTCATGCCGGGGCCGACCTGGAATTTCTTGGACTCCTCGGCAACTCCGTCAACGACTTTGTCGAAGATGCTTTTGTGAACGAACAGACGAGAGCCGGCTGTACAAATCTGTCCCTGATTGAAGAATATGGCGCTTGCGCTCCCGGGAATAGCTGCATTCAAATCGGCGTCGGCAAAAACCACGTTGGGGGACTTCCCGCCGAGTTCGAGAGAAACTTTTTTCAGATTCCCCGTAGCTGCGTTTGCAATCAGTCTGCCGACCTCGGTCGAGCCGGTAAAGGCGATCTTGTCTACGTCGGGATGCGAAGCCAGCGCGGCCCCTGCCGTTTCGCCGAAGCCCGCCACTATGTTGACCACTCCGTCCGGAAAGCCCGCCTCCTGAATTAATTCTCCCAACCTCAGCGCAGTGAGCGGCGTTTGCTCGGCGGGTTTAAGTACGCATGTGCACCCCACGGCGAGCGCAGGGGCGAGTTTCCATGCGGCCATGATGAGCGGGAAATTCCAGGGGATGATCTGCCCTACAACGCCGACCGGCTCCCGCAGCGTATAGGCGAAGTATTTGGCATGGGGCGCGGAAATCGGAATCGTCGTCCCCTCAATTTTCGTGGCCCAACCTGCCATGTAGCGGAATACATCCACTGCGGTGGGGACGTCGACGATGCGCGAAAACAAGAGCGGCTTGCCGTTGTCCAAGGTTTCAAGTTCGGCGAGTTCCTCGTGGTGCTGCTCGATCAAGTCGGAAAGCTTCCACAGGAGACGCCCGCGCTCCGCCGGCGACATGTCAGGCCACGGACCGCTTTCGAAAGCCTTGCGCGCGGCTGCCACGGCTTTGTCAATCTCGGCGCGGTCACCTTCCGCCACCTGCGCCAAAACCTCGCCCGTCGCGGGGTTATAAGTTGCGAAAGTCTTGCCCGACTTTGCGTCGACCCATTGGCCGCCAATCAGCAGTTTTCTGGGTCGGCTCAGAAATTCTTGCACAGATCTGTGAATTTGAACCGGTGCGATTGTGGTGGCCATGGGGTCTCCCCTTCTTGCGTTACGCGGTGATTTTGACCAGTTGGAGGCTTGGAGCGCAGCGATTGGCGACACCAGATGCGTCCCTAGTCCAGCTGCGGCCGAAACGATTGTAGACGCACGTAGCGCGATTGCAAGTAGGCACCTCGACGTAACCTAGTTCGTATCAGGCAGGAATTATTTTCTTACTTAACGCCGCCCGCCCGGCTCGCAGGGCCATGTCGCGCGCGGCACGCAACTGTACGACCGGGTCGCCGCTCGGATGAAACTCCATTGCAGCCACCCCCGTGTAATTCAGCTCTGCTAATTTGCGAAAAATGTTTTGGTAATTGATCTCGCCCGTTCCCGGCTCATGACGCCCTGGAACGTCTGCGACGTGGACGAGTCCCAGATGCGAGAGGCTCTTCTCAAGCTTCTCGATGAGATTGCCCGCCGCAATCTGTTCGTGGTAGAGATCGTAGAGCAAACGCACTTGCGGGTGGCCGGTTGCTTGAACAATCTCCAGGGCTTCGGCGATTTCCGTCAAATAGTATTTTGGGTTCTCCTCGGGATCGATGGTTTCCAGCAGCAACCGCACTGGCTCGCCATGAATTGACTTGCTTTGGACCAGATCCGCCGCGGCTTTCAGTGTCTCAATACAACACCGGTGCTGGACGTCGCGAGGCATCCCCGGGATCCGGTCGCCGGATAGCAGAATCATGTTCGGGCAAGCGATTTGTTCCATGATCGGCAGCACATGCCGCAGTTCGTCCAGCAGCGGCTGCCTATCGTCTGGGACGCTCACACCGTGCTTCAGCCCGGCGGTACAGTCGAAGTTGATGCCGAGCTCTTTACGCTTGGCATTGGCTCGCTTGAAATCCTCCTCCGTCCAGTTGTCGTATTCACCCACCAATTCCACGTTCTTATATCCAGCCTCCGCCACCTTTTCCAAACGCCGCTCGAAAGGCAGATCGGTGAAGACCGTCCACAGCATCACCGACAGACTGAAGGGCACGCCGAATCCCTCACCTGTATTTGCCGCCAATGGCGGCTCTTCGCTGAGCAAGTTGGAAACGTGACTCACTCCGTAAGCCGCCGCTGCGGTTCCAGCAACAGTTTGAACAAAAGTTCGTCGATTCATCGTTCACCTTGAGGGAGAGCTTGAAGAATGCGATCTCGCACTCTATGTGACTGCGTGAAGTTATCACGATGTGCATTCGAGCGGCGACTCATCGTAGAAAATTGAAGCACTCCTACTAATGGCGGAGGCGAACATGCGGTACCTTGGTCTAAAATTGACGGTTTCGATTACGGTCCTCAAACTGTTCAGATGTAAACATCATGGAAAGACGAGAATTCATAAAAACGACCGGCGCTCTGGTAGCCGGGATGCTGGCGGAGAATGCGTTCGCGGCGCCTCTCAGTCCGTCTCCGCTACCCGTGTCGAGCGGACGGCTTGTTCTTCCAATGAACCGCAACTGGCGGTACAGCTGCTCCGCGGTTGCCGATGCACACACGAGAGACTTCGACGATTCCAAATTCGAGCGCGTGGTGGTTCCCCACGCCAACATTCGCCTGCCGTGGCACAGCTTTGACGACAAGGACTACGAATTTGTTTCGGTCTATCGCCGCCACTTCAAACTTCCCCCGGAAACGCGCGGCCGGCATGTCTTCGTCGATTTCGAAGGGGTGATGACCGCTTCAACGGTTTGGTTGAATGGAATTCGCCTCGGCGAATACAGGGGCGGATACACGCCCTTCTCTTTTGAACTGACACCTCATCTAGACTTTGATTCCGACAACGTCCTGACCGTCGAGGTTGACTCTACCGAACGGACTGACATTCCGCCTTTCGGGCATCAGATCGACTACCTTACCTTCGGTGGCATTTACCGCGAAGTTGCGCTGCGTATCGTTCCCTCAACCTTTATCGAAAACATCTTCGCAAAATCGAAAGATGTGCTTACTCCGAATTCCAGCCTTGAGGTGGATTGCTTTCTGCAGTATCTGGAACCGTCACACGAGGCGCTGTCGCTTGAAGTCACGCTGCGCGACGGAGCTCGTGTGCTCGCCACGAGTACACAGCGAGTTGCGCCGGCCGCGGCCTCAAGTGATCCCGTGATGTACTCCGTTCGGCTGGAAAATCTGGGGCCTGTCGTGCTCTGGGATCTGGAGCGGCCAAAGCTCTACTCTGCGCACGTTCGGCTGCTGAACGGATCGCGCCTGGTCGATGCGGATTCCCGCACCATCGGTTTTCGCGAGGCGCGGTTTACCGAACACGGTTTCGAGTTAAATGGCAAGGTGGTCAAGCTGCGCGGGCTCGACCGTCATCAAACTTTTCCCTTCGTTGGTCAAGCTATGCCAGGACGCGTGCAGCGGCGCGACGCACAAATTCTTCGCAACAATTTCAAATGCAACATCGTGCGCACCTCGCACTATCCTCAATCGCGGCATTTTCTGGATGCTTGCGATGAACTCGGCCTTCTGGTCCTGGAAGAAATTCCGGGCTGGCAGCACATCGGCGACGCCGACTGGAAAGATCTCGCCGTGGACAACGTGCGCCGTATGATTCGCCGCGACTGGAACCATCCCTCGATCATTCTCTGGGGAGTTCGCATCAACGAATCCCGCGACGATCACGACTTCTACACTCGTACCAATGCGCTGGCTCACCAACTCGATCCAACACGGCAAACCGGAGGCATCCGAAACTTCGAGCAGTCAGAGCTTCTCGAAGACGTGTTTACCATCAACGATTTTGGGTTCCCGCTTAGAGCGCCTAACCACCCTTTGTACCTGAACACGGAATTCGTGGGACACACCTATCCGACCAAGACCTTTGACAATACCGAACGGCTTACTGAACACACTCTGCGTCACGCCCGCACCCACAACCAACTCGCCTCGAATCCGCAGTACGCCGGCGGCATCGGCTGGTGCGCTTTCGACTACAACACCCATTTCGACTTCGGCTCCGGCGACCGCATTTGTTACCACGGCGTGGCTGACATTTTCCGCGAGCCCAAGCCCGCCGCGGGTTTTTACAAATCGCAGTGCGACCCGGGGGAGGAAATTGTGCTGGAATCCGCCTTCCGCTGGGCGCGCGGGGATGAATCGATCGGATTCAACACCGCTGTGGTCTGCTCCAACTGCGACCATCTCAAGTTCTATATCGATGACAAACTGATCGCGGAGATCGATCCCGACCGGAGTGATTTTGGCAACCTTCGCTATCCGCCCTTCGTTCTCCACATGCAGCCGTTTCACGACGCCTGGGGAGACCTCCGGATCGAGGGCTACATTCAGGGCAAGCAGGTGATCGCGAAGCGCTACTCAGGCAAAGGGATTGACCAGCAATTTTCCGTTTTGCCGGATGACACAACACTCGTCGCTGACGGTGCCGATACAACGCGCATCGTCCTGCGCGTCACTGACGAATTTGGCGCGATCCGCTCTTTCGCCAATGACGCCGTGCAGCTCAAAGTTGAGGGCCCCGCTGAAATAATCGGGGACAATCCTTTTGCTCTGGTGGGTGGGACTGGGGCGGTGTGGCTGCGGGTGAAAGAACAACCGGGAAGAGTGCGGTTGACGGTGTCACATCCGTTTCTGGGCCAACGGCAGGCCGACTTCGAGATTGCCGCTGCGCCGCCTGAAGCCGTGTAGGTGTCTTCTGTCTGAAGAGGATATTGTCCATGAAGAGCCGGCGCAGCATTTGTTTGTTAACCGCATGGTTGTTGCTTTCGCCATATGGCGTGCCCGCTCAAACAGACACTACTCTGCAGCCATTCACGATTGACCACAGAAAAGCACTGCTCGCTCACTCCCCGGTGGATGTCTCGTTCCTCCTCGATGCGCCGGCGGGGAAGCACGGATTCGTCCGGGTCCAGGGCGCTCATCTTGTGACTGGCGACGGAAAGCGCATCCGTTTTTGGGGAGTAAACATCACCGACTGGAGCAAAGGTTCGGTGATGATTCCCTCCAAGGATGACTCCCCGCTCTGGGCGGCGACGCTGGCCCGGTTTGGAGTGAATTGTGTGCGCTTTCAATTTCTCGATCTGCCTACGCCGCGGGGATTGATCGACGGAAAGCGCGATGATACCCGAGCCCTCGATCTTGAGGCGTTTGACCGCGAGGATTTCTTCATCGCCGAACTGGAGAAACGGGGAATCTACATTAATTTCAATCTACTGGTGGGCCGTCCCTTCAAGGGAGGCGACGGCGTGCAGGACTTCCAGAAAATCCGCGAAGGCGCCAAAGGAATTAGCCTTTACGATCCTCGGATCATCGAACTTCAAAAAGAGTATGCCAAGCAACTGCTGGCTCATTACAATCCCTACACCAAATCTGAATACCGCAATGACCCAGCGGTCGCGATGGTCGAAATCAACAACGAAAACGCACTCTGGGTCGGCTCTCATGGTCCCACGCCGTACTATGACCACGAACTTGCCGATCTCTACAATAGCTGGCTCAAGAACAACCTCAACGCTGAAGATCTGAAGAAGTTGAGAGAAATCGCCGGAGTCTCTGGGGATGACCCAGTCCCTCTGCTGCAGAGCAGGACACAGATCGAGACAGCCCCGAAGCAGCGGTTCTATGCGGAGTCCCGGTTCTTCCTCGACACCCAGCGCGGCTATTGGGAAGACATGCGGGACTATCTGACAAAAACCCTCGCTGTGAAGTCGCTGATCATGACTACTGCCGACCATGGCCACACTAGCAGCGGATATCCATTGCTGCTGGCGACGTCATCGTTCGGCACCAACGATGGCCATACTTACTGGCAACACGACTGGGAAAACAAGATCAAGGCGCCCATGGTGAACGACCCGTTCAATTCTACAGTCGTCGAGTTGTCCCGCACGGCGGTTGCCGGCAAGCCTTACACCGTGAGCGAAGTGAACAATCCGTTTCCCAACGATTGGGCGAGCGAAGGCATTCCCATTCTCGCCGCGTATGGCGACTTCCAGGATTGGGATGCCATTATTTGGTACACCTTTGAGCCTAAGGCATCGCCAGATTGGAAACCTTATGTGGGAGACGCGTTTGATATTTCGCTGGATCCCGTCAAAATGCCGCAGCTTGCCGCAGGAGCCTTGATGTTCTTGCGGGCAGATGTAAGTCCGGCGAACTTTACCGTCGAGCGCTCCTACACTCGCGACCAGGTCTTTGACAGCGCCCTGCTGCTGCCGGCGATGGACCGCCCCTACTTCACGCCCGGATTCCCGTTGGCTGTGCCCCTGCAGCATGCTTCGCGCATCCGTTCTTTAGAGGGCGCGTCCACTGAGCATTTTGCGATACCGCCGGTTTCAAATCCCATCGTCTCTGACACCAACCAATTGGTTTGGTACAACTCGTCGGCAATGACCGGGCTGGTCACCGTGGATACTCCGCGGTCTCAGGCGCTGATTGGATTTGTGAAGGCGAACGCCAAATCTGTCACCAATCTGTCGGCGGACGTAAGCAACCGGTTCTGCACAATTGTGATTACGTCGCTTGATGCTGAGCCGATTTCTAGCGCCTCCAGATTGCTGTTGACCCTCGGATCACGCGTCGAAAACGAAGGCATGCGCTGGAACGACCGGCGCAGCAACTTCTCGGAGTGGGGTGGATCGCCCACTCTGATTGAGCCGGTTGTCGGCCGGATCACCCTGCGAAGTTTGAATCGCGCCAAAACCGTTTCCGCCCAACCCCTCGACGGTTCGGGCCAGCCCATGGGGCAACCGATCATTGCCCAAAACAAAACCGAAAGATGGGATATTCCGTTAGGCAAGCCGGTTACAACCTGGTACGAGGTGACAGTCACGCACTGACATTATCCCTATCCCGGCGGCGACTTGTTTGACGAGCCGAGTCGTAGACCGGCGAGTATCGAGTCCACAATGCTAGCGACCGGCTGGCTGATGTCGACCACAAGCGCTTCGGATGAGTCCGGCTCCTCTAATGCGGCAAACTGACTTTCTAAGAGCGATTTCGGCATGAAGTGCCCCACACGAACGCTGAGTCGGCGGTCGATCTCCTCATATGTCCCCTTGAGGTACACGAAATGCACAGACTCTGGGTCGATGACCCGTTCACGAAGCGCGTTCCGGTACCATTCCCGCAGCGCGGAACATGCCAGCACTACATCGCGCTTGTCTGTGATCCAGCTCTGGATGGCGATATTCAGCGCTCGAAGCCAAGGTTCGCGGTCCTTGTCGGACAGCGGCTCGTCATTGTGCATTTTCTCGACACTCGACGCCGCATGCCAATTATCGGCATCCTCAAACGCCCAGTTCAGGCGGCCAGCGAGCGCCTCTCCGACAACCGTCTTACCCGAACCGGATACACCCATGACAATGATGACCATAGATTCTTCACCATATTATCTCCTCACGCCATCCCGTCGATCTGCGCTGGACTACAAGCCATTGCCAGGCCTATCGCACTCGCAGATGATCCGGAGATATAATGCACATCGCGAACGGCAGGGACGCTGACATGAATTGCGCTCGGATCGCGGGTTTGGCGTTAAGCGTTTTTTGCATGTCCGCAAATGTGTGCGCCCGTAACGAACCCCCGATCACCTATACGTCGCGAACTTGGCAGATGCAGGATGGTCTTCCCGAAGAGACCGTTCAGGCGTTTGCGCAGACCCGGAACAGATATCTCTGGATCGGAACCACGGGTGGGTTGCTCCGCTTTGATGGCGAGCGGCTGGTTTTATTCGACCGGGATAACACTTCTGCTTTTACTGACAACAATGTTTTTAGCCTCACCGTCACCAGTGACGATGCCCTGTGGATTGCGACCGAAGGTGGCGGTCTGATTCGCTACAAAGACGGGACGTTCCGCTCCTTCTCTGGAAAGGATGGCCTGCTCAATGACTTTGTGCGGGCGGTTTACCAGGACAGTAAGGGATTGATATGGATCGGCACCGACAACGGATTGTTTCGATTTCTGGGAGATCGCATTGAGCGTGTGGACAACAGCAATGGCGTTCCACCGATTGCCGTGCACGCCATTCACGAAGACAGTCAAGGACGCCTTTGGGCGGGTGGCTCGAAATTATTCTGTCTCAACGGAACCACCTACCAGGAATATCGGCTGGCTGGGGAAGGAAGTCAGAATCGTGTTAAGTCCATAACCCAAACCCGGGATGGAACCATGTGGGTGGGCACCATCGGAGGTCTGTATAGCAAGCCCTCGGGATCGGATTCTTTCCACAGAATAAAGGAAACCAGCGGTACCGTCCGCTTTCTCCAGGAAACTTCCGACGGCACTCTCTGGATCGGCACTATTGGTCACGGAATCTACAAATACTGGAGACACGAGTTTTCCCAGATGACCGCCCCCGGAAGTCTGCCCAGCAACACCGCCTTGAGTTTGTTCGAAGATATCGAAAACAACATCTGGGTTGGAACGCAGGCGGGAATGCTGCGGCTGAGCAAGACCCCGATCCAAACCGTAATCTTACCGGATGCTGGCGACTACGACGCCGAAACCGTCTACCAGGACCATAACGACGATCTTTGGATCGCAGCCGCCAATCTTTTTCGATTCCACAATGGTCAGGCCACAAGAGTGCGCTTTCCTGGAATTACCGGGGTGCGTGTTCGGAATGTCTTCCGCGACAATCAAGGCGCACTCTGGATCGGAACCGAAGGCCGGGGCGTGTTCCGGCAGAGCGGTGCCAGGCTGGCCCACTATATGGTCAAGGATGGTCTGGTAAACAACTTTGTCCGCGCTTTTCTGCAGGGGCGTGACGGCAGCATATGGGTTGCAACCGATGAGGGAGTGAGCCGCTGGCACGATGGCCGCTTTACCAATTATCAGGAGCGCGACGGGCTTTGCTATTTCAGCACTCGCACCTTGGCGGAAGATCGCAATGGAGACATCTGGGTCGGGACCGACCGCGGAGTAAGCCATTTGCGTGGTGCCAGCTTTGTCAAAGATGCGGTCACTGACGCTCTTCGGCGCGAAAAGATCTGGGCGATTCGTGAAGATTCCGATGGCGGACTGTGGTTCGGGACCCGAACCGGCGGCCTTTACCGCTGGCGCTTTGGAAAGCTGACTCACTTTACAACCGCACAGGGGCTGGCCAGCAACAGTATTTATGAACTCCTCGAAGACCGCAGAGGAAACTTCTGGATCAGCGGTCCCAATGGCATCTCCGTCATCAGCCGGCGAGATCTGGATATTATCGCGGAGGAACCGTTGCATCCGCTCTCGTTGACTCTGTATGGCATTTCGGACGGTTTGGAAACAACCCAAATGTATGGCGCGGAGAAGCCCGGAGGTGTTGTCACCTCGCTAGGCGAGGTCTGGTTCGCCAGCAACAAAGGCCCGGTCCGCGTCTCTTTGAATCCCGCTCCGCCGGCGGGTCCCGCACCGGTGGTGGTTGACTTCGTGCTGGCGGATGGCATTCAAGCACCGGATCTGCGGAAGATTTCTCTCACTCCCGATAACGCCAAGATCGAAATGCACTACAGCGTCATTCAGCTTCGCTCTCAGGAGCAGGTAAGGTTCCGATACATGCTGGATGGCTTCGACAAAACCTGGACGGACGCCTCGTCACGCCGCGTGGCCTACTATACAAACCTTCCCCCGGGGCGTTATCAATTCCGGGTGGCGGCGTTCGAGATGAGCGACCCGCGGCAGATCGCGGAAACCTCCGTCGAAATTGTTCAAAGGCCACATTTCTACCGGACCGCCTGGTTCTTGGGCTGTTCTTTGTTACTACTCGCGGCCTGTGGGTGGGGAGGCTACAAATTTCGAATGCGTCAGGTACACTCCCGTTTTCAGGCGGTATTGAACGAGCGGAATCGGCTAGCTCGGGAAATGCACGACACGCTCATTCAAGGTTGCGCGGGAGTTTCCGCTCTACTCGAAGCTCATTCCAGCCTCGACGATAGCGAGCCTTCCACCAAAGAAGATTTATTAAGTTGCGTGCGCACACAGTTGCGCACCACCATCAACGAGGCTAGAGAAGCCGTGTGGGATCTCCGCCACGCCGATGGCTCCGCCACTGCGATTGGTCCTATACTCGGCAATATGACCCAGCAAGTCAGCCATGAGTTTGGAGTGCCCGTGGAATATCGCATCTCGGGAAGACCGTTTGATCTGGATCAATCCACCGCGCACGAACTGCTCATGGTGGTGCGCGAGGCCTTGCATAATGCGATTCGTCATGGCCAGCCCAACACCGTGCGCGTAGACATTGGGTTTGAGAAAAGGGAATTCAGAGTGCAGGTGCGGGACGACGGATGTGGTTTCGACCCGGAAGCGGCGTCCTCACAGCCGAATGGCCACTACGGCCTGGTTGGCATCCAGGAGCGTGCGAAACGGATTGGTGGAGTGCTCATTTTGAATAGCTGGCCCGGCGCTGGAACGGAGTTGACGCTGTCCGTTCCTCGCAAGGCATCGGCCACAGAGACCGGGGTCCCGCGGATATGAATATGATCAACAGCGAGAAGATAAAAGTAATGGTTGTGGATGATCATCCGTTGATGCGTGTGGGCATTGTTTCGATTGTGAATGCGCGCTCCGATATGACGGTTGTGGCCCAGGCGGGCACCGGAGAAGAAGCGGTCACGCTGTTCTTCAAGCACAAACCGGATGTCACTCTTATGGATTTGCGGCTGCCGCGAATGAGCGGAGTGGATTCAATTCGCTCCATTCGCGAAACTCACCCGCGAGCCCGATTTGTAGTCCTGACCACGTATGAGGGAGATGCCGATATTCATCGCGCGTTGGAGGCGGGCGCGCAAGGCTACGTCATTAAAGGCATGCCTTACCAAACTTTGGTGGAGGCGCTGCAGCGCGTGCATAAGGGCGGGCGTTTCCTGCCCCCGCCGGTTGCCCGCGCCCTGGCCTCGCGCATGCCCGACTCGGAACTCAGCGCGAGAGAACAAGAGGTGCTCTCTCTGCTTGCGAGCGGGAAAAGCAATAAAGACATCGCCTCCAGCCTGCACATTGCGGAGGCCACCGTGAAGTGCCACGTCAGTGCGATTCTTCTGCGGCTGAACGTCAGCGACCGCACCGAGGCCGTGGTCACAGCCCTGCACCGCGGTCTGGTTCACCTCGAGTGATCGCCCACTCCTGTTGTCAAGACAAATACTTATTTTCTCAGTCCTACTTTTGGCGGATTCGCGGAATGGCCGCATCGGCATAGGATTCCTCGTCGGTGGTGTAGGCGTGGTTTCAGACTCCGAATCGACAGTTGTTCTGTGCCCGAAGATCCCCGACGATTTCCGGCGCACTGACGAACCGGAGTTAACTTCAGGAGGCTCCGCGATGAGGCTGCGTATGGTTCGTCACTTTGGGCGTGTTTGTGTGCTGTTAGTCGCAGGCTTAACAGCCACGTTTGCTTTCGGACAGAACGCGAACACCGGAGAAATCAAAGGTACGGTCCAGGACTCGAGCGGCGCGGTAGTCGAGGGCGTCAAAGTCACGATTACCAATGTGGGTACGGGCGTGAGCATCGTCTCGGCCACGAATGCGGCCGGCATCTATGATGTGCCTTCCGTTCCAACCGGCTTGTACACGGTCACCTTCTCGAAGGCCGGGTTCAAGGAATTCGTCCGCAAAGGCGTGACCTTGGAGATCCAGACCATCGCTGTGGACTGCACGCTGCAAGTAGGCTCCATCAATGAACAGATGGTAGTAATAGCCGAGACCCCGCTGGTGGAAACCGAGACCTCAGACCAGCGCGTGGAACTTAATACCCATGCGATTGAAGCTGCGCCGATCGTGGGCGCGGACTGGCGCGCGGAGATGATTCAGCTTATCCCCGGCGTGAATACCGGCGGAGGTGCAGGCGAAGCCAACGGCCAGGCAGCCGGAGTCAACGGCACGCAGTCCTACAACATAATGTTTCTATCTGATGGGGGGCCCGCTACCGCTCCCAGAGATTTCAACGGCAGCAACTTCTATATGCCGGTGGACGCCATTGAAGAGGTCAGTATCAATTCAGCCAACGCACCCCCGCAGTATGGCGGTGGTCTCACTTCCGTCAACGTGATCACCAAGAGCGGGACGAACCACTGGCACGGCAGCGGGTATGAATACATTCAGAATACAGCGTTCAACTCCAGAAATTACTTCGATCCTGCGCCCGATGTGAAGTCCGTGGAGCATTGGAACACTTACGGCGGCAGCTTAGGCGGCCCGATTATAAAGAATAAGCTGTTTTTCTTTTTCCTCTATCAGCGCAACCCTTCGTCCTCTCCAACCTCTGGACTCTATACCTACCCAACCGCTGCCATGGCAGCGGGTGATTTTTACGGGGTCAGCGGTTACAACACAAACCCGGCCTTCATCAATCCCACCACGGGCGTGTTGCTGGCACCTATTGATCCCGTGTCCTCGAAGCTCCAGACCTATTTCCCCGCCGCAACCGCTCACGGATGGCTTGCGGGATGCCCCGGTCCGGTGAATGTATCGGCAAGCACTCCACAAACCTGCCCCACCGTTAACAATTTTGTGTTCAACGGTTCTAGTCCGAACACGGACACGTGGTATACGGGCAAGGCCGATTACGATATTTCCTCCAAACAAAGACTCTCATTTAGTTTTAACTATTTCCCCACTACGACGTCTTATGTTCCCGCGGATCCTCTGTTCCCAAACGACGCCACGGCGTATGAACAAGGGAAAACCGACAATCTGACGGCGCAGCTCTCGCATGTCTATACGATTAGCCCGACTGTGCTGAATGAGTTTCATGTGAGCGCAAGCCGCGAGCTCGATAAATACGTCCCCCCCTCCCTTGGTAAGAACGATCCCACCACGCTTGGCCTTGAGCCGGCCTACGGCACCAATGCTCCCGCCAATGTTTTTCCCCATGTCGGGATTGACGAAGGAGCCGGAGTTGGGATGATGAATTTAGGTGCTGGAATCTGCAGCAGTTGTAACGGTAATATCGATGCCACTTTGGGCGAGGGAATTTACGCTGTCTCCGATGTCCTTACGCTCATTCACGGCAAGCACACCATCAAGGTGGGCGGCGAGTACGACAGACTTTATCAAAACTATACAAGCTGGGGAGATATCGACTCAGGTCATTTCGAATTCAACGGAAGCGTCACCGGAATTCCATACGCCGACTTCCTTTCCGGGAACCCTTATGGTTGGTTCGTCTTCGAGGCCGACCCCACCAGCGCGCATATGCAGGGTGCGGCGTTGTTTGCCAGCGACGACTTTAAGGTCACCCCGCACCTCACCTTAAACCTCGGCCTCCGCTGGGGGATGCAGACCGGCTGGGGAGTGAGCAAGAACCTATTCGGTAATTACGATCCAGTTATTCCTGATCCCACCCAGTATAACGGCGCATACCCGGGGGGCATCCTCTTCGGCGGGCAGAGCGACAAAGCCAATGGAGGATCGATCGGCAACCTGTCGGCCATCCAAAACGGCGATTACAAGGAATTCGCACCCCGCATAGGCTTCGCCTGGTCGGCCCGCGACAAGTGGGTCATCCGGGGAAGTTACGGTATTTTCGACGCCCCACGCGACGCCGAGAATTACACCGACGGCGCACTCGGCCTCGGCTTTAATCCCCACAACAACGGCAACGGCGGCTACACCTTCGGCAGTTCAGCATTCCCACTGTCAGTCGGTCCACCTGCCGGCACGGTTATTTTTCCAACTGTCCAAACTCTTTCGTCGACCTTCGCCAACTATAGCAGCGCGGAATTTTACCCGCGGAGTATGCCTACTGTCTACGTGCAGCAGTTCCTCCTGGGGGTTCAGCGCGAGTTCGCGCGCGGCCTCTTGTTGGACACAAGCTATGTCTACACCCGCGGCAAGAACCTGAACTTTGCCACCGATATCAATCAGGCTACGATCCCCGGTTCGACTGCGGTAGGCGGCTTTGAGTGCACCAGCTTCTACCACTGCGGCAACCCCAACCCCGTTTTTAACAGCATCTCCGCTCAGTACTACGACGGATATTCGAATTACAACGCGCTGCAAGTGCGCCTGCAGAAGAGGATGACGTATGGTTTGAGCGCCCAGCTTAATTACGCCTGGTCCAAATCGCTCGACACCGGCACTGGAAATGGTCACGGGTCGGGCATCGATGTCTATCAGAACGCCTATACGCCATCCCTCAATTATGGTCCGTCTGATTTCAACGCGGCGAATACTCTAGTCGGCCAGATCACCTACGAGGTGCCGTTCGGTCACGGGCGCCAGTTTGCACTCCACGGACCGCTCGATCAGATCGCGGGTGGCTGGCGTGTCTCCAGTCTTTTCCAGTGGCACGGGGGAGTTCCGTTCACCCCGGTGATCCAGGGCTCTGTCGCAGGAGGTATTGATCCGGGACTAACCCCAGCCTTCAACGCTGGCTCCACGCTTTACCCTGAGCAGGTTGGTGACCCAGGCGTGTCCCATCGATCCCACGCAATGTGGTTCAACCCTGCGGCCTTCGCCAACCCGGCGGATGGAACCTTTGGCAGTACTCACCGCAATACCTTGGTCGGGCCGGGTTTCGCGAACGTCAACCTCAGTATTGCAAAGGAGTTTCCTCTTCACGAGGCGATCGCGCTCGAAATCAGGGGCGACATGTACGATGTGTTTAATCACATTAACTGGAGCAACCCGGATGCGAACGTTGGCTACAGCGGCGGGGTATTGGCCGATTCCACCGCCGGCCAGGTCACCACGCCCATCAATTTCGGAATCGACGCACGCATAATTCAACTCGGCGCCCACCTTAGATTCTGAGCCCGCGCGGTCAGAATCTGGCTGCACATTCCAGGGGATGCGGAAGCGGCTTCCCCTTTCGCGCCCCTAGTTATTAGCGCCTCGCCGAAGCAGCGATTCGCGGTATCGTTCCTCCATGAAACAGTCTCGCCTCAACAAGTTTCTCGAAGCCGCGTGTCCCTCTACTGTCTTTCCGGCTGTGGCCGTCCTTCTCACGCTTCTTGCCAGTGCCATAACACTCGTGGCGGCGCAAACCGGAGCTTCCCACGCTGCCGAAATTCACGATCACCTCCGGAAAGCGGCGGAGTACCTCAAAGCAAAAGATCCGGACTCCGCAGTGAAGGAATTCGATGCTGTCCTGGCACTCGATCCAAAAAATGCCGAGGCGTACGCCAACCTGGGCGTGGTTGCATTCTTTCGGCGCGATTATCGGAATGCTTCACAATATTTGCGCAAGGCTTTGGCGATCGACCCCTCTTTAGCGAAATCGCAAGCACTCCTGGGAATTTCCCAAAGAAGGTTGGGAGATCCATCCGCTCGCGCATTGTTGGAGAAGTCCTTCCCAAAGCTGAAAGACAAACCGTTGCGCCTGCAGGTCGGCCTGGAGTTAGCAGCTCTCTACGACCAGCAAGGAGAGCCCGGTGCCACGGCCTCCATAATGCGATCGCTTGTGGATCTCGATCCCGACAACGTGGATGTTCTGTTCATGGCACAACGCGTCTACTCCGAGTTGGCCGATGACACACTGAATAAGTTGGCCGTGCTTGCACCCGGATCGGCCCGCATGCAACAAGTGATTGCCGAGCATTTGGTTAATGGCGGAGACCTCCAGCACGCAATCGAGCACTACAAAAAAGCTTTGCAGATTGACTCGCGCCTGCCAGGCGTTCATTTTGAGTTAGGGGAAGCGATTCTGCAGTCATCCCCTCACGATCCGGCAACGCAGGCGGAGGCAGAAAAAGACTTCGAAGATGCGGAGGCGATTGACGGCGATGCCGCCAAAGCGGAATGTGGGCTGGGCGCGATCGCCTTGTCGCAGTCCGACCTGGACCAGGCGTTTACTCACTACCAGCGAGCCGACAAACTCAACCCCAACGAAGTAGAAGCCCAGTTAGGTTTGGCAAGACTCCTCATGATGCAGCAGAAGCCACAGGAGGCCATCAATTATTTGCTGGCCGCAATCCAGGTCGATCCGCTGAATAGCGAGGCGCATTACCGTCTTGCCTCCGCGTATAAGCGTCTTCAAATGGACGACCGGGCACAAAAGGAAATGCACCTCTTTCAGGAGATCAAGAAAACCAAGGACCAAGTCAAAGAGCTGTATAAGCAGATGAATATTCAACCCAAGATGCAAGGCGATGAAATGCCAGACAGTAAGCAACAAGAATAATGACCGACAAGAATAAAAATAACGAAGATCGGAAGAAGACCCCGGCTCGCTGGATAAACCTGCGTTCGGTATCCCTGTCTTTCGGAATGGCCCTGACCTTATCCTGGTGTACAGCTTGCGGCGGAGGTTCATCTGGCTCCAGCAATCCTCCTCCTCCAGCCAACTTGCCACCCGCGATCACGAAAGTCTTTGGAGCAGCCAGCGTGCCCTTGAACGGCACGACATCGCTAACTTTCAACCTGTCAAATCCCAATACCGCAATCTCACTCAGCGGTATCGCGTTCACCGACACTTTGCCCTCAGGGCAGGTGGTCGGTACGCCCAATGGTTTGACGGGGAGTTGCGGGGGCGGAGCTGTTACGGCCGCTGCTGGCTCGAATAGCGTTAGTCTTTCAGGCGCGACCCTCGGCGCTGGCGTCTCATGTACTTTTGCCGTGAACGTGACCGGCACAACCTCCGGCACACAAAACAACACGACCAGCGCCGTAACCTCGAGCGAAGCGGGAAATGGCGCAACCGCCTCTGCCAGCCTCATTGTTGCAGGGCCGAGCCAGCAGCCGCCGCAGCCCATCGACATTACTCCGATTAGCGGTCAGGCTTACTACGTTCTCGATCAACTCAGCGGATTGCAGGTTGACCTCAACAACAACTCCACAACCGCCGGCGACTACCTGGCCCAACAAACACGGACTTTCACCAACACCAGCCAACGATGGACCTTCACCGCAGTGTCGGGAAATTTTTGGCAGATTAGCAACGTTCGAAATAGCCTGTGCTTCGACAGCGCAAACATTTCCGGAGTGATATATGTAGTCCAGAATCCCTGCGGCAGCGCCACTACACAGCAGTGGGTTCTCACCTCCACAACCAACGGCTACTACACGATTTCGAACCAAAGCACGGGTCTGCTGCTGGATGTGCCTTCAGCCTCCAGCGGCGCGTTTCTCGAACAGACCGCACTATCCGGAAGCGCGACTCAAAGCCAGCAGTGGCTGCTGCGCCCGGCTTTTTTCCGGGGCGTGGATAATGCCCTCTTGGAAAAGCAGGAAGCCGCGCGCATTTCCACCGGTTTGACGTGGTGGAAAGACGCTGGTGTTCAGACCGACGTTCTTCAAATTCTGAAAAACCACGGCGTCAACCTGGTACGCATCAGGCCAAGCTCGGCGCCTCCTTATTCCGATCCATCGCAGCCGGGATGCACCGGCAACGCCTGCTTTGCCGAAACCGATGCGCAGGATCTCGACTTGGCCAAGCGGACCAAGAACCTCGGCATGAGCCTGGAATTGACCTTGCTTTTCGATGGCGGCAGCTCCACCAGCGTTCCGCCCGCATGGTCCGGTCACACGCTGGCTCAATTGCAAACTGATGTCTACAACTACGTCAAAGCCGAGATCATGTCGTATCGCCAGGCCGGTACCATGCCCGATCTGGTATCGATCGGCAACGAGGTGGATACTGGCTTCCTTGGCCCCATCGGCAGTCCCACAGGAGCTGACTTCAGCGGGTTTGCGGCCTTGCAGATGCAAGGCATGCAGGCGGTTACTGACGCCGCCTCCGATACTTCGATCGGCCCCGCGATTCCCACGCCGCTGACTTGCATCCACATTACGCCGGCGTGGAATCTCACCCAGTTCTTCACGCTGGCTAATCAAAATAACATTTCCTACGATGCCATCTGCCAGAGTTACTATCCCTTCTTTCACGGTCCCTTGACCGATGCGCAGGCTGCCCAAGCCAATCCGAGCAACCAACCCGTCGAGCAGGACGTACTGGTGGCCGCCGCCAACAGCATTGGCAAGCCCATCTTCATCATCGAAGCGGGAGAGCATTATGAAAATGGATTCGACTCGAATGATCCCTGGTACAACCCACCGACCACGGCGACGCAGGCGCAATTCCTGCTCGATCTTCAGACCGTGCAGCAGGGTCTGCCCAACAACTTAGGAATGGGCCTCGCATACTGGAACCCTGCGGGCGTCAACATACCCAGACTGAACGGCGGTTATTTCGATGGTGGGACCAATCTTCCGGATGCAATCTACGTGTGGAACGGCCTCACAATTTTTGACAACGCCGACGCGTCAGGCGCCACCAACGTGAACGATCCAGATTATTCCACGCCACTTGCGGCGTTGGATGCGCTGGGCGGGAGATGATCTGTCTTTCTGCACCGGAACAAACGCTTCTTCGGGCTCCAAGGAGCAGACCATGAAAAAAGATGGCGTGTTGCAAAGTTCCCTGAGCCGCCGCCAACTGCTCAAGGGAGCGGTCAGCGCCGCGGCAGTTGCTTCCGCGTCTTCCTTCATCGGCTCTAGCTACGCGCAGTCTCGGTCTGACGTGGTTCCACAGAGAATCCGGGAAAGTTTCGACTTTGGCTGGAAGTTCCGCAAGGGTGACTCCCCAGCCGCTGAAGCGCCCGGCTTTTCCGACGCAGACTGGGGAACTCTGGATCTGCCGCACGATTGGAGCATCGAAGGCGCCTTCGATGAGAAAGCGTCGTCTAGCTATTGCGGCGCATATCTTCCCGCCGGCATAGGCTGGTATCGCAAGCAATTCCGCCTGCCGGATTCGTACAAAGATAAGAAGCTGACCGTCGAGTTTGACGGAGTCTACCAGCTCAGCGAGGTTTGGATCAACGGCCACTATCTCGGCAAACGCCCCTATGGATATGTTCCGTTCTTCTACGACCTCACGCCGCACGTGAAGTTCGGGAACGAGAACGTGATCGCGGTTAAAGTCGACAACTCACACCAGACCAATTGCCGCTGGTATTCAGGTTCCGGAATCTATCGGCACACCTGGCTGTTATCCACGAACAAAATCCACATCGCCCACTGGGGTACGTTCGTTAGCTCGCCGCAGGTATCGAAAGAAATGGCAACGCTTCACATCAACACACGCATTAACAACGAAAGCGGGAATGCGGCCCGTTGCACGCTTGTCACCAGCATCATTGATCATGACGGAAATGCAGTCCAAGACTCTGAGGCCAGCCAGGAGATCGCCGCCGGCAAGGCATACGAATTCCTCCAGCAGATAAAAGTGAACACGCCGCACCTCTGGTCGGTTGCCGATCCATACTTGTACAAAGTCCGCAGCACGGTGAGGACTCCGGGCCGCACAGTGGACGAATACGATACTCCGATTGGCATTCGCCAGGCCGTCTTCGACGCGGATCAAGGATTTTTGCTGAACGGCGAACGCATGAAGATCAATGGTGTATGCCTCCACCACGATGGAGGCAGTGTTGGCGCCGCGGTGCCGGAGAGGGTCTGGGAGCGCCGTTTGGAAATTCTGAAGGAAATGGGCTGCAACGCCATCCGCACCAGTCACAACCCCTACGCCGCGGAGTTTCTGGACTTATGCGATCGTATGGGGTTCCTCGTGATGAATGAGGCCTTCGACGAGTGGAAGGTGCCGAAAGGCCAGATCGGTCCCAACGGCTATGCCGAATATTTTGACGAATGGTACGAGCGCGACGTACAAAACTTTGTCCGCCGCGATCGCAACCATCCTTCCGTCGTGCTCTGGAGCGCTGGTAACGAAATCGGAGACCAAGGTAGTCCGCAGGGCCCGGAGACGCTGGAGAAGTTGCTCAAGGTGTTTCGCGCGGAGGACCCCACCCGGCCCGTGACCGCCGGCTGCGATCACATTCATTCCGACCCTCCTTCCGAGGCGGCGACTCCTCAGTTTCTTGCTCTTCTTGATGTCGTTGGCTACAACTATGTGGACCGCTGGCGCGACCGCAGAGAAAAGTATTACAGCATTGACCGCAACGCATTTCCGCAAAGGCGCTTCATTGGAACTGAGAGCGAGGCCATGGGCGGCATCCGCGGCGAGTATCCCGACTTGTTCTCCGCAGCACCCGCGGCGGCCGAGGGCTTCTTCCCATTCTTGCGTGGAAGGAACGTCGATGTAGAGCAACTATGGAAGTTTGTCAGCACCTATGACTACGTCGCCGGAGATTTCATGTGGACCGGGGTCGATTATCTGGGCGAGGCGCGATGGCCCATGAAGGGCTCATGCACAGGCGTCATCGACACCTGTGGCTTCAGGAAGGACGGTTTTTACTTCTATCAAAGCCAGTGGACCGACAAGCCAGTGCTGCACCTTTTTCCCCATTGGAACTGGAAGGGGAAAGAGGGCCAAATTATCCCGGTGACCTGTTTCACAAATTGCGACACAGTTGAATTGTTCCTCAACGGCCGCTCGCTTGGAGTGAAAGGGTACGCGTTTCCTCGTTTGGGCATGGAGGGCAGATGGGGAAACCTGCCGGACCGGGCGAAAATTCTGCGGACCACAGGCGACCTGCACTTGTCCTGGGACGTTCTCTATGAACCGGGAGCCCTGAAAGCCGTCGGGACCAGGGATGAGAAGATCGTCGCGACGGCCGAGATTTTCACGACGGGGCAGCCGGCTGCCATCGGCTTGTCGTCTGATCGCGAGTCCATTGCCACGGATCGGCGCGATGTGGCTCACCTCACCGTCCGTATTCTGGACAACCAGGGCCGAGTCTTGCCTACTGCGGACAATGAGGTTACCTTCCAGATAGAGGGCGCAGGATCGCTCCTTGCCACAGACAATGGAGACCCCGCGAGTCACCAGGACTACCAATCCAATCGTCGAAAGGCCTTCAACGGGTTATGCCTCGCCATTGTGAAATCAAATGGCAAAGCGGGTCCGATTCAGGTCACGGCCCTTTCGCCGGCGCTTCAAACCGCCCGTGTAATACTAGCGACCAAGGCGTGAATGGTGAAACGCTTCGATCGACTCATTTGCAGTTTGCAGAAAAACTCGAAACTGTCAGCGGCGAGGTGGAAGGGCGGCGCTTCAGCGCCGCGTAAATCGTCAACAATCACTGCGGGCTTCAGTCCCGGTGGTCGCACGTTCTGTTTCCCCCAGCCTGTTGGAAATGCAATGGGATTGGATATCCGTTTGCCGGTCGGTCTGCTCTTCAGCATGATCAGATTACTGCTGGTGGCATTTGGTGCGCGGTGATGACTTCCCGTTTGTTGAACTCCGAATCTGCTGGCGAGATGTTGACGGCCCGCTTCCGGGAAATGTTCGGGGCAAGCCCGCGCATTTTTCGCGCGCCCGGGCGCG